>DYKB01000025.1 GCA_020722815.1 Caldithrix sp. | reverse complement strand
CTTATGACCTGATTGCTTCATTTGATTATCATCACCAATACGGGAATAAGGTTGGGGGTGTCCCGGATTTGGCGGATTACCAAGGTGAAGAAGGGGTTACCGCAACCAACCGGATGGGTCAAATCCAGCCAACGTTATCTTTCGCAATCTTTTTCAGCGACAATGTCGGATGACAACATTGAATAAAGTGTTCACCCTTTTCAGCAAAGCTGATCTTTTGATGAGGCGCCGTCGGCTTGAGAATATTCTGGCAGACTTTATCCACCGCTGCCCTGGACACAAAAAATGAAAATTGTTTGCTTTCACCCGGTGATCGGTTACGTAATCTGACAGTTATGAGACAAACAAAGGTATACAAAAACAAAACGAATCATGAAGCATCTTTTCGAAAGAATAAAATCAAATACAGCCCACTAAATGGCCCGATTCTAGTTACAATAAATTACTCGCCAACTCTGCAAGCTTTGAACGTTCACCTTTTTCGAGATTGATATGCGCGTAAATTGATTGGCGCTGCATCTTTTCGATCAGATAGCTTAGTCCATTTGAATGGCTATCAAGATAGGGGTGATCAATCTGAAAAATATCGCCTGTAAAAACGATTTTTGTGTTTTCGCCGGCCCGGGTAATAATTGTTTTCACTTCATGCGGGGTTAAATTCTGGGCTTCATCCACAATAAAATAAATATTCACCAGACTCCGACCACGAATATAAGCCAATGGAGAAATAACCAATTTTTCATCTTCCAGCAACTTATCAAATGTTTTGTGTTTATTTTCAGATTTGGTCAATTGAGTTTCAATAACACCCAGATTATCGTAAAGCGGCTGCATATAAGGATCCAGTTTGGCTTTGATTTCACCGGGAAGATACCCAATATCACGGTTACTGAGCGGAACAATTGGACGTGCCAGAAAGATTTGACGATAATATTTTTTCTTTTGCAAAGCAGCGGCCAGCGCGAGCAGGGTTTTTCCGGTACCTGCTTTTCCGGTGATACTTACCAATTGAATATCATTATTCATCAATGCATCGAGCGCAAATGCCTGTTCAGCGTTCCGCGGCGTTATTCCAAAGGCATCGATTTTATCAACCCGCCGAATTCTTTCTGTCGTCTGGTCATAAACACCCAACGCCGACATTTTACCCCCACGTAAAATCAAATATTCGTTCGACGTGAGCGGTGGATCAAGATTGAGCTGCGATTTATCAAATTCAAATGGAATGTCATACAATTGCTTAATTGTTGTTTCCGGAACATCTTCCAGGATTCGTTTGCCAGTGTAGAGTGCGGAAATATCCTTCACCTGATCATTTTTATAATCCTGCGCCATCAAACCCACTGATTTGGCTTTCATCCGTAAATTGACATCTTTTGAAACCAGAATTATTTGCTGTTGCGGCTGATCCTGAGCTAAATGGTAGGCAACATTCAGGACATGATGATCGGCTTTCTGGTCAGAAAAATTTAAAGCTAATGCATCGTGAAATTTTCGTTCCAGGCGAATCATCATTTTCCCCAGCTCCGGCGCGATGGGAACTCCTTCGCTAAAAAGCGTATCTCCGCTTAGCGAATCCAGTGTCCGTAAAAATTCCCGGGCATGAAAGTTTAAAATTTCATGACCCCGTTTAAACTGATCAAGTTCTTCCAGAACGGTCACTGGTATTACAATATCATTTTCTTCAAAACGATAGATGCATGAACTATCGTGAAGGATAACATTTGTGTCCAGAACAAATATTTTTTTCTTTTGTCGACTCATGATAACGCTTTATTTTTATAGTTTTCGATACTTGAATAATTGAGTGGAAAACCTTTTTGATATCATACGTGATGCGTTATATGTGAAACGTAAACGCCGCATTGTATTCAGTAAGTATTTAATATTTATTGAATTATGCCGCATATACCATTTCCAAAATTATCCCATCCAAGCACCACCATTCACATCCAGAACTTCACCCACAAAAAATGAAGCGTGTTCAGAAGCCAGAAAAATGATGGCACTGGCAATTTCTTCCGGTTGGCCATCACGCTCCAGCGGAATGGTTTTGAGCATGGATTGATAATTTTCCGGTGTCGTGTATTTATCATGAAAAGGTGTCCGAATAACCCCGGGCCCTACCGCATTGACCAGAATTCCCCGATTAATTAATTCTTTCGCCATTCCCCGCGTCATGGTATTGACGGCACCTTTTGCGGCGGCATATATGACGGCACCGGTTCCGCCTCCATTTCTTGCTGCAATTGATGAAATATTAATAATTCGGCCGCCCTTTTCCATGTAAGGCAGCACCGCCTGCGTCACCAGCAGGACACTTTTCACATTTAAGTCGAAAACTTCATCGATAACTGCCTCGGAAATTTCTGAAATCGGCATTCGCTGTACCAGGCCGCCGGCATTATTGACCAAAATATCAATTTTTGGACCAAATTTTTTCACGACTTGTTGAACCATTGCCCCGATTTCATTTTTGTTTGTCACATCAGCCTTGACCGCAAGTGCGTCCCCACCACCGGCTGTTATTTCGCCAACTATCTGGTAAGCCGCTTCCTCACTTGAATTATAATGAACCACAACTTTTGCGCCACATTCGGCCATCATCCGGGCGGTGGACCGGCCAATGCCGGTACTGGCACCGGTAATTAACGCAACCTTATTCATCAGATCAATTTTCAACTTTTCGTCTCCTTGTTCGTTTCGGTGAGGTAATTTGTCCCCAGGTTAATATTCTATTTTTAGCAACTTCACAGTAGTGTTGATCGATTTCAACACCAACGCCCGTTCGATTATTTTCTTTGCAAGCCAGAAGTGTCGATCCACTCCCCGAAAATGGATCAAGGACAGTATCCCCTACAAAAGAGAAAAGTTTGATACATCTTCGGGGAAGTTCTACCGGAAATGGAGCCGGATGTCCTGCCCGTTTTTTGGTTTCACCATTAAATGTCCAAACGCCATTGGTCCATTGCATAAACTCTTCGCGGGTAATATTATTTTCCCGGCTTCCTCCCAGTTTTTTCCAGGATTCTTTAAAAAGAACGATAATAACTTCAACCGGCGCAATCACGTACGGCGCCGAGGCACTTAACCAGGATCCCCAGGCCGTCCGGCGGGAGATGTTTTGCTCGTTCCAGATGATAGTGGAATGATACTTCCAACCTATTTGCTTGGAAATAGTCGTAATATCGGCACAAACACTTTGCTGACCTCCTTTATTTTTATCAAGCGGAACATTTAAACAAAAACGGCCGTCAGGTTTGGTAATTTCGAATGCTTTTGATATCCACTCGCGGGTAAATTCCAGATACATTTCGTAAGTTATTTCATCATTATATGAATTGTACTGAATATCGACATTATAAGGCGGTGAAGTGACTATCAGATCAATACTATCGGCAGGAAAAATTTTGGTTGCAAGAAAATCATCATGATAAATGGACTGATTATCATGTTTAAAGTAGAGGTGGTTCTCGGTAAAGGTCATTTAACATGCTCCGGCTATTATTTGAACCATTCAACCCATTGAATGGATTTTAATTTTTCGGTTTCGATAAGCGTAATTTTGTCAGGACGATTTTCCCGACTGTAAATTCGATATTGGGCATCGCAGGCGCGATTTACGGTTTTATTGAAATCAACCAGTTGTGGCAAGAATTTAATTAAATCGGTTCGTTTTACAATTAAAAAAGAATTTTTCTTTTCAAAAGCGATCAGGTCGGCTTTGCCTGCCAGTAACCAACCCGGATCCTGCATTCGCACCCCATGTAGCTCAATCCAGAGCCATTCATCCTGTACCGCTTGATCCTGACGCCGCAATCGTTTCATTGCTTTAACGTCAATAGTGAATTTTTTATCCCCTTTTTCCAGCAGAAAGTCCCAATGGTCGTCAATATTACTTCTGGAAGGGGCCGGAGTTACTTTCCATCCTTTTTGAACGGCAATTTTTAAGAAAAGTTTTTCAGCCTTTTCGCCGATTTCTAATGAATCTTTATGGTCGTAGCGGTTACGTTTATTTTCTGACATAGCGAGAATGGGTCGCTTAGCAATAAAATGAAATTTCTAAATCGGATTTTAATAAATATGACTGATTTTGCGACAGCAATTTCAGGGCGGATAGACCTGAATTTTCCGGATGCCCTCGTGTTTTTTTGTTTTAATTATAACCTTATCACTATAAAAATCAATTCGTTATATGAAAATTATAAATCAGTAAATTTTTTAAAATAAATCAGGGCATGGCAAAAATTCTAGTCGAACCCGGCTTACTAAAAAGATAAATTATTCTGATTTAAAGTGCAAGCATATTTTTCGATCACGGGTCAATTTGATGGTTTTAAATTAATTTCATGATCGAGAAAATTTTGTGAGACATATCATGTTAAAAAAATTAAATTTTATTAAATTTGTTGGTAGAAATTCAGTTACTAAAATTTGTTAGCGTATGGATGAAAGTTACGGAGCCATTCAGTGGCAGATTTGAGTGGTATCCGGCAAGTTCCAGGATAGCTTCGACTAAAAAGTAGATTCCAAGAGCAATGAGAACCAGTCCGAAAATTAAAGAAGTAATCCGGATGACGCGTTCAGAAAGAAAATGTCGGAGTCGATATAAAATAAGGGCAATCAGCAGCAAATAAACGCCTAATCCCAATGTCCCGGCGATAATAAACACCGCGAGGTTGTAGAAACCGCTATAATGCATAACACCAATTCGACGGGCAACTTCAGCACCCGTGATCCACCCTATTATGATAAGTGGATTGCTGGCTGCCACCAAAAAGCCTGTAATCAAGGAGTAGCGTTTTTTGGTCAGCAGGCTGGTCGAATGAGTGACTTCGTGCGGGTGAAAAAAATTACGAATAGCCAGTATGCCCAGTACAGAGAGGAGTATCGCGCCAAAGAGCCAGAAGAAAGGGCGGATTTGCGGAATTGCTAAAAATTGGAATACGCCTAATAAAGCCACAATTCCATAAATAAAATCTGAAACAACCGAACCGATAATAATCGCAATAGCCGATTTAAGATAGCCGTTAAAAGCCCGGCGAGCTATCTCAATTTGAATGGCTCCTACTGGAATAGAAAGAAAAAACCAGTAAAAAAAACTAAATACGGCGATTATTAGCATTCGTAACTTTCCCTTCGGGACATCTTAGATGCATCTCCCGATTCTGAGATATAGCATTTATACCTGAAATTCAAATATTCGTTTCGGCAGACAGGTACTGAATATGTATTTTATTCACCTACTGTCTCGGAACTGATTTCTCAATAATGGACTGATTAAGAAATATTCGTATAAAATAACATAAATATCCAAAAAGTCAAGCACATTTTCTGAAACCTGATAAATAAAACACAGGGTAAAGATTCATAGATTTGGACCATTCAGTTTTCAATTTTGTTCGGGTCGATGATGATTTTTTGTTCAGATAATGAATTGAGTCAAAAAATTATTTATATTGACTTTGTGACATTTTTTTATTAATTTTAAAAGGTATGTTTTGACTCTATTCTGAAACTACGATGGCTTTGACGCAACAAGGGTGCTTGCGAAAATTTTACTCGTTTTTTAATTTGGCAATTTTCAGGGGTGTACATGACACGAGAAAATGCACATCAAGAGATTTTGACATTACGTGAAAAAATTCATTATCATAATTATCGATATTATATACTGGATGATCCTGAAATTTCAGATGCCGGCTATGATGAACTGATGCGTCAATTACAAAAGCTTGAGGCGGAATTTCCAGAATTTGTTACCCTCGATTCGCCTTCACAGCGGGTAGGAGCACCGCCGTTGGATGCTTTCGAAACGATCAGCCATACGATCCCCATGCTCAGTCTGGATAATGCTTTTGAGGATGGCGAACTACGCGACTTTGACGGGCGGGTTAGAAAATTGTTGGGATCACATTCGAAAATCGAATATATTGCTGAACCAAAGCTGGATGGATTGGCTGTGGAATTGGTTTATGAAAATGGTGTATTTATTCAGGGTTCCACCCGTGGAGATGGTTTTAATGGTGAAAATATCACCACCAATCTCAGAACAATTAAATCCATTCCATTGCGATTACGCGAAAGTGAAATTCCAATTCCAACCCGGTTGGAAGTCCGTGGCGAAGTCATTCTGCCCATCGACTCATTTCAGGCACTTAATCGGCAACGTGAATTCGCCGGCGAACCATTATTTGCCAATCCCCGAAATGCAGCCGCAGGATCATTACGACAATTGGATTCCGCGATTACGGCAAGTCGTCCGCTTGATATATTTTGTTATGGTAATGGCCAGATAATCGGAGCAGAAGTCAATACGCAGGCCGATCTTTTGCAAATGTTTAAAAAATGGGGATTAAAAGTTAATCCTTACATTCGTATCTGTCCGGGAATTGAAGCGCTGCTGGATTATTATCGGGAAATGGAAACCCGGCGTGCAAAATTACCGTACGAAATTGACGGGATTGTTATCAAAGTCAATCGATTTGATTTTCAACGCGAATTAGGCATTAAAAGCCGTAGTCCACGGTATGCCATTGCCTATAAATTTAAAGCCCAACAGGAAGTGACGCAGATTGAAAATATTGTGGTACAGGTGGGGCGCACCGGAACTTTGACGCCTGTGGCGATTATGAAACCCGTGAAGGTGGGGGGGGTGGAAGTCAGCCGCGCAACCCTCCATAATCAGGACGAAATCGACCGCAAAGATGTTCGGATTGGCGACTGGGTGGTTATCCAGCGGGCGGGTGATGTTATTCCGGAGGTGGTGAAGGTCATTGAAAGCCGGCGAACAGGAAATGAAATTCCCTTCACGATCCCGAAAGAATGTCCAGTCTGTGGCTCTCTGGTGGTTCGGGTTGAAGGTGAGGCGGCACACCGCTGTCAAAATCTTTCCTGCCCCGCACAATTGAAGGAAGGGATAAAACATTTTGCCGGCAAACGTGCCATGGACATTGATGGACTGGGTGATAAAATTGTCAACCAATTTGTGGATGCAGGGCTGATTAAAAATGTTGCTGATTTATATAGTATTACCGAAGATCAACTTATTCGGATGGAGCGATTTGCTAAAAAATCAGCACAGAATCTGGTTGAATCCATTCAGGCCAGTAAAACGCGCGGATTAGCCCGAATTCTGTTCGCGCTGGGAATTCGCTACGTCGGAGAAACGACAGCGGCCTTGCTGGTGGAAAACCTCGGTACTTTTCCGAAAATCCAGCAAGCCACTTATGATGACTTAATTCAGATAAACGGGATCGGGCCGCAATCTGCTGAAAGTGTTATCCAATTTTTTTCATCACCTGAAAATTTAAGAATAATTGAACGCTTAAAAGCTGCCGGTGTTGAATTTGAGACTGCAAAAGTAGAAAAGTCCGGCCGATTCAAAGATTTGACGTTCCTATTTACCGGAACATTGCAAAATATGTCCCGAAATCAGGCGCAAAATCTGGTTGAATCCCATGGGGCAAAAATTGCGAATTCAGTAAGTAAAAATGTTGATTATCTGGTTGTTGGTGAAGAGCCTGGCTCCAAGGTTGAAAAAGCCCAAAAATTAGGAATTAAGATGATAAATGAAACTGAATTTCTTGAAATGATTAAATGAGTCGGCTCTAAGAAGGTAAATATCTGTCATCCTAAGCATCTCTTAAATTTTTGAAAAATGTAGATATTTCCCTCTGTTCAGCATGACAAAAAAAAACCTTTTTAGCGTGGACACATCAAATTAAGCTTTAAGATTGATGCAGAACTCAAAACGATTACAGCACTAAATTTTTGCTGAAATTGATAACCGATAGATGAATAACGATTTTTGATGGCCGAAAAATACCAGTTTAACTTTTTAAATCACAAATCGTTAATCCTTGTTCTGAAATTAAGATTAAAACAATCTACCGAAGCTGTAAATTTAAATAAAAAGGAGTTTAACAGATGATTACTCGAATTGGCGTTTTAACCAGCGGTGGAGATGCGCCAGGGATGAATGCCTGCGTTCGGGCGGTGGTTCGAACGGCGATTTATCGTGGTTGTAAAGTCAGTGGAATCATGAGAGGCTATGCCGGATTACTCAATCAGGAGTTTGTTGAACTGGATCGCCGCTCGGTATCCAATATTATTCAGAAGGGTGGTACCATTATTAAAACCTCCCGGTGTAAAGAAATGCACACCCGTGAAGGTCGGGAAAAAGCCGGGCGAATCCTCAAGGCCAATAACATTGATGGACTGATAGTTATTGGAGGGGATGGCAGTTTTCGGGGTGCACATGCGCTTTATTTGGAAGCAAACATTCCAATAGTCGGGATCCCGGGGACAATTGATAACGATTTGTATGGGACGGATAGCACGCTTGGTTATGACACTGCGGTGGATACAGCAATTTTGATGATTGATAAAATTCGGGATACGGCCGATTCGCACGATCGCCTTTTTTATGTGGAAGTAATGGGACATTCTTCCGGATTTATAGGATTGAATGTTGGAGTGGCCGGTGGCGCGGAAAAAATTCTTTTACCAGAAAATAAAATGGAAATTACCGATTTAAGTGAATATCTCATTCAAGCCAGACAAAAGGGCAAAACCAGCCTTTTGGTTGTGGTAGCAGAAGGAAAACAGCCCGGCGATACGATTGAACTGGCCCAGAAAGTAAAGGAACGTACTGGCATCGATTTTCGGGTCTCTGTATTGGGACATATTCAACGCGGCGGGGCACCGAATGGTACCGACAGGCTCCTGGCAACAAAATTGGGGTATGCGGCGGTTCAAGCCTTGCTCGAAAATAAAACCGATGTGATGGTTGGGGAAGTTAACAACCAGATCACCTTTACCCCACTGGAAGAAACCTGGACCAGGAAGAAGCCCATTGATTCTCAGTTGCTTGAAATTTCTAAAATTATGGCTTTATAATAAATTTGCTCAATAAATGGTAGCAATTTTAAAAAAATGAAACTTTATGTCAATATTTTAATTTAATTAACTGACTATTTCTTAAAGAAATAAAAAGGAGGCAATTATGGAAAATGATAAAGTCCAGGAATATTCACACGGCCTGTCGTTTTTAAAAGGGGCCATCATAGGCGGGATTGTTGGCGCTATCGTGGCGCTGGCTTTTGCGCCGAAATCCGGTAGAGAACTCCGGGCCGATATTAAACGTCGGACGAATGATCTGGCAGATGATGCCGATGAAGCGTTAAAAGATTTGCACGAAAAAACAGACAAGATTCTGGCTGAAGGTCGTAAAAAAGCTGATATTTTACTTCAGGAAATTGATCAAAAATTGAAATCAATTAAAGTTGATCCTGAAGAATTGTATGAATCTGGTAAGGGTCTGGCGCAAAAAGTGAAAGACACTGTTATTAAAACCGCCGATACCATTGCCGAAAAAGCCAACAAATTTCGTGAAAAAAAGGTGAAACCTGAAGAAGAAGCCGCCTGAGCCGAATTACCAAAATTATATAACAGGGGTCGATGACCCCAAAATGACCCTGAATTTTTAATCGGGAGGTCGCATGTCTTCTCTGGTTGAAGCTTCCATTGTAATTGTTGCCGGCTTTGTCTGTTTATTTTTGCTTGTTTTGATTCCGGTGCTGATAAAAGTAGGCCGCGCGGCGACTGAAGTTGCTAAGCTTGCAGAGCTGATTAAATATCATATTCCGCATATTAGTAACGAATTCGCGGTAATTTTATCCAAAGCAAAAGAAATCTCCGGTAATGTCAATCGGCAAATGCACCAAATTGAGGATATTATCCATCGCGTTCAGGCTTATGAGGCACTTTTAGATGAAAAATTTGTCCGGCCGGTTTTAAATTTTGCTGGATTGATTTCGGGATTCATGCGCGGGTTTAAGACGCTCTGGCGACGAAAAAAAGACCGATAACGCGATATTTTTGATAATGGTAACTTAGCAATATCAGATTTTGTACTATTTTATTAGCCGCTGTTTGGGATTTCATTAAACAGCGGCTTTTTTTTATGAATGATCCCGATGAGCTTTGGCGCTCTTTTTGCAATTTTGATCATAATTTTTATATTTTTGTCATCTTTGACCAATTTTCGTTCACTCATTTATTAAAAAATGGTCAATTTTGTGACAATGAATTCATTATTGACAAGGACAGATAATGCGTATGAATACGCCACGAGCTCTTTACTCACTTTTATTGTTTTTTCTTGTTTCAAATTGGCTACCAGCTCAAACACAATTACCGCGTGCTTTGGATTCATTATTAATTCAAAGTGTCGAATTCACGATTCAACAAGATTATGTAAAAGCCGAATCAACCGGCCTCGAAATGATAACACGGTACCCGACACACCCGCTGGGCTATCTTTTTATGGCCGCAACTTTGCAATCGAAGATGCTGGATTATGAAACCGATTATTTTAAGGATAAATTTTTTCAACACCTGGATCAAGCTGAACTTTTTGCCAAACAGGCTATTCATCGGGAGCCCCAAAATCCCATGAATCAATTTTATCTGGGCAGTACGTATTGCTATCGCGCCTTCTATGCCGGAAAAAAAAATCAAATTCTGCCGGCATATTGGCATATTTCTGCCGGAATCGAGGCCCTCGAAAAGGCTGTTAAGCTGGACTCGACTATTTATGATGCCTATCTGGGCATTGGGAGCTACCTGTTCTGGAAATCACAAAAAATGCAATTTTTAAACTGGCTACCGTTGATAAGTGATGAACGGGAAAAAGGGATTGGCCTGATTCAAAAAACGATTGAAAAGGGGAAATATTCGCGTTTTGCTGCCATTAATGCTCTGGCATGGATTTACATTGAATTAAAACAATATGATAAAGCAATCGAAGTCGCTACGACCGGTGAAAATGCCTTTCCGCAAAGTCGCTATTTCAAATGGTGCCTGGCCGAGGCTAATTTTCGAAATAAAAAATATACGGAAGCAATTCATTATTACAACACGATCCTAAATTCAATTGCCAGCGAAAATTTCAATAATCATTATAATGAGGTCGTTTGTCATCAAAAATTGGGTGAAAGTCATCTGAATCTTGCCCAATATGAAAAATCGCTTTTTCACTTCCAAAAAATTGAATCAATATCACTCGATAGTCCTGTTCAGGAACGATTGAACAAACGACTGGAAAAGGTTGCCACTTTAAAAAAAGAATGCCAATTGCGGCTCAAATCCGTTTCCCTCTCTCAAGCTAAATGAAGAAGCATCACTGCAAATTAACAATTTCTCCTGAATATAATTTCGTCGGGAACCAATTTTACACTGATAATTGTAATATGATACAATTTTGGGGAACAATATTACATAAATTTTCATATTTATTCAAATTTACATTTCTGTTTTAAATGGATAATTTACTGTAATTATTAGACTAAAGCATTGTAAGAGTTTCCGGTATAATAATTAAAAATAAATGCTTAGAACAGAGGAGAAAAAAATGATCGGTATCATAGAACCGAGGATAAATGAGTATTTGTCCGGCTTAATTCCCAGACGGGATGAAGTTCTGGAAGAGATGGAACGCGATGGTGAAAGCAGAAACTTTCCGCTCATCGGGCCACTTTGTGGAACCTTTTTATTACAATTGGCGATCATAACACGGGCAAAATATATTTTTGAAATGGGTTCCGGATTTGGTTACTCTGCTATCTGGTTTGCGCGTGGACTGCCGGCGGATGGAAAAGTAATATGTACTGACGGAGATCCAACCAATCGCGAACGGGCACTTCAATATTTTGAACGCGCCGGTGTCGCTGAAAAAATTGAATTTCATGTTGGTAATGCCCAGGAGATTATTCAACAGTATAAAGGGCCTTTTGATATCATATTCAATGATATTGATAAACAAGACTATTATCAGGTAATTGATCTGGCTATTCCCCGGTTGCGTCGGCAAGGGGTTTTAATTACTGATAATGTGCTGTGGGATGGTAAAATTGTGGAACCTCCTGATGATATTTATACCGAAGGCATACAACGCTATAATAAATTGATTTTTGACAATAAACATTTCTTAACAACAATCGTCCCCTTACGGGATGGTTTGGCAATAAGTGTCAAATTATAATTTATGTTTAGTAACGTTATGATATATCAAAGGGAATGGATACTTTTGGGGTCTTGATTATCGAATAGCCAGTTTCAAGAAAGATGTTTATCGTGAATGCATTGAAAAATCAGCCAACTGTCAGAAAACTGTGCTCCAAAAAAGAAGATTTGAATACGTCAGGAGGGCATCGCTTTTATGCGATGCAGTTAAATGCATAAAAGGCATTGCACTTCTGGAGTAGCGCACTGAAAAAGCAAAATTTCAATAGAACGCCAATTGCGTGAAGATAAATTTTCAGGCTAAAATACTAAAAGCATTCTGAAGGGTGCTGGTGGTATTCAGGGCGCTTTAGCGTCCTTAATTAGTTGGGCCTGAGGTTTCGCCCTTCAGGTGGACAGCGATAAAATTATAGGCCAATTTTTGTTATGGTATCTGGTTGGTTATGATTCAGCGCAGAACGAAGGAAATCATTCCGCCGGAGAACCGCAGAACGAGATTTTTAAACAGAGGGGATCAAATATGTCATTATTAAAAAGGAAGTTGAATCAATTTATTTTCCTCGTATCATTTTTACAATTCATTTCTATCGCCTTTTCCCAAACACCCCCAATCCCCGCCTGGAACGGCCAGGTGCTCATCGATGGTGAGAAACTGCCGAACTGGACCGTGGAAAAAGACCCGGGGGCTTCGGGAACTATTACCATTGTGCCGGGATTTATCAATAATGCCATCCAGTTCAACTGGAATCTGGGAACCGGGCAGTGGGTTCAGGCGAAATATGCATTTCCCCAGCCAGTGGATCTGTCGCAAAAAGATATTTTCGGTATTAGTCTCTTCGGCAGCACCGGAACTCCCAATGTCATGAGTCTGATGTTCACCGATGTGAATGGCGTTTTTTATGGGCTCAATGTCGATGGATTGAATGTCATCGACCGCTGGTTCAAAAATTTGCCGTTTCCGAAAAAGATGTTTTACTATTTTTTCACCATTGGTCCCGATCCCAATCGGAAAACCATCGACTGGTCGAAGATAAATCGTTTTTTTGTGGTGGTGAAAAGGCCGGCGCCGGAAAAAGGCGGTGGCAGTGGCAATCTGAAAATTGACCATCTTCAGGCCGATCAGGCAGCCAGTTGGCCGCGGCAAACAGAGTTTACCTCAATTTTACCCGATACCAATGCCAAAAATCGGGCTGTTAATTATCTCCTGGGGCAGCAGATGGCTTCCGGGCTGTTTCGCTCCTGGAAAGAAGAGCCGGCTCCCAAAGCACATCTTTATGATCAGGCATTGACCCTCATCGTTTTAACCCGCGAAGGTACCTGGCAAAATGGGACGCCGCAAAATTCCCCGGCACAAAAGGCCCAAAAGCTGGTGCAATTTTTAATAAAAGTTCAGAAATCAGACGGCCATTGGGCGCGCACCTGGCATCCAGCCACCGGTGCTGAACTTGCGGACGATAAATGGGTGGGGGATCAGGCCTGGTGGATTATTGCTTTGTCGGAATATATTCGAAAATCGGGCGATGCGCCGGCGATGACCTCATTGGAGAAGGGGACGAACTGGCTGGAAAAACAGGTCACTTCATCAGGGAAAGTCGTTCCCAGCACGGAGGGGACGGTGGACACCTGGTGGGCCATGATTTTAACCAAAAATTATGATCGGGCTAATTTAATTAAAAAGTATTTGCTGATGCAGGTCTGGGACGCGGCTTTAAAGTATTGGTGGCGTGGTCTGAGCGATTATCCCGACCCCGGTATCGCCATGGACGCGGCCACCTGGGTGGGCGAATTTGCCCGCACCTACCGGGTAAATCGACCCGATATGGCTCATGCGGCGCTGAGTTTTGTTCGTCGCACCCTGATCACCACCGATAATTCCGGTAATCTTGTTGGTTTTGACGGACAGGGGCCATTAAGTGTCTGGTGCGAGGGAACCGCACAATATATTTCCGCTGGTGGTCAGGACGCGCCCTATTTTCTGAATATGCTCCTCTCCCTGCAGCGAACAGATGGCGGGATGCCCTGTTCTCCTGATCACTGGCCGAATGATCCGTTTGGCTGGCTCTCTTCCTGGACCGGCCTCGCACCCACGGCCTGGCTCTATTTCGTGCTGACAAAATCGCCTTTTCCAACCGATTATGTGAATGCAGTTGAGAATCCTGCAAATGGATCCGTTTTAAGCAACGAATTTATTTTACAGGCACCTTTTCCAAATCCTTTTAATGCAGCGACGCAGATTCGGTACTTTTTGCCACAGGATAGCCAGGTTTTATTAACGGTTTATGATATTTCCGGTCGGGAAGTTATTCAGTTGCTGGATACATTTCAGGGGGCTGGCTGGCATTCTGTGGTGGTTAGCGGGGATAATTTGTCGAGTGGGATTTATTTTTGTCAGTTGAAAGCGGGTAGTTTTCGGCAAACGCGTAAATTTATTTTACAAAAATAAGTCGCTTAATCTGGAATAGCTAAAACTCGGAGTGCATTCTCTGCGTGAATGCCTGCTGACGAAGTCGGCAAACTGGTTACCCAATTCCTGTTTGGTAACCTCATCATCGAAAAGTGCCAGCTTTTCGATTAAAGATAGTAGTTTTTTATCTCGAAGCAGGAACTTCTCGAATCGTGAATTCCCAGGCTGGAGCTTGTGAATTAGTTCGGCTGAATTTTGTTGCAATTTCAACAATTTCATTCTTCAACTGGAATATAGTCATTCGATATCCCTCGAAGTTTCTTCAACTTCTTTTCCATTGTCCGGACACCATCTATTGCCATTTCCCAATTACAAAAATCATTTTCGACTTCTTCAGAATAATTTTTTTGCGATACAACATTTTGTGCTTTAAAAGTATTGAAATCCATTTGATATTTCAATTCAAGGATTCTGATGGTATGTTGATAACGGGTCAAACGACGAATGATTTCATTTTTCATCAATCGCTTTAATTTTTTATCAGTTATCTCCGCTAAAAACAGGTCGGTAACATAACTGGCGAATACATCTGATATTTTTAATGGCAGAATAATTAAGTGGCAGAATGATTTTTTAGGAGCTAACATTGTGAATTTAATGGTGGAAAATTATTTATTTGCCGACTCCATCGGCAGGCATTCACGCACTGAATGCACTCATTTAATTATTCTGTCAAAAAAAACTCGATGAAAATTATTTTTCCCTTGATTTTTAAGCTTTAAAATGAGATTTTTATGAAACGAATCACACTCCAAATCTCGTAGATTTATATTTTTTTTATCTATGAAATTGGCAAAATCTGTGGTTTTCAACGGCTAAAATAAAATCACTCATTAAATAAGGAGCTTGAAACATGGAAAATAACATTCTTCGTGTGGAATATTTTTACACCACGGTAGAAGATCAGCCGGGAGAGGCTTACAAAATACTTTCATGGCTGGCGGAATTGGGAATCAATTTGTTGGCTTTCACGGCGGTGCCGGCAGGGATTATGCGCACGCAGTTGTGTCTTTTTCCGGAAGATTCGGCCAAATTAATCAACGAAGCGAAAAAAGCCCGGCTGAATCTGGAAGGTCCACATCTGGCGTTGATGGTGCAGGGTGACGACCGGCTTGGCGCATTGGTCGAAGTTCATGAAAAATTGTATCAGGCTCACGTGAATATCAGTGCTTCCAGTGGCATCAGTGACGGAAAATGTTGTTATGCTTACATTATTTATGTCCGACCGGAAGAGTATGAAAAAGCGGCGCAGGCGCTGGAGGTTTAGGGGGGCTGTTGGCTTCTGGCTATTGGCGTTTGGTTCCTGGCTTTTGGTGAAAATATAAAAGAAGCGGGTTGCTATTTTTTACTGTGCGCTGAAAATAAAAAAGCTCACTTTGAGGTGAGCTTTACAAAATACGCCCGGTGCGATTCGAACGCACGGCCTACGGATTAGAAGTCCGTTGCTCTATCCAACTGAGCTACGGGCGCAAGTGAATAACTTTCATTCAAATATAATAAACTTTCTGGAAATAGTCAAGAATTTTGTATAGGAGAAATAGTTATCTTCCCGATTTTGAAAAAAAAAAAGATGCTAGCCGTTCTTAAAAAAGAATAAGCCACAGATTACGCAAATTTTCGCAGATCATTATTAAATAGGCTGGAAATAAATCTGTGAAATCTGTGGTCATTTTTTAAGCTTGTGAATTTTTTTACATTTGTTCAGGTCTTTGAGTCTTCGTGGCCGATATTTTTTAAATTTTTGTAAAATTTTCCTTGAAATATTATAATCATTTTGCTAAAATTGATTACATGATCAACTTTCCAGGAGGATTCACTTAATTTTGAAGGAGGTGGGTGAAAATTTGAATCCAACAAAATCCAGAAAATTAATTATTGATGGATTTGAACTGGGTGAAAATATCATTTATATCGTTATTGCGATTCTCCTGTTCCTAGTTACTTTATTTCTTATCTATGATGCTGCCCGAACCCTGATTCATTATCCAACGGCATCCAGTTTCGTCCGTTGGGTGGTGGAAATTTTAAATAAGATCCTGCTGATGCTGATGGTGCTGGAAATTCTCTACACCGTCCGAATTTCATACACCGAGCATACCCTTTGCGCTGAACCTTTTCTCATTGTGGCGTTAATCGCTGCCATTCGTCGGATTCTGGTTATCAGTGTGGAAACAGCGTATTTCCCCGAGTTGTTTCAGCATCACATGGTGGAAATCGGGATTCTGGGGGTATTGATTTTTATTTTTGTTATTTCAATGGTTTTTATGCATAAAAAAATGCCACCTAAACAAAATCAAAGCCAATCATGAAAGGAGTTATGAATGGATCCAACGAAACTTATTCCAGTGCCGGATACAATTCCGGCACCAGCCTGGTTTTTTTATTTACTGGATGTGGTGACTTTTTTGCTTCACATCCTGGTTATTAATGTCATTCTGGGGGGAAGTTTGTTAATTTTTTTCTCTCGCCTGCGAAATCCGAACGAAAATTTAGATGACAGTTTTTCCGGTGCGATTGCCCGAAAAATTCCCACGGGTTTTGCATTGGGAGTCAATTTAGGGGTGGCACCATTACTGTTTATTCAAGTCATTTATGGGCATCTCATCTATTCCAGCTCAGTGCTGATGGCAGTTTTCTGGATTTTGGTAATTCCCCTGCTCATTCTGGCGTATTATAGCGCTTATATTTTTGTTCGTAAATATGAAACATCGCCAACACTTTCGCTCGTTTCAATTGCCATAACGAGCTTGATCTTGCTTTACATTGGCTTTACGTATGTCAATAATCTGACTTTGATGGTTCAACCCGAAAAATGGGGAGCGTATTTTAATAATAGCCGCGGAACGATTTTAAACGTCAGTGATCCGACTTTTATTCCGCGTTATTTACATTTTGTCATCGCATCGATTGCCATTGCCGGACTTTTTGCGTCTCTGATCTGGTCGTTTCGCGAAAAGAAAAAAGTCGCTGGTGCTGCAAAAAATATCCGTGCCGGCCTGAAAATTTTTGCCATTGCTACCTGTATTCAGGTTGTCATCGGACTTTGGTTCTTAATTGCGTTGCCCCGGGATTTGATGCTGGCTTTCATGGGTAAAAATTTACTTTATACGATTATTTTGATGGTGGGGATATCGCTGGGAATTGGGTCGATTGTGATGGCTTTTATGGGAAAACTCATCCCGACGCTCGTACACCTGATTGCGACCATGGTTGTTATGGTAATCAATCGGGTGAATTTACGTTCACTATATCTTGATGATGTTTTTAAGCTGGAATCGCTCGAACTCAATCCGCAATACCGCGTTCTGACATTATTTTTGGTCATTTTTGTGGCGGGATTGGTTATCGTTGGTTACATGTTAAAACTCGCGCTGGCAGCCAATGAAAGGAGGGGTGCATAATGAACTATCCAATATGGGAATTAACCACGCTGGGGGGAGGCACTTTAATTGCGCTGATTTCAATTGTCCATGTTTATATCGCCCATCTTGCCGTCGGTGGTGGTGCTTTTATCTGGTTGACGGATTTAAAAGGCTATCGGGAAAATAGCCAGGACCTTCATACGTATGTCCGAAAACATACCTGGTTCTTTTTATTATTAACCATGGTTTTCGGTGGAATGACAGGGGTAGGAATCTGGTTTATCATTTCATTGGTAAATCCTGCCGGGACTTCAAAACTCATTCATGCGTTTGTTTTCGGGTGGGCGATTGAGTGGGTCTTCTTTGTTGGTGAAATTTTTTCATTATTAATCTATCATTATCAATTTGAGAAGCTTGAACGCAAAGGACGCCTGCTATTGGCTTTTCTTTACTTTTTATTCGCCTGGCTCAGCCTGGTTATTATCAATGGCATCCTTTCATTCATGCTGACGCCTGGGAAATGGCTGGAAACACAGGGCTTTGGGGATGGATTTTTTAATCCGACCTATTTTTCATCGCTTTTTTTCCGGACTTTTGTCGCCATGATGTTTGCGGGACTATTTGGTTATGTGACTTCGGTTTTCTTAAAAGCCGGTGAATTTCGTAATAAAATGTTACGCTATTGCAGCAAATGGCTGCTCTATCCATTAATTGGACTTATTCCGAGCGGGATCTGGTACTATTTTTCTGTTCCAGCGGCAGTTCGGGAAACGACTTTTGTATTGAATCACCAAACAGCACCATTTGTGACCGTCTTAATTGTATCGACTATTCTGATCTTTTTAGCCGGCATCTATTTTATTTTTAAATCCGGCCGGAAAATGCAACAAATTCTCACTTTTGTATTGGTTGCTATTGGCTTATGCTGGATGGGTGGATTCGAATATATTCGTGAAATTGCCCGCAAACCGTTTGTTATCAATCAATTCATGTTTAGCAATTCGCTTATGACCACCGACCTTGACCGGCTGAATAAAGAAGGCGTTCTGAAGAATGCGAAATGGACCCAAATTAAAGAAATCACCCCTGAAAATCGACAGGAAGCCGGAAAGGAGCTTTTTAAATTACAATGTTCAAGTTGCCATACTGTCGGTGGTATTCGAAATGACATTTTACCACGAATTGAAAAATATCCTTATATGGGGATTCTGGCATTACTGGATGGACAGGGGAAAATATTGAATTATATGCCGCCATTTATCGGGACTGACGTGGAAAAGAAAGCCCTGGCAGCTTATATGACGAAGGAATTGAATCAAAAGGAAATTCTGGAAACACCAGAGCCATTCCCTGTCCCGCAGCAACATTTCGAAGAAATTCCCGCCTTTGATTCAAAAAAGGATGAATATGTTCTGCTGGTCTGGAATGATTTGGGGATGCATTGTGTAACGGATGGTGATCCCTGGTTTGTTATCTTACCCCCGGCGAATACCCTGGAAGCCCAACTGATTAAACGCGGAAATCCACCCATAATGGTAATGGATGGTATCAAAATATCATATTCGGTAGAATCCGGCTATGAAAATCCCTCGAAACATGTCGATTTCTGGAAATACGCGAAAACAATTTTTGGGGCTGATCTGAAAGAAAATACGGGTTTGACGGGATCGGGATTGCAAGGGGACTTTACATTTGAGATGAGTCAAAATGCCTTTGTGGCAAAATGGATTCCGGTCGTTCCCTATCCGGATGATGGTACGTTTAATCCTTATCCATTATTTAGTATCGAAGCGCGTGATGTGGCCACTGGTGCCATTTTAGCGAAAACCAAAGTTGTGGCACCCAATTCAACCGAAATTGGGTGTCGAAATTGTCATGGCGGGGGCTGGCGTGTAAATGGAGTCGCCGGCCTATCCGCAGAAACCGGCAGCAATATTCTGGAAGTCCATGATCGACTGAGTGGGACAAATTTGCTGGAGGAGGCAAAAAAAGGCCAGCCGAAACGCTGTCAGAGCTGCCATGAGGATGTTGCAGTCGGTGCCAAAGGTGATTCGCTGCTGTTAAATATGTCAACCGCGATTCATGGGTGGCATGCTAATTATATGAACATCGGGACTGCCGATGCCTGTGCCTTATGTCATCCTGCCAATCCAGAGGGTAATACCCGGTGTGTGCGCGGGGTCCATGGGGCATTGGAGGTAACTTGTGTCGAATGCCATGGAAACATCGCTGAACATGCGCTGGGGCTTTTAAAAGGTCAGGAGCAAAAGAAAGGTGCCGCGCGATTGATGAAACATCTGGAATCCAAACAGGTCGCTTCACAGGCAGAAATTAATCCCCGCATGCCGTGGATAAAGCAGCCAGACTGTTTAAATTGCCATGTGGATTATGAACAACCTGTCTCCGGCGCAAGTGGCTATAATCAGTGGACTGCCGGTTATGAAGAACTTTATCGCGTCCGGACCGATAATGCGGGAATCCGTTGTGAAGCCTGCCATGGTGCCACGCATGCGCTTTATCCAGCCAACAATGTTTTTGGCTGGAATCGGGACAATTTGCAGCCCATGCAATATAGCAACCTCCCATTCCCCATTGGTTCCAATCAAAACTGTTTAACCTGTCACACGCAAAAAATCGAAGACCCGATTCATCATGAAAACATGATGCGGGAATTTCGGAATACTGCTAAATTTCAAAATCTTATCCAAAAGTAGTCGATTCAGTTATTTTTAATAAACAGGGAAGCAACCTCGTTTTGGTACTGAGGTTGCTTCGTTTATTATTAAAAAAAAAAATTCTAAATGTGATTAAGAAAATTCATGTTGATTTTTTCATAAATTATGTATAAATTTAATTTAGGTACTATAAAAATTAGGAAGGCATCATGAATTACGATATTGAAGAGCAAGTGGATCGTCTTGAAACCTTGTTGGGACAATTTATTGTCCAGACCAATATGGGTTTTAAAAAAGTGAATCGGGGACTCACGCGATTAGAAAATGAAATGCGGGAATTTAAGGATGAAATGCGCGCGTTTAAGGACGAAATGCGAGAATTTAAGAATGAAATGGGAGCATTTAAGAATGAAATGGGAGCATTTAAGGATGAAATGGGAGAATTTAAAAATGAAATGGGAGAATTTAAGGATGAAATGAAAAAATCCCAGGAGTTAAGGGATATTGAAACCCGGCGGATGAATCAAAGATGGGGTGACGTTGTCAATAAATGGGGGAAGCTGGTTGAAGATATTGTATTTCCAAACTTTGCAGCCATTATTAAGCAAAAATACGATGTCACTATTAAAGATTTGATGGTTCGGCGTATTTTAGAATTAGAAGATGGACAAACCAAGGAATTTGATTTAATTGGTGTTACAAATGAATATATTTTTCTGAATAGCACCAAATCAACTTTAAAAAACAAGCATGTAGATGAATTTATTAAAGAAATCGATTTATTTTGGGCGATTTTTCCTGAGTTTCGTAAATTAAAACTAATTGGGATTTTGGCCAGTATTTATATTGATAACACTGTCATTAAGTATGCTGAAAAAAAAGGTTTCCTGGTGATGGGGATTGGTCTGGAACTAATGGAATTGAAGAATGACCCAAAATTCGAGCCCAAAATCTGGACTTATTCTGCGAAAAATTAACCTGATAATTTAATCCCACCTTGTTTATAACTCTTCTGAATAGATTTAATTATCTGCGATTAGAAATTATCAAGAGCTTTTCAAATATAACCTTGAATTTTTAAAAAAACTTTTCTATCTTTCTGAAATTGCAAAAAAGCAATAAATCATTTAAGGAGCGAATATGAATCCGATGGTTTTAGTTCTGATAATTCTGGTTGTTCTGATTATCTGGTTAATCATGCTGTACAACCGATTTGTTCGCTATAAAAACATGGCCGAAGAAGGCTGGAGCGGCATTGATGTACAGCTTAAGCGTCGGGTGGATTTGATTCCCAATCTGGTCGAATCGGTTAAAGGTTACATGGGCCACGAGCAGAAATTACTTAAGGAAATAACTGATCTGCGTGTTCGAACCATGAATACTCGCGCGATCGGAGAAAAAAGCCAAACAGAAAATGCGTTGACCCGTTCACTGGCGCAATTATTTGCTGTTGCTGAAGCTTATCCCGATCTAAAAGCCAATAAAAATTTTATTCATCTGCAAACGCAACTGGCTGAAATCGAAAACCAGATTCAAATGGCCCGCCGATATTATAATGGAACCGTCAGAAATTTGAACATTCTGGTGGATTCCTTTCCGGCAAATATTATTGCCAGTACATTTCATTTTGAAAAAAAAGAATTTTTCGAAGTCGAGAAACCAGAAGAACGTGAACTGCCACAGGTAAAATTTTAAATTCACGATTTGATAAGGTAAAATATGGGATCTCAACTGTCAAAATTAAGATATATCTGGATTCTACTACTTGGGTCGTTCTGGACGCATTTGCTGGCGGAAGAGCGTATTCTGGAATATCAGAGTCAGATTGTCGTTTATACCGATGCCAGTATGAAAGTGACAGAAACGATAAAAGTCCTGGCTGAGGGAAATCAGATTAAGCGGGGAATTTTTCGTTCCTTTCCGACTGATTATCCGGATCGGTTTGGAAATCGGATTCGCGTGCGTTTTGATGTCGAAGAGGGACTTCGTGATGGTGTCAAAGAACCTTATCATCTCAAGCGGGAGTCGAATGGCATCAAAATTTATATCGGGGATGAAAATATTTTTCTTGATCCAGGGGAGTATCGGTATCAAATTACCTATCGGACGAATCGGCAATTGGGTTTCTTTCCCGAATTTGATGAGTTGTATTGGAACGTCACCGGTAGTAGCTGGGACTTTGCTATTGAGAAAGTGGCGGTTAGCATTGAATTACCGCCGGGTGCTGCGGTTTTGAACCACGCTGGCTATGTTGGATTTGAGGGAATGACCGGGCAGGATTTTTTGTTTGAAAAGGATCGCTGGGGTCATCCTGTTTTTAAAACAACAAGAGCCTTGGAACCCGGCGAAGGTTTTACCATTGCTGTCTCCTGGCCAAAAGGCATTGTAAAGGCGCCGACTTCTGAAGATAAGTTCAATTATTTTATTGAGGATAATCAAAGTACATTATTAGCCCTGGGAGGGCTCCTGCTACTTTTATTATATTACATCATTACTTGGCTTCAGGTTGGGAAAGACCCGGCGAAAGGGGCTATTTACCCACTTTTTGAACCACCCAAAGGCATATCGCCGGAAGCTGCCCGATATATCCTGAAAATGGGCTATAGTGACCGTGTTTTTGCATCAGCAATTATTAGCATGGCTGTCAAAGGGTATTTATCGATTAAAGAGGATAGCGGAGAGTATACCTTGACGAAAAATAGTGCCAGTGATTCAATCCTTTCCCGGGGCGAACTCGCCGTTGCGCAAAAACTTTTTCAGAGCAAAAAAGTGGTTAAGTTAACCAACTCGAATCATCTCACCATCGGTGGTGCTGTCAAGGCATTGAAAAAAAGTTTAAAATCTGATTTTGAAGAAAAATATTTCATTCTTAATTCGCATTACCTGGTTCCGGGGGCGATTATTTCCATTTTGACACTCATCGCCACGATTTTCTGGATGCCGGAAAAAATTGGCGCGATTTTCATCATAATCTGGCTGGCAGGCTGGTCAGTCGGGACTGTTTCGCTGGTGATAAAAGTATTTAGCTCCTGGCGAAGTACGTTAGCGTTAAGAGGTGCGAAAAAAGGCCTCTATTTAATTGGCACCATATTTCTCTCCCTATTTTCACTCCCCTTCGTCATTGGTGAAATTGCTGGTCTGGTATTTTTTAGTTTCATCTATTCATCATATACCGCTATCATTTTTATTTTCATCATTATGATTAATTTTCTCTTTTATCATCTGCTAAAAGCGCCGACAATTTTCGGGCGTCAGATGATGGACCAAATCGAAGGCTTTAAATTATACCTCGAAGTTGCTGAAGAAGACCGTTTGAATTTCCTGCAGGCCCCGGAAAAAACACCTGAATTGTTTGAAAAATATTTACCGTATGCGCTGGCGTTGGGCGTGGAAAACGCCTGGAGTGAAAAATTTGCTGATGTTCTCTCAAAATCGACGCAGACGCCGACTTATTCACCCGGCTGGTACAGCGGGACAAATTGGAGTTCATTGGGTGTTGCCGGTTTTGCTTCAAGTCTGGGAGCGTCTTTTTCTTCGGCTATTTCATCTTCATCAACGGCTCCTGGTTCCAGTTCCGGCAGTGGAGGGGGCGGTTCATCGGGCGGTGGTGGTGGCGGTGGTGGCGGTGGTGGCTGGTAATCCTGAAAAATTCATCGACACGAAGACACAAAGGCACGAAAAAGAATTAAGAATTTATCATACGGCATTTAATACTATTATTTCAAATGAGTTATCGCATTATTGAATCAATTCAAATTTGTCATATCTTTTCTAGGATTAAAAAATGAAGAAAAATAAAACTCAATTATATCATGATCTGTAACATCTTGTTTTTTTCGTGCCTTCGAGCCTTCGTGGTAAAATTTATGAATAATTCGGGTAATCAATGTTTGCCGGGTATTGTCATGTATTTTTTCAAAGTTTTTAATTTGATAAATAATTTAAAAAGGAGTGGAGGAGTATGTTTCGAAAACCGATTTTCTGGATTGTATTTGCAATTGTATCAATTGGCTCTGTTTTTTTTACACTCAAATTTTTTCCCCAAGCGTTTCCGCTTATTAATCTTGATTTAAAAATGGATCGGGAAACCGCCTTGCAGTTGGCTGATTCACTTTCCCAAAAACATCACTGGGGGCCGGCAGGATATAAAACCGCGGCTTCATTTGGCCTGGATAATGTTGTTCAAAATTTCGTTGAGCTTGAAGCTGGTGGAACTGAAGCCTTTCGAAAATTTCTAAGCGAAGGTCTTTATTCGCCATATACCTGGCGTGTACGTCATTTTAAGGAAAATGAAACCAACGAAACGATGATTCGATTCACCCCTGCCGGCCAACCGTATGGATTCAGGGAAAAACTCCCGGAAAATCAGGCAGGCGCCGCATTAGCGGCAGATTCGGCATTATCCATCGCCGAAAAAACTGCACGAGAATCCTGGAATATCGATTTTGCCCCTTACGAATTGGTCGAAAAATCGCAGGAGGCACGGCCGGGAAAGCGAACTGACCATTCCTTCGTTTATGAACGAAAAAATGAAAAAATCGGAGAAGCCCGATACCGTTTGCGCCTGGTGGTTGGTGGGGATAAGCTGACCGAGTTGACACACTTCATGAAAATCCCCGAAGCATTTTCACGTCGGTATGAGGAAATGCGTTCGGCCAATGAGACCATCGCCTCTGCCGATTTGATTGTGATGGCAGTTTTATATGGTATCGCTGGTTGTATCGGGGGAATTTTCTATCTCTTACGAAAAAAGTGGCTGCAATGGCGTAAGCCGATTTTTTGGGCGGCTTTTATCGCTGCCTTACAGGTATTGGTGAGTATCAATAATTGGCCGTTAGCCTGGATGAGTTACGATACCGCCATTTCAGCGCAGGGATTTTTCTTTCAGCAAATATTGCAATTGCTTGTTATTTTCTTGGCAGAGTTTGGTCTGCTGGGATTGACTTTTATGGTGGCCGAAAGCTTAACCCGAAAAGCGTTCCCGGACCAAATTCAATTCTGGCGTGTCTGGTCGCCCGGTGTTGCCAATTCAAAATCAATATTAGGGCAAACCATCGGTGGTTTTATCATGGTTGCGATATTCCTGGCTTTCGATGTAGCGGTTTATTTTATTGCGACAAAATTGCTGGGCTGGTGGTCACCATCTGAAGCATTATTCGAGCCGGACATTCTCGCAACCTATTTCCCCTGGCTCTCTTCAATCGCCATTTCCCTCCATGCCGGTTTCTGGGAAGAGTGTATGTTCCGGGCAATTCCACTGGCGGGCGCTGCACTCATTGGCGACCGATTTGGTAAACGGCGTTTAATGATTGTCATCGCGCTGGTGATTCAGGCGCTTGTGTTTGGTGCTGGTCATGCCAATTATCCCCAACAACCCGCTTATGCACGAATTATAGAATTATTTATTCCTGCACTTGCTTTTGGCGGATTGTATCTCTATTTCGGATTGCTTCCTGCCATTGTGATGCATTTTGTTTATGATGTGGTCTGGTTCGCACTGCCCCTTTTCGTTTCGACTGCGGCAGGAATTTGGGTTGATCAACTCCTCGTCATTATTTTGACCGTTGTCCCATTATTCATTATTTTATGGTATTGGCTTAAAAAACGAAAATTGACAGAAGTCTCCGAAGCCGACTATAATCGTGCCTGGCAGCCAACCAACGAAGCCGCATCGGAAGCTGCGGTTGAAGAAATTGAAACCATTGCTGTCACGCCGGCACCATTGCGGATGAATTTAATACTGGGGCTTGGCGGGGTTTTAGGGGTGATTCTCTGGTTTATCTCCACCAGTTTCCAAAATGAAGCCCCAAAAATGAATTTGACCCGTCAAGAGGCTGTTGAAATTGCGAATAAGACGCTGACCGAAAAAAATATAAACTTATCCGCTTCCTGGAAAACACTTTCTACACTCGAAACGCCGAATGATCAAAATGATCGTTTCATCTGGCAAACTGCAGGTGAAGAAAAATATCGGGAATTAATGGGAAGTTTTATTTCTCCGCCGCAATGGCGGGTTCGATTTGCCCAATTTGAAGGCGATTTAGCCGAACGAGCCGAAGAGTATCAGGTTTTTATTTCAAATACCGGCGAAGTGTTACGCTTTCTCCATCAGTTACCGGAACGTCGGCCCGGCGCTTCATTAGCCGAAACTGACGCTAAAAAATTGGCTGATTCGGTTATCGTAAATCGCTTTCAGCTCAAACCGGAGGAACTTAAACAGGTTTCGATCGAACCGGCGAAACTAAAGGAACGAATGGATTGGATCGTTACGTATGCTGATACGCTTCACCAACCATTAAAAGAAGGGGAAGCCAGATTACGCGTCAAAATTTCAGGTGATGAAATTGCTGATAGCTATCGGTTTGTTTATGTCCCTGAAGATTGGGCACGACAGGAGCGAAATGAACAAAATATGACGCAGATAGTGAATATTTTAACCAACATCCTGCGCGTTATCATTATATTGATTGCGGTGGTGAATGCCATTATCGCCTGGAGTCGGAAAAAATTCTCGGTACGAATGTTCTTAATTTTCGCCGGAATTATTTTTGTCATTCAGATAATCGAAGCTTTTAATCAATGGCCGGCAATTACGATTAATTTTTCAACGGCGGAACCGCTTAAAAATCAGGTTGCCATTACTATCGGTTTCCTTATTCTGGGTGTGCTGGTAATGGCGGCTGGCTTGGCGCTGGTCATTGGGTTTATCCACAAGCTGGAAATTCCACGCCTGGAGGAACAAAAGTGGCATCAATATATAAAAGGATTTGGCCTGGGATTTTTATTCGCTGGCCTGCAAGCCGTAGTTTCCCGATTTGCGCCATCACTCGTTCCGGACTGGGCGGATTATGATGCCGTATCCAGTTATCTTCCCTGGCTCGCCGAGGCTTTTTCACCATTTACGGGATTGATTGTTAGCACCACACTGCTTATACTTATTTTCCTGGCTGCAAATTATTACACCAAAAACTGGACAAAGTTAAAAGTCCCTTTTGCATTGTTAATTATTGTTTGGGGATTAATTTCAACCAATCTTACGGCGGCGGGTAATATTTCATTCTGGCTGATAAAAGGGATAATTTCAGGCGTCTTATTGCTGCTTTTTTATCTGATCATTATTCGATATCAGTTAGCGCTTGTCCCGCTTGTTGCTGGCGCAATGATTTTGTTAGGTTCTATCAAACACATCATTCAAAATCCTCATCCTGCCGCCATTATGGGTGGAATAATTTCCCTTTTTGTTGTGATTTTAATTGTCATTTTCTGGCATTGGAAATTGGCATATCAAAATGAATAATTTATACAGGTGCTGCAAGCACCTGATATTTTTTTGGAATAAATGCGATGATACAAAAAGAACGGGTTCAATTCCTGAATCAGCAGCCGCTTCAAAAACGGCAATATGTTTTATACTGGATGCAGGCTTCTCAACGGGCTGAATATAACCATGCCCTTGAAGCGGCGATTTTAAAAGCGAATGAATTGAATAAACCGCTGCTAGTGATTTTGGGCATCACGGATAATTTTCCTGAAGCAAACGAACGTCATTATCGATTCATGCTGGAAGGATTGCGCGAAACGCAGCGAGTTTTAAAAAATCGTGGTATTCGAATGCTTATTCTTCATGAATCACCAGAACGGGCGGCTTTAAAAGTGGCTTCTCAGGCTGATCTGGTTATTACTGATGGTGGTTATCTTAGAATTCAGCGTGCCTGGCGAATATATGTTGCCGAACGGGTGGATTGTTTAATGGTTCAGGTGGAAAGTGATGTGGTTGTACCTGTTCAGGTAGCCTCGCAAAAGGAAAATTATTCAGCCGCAACCCTTCGCCCCCGAATCAATCAGCGATTGGAATATTTTTTGAAGCCCTTGGATTCATACCATATTAAAGTTGCTTCGTTAAATCAACCATTGGATTTTGAAGAATTTGATATTTCTAATGTCGATACGGCATTGGAAAAATTGTCGATTGATCGAAATGTTCGTGGTTCCGGTTTGTTTAAAGGAGGAACTTCTCAAGCCAAAATTAACCTGGATAATTTTTTGAATTTGAAATTTAAAGATTTTACCAATTTAAGAAATGATCCATCCCTGGATTATTGTTCAAATATGAGCCCGTATCTACATTTTGGCCAGATTTCTCCCCTTTATATTGCGTTGAAAGCGCTGGAGGCAGATCAGCCTGGCGTGGATAAGTTTTTCGACGAGCTGATAATTCGCCGTGAATTGAGCATGAATTTTGTTTTTTTTAATTCTTCTTATGATCATTATGAATGCTTGCCGGATTGGGCACGTGCTACTTTAGCCGAACATCAATTTGATCCAAGGCAATATAACTACTCTCTTGAAGAATTTGAACAGGCCAAAACGCATGATCCGTACTGGAATGCGGCGCAAATGGAAATGGTTTTAACCGGCAAAATGCAGGGTTACATGCGCATGTATTGGGGTAAAAAAATTTTAGAATGGTCACCAGAGCCTGAAACGGCTTTTAAAACAGCACTTTATTTGAATAATAAATATGAACTGGATGGTCGTGATCCCAATGGTTTTGCTGGCGTGGCCTGGTGCTTTGGGAAACATGATCGGGCCTGGCCAGAGCGACCGGTTTTTGGAAAAATTCGCTATATGAACGCTGGCGGTCTCGAACGAAAATTTGATATTAAAAAATATGTTCAAAAAATAGAACAGTTGAAAAATAAACACATGATTTTGTGAGTATCATTTCAATAAATTGACCGTAGAATAGAATTATCACAGAACTAATTTTATCAACTTTGACGCGTAACTCACGCGTATGGAAAGCATAAAATATTTTAAATTCCGGAATTAATTTTATCAAATTGTCGTCTTTAGATAAGATAAAGTATTTTTCCTATTGAATGGATTCGTATCGGGGAGAAAAAGCGGTGTTTCAAATCCTGCCTTTTCTCATGTTAGTCCTTATTTTTTCACAATAATAAAATTCAATTTTAACAAAATATTTTCGCTGGTTTGTTGGCGTGAAAAAGGTAT
Organism: Caldithrix sp.; assembly: GCA_020722815.1. GTDB lineage: Bacteria > Zhuqueibacterota > Zhuqueibacteria > Thermofontimicrobiales > Sulfurfontimicrobiaceae > DYKB01. The sequence continues at coordinate 49,312 of DYKB01000025.1, read as the reverse complement.
GCGTTCACAGGTTCAAGGTTAAAAGTTCAGCGATAAAAAACCTCTTTGACTGCATAAGTACATTTGAATTAAGCGCTATTAGCAGCAAAATTATAAAAACATAAAATACATCGATGACCGGGATCAGTGAACCCGGTACCTGTGAAAGGATACCGACAAAACTTGTTATTAATTATTATTGATCAACTTATTGGAAAGTCATAGCGATATGTTAAGCTATATTCATAAAAAAAACCGGAAATATGGAGCCATACCGGGTTCCCTGATTCACCTGGGGCGGCAAAAGACGGATAAAATTAAATTTTCAAAAATAATCTATGATGAAGAACATTTTGATCGCGATTTTCCGCTTTCAATCGAAAATTGCTTTCCCCCTTCTGAAAAACCATCGAATACCTGGATAAATATTGATGGTTTACATGAAATAAAAGTCATTGATTATATTGGAAATAAGTTAAAAATTCACCCACTCCTCATGGAAGATATTTTAAATACCACCCATCGGCCAAAATGGGAGGAATATGCAGATTACATTTTTATCGTTCTGAAACTGGTTGAATTCAAATCAGAATTAAATGAAGTTCGAACTGATCAGGTGAGTATCATCCTGGGTGAACGAATGGTTTTCACTTTCCAAGAAATGGAACGAAATACCTTTGAACCCATTATCCTGCGTCTTCAAAATTCTGTGGGCCGTATTCGCAAAATGGGTGCGGATTATCTGGTATATTCTTTAATGGACCTGATCATTGATAGTTATTTTAATACACTTGAAAAAATCGCCGAAAAAATTGAATCTCTCGAAGAAGAGATAATGAGTCGACCGAAAGAGCAAACCCTGAAAAAAATTCATAAACTTAAACGTGAGATGATATATCTTCGGAAATCAATTTGGCCCGTTCGGGAAATTATCAGCAAATTTCAACGGAGCGATTCGAAACTGATTAAACCAGCGACACTGGTTTTTTCTGGCGATCTATATGATCATATCATTCAAATCATCGAAACCCTCGATATTTTCCGGGATTTGTTAATTGGTATGCATGATACCTACCTTTCCACCAATAGTAATCGACTGAATGAGATTATGAAAATTTTAACTATAATTTCGACTATTTTTATTCCATTAACATTTATTGTCGGGGTTTATGGAATGAATTTTCATTACATGCCGGAATTGGGGTGGCATTATGGCTATTTTATTACGTGGGGAATAATGTTGATTCTGTTTATCATGATGTTTCTATTTTTTAAACGCAAAAAATGGTGGTGAGTAGTTTATTCAAAAAGTACTTTTTCAGATTTTTTATTTTGAATCAAGCCGTGTGTGATAACATCAAAATATCATTAAAATTTGTTGATAAGTCTTAATTAAAACTTAAGCATATCATTAATTCAAAAGATAGCGACGCGAAAAATGTTTGCACATTTTAAAAAGTATACGATTCGGGGGTTTTTAGCCCTCATCCCGCTGGTATTATCCTATTTTGTTGTTCAACTGCTTTACGTCGGGATAGATCAACGAATTATGGCCGGACTGGATGAATTTATTGGGGTGCATATTCCTGGATTGGGGATTTTACTGCTATTAGTGGCTTTTTATTTCCTGGGACTAATTGCCAGTAATATGATTGGAAGGAAAATTTTTTCGCTGATTGAAAAGATTACAACGCGAATACCAATTATTAAAACGACTTATCAGGTGGGAAAACAGCTCTCCACGACACTCGCCGTTCCCGAAAAGCAGGTTTTTAAGCGGGCCGTCCTGGTTGATTTTTTAACACCTGGCATTTGGACCATTGGCTTTGTCACCGGAACCGTGATCGATCATCAAAATCATGATAATCGTTTATTAAAAGTTTATATTCCAACACCACCGAATCCAACTTCAGGCACGATTGTATTGGTGCGGGAATCGCAAACGCGGGATCCTGGTTGGTCCATTGATGATGCAATGAAGACGGTTATTTCTGCCGGAATCATTGGACCGAACGAAATTGTGTAGTTTATTGAATTTTGTGGTGATTTTAAAGGATTTTCTGCGTTTTTTGCCAGGAACGTGGTGTATCGTACCTATAAACAGAAATTGACCTTTGAGGTTTATTGCGGGCGATTCAGGATATTCAGTTTAATTGTGGAATATCAATACAAAAAATTCAAAGATCAGAATTTTGGCCAACCTGATAATGGATACAAAACTGTCTGGAAAATTAAATAATTTCAATTAGTTATAGGTCTGGTCATAAAATTGTTTTAAAATGAAATTCGAAAACCGGGGGGTTCGGTTATAAGGTACAATGTCCCGCTGCCGGCATAATATATTTCTTTAAAAAGAAATATTGAAAAGCCAGTTTTTCCTCCCTTAAATTTTAAATAAGAGAAATGCGAAAGGATCGGTGGTGGGGATGATATATTAAATTTAGTAACTACGTCGAATTTAAAAAATATATATTGCTGCCTGTCAGATTTAATATTAAAGTTAAGAATTTTGTAATCATTATCAAAGGTTTACTTCTCAAAATAAGGAAATTTTTTTCTGAATCGGGTATTTACTGTTAATAGGAGAAATTAAGGATGACTGTAATTTTATTGGTTGCCGGATTTGTTGTTTTGATCAAGGGCGCCGATTTGCTTGTGAATGGGGCTTCTTCAATTGCTAAACGGTTAAATATTTCTGAATTGGTTATCGGGTTGACAATTGTGGCTTTTGGTACTTCAGCTCCCGAATTGTTTGTGAATTTAACTTCCAGTATTGAAGGAAAAAATGCCATCACATTAGGAAATATTCTGGGAAGTAATATGGTCAATATATTATTGATTCTGGGGATTTCCAGCATTGTTTATCCTTTAAAAGTATCGAAAGGAACCGTTTGGAAGGAAATTCCGCTGGGTTTGATGGCGACATTTCTGCTTTTCATTCAGATTAATGATCATTTGCTGGATAATGCCGCTATTTCTAATTTGGGCCGCGGCGATGGAATTATTTTTCTTGCATTTTTTACAATTTTTATCTATTATACTTTCGGGATTGCCAAAGATATTTCAGGTGATGATGAACAGTCGACGTCAAAACAGTACACGATTTTTAAATCAATTATCTATGTTATAATTGGATTAATAGCCCTGGTGGTTGGTGGTAAAATGGTTGTTGATGGGGCAATAAAATTTGCCAGATTGGTTGGTGCCAGTGAAAATCTGATAGGATTGACCATTGTTGCCGTGGGGACGTCCTTGCCGGAACTGGCGACATCGGTGGTCGCTGCTTATCGGAAAAATTCGGATATTGCAGTTGGAAATATTGTTGGCTCTAATATTTTCAATATTTTTTTTATTCTGGGCATCAGCGCCCTGATCAAGCCGATACCGTCAATTGCAACGACGAATATTGACCTTGGCGTGCTTTTTTTAGCGAATATCTTATTGTTTCTTTACATGTTTACAGGAAAACGAAGACGACTTGATCGATGGGAAGGTGTTGTATTTACAATTTTATATATTGCTTATATCGTCTTTCTAATCATTCAGGGATGAGCTGTTCTCTTTAAAGAAAATTTTTTAACATTTCAGGTTTAGGATTGTTATTGGAAAAGTAAATCTAAGAATTATTTAACTTTTTTATTTATAATGAGTTATAAAATTTATTTTGTAACCGTTCACAGGTTCTGGGTTCACCGTTCCCGGATGTCGTCGTATTTGATGTTTCCACCTAAAGTTTCTTATAGCGTTTAATTCAAACGCACTCATTTAAGCAAAAAATGTATTTTAACGCTGAAATTTGAACCTTAAACCTTGAACCTGCGAAGGCATATTTTATTCTTTTATGAATACGTTGTGGTCATACGTCGATTTCAATAAAATTTTTGGTAACTTTTTGGTCCATATTGAGTATATTTTCATCAAATACAAATAATATTAAATAGCCTAAAATACTAAAATGAATAAGTAACTGATTTTGAACTAATCCAGGAGGACATCCCTTTTATGCGATACCGTACAAGGCATAAAGGCTTTCAACTCCTGAGTATCAATAAAATAGGTTACTTCGCATTTGGAGATTATTGATTTCATTATTTAAATATAGAATTTCAGGAATAAATATAAAAATTCCTGGAACAGCGTGAAAATCGGCAAGTTAAATATGTTTCAAAAAAAGGAATGAAACCTTGAAATAAAGAGGTGCGATATGGCTAATAAATTTACGTTCGTTCGAAATCTGAATATTTACTTAATTCGTCGTACTTTAAAAAATCACTGTTTTTTGTAACTCAAAATTACCTAATAAAACAAAGCGAGTAGGAGATGTTAGAAGATACTTATGACCCTCACTTAGGTCATCACGAAAGCACATTAATTGATGACTTAAAACATAATGGTAACGGAACCCTTTATTTACCCCCAATTCTGGATGGGGCGACTTCCCTTTCACCCTTTTTTACTACCAATATTGAAAATCAGAAAAAAATTGCTGCTGATTTAAATCACTCTTTACAAGAACGTATTGAAGCCTATGAAGACATCATCGATTCTGAAGTGGGTGATACCCGGCTTTCCCGGGCCCGAAATATCGAACGCGAAGTGGGCTTACGGCAAATATTTTTAAAATTCGAAGGAAGTAATCCCACAGGAACACATAAAGACCGGATTGCATTCGCTCAGGCGATGGATGCCATGCGTCGTGGATATGACGCAATTACTGCAGCAACCTGTGGTAATTATGGCGTGGCGATTGCCCTGGCAGCTTCAATGGCAGGTTTGAAATGTTACATCTATGTTCCTGATATGTATCACCCCCGTCGACATGAGGAAATGGTCAATTTGGGCGCTAAAATAATTCCGGTCCCTGGCGACTATGAGAACGCCGTGTTGGTTTCTCGTGAAAGAGCTGAAAAAGACGGCATTTATGATGCTAATCCAGGCGGTGCCAATACGGCATTACAATTTAAAGCTTATGGTGAAATTGCCAATGAAATTTATGACGAACTGCGTGATGCTCCCGCGGTTGTCACCGTACCGGTGTCCAATGGGACAACGCTTGCCGGCATTTATAAAGGCTTTTTGAGCCTCTATCGGCGTGGGAAAATTTCCCGAATTCCTCAGATCATCGCTGGTTCTTCGTATGGGAAAAACCCAATCGTGAATGCATTTATTAAAAATTATGATTCTTGTAAAAATTTAAATCCTGCCCGTATTCGCGAAACCGCTATCAATGAACCACTGATTAATTGGCAATCTATCGATGGTGATTGGGCGCTTTCCGCCGTTCGCCAGAGCCATGGCTGGGCAGGTTATGCCAGCGATAAAATAATGTTAAATTATTCGAAATTGATTCTGGTCCATGAGGGTTTAAGTGTTCTGCCGGCTTCTACTGCCGGATTAATTGCTTTAATCGAGCATCATCGCAAAAATCCTTTACCCAACGATCGCTATGTGGTTATTCTGACCGGGAGAAGAGCATGACCCAATTTCCTGAAGGGAATGCCATCGTCTATTGTCAGGGTGCTTTTAATACGACAAATGGAAAAACCGCCCACGGACTGGTTCGGCGGACGCGTCGCTACCGAATTCTTTCGGTTGTTGATTCAAAATATGCGGGTCATGATGCCGGCCAGGTACTTGATGGGAAGCCCGCCAATATTCCAATTTTTCCCGATATTCATACAGCAATCAAAGTTGCTCAATCAACAACCCATCCGGCAACGCATCTGGTGATCGGTTTGGCGCCGGATGGCGGTCGTTTAAATGAAAATGCCCGGCAGGATGTGATTCAGGCCATTCAGGCTGGTTTGAATATCGACTGCGGCTTGCATGATTTTTTAACTGAAGATCCGGAGATGTCCCAATTGGCGGCACAACATCAGGTTCAACTCCGGGATATTCGAAAACCACCGGATCGAAAATACTTGCACTTCTTTAGTGGTAAAATCGAACAGGTAAAGGCACTTAAAATAGCAATGCTGGGAACTGATTCGGCTATCGGCAAACGAACCACCGCCTGGATTTTGACAGATGCTTTTAATGCTGCCGGTATCCAAACCGAGATGGTTGGAACCGGTCAAACTGCCTGGATGCAGGGCGCCCGTTATTCGCTGATCCTGGATTCACTGGTGAATGATTTTCTCTCGGGTGAAATTGAACATGCTGTTTGGAGTGCCTGGGATGAGCAGAAACCGAAGGTCATTATTATTGAAGGCCAGGGAAGTTTGATGAATCCTGCATATCCGGGAGGTTATGAGATTTTGGCCGCTGGTCGACCGGATATTGTGATATTGCAGCATGCGCCGGCTCGAGTCGAGTATGATGGTTTTCCTGGCTATAAAATCCATACACTGGCCCAACAGATTCAGGCTGTTGAAATGATATCCGGTAAACCAGTGGTGGCAATTACAATTAATCATGAAAATTTGACCCTGGCTGAAGTGCAGTCTGCCTGCAGAAAAATTGAATATGAAAATGGAAAACCAGCCGTCGATGTTCTGCTGGAAGGCGGGGAAAAGCTGGTCACTTTCCTCAAAAAATATCTACGATGAAAAAAACTTACCTGTAAAATAATGCCAGCGGAAGGCGATATCAATAGTCAAAGTAACCTGAAATTTAACTGTCGGTTAACAATTCTCTTGTATCCATTCACCGGGATAATTGATTAAACGTTTCTGTCATACCTGTCGGTTAGCACGCGGATTATCGGGCATTCATTGGTCTAAAAAAGTATGGATTCCCGTCAAAAGCATGCGGGAATGGCAGATTCAAACCTCCCGGTGAATGGATACTTTCTATCTATATTATTTCCAATAAAATCAATTAGTTAAGAGGAAAAAATGTCATCTGAAGGAAAAATCGATCCACTGCCTTTATCTGCTTCCAGCGACTGGTTTAAAAATCTACTGGTTGTTGATCGAATGGAAATCGGTCCGGCAAAAATTGAAAAAAAACGGGTTGTAACTCCTTATAAAATCATTCAAAACGGGCGTGAAGATAGCCATCACTTGATCTACCACTTTGATGAAGCTGTATTTCAACCGGATGAGCCACAATCAATCAATCTGGCGAACCTGATGACAGCCCAGGGTGCGATTAACTATGGCCTTTTTTGTAAAGAAATTGTTTTTAAAGGGTTATTTGATGATGTTGATCGCCAGTTTATTCTGGATATGTCCATTAACACTGCTCAGGAAATTTATGCAAAAAAATTTTTAGAGCCCAATCATTTTTTGCTGGGTGAAGCTGCAAAAGTGCCAATTATTCATAAAGAAAATTATTTGCAAGCGAAGCTCCTTTATGAAAAAATTGAATTAAAATCTCCGCTTAAACCGCTTCCGGATTTACCAAAGCCTGATCGTCAAAAAATTGCCGTTCTTTCCAGTGGTGGAAAAGATAGTCTGCTGAGTTTTGGATTATTGCAGGAATTAGGCTATGATGTTCACCCGATTTTTGTAAATGAATCCGGGCGCCATTGGTATACAGCCCTGAATTCGCATCGTTATTTCAAAGAGAATTATCCCAACACTGGCCGTGTGTGGACAAATTGTGATCGGGTGTATAATTGGGTGATCCGCCACTTTCCTTTTATTCGGCAGGATTTTCAGCGGATTCGTTCAGATGAATATCCCATTCGGCTTTATACGGTTCCGGTTTTTCTGTTTGGGGTTTTGGCGGTGGTTCGAAAACGCGGGATTTCGCGCGTGGTGATAGGGGATGAGTACGATACCACGCGAAAGCTTTATAACGATGGTGTTTTGCATTACGATGGGCTTTATGATCAGAGTCGCTATTTTGATCTGGCGATGAGTCAATATTATCAACGCAAGAATTGGGGAATTTCTCAATTTTCGATAATTCGGTCGCTTTCTGAAATTTTTATTTTGAAAATTTTGACAGAACGTTATCCTGAATTGCAGGAACAACAGATTTCCTGCCATCTGGCGCATATCGAAAATGGCCGGGTTAAACCTTGTGGAAATTGTGAAAAATGCCGCCGCATTGTCGGCATGTTAGCGGCTATTGGAGCGGATCCAACGCGATGTGGCTATCGGCCGGAACATATCCAGCGCTGTCTTGATGCCATCATGATAAAAGGTGTCCATCAGGAAATCGAAGGCGCTCAACACATGGTTCACTTATTGAAACAACTTGGTTACAAGCTGGAAGGAACCCATGCCGCGATCCCGCATCCGGAAGTGATGAACGTGCGCATTCATCCGGAATATTCACCGATTGAGGAAATTCCGGTCGATTTGCGCGTACCGCTTTTTAAGATTTTTATGGAATATACCGAAGTGGCATTAAAAGCCGATGGAACCGGATGGAAAAAAATCGACCTTTTTGATGAACCGGCGATGACGCAAAAATATAAATTCGAATAAAAGATCCCCTAGAATATTATAGATTTAGTAATTCCTGGTGGAAGTGTCTAACCTTACGTTACAATCACACATAACTTCTGCTTTTATTTCAAACCTGTTTTCATGCTGTAATTGAACATTCAGGCAAATTTTAAGTATTATTATTCGTAAACTAGATGTATTATCAGTCATAAATTTATTTTGACAATATTATGATAATTTCTACAATTGAATTTTGGTCTGTTGATTTTCATTTATCAGAACCTTATACGATTGCTTATGAAACAATCGAGCACACAACGAATGTTTTCCTCCGATTGGAGACGAGTACGGGAATTGTTGGCTTTGGTTGCGCGGCTCCCGATAAAGAGATAACGGGTGAAACCGCAGCCATAGTCCTTCAAAAGCTTAATGAAATTATTCCACTTCTCAAAGGTGTGGATCCACTTCGTCCTCTCCAGATTTTGGAAGCGTTGAAAACAGAACTCGAAGCCTTTCCTTCCACAAAGGCGGCTATTGACATGGCACTCCTGGACATTTTGGGAAAATCCTGTCGTGTTTCTTTATGGAAGCTTCTGGGTGGTTATCGGGACTGTATTCGAACCAGTATTACGATTGGAATTATGCCGGAAATGGAGACGATTGAGAAAGCGCGTGAGTTCGTTAAACAGGGCTTTACAGCTTTAAAAATTAAAGGCGGCGTGAATGTAGAATTGGATATTATCCGAATTATTAAAACGCGTGAAGCGGTAGGGCCGAACACTCAGATCCGTTTTGATGCCAATCAAGGTTATACGGTTGAATCCGCCATCCGATTTTTTGAAGCGACACGTTTCGCTGAAATCGAAATATTTGAGCAGCCCACACCGAAAGGGCAACTTAATTTATTGGGACATATTACGCAAAAAATATCTATTCCAGTCATGGCCGATGAAAGTTTGTTAACACTTCGGGATGCATTTCGATTGACGCGGGATGACTTGATTGATATGGTGAATATTAAACTGATGAAAGTGGGTGGGATTTTTGAAGCGGCCCACATCAATTCTGTTGCCAAAGCTGCCCGTTGTGAAGTGATGATTGGTTGCATGGACGAATCAGCATTGGCGATTGCCGCCGGCCTCCATTTCGCCCTTGCTCGACCTAATGTTGCTTATGCTGACCTGGATGGTCACATTGGCCTGATTGGTGATCCCGCTGCTGGTACTATTATTTTACAGGATGGTATTTTATATCCAGTAGATAAACCTGGACTGGGATGGAGTATTTAATATAATGAAAATCTTTATGATTAAAATATCAATTTGACTTTAAAAGTAATTTTTGTTGAATTCATCATGGACACTTTTATAAAGAAGGGTTATATGGAATTACAGCATATTCAGCAAGCCGTAAAGCGCATTTTCCGGGAATTACCTTCAGGGATTGAACTGGTGGCTGCAGCAAAAACAAGAACCGCGGCCGAGGTAAAAGCCGCCATCGAGGCGGGTGTTAAGATTTTAGGTTATAACTATATTCAGGAAACCCAAAAAATACAAAAAGAGTTGGGAAACATGGATGTAAAATGGCATTTTATTGGTCATTTACAGCGAAATAAAGTCAAAATTGCCGTTAACTTGTTTGAAATGATCGAAACAGTCGATTCTTTTGAATTAGCTTCGATAATAAATCAGGAATGTCAAAAAATCAATAAAACAATGCCGGTGTTAATAGAAGTTAATTCAGGCCGGGAACCGAATAAGGCCGGTGTATTTCCTGAAGCTGTCGTCAACCTCGCCCGCAAAATTATTACGCTTTCCAATATTAAACTGGAAGGTTTGATGACCATGGGTCCATTTCTGGATGATCCGGAACAAATCAGACCGTTTTTTCGGGAGACACGTCTCCTCTTTGATCAGCTTTCCCAGTTAAAAATTCCCGGAATTGAAATGAAATATTTATCCATGGGAATGAGTGATAGTTATCGCATTGCCATTGAAGAAGGCGCGAATATCGTCCGAATTGGGACAAAATTGTTTGGCGAGCGTCGTTTATAAGGTGTGTCCGACTATATTTTTTTAGCAAATCTGCGATTACCAGGGTAAACAAGCCTTCCAATAAATCCTCAAAAAAAAGCATAAATTATCAAATTATTACAAAAAGATCACTTATATTTTGTAAATGAAAGGGATTCTCTCCTTCATACTCTAGCTAATCCGCCCTAAACATTGCATTTTGAATGAATTTTCGTTAAATTAAATCGGGTGATTGGATGCAAGAGGATGGGAAAACTTATTTATTTTAAAAAATGTCATTTTTATGAATGACATCTTCCCTTTGTTCTTTTCCGAAATCAGATGAAATTCGTATCGTCAGAAAGTTTGCTCTTTTTTTCGTTACCTTATAGGCCCTTACATCTAACAGTTTCCGAGAGTCTTCTCAATCATAGTTTTTAGTACTTGAAATTTATAAATAGCATCAGAGCCGATTCAAAAATGTGATATAACGCACTTTCCTTAAGTTTTTCAATAGGTTACGTGATTATTGTCACACGATTGACTTCACATAAGTTTTATATTTGTAATAGAAATTGGACAGCAACTGTTACTGGAATGTGGCAGTCGTCTAATGGGAGTATACAAATTTAAACACCTGAAGGGGTGGGTCGCAAGACCAGGCGGATTTCAAAGAAAGTAAAAGGAGAAATTAAAATGTTTAAGCAAAATTTAACAAATTCAAAGATCGCAATATGGTCAATTATTGCGTTTTTTATCCTGCAGGCTTTTATATTGAGCACGAATGGCCTGGCAGAAGATTACTTACTAGCGAATAGAACATCTGGATTGGCACCTTTAAGGGTTAATTTTAAGCTTGATGGCGAAAAGTGGAGTTATCAGGAAGAATGGCACTTTGGTGACGGTACCGTTAAAGTTGAAAAGGATCCGGTATATATTTACAAAAAACCTGGACGATATGATGTGACTGTGAAGTACTTGAATGAAAATGGTGATTTTGTGATGTCGAAAAAGGGATTCATTACCGTATATCAACCCAGTGGTCTGGCGCGCTTGAGTTTCGTGCAAGGTAGCAACACCTGGCCTGAAGAAGGCTGGGAAAATGCAGTTGATGGTGATATTGATGGTATCGATGGAACTGTTAGCATTATGGAAAATCCAGGAATTGGAATTTTTAAATTCTCCGATGAACAGGTAAAGAAGATTTATAAGGTCCGATTTCTGACGAATTCCAGTATTAAAAACAACTATTCTCAGGTAAATAGTCTTAAAGTTTCAGTTTCGGAAAATGGCTTGAATGATGAAGACTTTGTTGAATTGGGTTCAATGAATGTGGTGAATAATGATTGGGTTGATTTATCAGTTGGTGGTGTTCCGGCAAAATATATTAAAGTAACCTGTGAAAACAATAACTTACCCCAGATGCAGTTTAGTGAATTTGAAGTCTATACCGAATTTGTCGCTATCGATTCGACACGTTCTTATGTCGTGTCTTCCAGTCCGCACATGGCCAATGGTGTTGAGCAGGCGGTTATTCGACTGGTGCTGAAAGATCAGGCGGGCAATCCTGTTACCGGCAAGACACTTGGTGACATTGATTTTCTGATTTCGGGTCAGAATAATTATCTCACGAATTTTCGGGAAGCACAGGATGGTGTGTATATGGTCTATTTAAGTTCCTTGACGGCAGAGACCAAAGAGATTTCTTGTTATGTGAATGGAATTCCGGTGACTTATACCGCTGCCTATTATCAGAATATTGCCAGTGCGCCTAAAGTTCAGACGGTAACTGAGTTTAAACAACCAGAAGTACAACTGGGACGGTTTCGGATTATTGAAGAGTCAGAAACCTGGCCAAAAGAAAATTGGGCAAAGGCTTTCGATAATAATTTTGGTGGTGCCAATTCTTACACCAGCGCGACCGGCGAACCTCCTGCCGTACTGTTGGAGTTTGTGGATCAGAATGTTCAGTGGATAAACAAGTTTAGGATTAAGACCAAAGCTGATGTTGAAAGAGAATGGCGTACACATTGGGTAAAACAAGTTCGATTGTTAGTGTCTACCACTGGTATGGAAGATGGTGATTTCCTTGAAGTTCTGGATGAACCAGTGCTTTCAGGCGATTGGGTTGAGTTCCCCTTCCCGGCGGTGGCTGCACGCTACATAAAAGTTGAAATTGTAAAATCATCCAAGCAAAAATGGTCACAAATTGCTGAAATTCAGATGAATACCGTGCCAGCGCCGACACCGGTTGAACTGGCGTTATTTGAAGTGAAAAACAAGGAAACAAAAGTTGAAGTCAATTGGGTCACCAGTTCTGAAAGCAATAACTATGGTTTTGAAATTCATCGCCGCGCTGGAAAAAATAGCTATGAAGTGATTGGTTTTATCCCCGGCAACGGAACGACTAATGAAATGAACAATTATCAATTCGTCGATGAAAAATTGGAACCTGGTAAATATTACTATCGACTAAAACAGGTTGATCTGGATGGAAGCTTCAGTCTCTCAGTAGAAAAAGTGATCAATATAATGGGTGCTAAAAAATTTGAATTATCACAAAATTTTCCCAACCCATTTAATCCCGAAACAACGATTCAATATTACATTGGAGAAGCAAGCGACGTATCGATAACAATTCATAATATGTTAGGACAGGAAATTACAAAGCTGGTTAATAAATATCACGAAGTTGGAACTCATCGGGTTGTTTGGAATGGAACTAACCAGGATGGAGTCGCGGTCGCTTCTGGTCGTTACCTGTTCAAGATCAGTGCAAATGACTTTCAGGAAGTAAAAAGTATGACCTTGGTACGCTAAGTATGGCGAATTATGTAAAGGATTTATAAAATGTAAGACGGGTACCGCATCGATGGATTAACAACCAAAGCCCGAGGTAAGATATTATCTCGGGCTTTTTTTATTTTTTCTTCAAAACCAATGTTTATTGGGAACTTAACAAAATGCAATACGTTAAAACTCGAATAGTTCATTCATTTAAACCATCAAATCTCATATAAAACTTTAAACAGGAGCTTGCAACTTGGAACCGCTCGGTGGCTGGAAACGCACACACACTTGTGGGGAACTCAATCGTTCACATGTTAATCAATTAGTAACTTTAATGGGCTGGATTCATCGGCGGCGTGATCATGGCGGTTTAATTTTTGTGGATTTACGTGATCGATATGGGATCACTCAGATTATTTTTGATTCACAAATTGACTCAAAGACGTATGAACGTGCCCGACAACTGCGGAACGAGTTTGTCGTTGCCATTAAAGGCTATGTGCGACAACGTCCGGCTGCAATGATCAATCCAAATCGCAGTACTGGAGAAATTGAGATTGTGACCCATGAAATCAAAATATTGAATGAGGCAATTACCACACCTTTCCCAATTGTTGATCAGGTTGACGCAACCGAGGAAAATCGCTTAAAGTACCGCTATCTTGATTTACGCCGTCCCGAAATGCAAGCAAACCTGATTTTGCGACATAAATTATATCAATTGGCCCGTAATTATTTTACAAAAAATAGTTTTGTTGAAATCGAAACGCCTTATCTTATGAAAAGCACCCCTGAAGGTGCCCGTGACTATCTTGTTCCCAGTCGTAATTATAAAGGAAGATTTTATGCGCTTCCACAATCACCGCAAACCTATAAGCAATTGTTGATGGTGGCGGGTTTCGACCGCTATTTTCAAATTGTTCGTTGTTTTCGGGATGAGGATTTACGTTCTGACAGACAGCCAGAGTTTACCCAGATCGATATCGAAATGTCATTTGTCGAACCGGAAGATATTTATGCCGTTATGGAAGGTTTCATGAAAGAGGTTTTCCAGGAATTCTTTCAGGAAAATCTCAAAACGCCAATCCCCCGCCTGACTTTCGCTGAAGCACAACAACGGTTTGGTTCTGATAAGCCGGATCTACGTTTTGGGATGGAAATTGCTACAGTGACGGAACTGGTTAAAAAGACTGAATTTAAAGTTTTCCGTCAGGCCGCTGAAAATCATCAAATTATTTGCGGGATTTGCCTGAAAAATGGTGCTGGTTATTCGCGGAAACGGATGGATGAATTAAATAGCTATATTCTTGAAACGGGTGGAAAAGGCCTGGTACAGATAAAAGTGAGTGAAAATGGGTGGGATTCTTCACTATCAAAATTTTTTAGTCCAACTGAAATTTTAGCTTTAAATCAGGCCATGCAAGCTTCACCAGGTGATTTATTATTATTGGTGGCAGATGAATCGGAAAAAGCATATACTTTGATGGGAAGTCTGCGTCTCAAATTGGCACGGGAAGAAAATTTAATCGATAAAGATAAACATCAACTGTTGTGGATTGTTGATTTTCCTTTACTCGAATTCAGTCCGGAGGAAAATCGATATGTCTCACGACATCATCCATTTACCTCCCCAATGGATGACGACATTCCTCAGCTTGCTGAAAAGCCGGCCGAAGTTCGGGCGAAGGCTTATGATTTGGTGCTTGATGGATATGAAATTGCTGGCGGGAGCATTCGAATCCATTCCCGGGAATTACAAAAAGAAATATTTAAAGTTTTGCAAATCGACGCGCAGGAAGCGGAACAAAAATTTGGCTTTTTAATGGATGCTTTTCAGTATGGAGCACCCCCTCATGGTGGTATTGCCTTTGGATTTGATCGGTTAGCAATGCTACTGGCCGGCAGGACTTCCTTGCGGGATGTTATTGCATTTCCGAAAACAACCAGTGCACTATCGTTGATGGATAACGCACCAACGACTGTTTCCCCCGTGCAATTGAAAGAATTAGGACTGATTTTGGAGAAATCAGTCGCGGATCAGGAGTAACACCATAATTTAAATAAAATTTATGGCTCGTTTGTAATTTTTCCCTTGACAATTATTTTTTTTTTTGCTATTATTGAATCACTTAACTGTTAAAATAACCTTATTGTTAAAAGGTATTTTAACAAATTAAATTTAAAATTTTTATTAATTAATAATCAGTGTATCGGAGGGGCAGTTCCAGGGGCGGAATAACTTAACAGATGTTTGGAAGGAGGTGTTAACTTAATGCGAAAAGCCAGCAGATTCGTCGCGCTTTTATTAGTGACTGGCATCTTTTTTATGGGGCTTTATATGACCGGTTGTACGAAGCACCCCAACCAGGAACAACTAGCAAAGCTAGAAGAGCAGAAAAAGGCCGCGTTGGCAGCCGAGGAGCAATTAGGCAAATTGCAGCGCGAAAAAGCCGATCTGGAGAATCAGTTAAGCAAGAAAAAAATGGCTCTTGAAGAAGCCAAGAAAGAAAAAGCATTAGTTCAACAACGTTTAGAGGGCAAATAATTAATTTTACTAACTCTGTTTTTACTTGGAGGGTTTAAATGAATATTCGAAAATTAGTACTGCCACTCGTTGTTGTCTTTGCTTTAACGGTCGGCCTCGCGAATGTATTCGCGCAAGAAAAAATGACCATGGAAGAATACAACGCACAACTGGCTGAGTGGCAAAATCGTGAAAAAGTCGCCAAAGATGCGATTACCAAAGTTGAAGGCGAAATCGATGCGCTAAAAAAAGAAATCGCCACGGCTGATGAAGAAACCAATAAAGAGTGGCAAGAAATCTATGCGCTACTCGGAACCGATGAAGCCGGCGTACGGGAGTACATGAGTGCTCTTGAAAATTTAGAGGGAGAGGTCGATGCCCTGAGTCGACTTACGCCTGACGAATTGTATCAGCGTAAAAAAGAAATCGACGAACTTGAAAAGAAACTTGCTGAATATGAGGCTAGCAAGATTTCGGCACTGACCAAAGCCCAAAATAAGATTGCTGATATAAAAGGCAAAATCGCTCAACTGCATGCAACATTGGATGCCGCGAGAAAATGGGACGAATATGTTGTCATTAAAGGCGATTATCTTTGGAAAATCGCCCAAAAAGATGACATTTACGGTGATCCTTATCAATGGATTCGTATTTATACCAAAAATCGTGACCTGATTAAAAATCCAGATTTGATCTATCCTGACTGGAACCTGAAAATTCAGCGTAAATTGGAATCAAATGAATATCTGGTCGAAAAAGGCGATTATTTAAAATTAATTGCTGGTAAACCTGATGTATTCGGTGATCCAACCCGATGGACCGAAATTTATGAAGCAAATAAAACGGTCATCGAAAAGAGTAATAAGACCGAAGGTAGCAAAATGCTTTATCCGCATCAGATATTAATTATTCCTGGCAAATAATTTTCTCGCGTATAATCATCTGCAATCAATCTTAATTACGATAGGTGCATTTATGATTGATCGCAGAAAAAAAACTAACACGTGTTGGAAAAATTTTTTATGGCATTACAAAGCTCTTGGTTGTCTGGTTTCTTTCAGCGGCTAAGAGCTTTTTTTATTTACATAGGCATTTAATATAGACGATGGGAATGATGAAAAAAGCGATTCCAATTCAGGATGTCAATCAATTAATTTTATTAGGACTCCACGATAGCAATCTTAAAATTATTGAAAAAAAATTTAATGCCAATTTTTTTGTCCGAAACGGTGAACTTATCGTCACTGGCGAACCCGAAGAATTGTCATTGGTCGAAAATGTCTTTGCCGAACTAATCTATTTAACCAATCGAAACAATTCACTGTCAGCGCTTGAAGTTAAAACGACTATCGATATCATCAAGGGTAATGAAAAGGTGGCTGAACTTCCCCCAAAATCGGATGACGCAGAAATTGTTCTATATACAAAAAAAGGTTTTATCAAACCCAAAACTGCCGGTCAGCAGTTATATTATCAGGCTGCCAGAAAAAATGATATCTTGTTTGCGATCGGTCCCGCTGGTACGGGTAAAACCTATCTTTCCGTTGCAATCGCCCTGTCATATCTACGGGATAAACAAGTCGAAAAAATTATTCTCGCCCGACCTGCGGTTGAAGCAGGGGAATCCCTTGGTTTCCTGCCAGGTGACCTGAAGGAAAAAATTGATCCCTATTTACGCCCACTTTACGATGCATTATTCGATATGGTGGCGACTGACAAGCTTAAAAAATACATTGAAACCAGTGTTATCGAAATTGTACCCCTGGCGTATATGCGTGGTCGAACTTTGAATAATGCTTTTGTTATTTTAGATGAAGCCCAAAATGCCACTGCCGGTCAAATGAAAATGTTCTTAACAAGATTGGGAATAAATTCCCGCGCGATTATTACCGGTGATATTACGCAGATAGATCTGCCCAATAAAGCCGATTCCGGCCTCGTCCAGATTCAGCAAATTTTGAAGGGAATTGAAGGTGTAGATTTTATTTACTTATCGAATTACGATGTTGTTCGACATAAACTTGTACGCGATATCATTCAGGCTTATGAAAATTATTCGGAAATCAACAATAATCAGTCTAAAAAATAGTCTATCTTTATTAAAAATGAATTCAATATTGCAAAAGATAAAAACTTTTTTCGCCAATTTTCCTCGACAATTATCATTTTCAGAACGACGAAAATCTGAATTACGCTCGACGCAAGCCTATATTTTTGCTGCATTTTTGGGCCTGACGCTCACTTTTTTGACGCTATTGATGTTTCCTTCTGCCCATTCATATGAATTTTCAAATTTGCAGGTTGGAGATGTTTATATTGGAGAAGAAATCATCGCTCCATTCGATTTCCCTATCAATAAAACCCCGGTACAGCTTGAAAATGATATTAAGGAAGCAAAAAATCGCGTTTATCCCGTATTTGTTCGAAATGATAGCATTTCAAACGCCCAGTCACTCTGGTTGGAAGGATTTATTTTTACTATTCAGGCAATTCGTGACTCGGCTATTAATGAAAATAAAAAAATTGAAATTTTAACCGACTTTTTAAAATCTTACAACATCATTATTTCAGATGAAAATTTATTCAGCTTGCTGGCTGTAAAAAATTCCAACAATCATCGGGATAATCGCTTTAATCAGCGCTCATCCAAAGCGCTTTTTTCATTTGAAAAAGATATCTTGCAATTAAACAAAGAGTTGTATTCGATTGGAATTTTAAATATCAAAAAAATCGATATTACACATGGAGAAGGCAAGTGCTCTGTCATTTATAAAAATGAAGAAATAATCGAAAAATTAGATTTTTACTATGACCTGGATGGCGCCAAGCAATTTCTTAAAACCAAAACCGACAAATTAATCGAAAATGACCCAACGCCTTTGGGTAAAGTCGGTTATCAAATATTAGTTGCCTTTTTAGTCCCCAATATCATCTACGATAATATTGAGACTGACTTACGAATTCAACAGGCCATTCGTTCAGTTCCGCCAGCTATTGGTATCGTCCGTGAATCAGAAAGAATCATTGATAATCATGAACGGGTAACCGAAGAGCATTTACAAAAATTAAAATCTTTGGCACAGGAGCGTGCCGATAGAGCAACAGAAGAAAATCATTTTCAGCAGCTTTTACCATGGTTGGGGCGTTTTTTAATTGTTCTATTCGCCTTTTCAATTTTGGGGCTTTTTATTTTTGTTAGACGAAGAGCGGTTTTATTTAAATTTAAACTGATTTTTCTCTTATTTCTTATTCTCTTATTTGTTATATTTTTATGTTTTATATTAAATAATCTGGGGCTTTCTGGTTATTTAATGCCAATTACAATTGCCTCCATGTTGTTGACCATCTTGCTAGATATTGAATTTGGTTTTGTTAGCACTGTCAGTTTGAGTATTATTATTAGCGCATTGCGGGGAGGGGATTTTAATATCATTATTGTTTGCCTGTTGGCAGGAGTGCTGGCTGTGGCGTCGGTGTACAAGGTACGTTCCCGAAACTGGTTGCTGACAGCGCTTTTATTAATTATGGGAAGCTACGCCATATCCATCTCCGCACTTGAATTTTTACATTATGCCACTTTTATGAAAGCAATGACTTCAGTCGGATTCGGCTTGATTAATGGATTAATATCACCGATTATGGTTTATGGTTTGACTGTTATCATTGAATCTGCTTTTGATTTAACTACGGACATGAAACTACTTGAGCTCTCTGATTTGAATAAGCCATTATTAAAGGAACTGGCGATGAAGGCTCCCGGTACCTACTTTCATAGTGTTGTCGTGGGAAATTTATCCGAAGCTGCCGCCGAAGCAATTGGCGCAAATTCGTTATTAGCCCGGGTGGGTGCTTACTATCATGATATTGGAAAAGTGATTAATCCTCGGTATTTCATCGAAAATCAGGATCGTGGATCGCTGAATCCACATGAAAAATTAACTCCCAATATCAGTGCTTTAATTTTAGTTAGTCATGTTCGCAAGGGAATCGAACTGGCCAAAAAATACAAGCTTCCCGGTGTCATTATTGATTTTATCGCGCAGCACCATGGAACGAATATCATGAATTCTTTTTATCAAAAAGCAATTCAACAAAATCCAAAAAGTGATAAGAAAATAAATGAAAATGATTTCCGTTATTTGGGACCGCGGCCACGCACGAAAGAAACGGGAATTGTGATGCTGGCCGATATTATTGAAGCGGCTTCACGTACTTTTAAAGATCCAACTGTCAGTCGCATCAAAGCGATGGTGAATTCTATCATCCACGAGCGCTTCCTGCAGTCTGAGTTGGATGAATGTCCGTTAACACTAAGCGATCTGAATAAAATAGGCGAAAGTTTTCAAAAAATTTTGATTGGTATCTTTCATGCCCGAATTGAATATCCAGACCAGGAGGAAAGATTTTTTAAAAAGAACAAAATAAGTGAAAAGGAAAAATGATACGCACAACGATTGTATTTGATGTAAAAGTTTCAGAAATTAAGTCATCGGACCTTAAAAAAATTATTAAGTTAATCTTGTTAGATCACGATGTCAAAAACACAGATATCAATATTATTTTTGTTGATGAAAATTTTATTATTGATTTAAACCAGCGATTTTTTTATAAAGATAATGCGACCGATGTTATTTCTTTTCCACTTAATGATCCAGAGGAACCGTGTCTTGAGGGTGAAGTATATGTTTGTGTGGATGTTGCTAAAAATCAGGCTGGCGATTATCAGGTGAGTCTTCAAAATGAATTATTACGTCTTACCATTCATGGTATTTTACACCTGCTTGAATATGATGACTTAACCGAAGAGGCAAAGGCAGTCATGTCAGAAAAAGAAGATTATTATTTGGCTATCTTTTTTGAAAAAATCAATCCAACCGCCAATTAATATTTTAACTTAAACAAGTTTTTTTTAGGGGAGGTAGATAAAATTTTGGTGACAGGTAGCGAACCATTTTTTATGGAAATCGTTTTCTTTTTTTTCTTTTTAGTCCTATCTGCATTTTTTTCAGGTTCTGAAACCGCATTTTTTTCGTTATCAAAAATTAAGTTACAGCATTTAAAAGAGAGCGGCATTCCGGCGGCATTACGCGTGGTGAAGCTCCTGGAAGAACCCAGAGAGCTTCTCATTACAATTTTGATTGGGAACACGCTGGTAAATGTTGCGGCCTCAACTATTGCTGCCTTAATAACCGCTGATATTTCCAGGCAATTCGGATTGAGCGAAAATTTGGTCATCGTTCTTGAGATTATTATTGTGGTCACCTTCCTGCTTGTTTTGGGTGAAATAACTCCTAAAATTATTTCCGTCAAAAATGCCACTAAATTTTCGCAGCGCATTTCGTTCTTGATGTATATTATCAAGTATTTATTTTATCCGGTGACTTTTGTCCTGGCCAGGTTTTCTGCCTCAATTTCACAACTATTGGGAATTAAAGAAGTTGGTATATATTTTTCGGAAGATGAATTAAAGACCTTACTGGATGTGAGTGAAGAAAAAGGCGCAATCGAGGAAGAAGAACGCGAAATGCTCCATTCCATCTTTGAATTTTCTCAAACGACCGTTCGTGAAATCATGGTCCCCCGGATTGATATGGTTTGTGTTGAACGAAAATCCTCACTGGATGCACTCATTAATTTAATTAAAGTCAATGGCTATAGTCGAATACCCTTATACCAGGATCGCATTGATAATATTATTGGAATTATTCATGCAAAAGACCTGCTGCCATATATTAAGCCAGCGAAAGATGGATTGGAATGGCAACCGGTTGACCTGAGTTCCCTGGCACGGCAGGTGGTCTTTGTGCCTGAAAATAAAAAAATTGATGAACTGTTGCGGGAATTTCAACGTGATAAAATCCACATGGCGATTGTCGTCGACGAATATGGGGGGACTGATGGCCTGATCACGCTGGAAGACATCCTTGAAGAAATTGTCGGTGAAATTCAGGATGAATATGATATTGAAGGTCCGCTTATTCGGAAACTGGATGACAATAATTACCTGGTCGATGCCAAGATAAATATCTATGAATTGCAGGAAGTTTTACAAATACCGATTGCTATTCATGAGGGTTACGATACGCTTGCTGGATTAATTTTTGATCACACAGGCTATGTTCCTAAAGAGAAAGAACGGATCAAGTTTGATAATTGTGATTTGATTATTGAAAAGGTGGAACGCAGCCGCATTCTTACTGTTCGTATTCATTTGAAAAATCCAGCCGAATCGCTTGAAAAACAAGAATTTAAAAAAAATGAGTAATCGTTTTTTTAACCAATTTCATTTTTTCATACTTCCCGACTTCTTGTATCCTGCTTAAAATAATTTTCATTTTGTTTCATCTACCATCTCCATGATTCAGTTTTTTTAATTATCATCTATTGGAATGATACAATTTTATTGACAAAAATCGTTGCAATTATTATATTAAGATATTTGATGGATTAAACGTTCAATATTACCTGTTTACTTTTTCAGAATAGCTAATTTTTGAAATTTAATATAAAATGAACCGGAGACTTTTGAATGGTGAATTGCTGAAAAGTCATACTTAAATTTAGTTAATAAATTAAGTTAATAAAAGAGGTGAAATTAATAAATAAAATTCAAACTGAATTTGTACAGTTTTAAATATGGATTTTTAATTAGGATGAAAATTTTTCTACAGGAATAAATAAGGGGGTATGGTGATAACTCATATTTCAGATGGTTTTAAAATTGCGTTTTATCGTTTTGTACTCAAATTGACCACCCCTATCAAGCTCCCTGCCTATTCAGGGGCTTCGTTCAGAGGGGTGTTCTCTGAGACATTTAAAAGTATGACTTGTAAGTTCCCGGGTGAAAAATGTACCGTATGCCTACAACGCAGTGAGTGCCCATATTATCAAATTATCGAAAATTCGGATGAGTTAAGTTCATTGAAATTAAATCGCTTTCGGAATCCGCCAAAGCCTTTTATCATTGAATTGCCGATACAGGCAAAATCCGAATTTCTGGAAACTGGCCAGGAATTGCCGATTAACTTAATATTATTTGGGAAAATTTTAAATTATTTTCCATACTTTGTGATCAATCTGAAAGAAATGGGTAAAATAGGGATCGATCATGGTAATGGGAAGTATTTTCTCAAGCGGATTGAAGGGATTAATCTGGTTAGCGGAGAGATTAAAGAACTGTATTCTTTTATGAATGAAAAAATCATCAATGAAAACGTTTCCTTTTATTTAACTGATTTTTTACAACATAATCAATTAAAAAACCAATTATTAAAAAAGATAGTGATTGAATTTGTAAGTCCCACTCGAATTAAGAGTACAGGAGCATTTGGCAATCCGCTCGGATTTAAGATATTTATTCAGACAATTTTGACCCGGATTACGAATATTGCTTACAGCTATTGTGAACAGACAAAATTATTGAATTTTCGGGATCTGGTAAATCATGCTTCCAGAATTGAAATTAGAAGCGAGAGCAAAATCACCGATGAAAAATCGACTGCGGCTGCTGACAAGGTTAAGATGTTTTTGGGTGGCTATTTAGGTAAAATCGTTTATCAAGGGGAATTAAATCAATTCTGGCCATGGCTGAAAGTCGGCGAATTAATTCATGTGGGTAAAAATTGTGCTTTTGGATTGGGGAAATTTACGGTTTCAAGTCTTGAGACAGTGGCATAAATATTTTATAATATTTAATTGACAGGTGACGATGAAAGATAAACTGAGTGGTAAAATACTGGTTATCGACGATGAACAACGCATGTGTCTGGTCCTGAAAGCCGGACTGGAAGTTGACGGTCACCAGATTGAAATGACTTTTGATGGGAACGCGGGCCTTAAAAAATTTTCAGAAGGTGTTTTTGATCTTGTTATTACAGACCTGAAAATGCCAGGACGAGATGGTTTATCCCTTCTTGAAGATATCAAACGAATGAATCCCGCGACTGAAGTTATTCTGATGACTGCGTATGCAACCGCTCAAACGGCCGTGGATGCAATGAAAAAGGGTGCGTATGATTATATTCTGAAGCCATTTGAAATGGCCGAATTGAAGTTACGCGTCAGACGAATTTTAGAGAAGAAAGCACTGGCATCAGAAAATTTAGCGTTGAAAGAGCGTTTGAAAGAACGCTATTCGATGACCAATATGATTGGCCAGAGTGGCGCGATGCAACATGTATTTCGAATGATCGAAAAAGTAGCCGCCAGCGATACCACCGTAATAATTCGTGGAGAAAGTGGTACCGGTAAAGAACTGGTGGCCA
This sequence comes from Caldithrix sp., assembly GCA_020722815.1. Classification (GTDB taxonomy): domain Bacteria; phylum Zhuqueibacterota; class Zhuqueibacteria; order Thermofontimicrobiales; family Sulfurfontimicrobiaceae; genus DYKB01. The sequence goes on along the minus strand of DYKB01000025.1, from coordinate 25,401 downwards.
ATGCGATTCATCAACAAAGCCCGCGGCTTAAAGAGCCTTTTGTTGCGGTTAATTGTGGTGCACTGCCGGAAAGTTTACTCGAGAGTGAACTCTTTGGTTATGAGCGTGGTGCTTTTACCGGGGCGGATAAGCGAAAAATCGGCCGCTTTGAACTGGCTGGAAAAGGAAGCATATTTTTGGATGAAATCGGTGATATTTCAGCGGCCACGCAGGTGAAATTATTACGTGTCCTGCAATCTAAAGAAATTGTACGCCTGGGTGGGACGGAAACCATTAAAATTCAGGCGCGGACGATTGCTGCCACAAACCGCAACCTCGAAGATTTGCTAAAACAGGGGACTTTTCGTGAAGATCTTTACTATCGAATTAATGTATTTCCCATTAATCTCCCCCCGTTACGCGAACGAAAAGAAGACATCCCTTTACTTATTGAACATTTTTTAAAAAAGCATCAAACCGATTTAACAAAAATCGATAAACGCGCTTTAAAATTGATGATGAATTATAGTTGGCCCGGTAATGTGCGTGAATTGGAAAATATCCTTGAACGACTCTTAATTATGGTCGGTGAGGCTGAAATTACCCCGAAAGATTTGCCACCACAATTATATATTGAGGAAAATCCAGGTTTTGCGTTTGAAATTCCAGAAGAAGGTATCTCGCTGGAGGATGTTGAAAAAGGATTGATCAATCAGGCACTGGTACGCGCACATGGAAATAAAAGCAAGGCCGCAAAATTATTAGGGATTACACGTCGAAAACTTTATTCAATGATGGAGCGATTGGGTTAGTCCCGGAATTTTACTAACTAAATTTTATAATGAGACCTCTTCAAAGCAGTTGCAGGAGGATAGAATGACAGCGCAGCACTATTCAAAGCAGGTAACTGAAGTGGCCCTCAGAGGAATTGTCAATGCGATCCGAAAAGCCTTTGAATTAAAAAATGCTCAGGTAATGAATCGCTTTCTCGCTGATGAATTTCAATGTTTTGGGCCTGATGGACGCGTGTATAATCGGGAGTCCAGTATCTTTGGATTAGAAAATATCTTTACGAATTGTAAAAATTTTAAACTTTTATCCGTACCGATTCATGTTGAAGCGGGTGAAAATTTTGGCTGGGCGCGTTATCAGGAAAAAGTGGTGATTTGTTCTGCGTCGGAAGGTGAAGAAAAAGTCTTTTGGGTGACTATCTTTTTTGTAAAACAGGCATTAAAATGGCTGTTAATTCACCTGCATATTTCACCGGCACAATCAGTAAATATTTTTGAAAATGCTGAAGAAATGGGAGGATAATATATGCATATCGGTGTGATGAGTGATTCACATGACAATTTACCGAAGATTAAAAAGGCGATCAATTTTTTCAATGAAAATAATATTGAGTTGGTTATTCATGCTGGTGATATTGTCTCTCCTTTTGCTGCCAAAGAATTCGGATTGCTGCGAGCCAAGCTATTAGTTGTTTTCGGGAATAATGATGGAGAACGGTTGGGACTTTCCTGGATGCTGGGTGATTCGATTCATCAGGCACCATATCAGATAAAAGTTGCCGAGAAAAAAATATTAATCTGTCATGAACCCTATGCTTTGCAAGCATTAATTCAAAGTAGTGCTTATGATTGTATTATTTATGGACATACGCATGAAATTGATGTCCGGCAGGAAAATGGGGTGGTGGTGATAAATCCGGGTGAATGTGGCGGATGGTTGACCAATCAAAGCACAATTGCTACCTGGAATATGATTACCAATAAAGTTGAGATCATAGAAATATAACGATGGATTGAAAATTTGCAGTTTTATCTGTCAGGTAACCGATCACCGGGTGAAAGCAAACAATTTTCATTTTTTGTGTCCAGAGCAGCGGTGGATAAAGTCTGCCAGAATATCCTCAAGCCGACTGCGCCTCATCAAAAGATCAGCTTTGCTGAAAAGGGTGAACACTTTATTGAATGTTGTCATCCGACATTGTCGCTGAAAAAGATTGCGAAAGATAACGTTGGCTGGATTTGACCCATCCGGTTGGTTGAGGTAACACCTTATTAACCTTAGTAATCCGCCAAACCCGGGACACCACCAACCTTATTCCCTTATTGGTGATGATAATCAAATGAAGCAATAAGGTCATAAGGTTAAATTGCAGGGACCCTCGAATTGTTACTAAGGTCAATAAGGTCGATTGGGTTTGATCTTGCGGCCTGGTTGATTAAAAACCTTATTAACCTTCATAATCAGTAAAACCGGCGACACAACAAATTTGATACTATTCCCTGTGATCGGTTACAAAACTTTTCATTCCGATCCCTCAATCAGGATTGATATGCTTAAGTTTTACAAATTTTCTTGAATTTTAATTTGAAAATGCAGAATTATTTTAGTAACTTTATCTCCTCTATTTCATCGCAAGACCTCTTATTAAATTGAAAGGAAGATAAAATGATTTGTGATCAACTTAAAAATGCAGCATTTTATGAACCGACACATCCTCGTCTTAAAAAGGCATTTGAATATCTTCAAAAAACCGATTTCACCAAAGTAGCAGAAGGCAAGTACGAAATCGACGGGCAAAATATCTTTGCGATAGTCCAGGAATATATGACCAAATTGCCCGCCGAAGGGCGTTGGGAAGCGCATCGGCGTTATATGGATATTCAGTATGTTGTGACCGGCGAAGAACTCATCGGATATGCCAGTCCCGATTCGATGAAGCCGGGCGAGTACAATGACGAGAAGGATATTGTGTTTCTGGAAGGGGAAGGCACAATGATTCCGGTTCCGGAAGGTACTTTTATGCTTTTGGCACCACAAGATGTCCATAAGCCTCAAATCGCGATTAATAAACCACAACAAGTTAAGAAAGTTGTGGTGAAAGTTAAAATGTAATTTTTTGGCCCAAGCTATCAGGTTCAGGTATCTTCGAATATGACTTCTCAATCACCTTCTGAACCGCATTCATAATCACATGGCTGCTATTTGTGGCACCAGTGACCGCATCCACCGAAGTTGATTGTTTTTTGACAATCCGATCTGGAATAGTTGGAACGGCTTTTTTTCCGCGCCAGGCATCATGTTCTAAAATTTCAACTTTTGTGATTTGCTGATTTTCAATAGTGACGCGTACTTTTGCCTTATTCGGCCCGCCACTAAACTCACCTTCAAAAGTACCATCTTTCAATTTCGAGGCATCAATTGGTCCACCAATTTGAGGCGTTGGTTAGCAGGAAAGTATCAATCCCACGCAGAATAGAATAAAGATCAGAATTTTTAAATTTCTCAAAATTTTTCTCCTTATGATATAGAATTTACTATGAACAAATTAATACGAACTTTTCCGCTAAAGGTTCATTGCATTTTTTCGACTTCATATCGCGCTGCTTCGCCCAAATAGTCGAGTCATTTCGTCATTTTAGTCGAATTTAATTAATTAACCAATTTTAAGAAAATGATTTAAATTTATAATATACAAATAGTAAAGAGGTTTCATTTTTTTGGCATATCTCTTGTATTAAAGAAAAGTGAAATAATTCACTTTTAAAATTAACATACAGGAGACTCAAAATGAAACAAAATAATTTCTATCAACACTTTTCCCGATTTTTGGTTGGGATGCTGGTTTTAACACTGTTGGCGACCTCGATAATGGCGCAAGGACGTGGTCATGGAAGACGGATGGGCGGCGGAAATGGTGATGGCGTCTGTCTGGATTCCCTGCCGAAAGCAGAATTGAGCGATTTTGAAAAATCCAGTCTGGCTTTTATGCGTGAAGAAGAAAAACTGGCACATGATGTATATCTGGCACTTTATGAACAATGGAAATCACCAATTTTCCGAAATATTGCCAGATCGGAAATGCAGCATACAACGCAGATTGGTCGGCTGCTTAACCGCTACGAACTCGCTGACCCTTATCAGGAAACTGTCGGTGTATTTACCAATGAAGATTTACAAAAGCTGTATACCGATCTGGTAGCCGCCGGGAAAGTTTCATTAGTTGAAGCGGATAAAGTCGGTGCAACAATCGAAGATCTGGATATTTCGGATTTACAAAAAGCTTTAAATGAAATTGACAATCTGGATATCCGCACGGTTTATCAAAATTTGATGAAAGGCTCACGAAATCATCTTCGAAGTTTCTATGCGCAACTGAAAGCCTTGGGCGTGGAATATACGGCGCAATATATCGATGCGGCCGAGCTGGAAAAAATCGTCACCACGTCTCACGAACGCGGCCGGGTGGATGCTGATGGTAATCCGGTTGGTCAAATGGGGCGCGGTCGTGGTAATGGCCGAAATGGTCGCCCTGGTTATGGCGCTGGAAATGGCGATTGCCCCCGAAATCCGGATGCTGATTCATTGAATAATCGGAATCGAAATGGCAAGGGATCCGGACTTCGCGCTTCAAATTTTCCAAATCCGGCAAATCCGAGCACCCAAATTGTGTATGAAATAAGTGATGCTGCCCCGGTACGATTGTCCATCTACAACATTCAGGGTCAATTGATTCGGGCCTATGATATGGGGTACCAATCAGCCGGCAATCACCAACAGGCTTGGGATGCACGGGATACCGCCGGAACGGCCGTAACCAGTGGGATCTATTTTTATCACATTCAGGCCGGTGATCATTCTTTGACACAGCGATTTTCACTCATTAAATAAATTTTTGTTCACAAAGTGTCCTCAAAACCGATTTCATCATCTTTTGATAAGGAATTTTCATAATGATGGAGTCGGTTTTTTATTTTCATCCCGCTTCCCCATCTGCCATATAATCAAACCAATTTTCTGAATGCAAGTGGAAGATTCATAAAAAATTCTCTTGATTTTCAAAAAATAATCTGTTATTATTTTGCTTCAGAATGCCTTTCATTTAACGCGAAAATTTTCAATGAGTTTAAAATCATCCGGTTTTTGTTAATTTGGATCATAAAGTTGAAAGAATTTGATTCTCAAAATATTACTTAAGCTTAATCAAGGACTGAATAAATTTTTCAGAAAAAAAGATTCAATCTACAAAACTGAAAGGAAAATGTATGTCCAAACCAAAAGAGATACGCGTTGGCCTGATTGGTCATCAGTTTATGGGGAAAACGCATTCCAATGCATTCCGGAATGCGGGTTTGTGGCTGGAACTGCCCTGCAAAGTGGTCATGCGTGCCGTCTGCGCCAAAGATACCGAAGCTAATTTAAAAAAATTCGCCGATAATTTCGGCTGGGAAAGTGTTGAAACGGATTGGCACAAAATTGTGAGTCGTGACGATATCGATTTGATTGATGTCGCGACTCCTGGTTTTTTACACAAAGACATGGTGATTGAAGCGGCCAAACACGGCAAACATGTCCTTTGCGAAAAACCATTGGCGAATACGCTCGCCGAATCAGAGGCGATGCTGGATGCTGTCAATAAAGCAGGTGTTCGTCATTGCTGTGGGTTTTCGTATCGTTCAACGCCATCGCAAGCACTGGCCAAAAAATTTGTGGATGAAGGAAAACTCGGCAAGATTTTTCATGTCCATGCCCGTTATGCCCAGGACTGGATTGTCGATCCGGATTTCGCCATGGTTTGGCGCCTCGATAAAAAGCTGGCTGGATCGGGTGCATTGGGCGATATTGCGGCCCATTCCATCGATGCTACCCGATTTATTACCGGTATGGAGTTCACCCGTGTGGTCGGAAATATGAAGACCATCATCACCGAGCGCATCAATCCTGAAAATCCAACCGGGCCAAAGGCGAAAGTGACCGTTGATGATGTGACAAACTTCCTGAGTGAATTCGATAATGGCGCAACCGGCTGTTATGAGGCCACTCGTTTTGCTACCGGCCGGAAAAATGCCAATCATATTGAAATCAATGGTGAAAAAGGGTCGCTGATGTGGGACTTTGAGGAACATAATTTCCTCTATTTCTTTGATCGCACCCGGCCGGTGAATGAACAGGGCTTTACCAAAATTATCGTCACGGAAAATACCCATCCGTTTGCCGGTGGGCCCTGGCCTCCAGGTCATGGTATTGGCTATGGTGATTCTTTTATCGTCGAAGTGGCGAATTTTGTGACGGCGATTGTGGAAAACAAAGAATTTCATCCCGATTTTGTGGACGGTGTCAAGTGCCAGCAGGTGCTCGAGGCGGTTGAACAATCGGCTAATTCGCGTCAATGGGTTGAAATATCTAAATAATTTTATAAATTAAATCAGATCAAAGCCCGACTGATTCGTATTTGCTCAAATTTGGAATTGGTTGGGTTTTTGATTTGGTAAACCAGTGTGGTTCGGGATTTTTTTCTGAACAGGATTACAGGATGAGCTGGATAACCAGGATTTATTTTTGTATTTAAATTGGATTTTAAATAGCAGAAAATTGAATCTTATTTATCCTGAGTATCCAGTTGCCAATTTAGCCCAGGAAACTTATAGCTTCAGATCAGGTTAAATTTAGAGATATCAAGCAACCAATTTTATCGTGAATTCAGGACGATCAATTAAAATTAATATAAAACTTTTATTTTCGTTTTCGAGATGTAAGTTCCATGGTAATTAAAAATATAAAAATTGCAAATTTTAAAAGTTTTCGAGAACTTGACCTTAATTTAGGAAATTTTAATATCCTCATCGGTTCAAATGCTTCAGGAAAATCCAACTTCGTCCAAATTTTTCAATTTTTGAGGAAAATTATTGAAGTTGGATTTGAAAATGCGATATCGCTACAGGGGGGAATTGAGTTTTTAAGAAATATCAATCTTGGATTCACGAAAAATTTTTCTTTAAGTGTCACCTTTGAGCATGAATCAGGCCGGATTTTAATGACAGGTCAATCTAATCGGCTTCCGTCCATGGAAATAACCGAGATTATTTATGAGCTTGAATTGAATTTTACAAAAAGAAGCCCGGGATTCGAAATTCGAAATGAAAATGTTGTTTTAAATTGTAAATTTATCGAACTCAAAAGGAGTGGGAAAAAAATAGAAGAAAAAAAGCAGCTTGGGGAAGGCCAAATTCAATTGAATCGTACAAATGGGAAGGTTATTACAGCGATAAACGCACCAGCCGAAATTCAATTAAAAGAAAGTGATATTTGGCCGCCATTATTACTGGAAAGTCATTTGGATTCAAACACGCTCCTTCTGCAGTCATCATTTGTAACGAATATTTTTTCGCCGATGAAAGATATCTTTGGAAATATTGCAATTTATGATTTTGACCCAAAATTACCCAAACGTGCCACACCAATTACCGGTAAAGCCGAACTGGAAGAAGATGGAACAAACCTGGCAATCGTTTTAAAAAATATCCTCGAACAGAAAGATTCCAAACGAAAACTTTTCAATCATCTCAAAGATATTTTACCATTCATTTCCAATCTCGATATTGAAAAATTTGCTGATAAATCATTAGTTTTCAAATTGAAAGAATCCTTTTTTGAAAAGCAATTTTTGCCCGCTACATTTGCTTCTGATGGGACAATCAGTATTTTTCTGCTCATTATTGCTTTATATTTTGAGAAAAAAAATTTAACCATTCTCGAAGAACCGGAACGGAATATTCATCCTTATCTTATCTCAAAATTACTTCATATTATGAAAGATGCTTCTCGTAATAAACAAATAATCATTACGACACATAATCCTGAAATTATTAAACATGCCGATCCGGAAGATATTTTGCTCATTGCACGGGATGCTGATGGATTTTCAACAATCTCCCGGCCGATTGATAAAAACGAAATTAAAACCTTTCTTGAAAATGAAATTGGATTTGAAGAACTTTTCGTGCAAAATTTACTCGGGATATAAATATGGCGCCCAAAAAGAATAATTATCTGGGTTGAAGGAGCGGAAAAAATTTATATCCCGACTGGATTTCATGAGTGAGATATTGAAAAAATATTCAATCGAATGTGCCATGAATAAAAATCGTTCATTTCGATATTTTATTCAAGAACATCCACTTTTATTCCACCCGTTTCTACGCGGCAGCTAATCCCCCTCTCGTTCCACCGCTCAGCGGTGGAATGCCGCCCGAACGCTCCGCGTTCCGAACCTTTCTATTATTACACCACCAATTCGTCAAACCATACACTCAAATCTGGGAATTATGAATGTTGAATGGTTTTCTTCATTCTTCATTCGGCATTGCCCTGGGGAATTATGAATGAGTTCACTCTAAAAAGACTTAAACCACTAATTTTATGTAACCGATCACCGGGTGAAAGCAAACAATTTTCATTTTTTGTGTCCAGGGCAGCGGTGGATAAAGTCTGCCAGAATATTCTCAAGCCGACGGCGCCTCATCAAAAGATCAGCTTTGCTGAAAAGGGTGAACACTTTATTGAATGTTGTCATCCGACATTGTCGCTGAAAAAGATTGAGAAAGATAACGTTGGCTGGATTTGACCCATCCGGTTGGTTGAGGTAACACCTTCTTAACCTTAGTAATCCGCCAAACCCGGAACACCACCAACCTTATTCCCTTATTGGTGATGATAATCAAATGAAGCAATAAGGTAATAAGGTTAAATTGTCGGGACCCTCGAATTGTTACTAAGGTCAATAAGGTCGATTGGGTTTGATCGCGCGGCCTGGTTGATTAAAAACCGTATTAACCTTGGTAATCAGTAAAACCGGAGACACAACAAATTTGATACTATTCCCTGTGATCGGTTACAATTTTTTAAATTAAAATAATTGTTTTTATTGAATTTAGGTCGCTTTTAATTCGTGAAATTAGTGTAATTCGTGGTTTTAGACTGGACTCATGAATGTTGAATGCTGAATTATTGTTTTTTATTCTTCATTCATAATTCATCATTCTGCATTGCTTTTCCGTCACAATCCCACCGCTGGTTTCAGGTCTATTTTGATCGGGAAAGAAATTCAGATGTATATCTTCAGGACATACTCTGTCACAATCCCACCGCTGGTTTCAGGTCTATTTTGATAAAAATCGAATCGTTTCATCGTTTCGGCTCTTGCGATGACAGTCGCAATCCCACCGCTGGTTTCAGGTCTATTTTGATAAAAATTCATGCTGACATTCCCAGTCAGTTACAACTTGGTCGCAATCCCACCGCTGGTTTCAGGTCTATTTTGATAAAGGCAAGCAATCTATTTGGCAAAAGATTATCACAAAGTCGCAATCCCACCGCTGGTTTCAGGTCTATTTTGATGAAAAACTTTGCGATAAATTTCCAATACCAGAAGGCGAGTCGCAATCCCACCGCTGGTTTCAGGTCTATTTTGATGGCTGCCTCTGGCAGACTATAAAAAACAACAAGTTATGATGGCTATTTCTGTAACCTCCCTTTTTTTGAAAATTTTTATCATTAAAATTGGTCTTTTTTTATTTTTAAAAGTATGCTAACTAAATGTTTTAAAATAAGTTAAATACTCCACTGTAACCTCCCCCTAAAAACAGTACTTTTTTTGGGGCACAAGAATTGCACGCATCATTATATCTAAAAACCATCGCCCACGTTATTAAAGTTACGCCCCCATCATAAACATCAAACTTCAACGTTGCCATACCTGATTATATTCATCTGTGATTTAAAAGTCAAGCTTTTTTTAAAAAAAGCTAAAAAAAAGTAATCGAATCATTGCCCGGTACTTTGTCAGTTCTGTTTTTTTCAGCACAAGCTCAAACCAAATTCAGGCCGGATGACGCTTGTCTGCTTTTATTTGAATCCTGACGCGGAGCGTCACCGCTGCATTCCACCGCCGCGCGGTGGAACGAGGATTTTGCAAAGTTCACCTGAACTTAACATCTTTTACAAACTCATTCACCTCAAAAATCTTATCTCCCTGACTGTTCAATCGTCTTCCCGCTATCCCATCGTTAAACAGCGGAGATTGCTTCGTCGCCCAAAACGCTCCTCGCAATGACAGTAGGCGGCTTTTGCGGACAGACACTAAATAGCCTTTGGGTTCAGCCTAATCTTGTAGTTTTTTCCAGGCTGCCATTTCGGGTGATTCATCGACAACGTTCGCCGACGCCACCTGCATCGGTTCAAGTGTCATAACTTTTACATCAATTTTTTTCATCTCCAAATCTTTTTTGTTTGATGAAAATATGAAATAATTGTCAATTTTCAACTCACAATTATCAATTGATCCGTAACAACTTAATCTGGCAACGTGAAATAAAACGTTGCGCCTTCTCCCACTTTTCCTTCAGCCCATACTTCACCGCCATGACGATGAATAATGCGATGAACTATCGCCAGCCCGATTCCAGTTCCCTCAAATTCATCGTGCGTATGAAGTCGTTGAAAGACACCAAAAAGTTTTTTAACATATTTCATATCAAAACCAATGCCATTATCGCTCACATAATACGTGGTCTGCTTACCTGTCAATTGATAACCAACTTTGATTTCAGGTGTTTGCTGAAAACGGCTATATTTAAATGCATTACTCATTAAATTCGTTAAAACCAGACGTATCAGGGACTGATCGCCAAGACACGGTGGTAATGGACTGATAGAAATTTTTGCCATTTTGTTCATTATCACGGGCTGCAAATCTTCTACCACCTGTTTTACCAATATATTTAAATCGATGAAAGTTTTATGTAATGGCTGACGGCTGAGACGCGAAAATTCCAGCAAATGCGTGATCAGGTTGTCCATCCGAATGGCACTTGCATTCATGCGTTGCAAGTAGTCATGAATTTCTAAACTCAAATACGATTGAAAATCCTCACTCAGGATTCGCGAAAAACTGGAAATCGCTCGTAACGGCGCTCGAAGATCGTGTGAAACCGAGTAGGCAAAAGCTTCCAATTCTTGATTTGCCTCCTGAAGTTCATTCGTCCGTTCCTGAACACGCAAATCCAGCGTTCGATTAGCTTCCTGCAAGGCTTTTTCATTAATTTGCGCTTGGCTTAAATTGGTTAGCATATTCTGAATGATGAGATGAATCCCCGTCGCGCCGACAAGCAGGATTATAATTATACTGATTAATTCCGCCAGAATCGAACCATTTTGAAAATATACTGTAATTACCGGTGATTTCAGCGTGCCATCCATCTCCAGCCAGCCAATCCTGATGAGCGAAATAAATGACAATGCGATAACCGTATAATATTTCCATCCCCGTAATAAAAGACTGGCGATAATGAAAAGTAATGGATATAACAATACCACCACATCATGTATCCCCTGATAATGAAACATTTGCAAACCGATAAAAAATAACAGACTCAGCAGCGAAACCATTCCGGCAAGGGATAGCTTTCTTTTGTAAAAAAGAATCAAGGCAACAAAATTCAAAAAACCGCTGATGATTAGACGGAGGATGGTGGGTTTCCAACTTTCCCGTGATTGACCGGTAAGATAAATGTTCATTGTGCCGAGGATAGAAGCCAAAATCAGAGTGAGGAGAATCACCAGTAAAATATGCGCCCGGAGCTTATCCTGAGGTTCTTCAAATTCGGGTGGTTTTAAATATTTGAGCCGTTTCATAACTCACCTCAATTACCTGGTACTTTTAAAACGATAAAAGTAATATCATCATTTTGTGGAAAGCCGTTCCGCCATTTATCCACCTCCAGAAATAATCTCTTATGCTACTTACGATGTGGTTTTCGGTTTTTTGACCCTCACCCTAATTCTCTCGCCTTGGGTTCATAGCCGTCAGGTTAAGAATATAACTACAAAAATTTAAAGAAGTTATAATTGAATTGCCACAAGCTTTAGAGGGTGTCCAAGAACTAGAAAATTGGCCAAAAATAACCTTACGAAGGTTTAATGGAACACAAGATATAGAGTAAAAATAAAATATTAATCAATTATAATCCTGCCTATTCAAAAACCTTCGCAAGGTTAGTTCCCGGACAGAGCCTGTTTAGCACATGGAAAACATAATGCTAAAAAAATCTTTCAGCGGTTATTCAAAAATAGCATAAACTTTAGAAAAAATCAATTAAAATTTTCATTTTCCAGAAATTTTCACCCTGAATCAGTTGCATTATTTTCTCAACTACCGGGTTTCAATCAATTTTATTGCCAAATCACAAAGTCAGGAAAAAATGTGACACTGTTGGATGGCAATATCTTTAGCGATTGCAGCGTTTTTACAATGGATAAAGGCGCTGCACTCCTGAAAATTGTATCCCCTCAAAATAACATGGTATTAGTACCCTTCGACAGGCTCAGGGCACGGTAGCTGCCGTTGGCTGAGCCTGTCGAAGCCAACTTTACCACTGAATATTGAGGGGAAACTGAAAATTTTATTTAACTTCATAAAAATAAATCAGATAGCAATCTAATGAGTCGGGATTCTTACATAAAATTCAACTCAACGTGCCTGAAAAAGCGATCAAATCATGTCATCAATTACTGTCTCATATAGCTTAAAGTGTTACATTCTTCTTATTGTGACATAATTCAATTTTTATAAATCGATATAAGTAATTGAAAATAATAACTTTTTAAATAAAAACAAAAATCTAAAATTAGCTAAATCTGTCTCATTTAAGGTTTTGTTATCTATACAGCTATACATTTATGTCAATAGTTAATTTGGTTTTAAACTTATTAAAATCAATTACTTATTAAATCATTCATTTTTGTGGTACGTATTTTGTTAATTAAGAAAGCGTAACAAATGCTAATAAATGGTCAAAGCGGTCGTTTGGCGTGTTGTTATAATTTTAAATAATTAATTTTTATGCTTCACGGGTTTCATTTTTTAATCACATTTATCAAGGAGGTTTTTTTATGAGAACTCATAACTTACTGTTTATTTTTGTTCTTGTTTTATTCGTAAATTTTTCATCTCAATCACTTTCTTTCGGTCAGACGAATGATGATCCGGGAGCAGCGATTCCCGAACTAAGTGATCCGAATTTGGGATTGGATTTGCCAACAGAAGGAACCGAGTCGCTGCCAGCGGATGGAACGCAGCGTCTTGAATCTCTGCGAAATCAGTTAGAAAATAATGCTGAAATTTTATTTGACGGTGAAGGCGAAAATGATAATCGCCCACCCCGTTTCTGTCGCATCGAGCGGTATGTTGATATTAAACATTTTGGCCGGCAGGATGATACCGCTGTTCGTACACCGCAGGCGATTAACTGGCACGGCGCGAATGATGATTATTACTGGAAACATTACTTCTCAGGATCTGATTGTCGGTTGGCAACGAAGGTGAAATTGATGATTGTTGCTTACGATGTCGACTCTGGTACTAATCCAGGTGATGAGCATGATAAAGTCTTCATTGACGGTCATTATGTAGGCGATTTAAAGGGCTCCAATAATAACATGTCCGTGACCGAGTTCGATATTAATCCGGACTGGTTAAATGATAATGGTCGTATCAATGTTTTTGTTAATGTTGACGCCAATAATGGTGGCTGGTTAGTCGCGATTTATGGTGCAGCCCTTGTTGTTGATTGGGAGTGGAAACCACCAATAGCTGAATTCGTTGCGATGCCAACAACCGGCGTCGGACCACTGGAAGTTCATTTCAAGAATCTTTCGAAATGTGCCTATAAATATTACTGGGATTTTGGCGATGGTTCATTCAGCACTGAGAAGAATCCCTGCCATACTTTTGGTGATTATCAGAAGTATTACACAGTTACCTTGACTGCAGTTGGCTGTGGTGGGAAAGATACTGAAACCAAGGAAAAAATTATTGCAGTCTTACGACCAGTTGATGTTAATTTTGAGGCGGCGCCAATTGCAGGTGCCCCTGGTTTAGAAGTAAAATTCGAAAATCACACAGGTGGCAATGCTGGCAATTTCTTGTTTGACTATGGGGATGGTTCTTCGGATTATCTGGTCAGTGATATTACCAAAAAAGAACATCCTTCCCATACCTATGAAAAAGCTGGCGAATACACCGTATCACTGAAAGCCTGGGGTTCCGGTGGTAGTGATGAGTTAACGCTGCCGGGGTTGGTTTATGTCGATTCGCTGTACAAGTTCCTGGTACTCAATCTGGTTTCTGAAGGTGCTACCTATCCAGGTGAGGGATGGGAGAATGCAATCGATCATGACATTTATGGAAATAATTCCGCGGCGAGTGGCGTTTATGGTGATGCCTGGGCAACGTTTATGTTAGCTGACTCGGGAATGCAACTAAATAAAGTCCGGTTGTTGACAGAATCAGTGAAATCATTTCAATACAAGGCGAATTTAGCCCAGGATTTTGAAGTTTGGACTTCTGAGGATGGTGAAAACTTTGAAATAACATTATCCGCCACCAGCGTTGCGGAAAATGGGACCTGGGAAGTTTTTATGCTCGATACTCCCAAAGCAGCCCGATATGTGAAAGTCAAATTAACCTCATCGCGGGGTGAACATGCAAAATATTTGACAATTGCAGAATTACAGCTTTTTGGTAGTCCGGTTCCAGCAGTCTTCGGTAAAAATTCAGCTTATAGCTTACAGGCTAAGCCGACTGATTTTGCACTGGATCAGAATTATCCAAATCCATTCAATCCGGAAACAGTCATTAGCTATCATTTGCCAGTTGCAGCAAAAGTAACCTTGAATATCTATAATATTCAGGGACAGTTGATTCGTTCGCTGGTAAATCAAAATCTCAATAGCGGAAGTTATCAGGCAATCTGGAATGGAATGAATGACCGGGGTGAAAAAGTTGGTAGTGGTATCTATATCTATCGTATCGAATCGGTTAATGAAAACAACGAAATATTCTCCTTCACTCGTAAAATGTCATTGATGAAGTAATAGCGGATTACACTTATACTGTGTAATTAAAAATCGCCAGGGCCACAAGCTCTGGCGATTTTTTTTTTTTGCTTAATTCGTACGGTTGATTCATAAATAGCCATTCATCGTTTAATGAATACGGAACGGCGCTATTAATTAATAAAAAAAGCAGCCAGAAAAAATTCTGGCTGCTTGATAAAGCCTTTGATAACTTTTAGGATGATAAATTATTGCTCCAAAATTTCCTTTTCCTTCTTTTCCAGGACTTCGTCAATCTTTTTAATATAATCGTCAGTAAGATCCTGTATTTTTTTCTGTCCCCGATGCATTTCATCTTCCGTGATGAGATGCTCTTTTTCAGCTTCTTTCAGTTCCTCGTTTGCATCCCGTCGCAAGTTACGAACGGCAACTCTCTTTTGTTCACAGTTCTTATGTGCGACTTTTACCAATTCCTTTCGGCGCTCTTCAGAGAGTGAAGGAATGGGAATTCGAATAAGAGTTCCATCATTCATGGGATTAAGTCCCAGATCTGCTTTCAGAATAGCTTTTTCAATTTCTGCTATCAGATTTTTCTCCCATGGCTGAATAACGATCAAACGTACTTCCGGGATATTAATACTGGCAACTTGTTTTAGCGGAACGGTGCTGCCATAATAATTGACACGCACAGTATCCAATAAATTTGGAGAAGCTTTGCCGGTTCGAATCCGGGCTAATTCGGATTTTGTCGAAATTAGCGTCTTCTCCATTTTGTCCTGGTACGAATCATAAATTTCATCAATCATAGTTATTCCCCAATTACTTTAGTTCCAATATCTTCACCAAGGATAACACGTTTTAAATTTCCTTTTTGGGTTAAATTAAATACCACGATGGGTAAATTATTTTCCATACAAAGGGTGATAGCGGTAACATCCATCACCTTCAATCCTTTTTTGACGACATCCATGAATGTAATCTGCTCGAATTTAACGGCACTGGGATTTTTCATGGGGTCAGCGTCATAAACACCATCGACTTTGGTTCCCTTAATGACAATATCGGCCTGAATTTCGACGGCGCGAAGTACAGCCGCTGTATCCGTCGTAAAATAGGGATTTCCCGTGCCGGCTGCAAAAATAACAATCCGGCCTTCTTCCAGATGTCGAATGGCACGTCGTCGGATAAAGGGCTCGGCAATTTTTTCCATTTCCAGCGCGGTTTGGACGCGGGTTTGGACGCCCTTGCGTTCCAGATAATCCTGCAACGCCATCGCATTAATGACGGTGGCCAGCATCCCCATATAATCGCCTGTTACCCGGTCCATTCCACGGGCACTGGCTGAAATGCCACGAAAAATATTGCCACCGCCTACCACCAGTGCTATTTCTATTCCAAGTGCTTTAACTTCAGTAATTTCAGCGGTAATTTCATCAACAATTTGCGGATCAATCCCCAATCCTTGTTTGCCCATCAAAGCTTCACCACTGAGTTTCAATAAGACACGTTTATATTTTAAAGCCATCTTTCATCCATTGATTAAATGATCCACACCTTACCAGGTTGTCTCTATTGGCTAATTTAAACCTTAAACGCTTTCAGTATCAATCGTACTAAAAGCGTTATAAGAATTTTTTTTAATAATTTCAAGATAAATTTTAAAAAATTGTATAAAAACAGGTGAATAGTTAGTAACGGTTCAGGCTATTAATGAGTTCGTATCAAATTTAAATAATTTTTCCGAAAGCCTGAATGCCTGATGGTTATCACCCTGTTTATATTTTAATTACCGAGTTGAAAACGAACAAAACGACGGATGGAGCAATTTTCTCCGGTGGTGGCAATTAATTCGGTCAACAGGCTCTGAATGGTTTTGTTTGTATCACGAATATATGGCTGCTCCAACAGGCAGGTTTCCTGATAATATTTTTCCAGTTTACCCTGGGCGATTTTATCCACAACCTGCGCCGGTTTTTTCTGATCAGCCATCTGCTCGCGATAAATTTCCATTTCTTTATTAATCATTTCAGCCGGCACTTCTTCCCGTTTGACATAAAGAGGATTGGAAGCCGCAATTTGCATGGCTATATTTTTCGTAAATTCAGCGAAACCATCGGTTTTAGCGACAAAATCAGTTTCACAATTAACTTCGACTAGAACACCAAGCCGACTACCGGGATGAATGTAGGCATAAATAAGCCCTTCTTTGGTTTCACGACCCGCGCGCTTTTCAGCTTTGGAAATACCCTTTATGCGGAGCCATTCCGCCGCTTTTTCCATATCACCGCCATTTTCCTGGAGTGCTTTTTTACAATCCATCATGCCGGCACCAGTTTTTTCGCGTAGTTCTTTTACTATATTTGCAGAAATTTCCATTCAAATATCTCCTCAGTCTATCGATAAATATATTTTTTTCAAAAGAATTGTCTTAAAACAAGAAAGGTCAGCGTATGACAAGACGATTATACGTCCATATCCGAATCATCATCTTCCGGATAAACTTCAGTCATTTCTTCTTCAACTTGCGAAGGCTGTTCCGTTCGTCCTGCGCGACCTTCTAGATAGGCATTGGCAATAACTTTTGCAATCAAACTAATTGATTTAAAAGCATCATCATTTCCAGGAATAGGATAATCGATGGGATCAGGATCAGAGTTTGTATCGATTAACGCCACAACCGGGATTCCCAGACGATTGGCTTCGGCGACCGCAATCGACTCTTTCTTGGCATCAACCACAAACATAATACCAGGAAGTCGCACCATATCCCGAATACCACCGAGGGTTTTGATTAACTTCTCTTTTTGGCGTTCGATATTTAAAATCTCTTTTTTGGTGATTTTGTCATAAGTACCATCGGATGCCATTTTTTCTAAATTTTTCAGGCGTTTAATACTTTTTTTAATGGTGGAAAAATTGGTCAGCGTTCCACCTAACCAGCGTTCGGTCACATGAAAAGCGCCACAGTTATCCGCTTCATTACGAATGATATCACGTGCTTGTTTTTTGGTGCCAACCATCAACAGATCGCCACCATCTTTTGCAATCCGAACTATTGCATCAAATCCTTTTTCCAGACAAACCAGCGTCTTTTTCAAATCAATAATATAGATTCCATTTCGTTCCATAAAAATATATTTCTTCATCTTGGGATTCCACCTGCGGGTCAGGTGGCCGAAATGGGTTCCAGCAACTAATAATTCTTGAATCGTCGTTTGAAACATATTCACTAACTCCTTTTTCGGGTTAATCCGCCACTTTTTCCGATTTTTCCTCAAACTGAATATTCAGCACCCGGAGGATAAGGAAAAAGTGTGAGTAATTGACAATTATTTCAATAAATAAACTATCGTTTGGAGAACTGGAATCGCTTGCGTGCACCAGCCAGGCCGTATTTCTTCCGTTCAACCATTCTTGGATCACGGGTTAAGAATCCATTTTTCTTTAAAACCGATCGAAATTCTTCGTTTACTTTTAAGAGTGCCCGGGCAATCCCTAAACGTATTGCACCCGCCTGCCCACTTAAGCCACCACCAGCAACATTCACAATCACATCATATTTGCCAAGAGTAGCCGTAACTTCCAATGGCTGCTCCACGATCATTTTTAAGGTTTCGCGTTTCAAATATTCCTGAACTGGTCTTTTATTAATTTTAATTTCTCCCGTTCCAGGAACCAATCGAACACGCGCAATTGAGTTCTTGCGACGACCAACAACGATGTCTGTAGTTCCTTTCATATTTCTCCTTAGTAAATTGAACGTTTAATTAATCCAATAAAATTAACCTAAAGTCAGAACTTCAGGTTGTTGCGCTTCATGTGGATGTTTCGTACCAACGTAAATTTTTACTTTCGTGTACATTTTACGACCCAATCGATTATGCGGTAACATCCCCTTTATCGCATGGGCTAATATCTTCTCGGGATTTTTTGCAAACCAGAATTTTAATAATTCGAATTTTGCACCACCGGGATAACCCGTATAATGAAAATACTTCTTCTGTTCCGCCTTTTTGCCGGATAACTGAACCTTATCGGCATTAATAATAATTACAAAATCGCCAGTATCCAGATGGGGCGTGAAAAATGGCTTGTTTTTACCCCGGAGAATGGCTGCAACCTGGGTGGCAACCCGGCCCATAATTTGATCTTTAGCATCTACCAGATACCACTTCCGTGCCGCTTCAATTTGTTCGGGCTTTGCAACTCGCGTGACTTTCACAGTATTACACCTCCTCTCAATAGAGAATTTTATGTTAAATCAAGACAAAAAAATAATCAGCCAATTTAATAAATTTCAAGTTAATAGTCAAGTTCTTTTTTACCAATTTTGAATTTGCAGATGATAACGAAGGCTAATTCAGGGTGAAACTTTTGCGTGATGGGTAAGACGAAATGCGTGAGATGTGATCTGTGAAAACACGTCCGTCATTTTCAGGAAAAGGCACGGGACACGCATTATGTATCACGCATTACATTTCACCCCCCTGCATAAAAACGATCACCATGAACTATTCCTGAAGCCTTGCCGCGAACCAACCAATCATGGAACGGCGTATTTCGCCCTTTTGATTTAAATTGATTTTTATCAATTCGCCATTCCGCGTGTGGATTAAAAATTGTTAAATTAGCTTTTTTACCGACTTTAATACTGGGTAATTCCAATCCAAGAATTCGAGCCGGAAAAATGGTCATTTTTTTAATTGCATCTGCTAATGTAAGTACTTTTTTTTCAACCAGATAGGTGATTACCAGCGGGAGCATCGTTTCCAGACCCACAATTCCAAAAGGTGCTTTAGTGATAGGTAGATTTTTCTCTTCCGGCGGATGGGGCGCATGATCCGAAGCGATAACATCAATTGTCCCGTCAGCCAATCCTTCCAGGACAGCATCCACATCGGTTTGCGTCCGTAATGGCGGATTCATCTTGGCATTGGTACCATACTGTTCAATGGCGGCGTCTGTCAGGGTAAAATGATGAGGAGTCGCCTCACAAGTGACAGAAATTCCACGTTTTTTAGCTTCCCGTACCATTGTAACGGATCTGGCGGTCGAGATATGGGCGATATGCAACAAGCCACCAGTTTCTGCTGCCAGGATGATATTACGCGCGACCATGACATCTTCAGAAGCACCTGTAATACCGGGAATTCCCAATTTCGCCGCAATTTTTCCGTCATGAATCGCACCACCGCGGACAAGATTTAAATCTTCACAATGTTCGATCACCGGTTTGCCCAATTTTTTCGATATCAGGAGCGCCTGTCGCATAATTTCAGCATTCATGACCGGACTCCCGTCATCTGAAAATCCGGAAGCACCCGCCGCAGCAAGCGCCGACAGGTCAGCTAATTCTTCTCCCCGGCGACCTTTTGTAATCACCGCTATCGGGTGAATTTGTACCAAATGGGATTCCATTTGCTGAATTGTTTTTCTTATCAGATCGGGACTATCAATCGCAGGGGAAGTGTTAGGCATGGTACAGACCTGCGTAAATCCGCCGGCCATGGCTGCATTGGCACCTGTCAGCAAGGTTTCCTTGGCTTCAAAACCGGGCTCACGAAAATGGACATGCATATCAATTAATCCAGGCACCACTATTTGCCCGGAAATATCAATCACCTTTCCTTCAAAATTTTCTGGCAAACGATTACTTATCTCCTGAATCGTTCCATTATTAATAAAGATATTTGCCCTGATCTGTTGATTTTTATCCAGATCCAAAATTATGCCGTTTGTTAATAATAATGATTGGACTGTTTTAAACATGGTTCATCACAATACCTCGGTTTGGTAAAGTTTCACTGTAATACTTGACATTTTATTCAAACTACCCTGCGATTTAATAATAATGAACTTATCACTAAAAATCAAGACAAAAATGGGTATCAATCCATTCAGAAAAGACTTGAATATTTCATTTTATTTTAACATATTGCAATTGGTAGCTTATTTTTCACCTGTTGAATGAAAGGATGCGTAATGCCTTTTCGTTATTCGTGTTTTATCAGTTATCGGCATGATCAGGGGGAGATCATGGCAAGATTCGTCGATGATTTGTACGCGGCATGGCATAATGAAGTTCTGTTACTGACTGGTATGGATGTTTTTGTAGATAAAACACGATTAGCCGGTGGGGAGTTTTATAATGTGAAATTGGCAAAATCTCTCTGCCAGAGTATCTGTTTGATTATGATTTTTACACCACAATATTTTTCAACCAATCATCCATACTGTGCCCGGGAATATAAAGCTATGGAATTACTCGAAAAAGCAAGATTAAAAAAGATAAATAATACCAATTTGCCAACATCTGGCTATATAATTCCCATAATCCTGCGTCGGGGAACGGAACTGCCTGTCGAAATCAAAACGAATCGACAGTATTATAATTTTTCGAATTTTATGTTACGTGACGAACCACTTAAAATGCATCGTGATTATGATAAAATAATCAGGGATATCGCCGACTATATTTATCAGCGTTATCTGGAATTTGAAAATGCTGGAACCGACCCCTGTGAGGTTTGCGAAAATTTTGAACTCACCTCAGAAGCATCGATAAAAGATTGGCTGGAAACGGTTAAATCGACTCCCGTGCTATTTCCAGGAAGAAAGGAGATGTTATGAGACCTTTAAGCAAAAAAGGTAAAATTATTACCTTTTATTCATATAAAGGTGGTACCGGCCGATCGATGTCCCTCGCAAATATCGCCTGTTTACTGGCTCAAAATAAAGAAAACGACCGGGGCATTTTAATGATAGATTGGGATCTGGAGGCGCCAGGTTTACATCGTTTTTTTAAAAATTTTATTCATTTAGGTTCTCAGAAAGATGAAAATGGAGAACAAATCCTGGAGGCTCATCCCGGCCTAATCGATTTCTTTACCGAACTTGATGCGCTACTACCTCAAAAAAGGACTTCATCACTACCAAATGCAGAAATATTAGACTATTTCAATAAATTACAATTTAAAAAATATATAATTAAAACAGACTTGCCTGGATTATTTCTGCTCAAAGCTGGAAAATTTGATGATAACTATAGCCAAAAAGTAAATCGATTTCAATGGGAAGCACTTTATCATAAATGCCCAACGTTGATTCAAAATTTTGCTGAATATTTATCTCAAATGTTTAGTTATATTCTAATCGATTCACGAACCGGTATTACCGATATTGGTGGCGTATGTACCATGCTCATGCCGGAAATTTTAGTCACCGTTTTTACTCCAAACAAACAGAGTTTATCCGGTGTATTGGAAGTTATTAAACAAGCGGCAAGTTATCGGATGGATTCAAATGATTTGAGACCACTCATTGTTTATCCATTAGCATCCCGAATTGAAGCCTCAGAGCCACAGCTCCGCGAAACCTGGCGATTGGGCGATAAAAGTGCTGGAATTGTTGGCTATCAATCTCTGTTCGAAGATTTATTTAAAAAAATCTATGAGTTGGAAAAATGTGATCTGAATGAATATTTTAACGAAGTTCAGATTCAACATATTCCGCGCTATGCTTATGGTGAAGATATTGCAGTTATGGTCGAGCGGTATGTGGATCGCTTTTCATTGACGGCAAGCTATAAAAGTTTTTTAAACCGGGTGCTGTATTTTTCGGGGCCATGGGAAAAGTATTCTACTTCAAAAACGGTTACAGAAAATGGTTTTGATGATTCAGGTGAATTTAAGAAAAAAGCGATTGATAAGAAAAGGTATGATGTTTATTTCAGCTATTCGGCAGAGATTCGTGATCAAATTATTTTAATAGCAAAAAACTTAAAACAGAAAGGGATTTTCTCCTGGTTACCAGATTTGGAATTACGTCCCGGAGATGACTTGAAAGATTTATTGGATGATATTAAGGACGAGATCGATACGATTGTTGTGTTCATCAGTTCGAAAGGTCTTAGCAAATGGCAAACCAAAGAAATTGATTACTTTCGAAAGGAGGAGAAACGAATCATCCCCGTTTTTATTGACGAAATAGAAAAAATTCCCAAATTACCCGATTCTCTCAGTGATTTGCATGGTTTGATCTATAACAGTGATGATCCGGAAACCCTGACCAAACTCGTCTGGGGTATCACCGGCAAACGAAAATTTTATGAAGATACTAAAGAATAAATTTAAAGATAGCAGCTAGAAAAACAGGAGCAAAAAATGACCTCACGCGAACGTCTCTTAACGGCACTCAATAATCAAAAACCCGATCATCTCCCCTGCCAGGTTCATTCCTGGATGGAATACTATCTCAATACTTATCTGGGAGGGCGGGATCAATTTCAGGCATACCAATATTTTAAAGGAATGG
Organism: Caldithrix sp.; assembly: GCA_020722815.1. GTDB lineage: Bacteria > Zhuqueibacterota > Zhuqueibacteria > Thermofontimicrobiales > Sulfurfontimicrobiaceae > DYKB01. The sequence continues at coordinate 2,427 of DYKB01000025.1, read as the reverse complement.
ATTGGGTAATCTACGCCAGCCCGGAATTCATCTATTCGCCGGCCGATCAGGCAAACTGGCAAATAAAGGTCCATGATCTAGGATATGATGCCGACGGAATTCATCACTGGCGGGACACTATCGAAACTCCTGATGGCGTTTTGACCGAGGCGCATTCCAGTAATCAGTTCACCAGTTGGACCACCGAATATATCATCAAAAATGAAAGTGATTTTGAAATCTGGAGAAAACACATCCCGCTTCCCATTAAGGTCGACTGGACGCCCATTCTGGAAATAAAAAAACGAATCGGTGAGAAAGGGATTGTTCGCAGTGGTTTCTTTGGATTCGGGCAGGGAAGCCCCTGGCAGGATTTCTGTACCATGTTCTCAACTGAAGATGCCATTATGGCCACTTTTGATAAACCCGACTGGATACATTTTGTTTTGAAAACTTTACTCGATTACAAATTAAAGGTGATTGAGCTTTCTGGCAAGATAGAACTCGATCTGGTTGAAACCGGTGGTGGGGCTGGCTCTTCTACGGTAATCAGTCCCCCTCTTCATCGGGAGTTTTGTTTGCCGTATGATCAGATTCAACATAAAGCCCTGCATGCGGCCGGAACAAAGGTCGTCTATCATCTGTGTGGGGGATTGATGCCCTTACTGGAAGTTGTGGTAGAAAATGGGACCGATGGCCTCGAAACCATGACCCCGCCAGATATGGGGGGCGATTGTGATCTGGCAGAAGCCAATCGGCGGGTGGGGAAACAGCTTTTCTTTATCGGTGGCTTTGATCAAAATGCCGGATTTGAGAAAGGCACCCCGGCAAAAGCCGCCGAACTGGTTCGCGCCTGTCATGCGGCCTGCCCGGATGGTGGTTATATCTGCTCGCCATCGGATCATTTCTTTTTTGGAGACCCAGCCAATATCCAGGCCTTTGTTGATGAAGCGAATCGGTGTAAATATTAAAAAAATGAAAAAGTTTTTAATTTTTATAAAGTAAAGAGATTTTGCGGGGGGTACAAAAGTGCGTGATGCGTAAAACGTGATTTCGTAAAGAGCAGAAGCCAGAGATTTAATACATTTTTTTTCAGCTCAAAACAAGAAAGAAAAGGAAATGAAATATTTAAATGAGTGAAAATACAACGGGACTGGTTTTCGATATTAAAAAATTTGCCATCCATGATGGTCCGGGAATCCGGACGACGGTTTTTTTAAAAGGTTGTTATTTAAGATGTTTATGGTGTCATAATCCTGAATCTATCGACGCAACACCCGAAATTGCCTTCCAGCCTGAACGCTGCATTGGGTGTGGCTATTGCATTCAAATATGTCCCAATGGTTGTCACCTTCTGGTTCAGAATAGCCATGTTTATGACCGTACCCGCTGCGTTCGTTGTGGGCTTTGTACATGGGAATGTTATTCCGGCGCACTGGAAATATCTGGTAAAGAGATGACCACCGAAGCGGTCATTTCCGAGGTGGTAAAAGATAAACCGTTTTATGAAACCTCAAATGGCGGTATGACCCTATCCGGTGGTGAACCGATGCTTCAGTTTGACTTTACCAAATCACTTCTCAAACTGGCGAAGCAGCATCAACTGCATAACTGCCTCGATACCAGCGGCCAGGCCCCTTTTGAAAAATATCAGCAGCTCTTTGATGATGTGGATATTTTCCTGTATGATATCAAAGAAACTGATCCGGCCAAACATCGGGAATTTGTCGGTGTTAATAACCAACTAATTTTAAAAAACTTATTTAAAATTGATGCCGCTGGAAAATCCATAATAATCCGCTGTCCAATTATTCCCGGCCTCAACGACCGTTTGGAGCACCTGACAAAAATTGCCGAAATCGCCAATCAATTAAAAAATCTGCTGCAAATAGATATTCTCCCGTATCATCCCCTGGGGATTTCAAAAAGTAATCGTTTTGGTAAAGAATTACCTCTCCAGATGATGGCCTTTCCACCGAACGAACAAGTGAATGAATGGGTAAATTATCTCCAGCAAAGGACAGCAATACCAATCAAAAAGGGATAGGTTTTAATTTCCTGAACCCTTTTCTCACCTTCACCCGCCAATTGCAAGATGCGTAAAAATTTCATCGATTAACCACAGAAAATTTCCCGTGCTGTATATCGCTCCCTGATAGCAACTAAAAGTCCTTTCAGTATATAAACCTGTCATTCTGAGTAAAGCAAAAGAAGTAACCGTTCACAGGGTGGATTGAATCTGTCATTTCCGCCTATTTTTGGCGGAAATCCATCCTTTTTTAGACAAATGGAAGCCCGATAATCCGTTAGCTAACGGACGGGCATGACAGAAGCTTTTATTTTATCACACCGGTGAACGGTTTAAAAAACGTAACCGATCACCGGGTGAAAATAAACAATTTTCATTTTTTGTGTCCAGGGCAGCGGTGGATAAAGTCTGCCAGAATA
>DYKB01000165.1 GCA_020722815.1 Caldithrix sp. | reverse complement strand
AATATGAAAATAACGGCGCTAAAATCTGGATTAATTTGAAGACTTTTGAATTCTATAATGATCTTGAAAATTATAGTGCCGTAACCGGCATTCCTGAACAAACGAAGTTCGATGATGGATCAAGATTTGAAGTAGATTTTGCATTAATGCCTATGGACCATACTCCGCCTTTCCAGGTCAAAATTAATGGTGTGCCCGATTACCAAAGTTGTTGTCGCATGTGCGCTGAACATGCTGCCGGGAATGCTTTGGGTTATTGGGACGACCACGGATATCCTTTATTAGTCGAAGGCGGTGGCAGCTCATGGAGTGGGCACGTAGATCCAGATGGTGAGGGATGGTTACATTTGTGCCGTGATGATCTTAAAAAAACAATGAAATGGATTCCAGGTGTCGGAACAATAGTATCTAATATTGATGAAGGCATTAAAGAATATTGCAATGGTTATTGTGGTTATAATTTCCAATCGGTTGATCGAGGATGGAAATCGCCGGCGTCGGAATATACTTTTGTGATGAATGAGATTGGTGCAGGCAGACCTTTTGTTTATACACTTCAATACCAGGGTTGGTCTGGATTGCATTCAGTAACTGTAATCGGTTATGGAGCCGACCTGATTGATTCCTATCGGGCATCTAATGATCAATCCCAACAATTAAATTCTTCGCCTCAGGTTTGCTATTTTTATATTTGCCATGATGACAATTCGACTACCGGGGTAGATGTTTATCTTTATTGGTCTTCATTTGCTGAAGCTTGTATTCACACGGTTGTTCCAGGATCGCAGGCTCAATTAGCGATGAATGACCAAACAAATGATGAAATCGGAGAGCTGACTGCCTTTCCCAATCCATCTAATCCAGAAACTGAAATCAATTTTAATTTGTTACATTCAGGTCATGCTCAAATCTGGATTTTTAATCTATTAGGACAAAAGGTCAAAGCGCTTTATTCAAACCAAATGTCTGCCGGGAATCATTCGATCAGATGGGATGGCCTTGATGAAGCTAATCAGCCAGTTGCCAGCGGGATATATTTTTGCGCAGTTCAGGTAATGGGTTATAACAAGGTTATAAAATTGAATTTAGTCCGCTAACAGTTTTTAAATCGCTGCGTTCTCTCAAGTGACATTTTGTTATTTATGAGGGAACGCAGCAAACTTTAGGAGATAAATATGAGATCAATGACAAAAATTATCATGTTGCTATTGTTACTCCAGCTTTCTCCTGTTTTTGCTCGAGGCTATTGGGAACAAGTTCGTCACGCTGATTGGGAATTTCCACTAGAAAAGGTATTTTTTGTGAATGAGAATCGAGGTTGGATTTTAGGTATGCATGACGAACTTTTATTTACCAGCAATGGCGGTGAAAATTGGACGCAATTTACTTTTCCTGATGAAATTGAACAAAATATACCCGGCTATTTGGAAGACATTTTTTTTGTCGATGAAAGCACCGGCTGGATTGTGGGTGATGAAGGTATTATTTTAAAAACGTCTGACCAGGGGATGAGTTGGGAATTTATCGAAACGAATATTTTAGAAGATTTAGACGCCTGTTGGTTTGTCGATGAACTTCATGGCTGGGTTGTAGGGTACAATGGCACCATTTTTAGTACCAATGATGGCGGGGAAAGCTGGCTTCAGCAGATGAGCGAACCAGATCAATGGTGGTTCTCAGACGTTTGTTTTGTCGATAGTTTGACCGGCTGGGTCGTTAGCAGAAAGGGTTCAATATTTTATACCGATGATGGAGGAGCAACCTGGCATCGCCAGTTTAATAATGAAGAAAATTGGTTTATCAGCGTATTTTTTATTGATGAAAATATTGGCTGGGCATCGGGCAAAAAAGATGGAGTGCTTGTTCATACAGACAACGGCGGTTTAAGCTGGCAATTGGTAGAACTACCCATGAATACTTCGGTAATAAATTCTTTGTTTTTTGTCGACGGTGATTACGGCTGGGCAACGACTGGTGGAGACGGTAAGTTACTTCACACCGAAAATGGTGGCAGCAGTTGGGTAATCCAAAAGTGCCCGACCTTAAATCGCCTGGAAAGTGTATCTTTTATAGATAAAAACCGGGGTTGGGCAGTTGGAGATGCTGGCACCATATTTTTTACTGAAGATGGTGGCAATAACTGGGAGTCTCAGGTCAAGGTAACCAGCGACTGGCCTCATGCTGTTTATTTTAGTGATAGCCTCAACGGTTGGGCGACTGGTTCCTGCATTTCGTTGCATACGATGGATGGAGGCAAAAGCTGGGACTTTATTAATAACATGGAAGGTAATGACATTTTTTTTATTGATGATCAAACCGGCTGGATTGTTCATGCCGGCGAGGGTATCTATTACACCAATAACGGCGGAAAAACATGGTCAATTCAGGACTCAAGCAAAGGATATTATTCCATTTATTTTTTAAATAAAAATTTGGGCTGGGCCTTTGGCGCTTGCAGTGATTCGACTTATGGTTTAATTACGACTAACGGAGGTGAAAGCTGGTCTCATTTATTTACCTTAAACAATTATTCCCTCGGAACATTCTGCTTCATTGACTCGCTTCACGGCTGGCAAACAGGCAGCAATGGCACTGTTTTTCGTACGCTGGATGGTGGATATAGCTGGGAGTTTTTGGTGGAATTATGTAATCCTGATCCTTATGGATTTTGTGGTATGTGTGATATCACTTTTGTCGATAGCTTAAATGGCTGGATGGTTGGTGGGATACCAGCCCACATCTGGCATACTGATAATGGTGGCGAAAATTGGATTCGACAGCAGGCTTGTGCTAGTGGTCTTCTGATGTCTGTTTTCTTTTTCGATCAATGGGAAGGCTGGATTGTTGGTGATGCTGGCGATATTTTGCATACCACTGATGGCGGTAATCATTGGGACAATTCATATTCTGAATTAAATGGATACTGGTGGGATGATGTTTTTTTTACAGACCGTCAGCATGGCTGGATTGTTGGCATGTATGGTGCCGTGATGCGCTGGGTGGATGATACGTCGGTCCGAGAATTTAACAGCGCTATGGTGACTGACCAAATTAAACTGCTTCAAAATCATCCCAATCCCTTTAATCCCAAAACGCAAATCAACTATCAGCTTCCCGAAGCCGCCCACGTCAAACTGGAAATTTACAATCTGCTGGGCCAGCGAATCTGCACGCTGCTAAACGAAGAAAAGCCAGCCGGTTCGCACTCGGTTCGTTGGGACGGCAGGGATGATTTTGGCGCGGCAGTGAGTTCCGGCGTTTATCTGTACCAGCTGACCGCCGGGCGGTTTTGTGAGACGAGGAAAATGGTGGTGATGAGGTGATTTTGTTGAAATTCCAAATCTCAAACTTACAAATTCCAAACAAATCCCAAATTCAAAATTTCAAAGACGAAAACGTCACTTGTTTTGAATTTGGAATTTATCTTTTTGAAATTTGTTTGATATTTGTTATTTGAGTTTTGGGATTTTTTCTTCCTGCGGGAGAGGCAAATCCCAAATCTCAAATTTTCAAATCCTAAACAAATCCCAAATTAAAATACCCAATTACAGGAACACCACTGGTTTTGAATTTGGGATTTATCTTTTTGAAATTTGTTTGTCCCGCCAAAGCGGGATGATTTGAGTTTTGGGATTTTTTCTCCAAATCATCTTGCCCAAGCGGGACCGGCAAATCCCAAATCTCAAATTTTCAAATCCTAAACAAATCCCAAATTAAAATAC
>DYKB01000164.1 GCA_020722815.1 Caldithrix sp. | reverse complement strand
AAAAGCATTCGGGCATGACAGAAGCGTTTAATTTATTACCCCTGTGAACGGTTACTCTTTTTCCTTGCTAACTGTGCCGCCGGTAAGGTACATTTTTGATAGATTCAACACTGTTGACATGGTGTTGATAATGAACAGTCTGGTTGATTTTTTTCTTTCGACTTATTCTGATAAATGAACCAGCCCGTTATGATCGCGCATTCCCAAAAAAATTTCATTCTCAGCACTGATGGCGAGACAAAAAACCGGCGCTTTGAGTGTCACCTTTGACACCCTCTCTCCTTTTTGATTGAAAATCATCAGGGATGTGTCACCAGCGACATAGAGTCGATCTTGCTGATCTAATGTCAGTGCTTTTAACTTATTTTATTCCGTTTTAATTTGCTTAACTTCAGTATACTGAATAAGTGCGTGCCTTTTAAATTGATTGCGGTGAGATAGCCTTGCTTTTCCTCAATGCTTGTGAGATAAATTGTCCCTTTAGCGATAGAAACCGAAGAGTAACCGCCACCCAGATTTTCAAATTTCCATAAAAGTTTGGGGCCGCCTGCTGGCCACTTTTTTAGAAGTCCGGTGTCTGGCGATTTAGCATCTCGATTGATGACGTGCCATTGTGGCCAATCGGCTGCATCTATATTGCTGGAAAGAAGAAGGCATAATATCAATATTAATAATATGTTAAAAAATCTGTTTCTTTGTGACTCTAAGTACATTTCGAATTCCTCAAATCAAATGGTTATCATTGCATTGGTAAATGCTATTTAGCGTAAATTTATTAAATTTTTATATCTTTTTAATTGATTGACAGGGTTAAATATTTACTTGATCAAGGATTGACTTTTTTAACTGACGTAAGGGGTTATTGTCCAAAAAAAAGGTGTTCCAATTGATGAAAATTCCGGCGCAGTCCAGTGATTACATGGCCGTTTAGTAATGAATTAATATAAATGTGCAGCCTGAATATTTATTGGTTCAGTTCGGATGGGGGAGACGGTACTTGCTGGGTGTTGATTTCTGGTTGTTTTAATTCAAGCGGCAATTTTTTTAGAATAACCAGTGAGAGATCGTCACTGGGGCGGGCATCGCCGATAAAATAATGAACTGAGTCGAGAATTCGGTTTCCGATGGATTCAGTTGATCCATTATGAGCTTTCACCAGAATATTAAAAAGGCGCTGTTCGCCAAAGAAATCGCGATAGCTATTTTGAGCTTCGGTAACTCCATCTGAATAGACGATTAAAAAATCTCCTGCATTTAGTTCGACAAGTTGTTCCCGATAGGTTGAGTTGATGGTAAGTCCAAGCGCTGGCGCTCCCCTTTTGAGTTCACTAACTTTTTTCTCCCGCAATGTTAAGGGCGGCATGTGGCCAGCATTCAAAATATGAACTTGCCCGGAATCTGGTGAAATTTCCAGGTAAACAAGCGAAGCAAAACGACTGGGAAGCCCGTCCCGGCAAAAGATGGCATTCATCTGCGCGCCTAATTCAGCCAGAGATCGAGCATTGGGAGCCAACGCCCGTAAGGTTGCCTGGAGCTTTGACATGAGTAACGCGGCACCAAGTCCTTTACCGGCAACATCACCGAGAGCAATTCCCAGTCTATTGTTATCAAGTTGCAGATAATCCACCAGATCACCGCCCACATCATTGGCCGGGTGGGTATAAAGCCAGATTTCCCAGCCGGGAAAAGTCGGATTATAGCTGGGAAGCAGTGAAAGTTGGACCCGCCGTCCCACTTCAATTTCATCGCGTGCCAGTAATTTATCTTTGAGTTCCAGCGCCAGAATGAGTAATAATAAAGCAAAACTTATTTGATTGAATTTAATCAGTGATCCAGTTTGTTTGATAGTATAAGTAAATTGAGGCAGGATCAAGGCAATGACCAATAAAATACGACGCACTGGTGTCAGTTTAAAAAACAAGCTTTTAAGAATCCAGATGATGATTTTGAATGCCCGCCGGACCCGTCCCATTTGCTGGAGTTCGGTTCGTTTTTCTTCATCAATATAAAAATTATAAATATCCTTCAAATCCTGAAAAAGATCATGAGCCAAATCACCCTGACTAATATCATCCAGAATGGTTCTGCCGATTTTAGGCTCCTCTTTTTTAGCGGAGTGATTTTTGGGGTTGACATTCATTTGTTAAAACCTCAATTCCAGGAATTGATTCAATGCTTTACGATGTTTGTTTTCATTATATTACGTAAATCATTGCATTTTGATTCATTTAACAAAAAAGTATTTATACAAATCAGATAATACGCTGCCGTTTTAATTCAAAAAAACATTTTGCACAGGCCTGAACATCAATTTGCGCGTTATGGGCTTCCTGAAAATCGGATTTAAATAATTTTAAATGTAATTGGGTGAGAGATGGCCATTTATAGCCATAATTCCCGGGCAATTGGCAAAAGTTTGTCGATTTTTTCATCGTGCAAATATGTGGTTTATCAAATAATTTATTGGGAATTTGCGTGCGAAGGAATTCGGCCCCCAATATATTGGCATCAAATTTAATATTGTAGGCAATCAGAAATTTTGCCTGTTCAATGGCTGTTGCAAAATTGGTCAATGCTTCATTAAGTGAAATCCCTTCGGTTAAAGCGCGCTCAGTAGAGATTCCATGAACTTTTACTGCCGCAGCGGGAATAGTAAAGCCGTCAGGTTTGATGATAAGATTTTGACTTTCGATAAGCTGCCCATTTTCCTGAAAACTCATCCAGGCTAATTGAACCATTCTTGGCCAATTTTTGAAATCGGATAATGGCGCTTTATAATTTATCGGTAATCCGGTCGTTTCCGTGTCAAATATGAGGTACATTTTTTCACCCTTTTGGATGATGATTAAGAAATTTTAATTTTATCCTAAACTGAGCGATTCTTTATTGACTTTTCTGAAATATCAGTTAAAATGGGATCGATGAACCGACTAAAAAAAAATTGGTCACAGAATAAAGAGGCCACCGAAATAAATTTGGTGAATTTTAAGTGCGAAGCGTACCCTGATTATTCATTAGTTTTAACAATCGGCCAAAGTCATTGATTTCCAGGCCTCTACATTTGTTTTTTTATTTTTCTGTGGCCCCTTTATTCTGTGGCTGAAGAATAAATTTTTAAACCAATTAAAAAGAGGTTTGATACACTTTAAATTAATATCCGGATGCTTCTTTTCAGCCTTACAATTTTGTTGCTCTGTTATGAGTTTGAAGTTGAAAACTTGATATTCGTGTCTTAATTTTTTCTCATCACCAATTTGGTGAAAAACAGATATTGATGTAACTATAAAAAAATCAATCGCTAATGGCCAGTTGCCAAAAGCCAAACGCCTGATTCAGGTTTATCTCACAAAATAAAAAATCTTCATATTAAATACAAGAGAAATTTAATCTGAATAATTCTTAGCCACGAAGGCACAAAGGCACGAAGAAGACTTTATGGTTTTCAATAAGGCATTTAACAGATTGATTATAAATTAGTTGTTGCCAAAACATAGTAACCGATCACAGGATGAAAGCAAACAATTTTCTTTATTTGTGTCCAGGGCGGAGGTGGATAAAGTCTGCCAGAATATCCTCAAGCCGACTGCGCCTCATCAAAAGATCAGCTTTGCTGAAAAGGGTGAACACTTTATTGAATGTTGTCATCCGACATTGTCGCTGAAAAAGATTGCGAAAGATAACGTTTGCTGGATTTGACCCATCCGGTTGGTTGCGGTAACCCCTTCT
>DYKB01000163.1 GCA_020722815.1 Caldithrix sp. | reverse complement strand
TCCATACTCTGAAGAACGCTGTAAAGATCGGACATTGTTGGAAATTGGCTGCGGGGGAAAGCGCGCAGATCGCTTCCAGGAGTGATATCTTTCATTTCATAAGTTTCGGTGATAGCCCGATCGAGAATCGAATCCTCTTCAGGCGTGATGTTTCCGAGCATAATATGCAGAAGACCAATCAAACTGGCGATATTATTGCGCAAGATATCGCGCGGGTCCTCGCCTTCGGGAATGTTCGGCAAATCAAAGGGATTGAGATGATAATCGGAGCTAAGCGAAATATTGATGAAGCTTCCACCAACAGCTTCGCATAAATATTGATATTCATTTTCCGGATCAATGACGATTACTTCTATTCCAAACATCATCGAGCGCAAAATTTCCAGTTTCACGGCGTAGCTTTTTCCGGCGCCGGATTTGGCAAAAATCACCATATTGGCGTTTTCCATCTCGAAGCGGTCGAAAAGAATCAAGCTGTTATTGTGCAAGTTTACTCCATAGAGTACGCCTGTATTGGAAGAAAGATCCGACGACACGAACGGGAAAGTGGTCGCGAGCGGCGAGCTGTTCATATTATTGGAAACTGCCAACTCATCGTTAGCCAGCGGCAGAGTCGAGCAAAATCCCTGCTCGGCGCGAAAAATAGCTTCCTTGAGATACACCATTCGCGATTCCAGCAAAGATTCAATGAAAAGAGCCGTTTTGTCGATTTCTTCTTTAGTTCGGCCGTAAATGGTTATATAGAGCCCGAAATGGAAAAATCTTTCCGTCCCTTGCTGGAGTTTATCTCGCAATTCCTCGATGTTTTGGAGGGCTTGTTCCAAAAGCGGATCGCGGACTTTTCGGGCTTCCTGCTCGAGATGAATTTGAGATTCGACTTGAGTGACGGAACGGCGCAAGCTTTTCATAATAACGGCTGATTCAATCGGATGGATAAACATAGCGATATCCATCGGCTTATCGAGGTTGATGATTGGCGAAAACCAGCCCGATTGCAAAAATTTGGGATAGGTGGTTGTGAAAATGGTTTTGGCGAAAGTGTCTCCGATTTGGAGATGAGAAGCCGAAACCTGCAAGGCGGCCGGCGCGATAAGATCAATCACGGAAGCGAGACCCTCTTGGTAGATTTTTTCGGTGTCATTGTCGGTTATATTCGGCAATGCGGATTGTTTTTTCTTGAGAAAATCAAACATATTTTTTAAATCCAAATATCAAAATCCGAATGACAAATCAAATTCAAAACTCAAAGTTCAAATATTTGGATTTTGGATTTTGAGCTTAATTTGACATTTGAGCTTTGACATTTGACATTAAACGCGATTAATATCCAATTCTTCCACACTTATAATATCCGTGTTTTCTGTCACCCCCGGATTATAGGCGTTGTAATACAACTCGATTAGTTCTTCGGTTGAGAGCGGCGCGAGGCGGATGCCGGTTCCGGAGAGGCCGGCAATTATATGGTCAACTCTTTGCCAGAGTTGGCTTTTGTAATTTTCAAATTCCATTTTTTTCTCAAGCATAATCTGCTTGGGATTGAGCGCCGTCCGGATGCGGTCGACAAGCCCTTCGGTTTTATCTTCGGTGAGGGCGAAAGGAATGACAATGAAAAAATTTTTCGTCATAATTTCAGAAGCGTCCACCATTTGTTTGACGAAATCGCGGTATTCGGCGATTTGAAAGCGCAAAAGCTCGTTCGGTTGTTCTTTCTCTTTCTGGCCAAGCATTTCCAAATAAGGGTTGATGTCGATTTTGCGCGAGCTCACAACAATTTGAATCGGAAAATTGAGCGAATTGAGAAAATTTTGATAATTTGCGACAATAGCTTCCTGTTCTTGAGAAGATTTGAGATCGAAATTTATCGAAGAAACCATAAGCACTGCCCGAAGAGTTCCGTTTTTTAGAACGACAACCCCGTCTTTTATTTCGGCGATATCAACAAACTCCTGAGCGGCCTTGCCCATTGATTCTTGCTTGGTGAGTTTTTTTGAATGCAATAATTCCATACTGTAAATCCAAATTTCAAAATCCAAATGACAAATCAAATCCAAAGATCAAAGTCCAAACTTTTTGGATTTTGGATTTTGATCTTGATTTGACATTTGAGCTTTGGCATTTGACATTATTTTTTAGTATCCAGTTCCCAGGCGATCTTTTTTAATCTTCCGCGGCTAGGCAGATGCTTCGGCGCGAAAGCCATTGGCGCGTTTTTTTTCTGGACAAGCGAGGCCTTTTTTTGGTCCAGATTTTCTCTAGTCCAAATTCTTTTCCAGATATAGTTTTTCGGCTTAAGGAAAAATTGGAAAGTGAAACCGGCGAAGCTGATAAGGGAAACCCCCTGCGGCCGCCAGAAAGCGAAAGCGCCGATAATGGGAACGACGAAAAGCGAAACAGCAAAAAATAATTGGCGGTCAAAGAGCGAGTAAGCGGCGACCAGAATAGCCGCGCCTCCGCCCATCCACAAAAGCTGCCTTCCGGTGAGTCCGAAAGCGATTTTGTCCTCTATTTCAATAAATTGGGGAACGCTAGCGTGCATAATCGTAAAATCCAAATTTCAAAATCCAAATGTCAAATCAAATCCAAAATCCCAATGACAAACTTTGGATTTTGAGCTTTGAGCTTGGTTTGACATTTGAGCTTTGTCATTTGAACTTATTTATCGCTCAAGTCCACGATATTACCGTCTAACTTCGGTTCAACTATTCTCGGTTCGAATGGATTGATGATTCTGTGTTGGGGGCGGGTTTCAACTGATGTTATCGGCGGAACGGGATGCTGAACAGTCGGTCGAGGCGGGATTGTCGAGGTAGGTTTTGGCTTATTGTGCTCAGTGATGCTGTGAATTTTTATTCCGGGTAGGTCAGGATTTTCCGGAGGAGTGAAATGCTTGTCAATCTCGGGACTTATTCGCCTGTTGGGCAATGTGACGAGATTGGGATGAATATTTTCTTCCGGTTGAGCGATTGGCGGAATGAGTCGCGGTCGCGGTCGCGGCGTATAGGGCTTAACGAACGATTCTTGCGGCTGGATTGTTTTTTGTTCTTCGGGTAGTGGTCGCGTATACGCGACCTTTGTGTTTGGCGCGGGCGCAGGATGCCTATATGCGTCCCCTACTCCCTTTTCTTGATAATCCTGTCCGCCGGTAGGGAGAGAAGAGGGTCGGAGCGCGGTTTTTGCGGGTTCAGTAGTTGCCTTTTCCGCGATTCTCTCGAAGATAATCTCATTATTTTCCTCATCCACCGGCAGGGGGATATTTTCATCAAATGACTTGAGTATTATACCCAATTTTTCGCGATCCGGCGAGTTTAAATTCCGCCCGTTCTCGCTGTGAAAAAGATATTGGGTTCTTTGCATCTGGCTGTGCCGTTCATAACCGAGATGAGCCACATAATCGCGGATCCAGTTTTTGATGGTTGGATCTTCGAGATCTTCGGAATTGCGCAGTTCAATATATCCGGCTGTAATTTCAATATCGGCGAGTTTTGGGCGCTTTTCGATCATCTCGCGGACGGTTATTTTTGGGAGACGGGCGACATATTCCGCCCAGGGATCCCAATCAATGATTTCCGATTTGATGTGCCGCGCGATTTCCTGCGCCGTGAACAAACTCACGCCCATTCTTTTTTCAATTTCTTTTGGAAAATCCTCCAGCCGCGCCTCGCCGAAATAATATTCCCGAATCAGTCGCGTGATATTTGCCAGTCGCAGAAGTTCGAATCCGTATTTCTG
>DYKB01000024.1 GCA_020722815.1 Caldithrix sp. | reverse complement strand
AATTTCGCTATAAATTAGATGCATCCGAGAATTTGACCGGGTAAAATTCAGACCTGCGAGGTTTTTATGGTGAAATATCATTATTAAACTGAACATCGGGAACCTCGCAAGAAAAACCTCGAAGGTCATATCCCGGTTTATTAAAGGAATGCATTTTTTTATTGACATTCGGTTTCCGTTTCTTTATATTTAACAAATTGTTAAAATTCATCATCTCACGGCGCGATAAAGGACAGGAAACAGGAAATGAACGAGAACACGTCCAACAATTCATCACCAATTGAAGAAACAAAAGCGAGCCCGGTCCTGCTTTCATTTTCACCACAATTCTGGCTGGTCATCCTTTTTGAGTTTTTCGAACGCGGCGCCTATTATGGTATGTTCAGCGTGCTTTCAGTCTATTTAACGGATATTTTGCATTTTTCACGCGAACAGGCCGGCGTTATCAATGGCACTTTTCAACCGATTCTCTATTTCCTGCCCATTATCAGCGGCGCATTGGCCGATCGTTTTGGTTATCGCCGCACCCTCATCGTGGCATTTGGACTATTGGGTACCGGTTATTTCCTCTCCAGCCAGATGACGGGATATGCGACAATTTTTCTCTCACTCTGTCTCATGGCTATTGGCGCCGGAACTTTTAAGCCGATAATTTCCAGTTCAATCGCCAGACTGACGACCGCCGGGAATAGCTCCATCGGATTTGGGATCTACTATTGGTCGATTAATTTAGGGGCTTTCCTTTTTCCCCTCATCCTGGTACCTTTTCTCAAAAATAATATTGGCTGGAATTGGGTTTTAATCGCCTCTGCCATTGGTACAGGTGCCATGCTCATCCCGGCAATCTTCTTTTTTAAGGAGCCCCCCAAACCACAAAATTCTGCCGCGAAAAATATCAATCTCATTCAGACGCTGGCAAATGCTTTCGAAATTATTTATAGTCCCTTTATTTTGATTTATCATCTGCTAAAATCGGCTTCAAAAAACAAAATTTTGATCTATTTGTTATTGGGTCTGACAGGTATCTTCGCCTTATGGAGCTATTGGTATCAATCACCGGTTGAAGAAAAGTTTACGGCGCATATTGTTCAACATAACCAGACACAACTCATTATCCAGATAAACCGAAACATCGGTGCAGGAAGCAATTACTCGCTGCAGGATCAATATGTGACAACGGTGGATTCATTTAATCTGACCATCTCAAAAGAAAATCGAAATGGGAGTCGTGAATTGTTCCAGCCACTAAAAAAAGATGGATTTGATCTAAACTTCGTGCTGTATACTCTCCATCTGGATTCAATTATGACTTTATTAGACACTGAATTTTCGCCTTATTTCAAGATTTCACGCGCAAAGCTGGATACGATATTTTATCGACTCAAATATAAATCGAATAATCGAATCAGCTTGAATGTGTTCAAACCGGAGAAACTTGACTTATTTAAAGGTGATTTACTGGAAGAACTGCATTCTTATCCCGATCTGGCAGATATCACTGATGGCGATATCGCAAACTGGATTGGTGAAAGTGACTCGCCGATAAAATTTTCGATTGAGATGGATAAAAATTGCGCTCCCAATGCGCCTGAAATCAAAGTATTACCGGAAAACCAAATTTTTCTGAAATTATATTCCATTCCCGATTATGAACAACATAAACTCGCCACACTCAAAGAACTCCGGAAAATTCCACAAATGAGCTTACTCTCCCTGAGTCAACTGAGTACGATGGTTCAGTCAACAACAGAGCGATCATTTTTACTGTTTTTTATGTTTTTATTATTGGTTACCAGCTTAATTATACTTAAGTTACAATCATATTTTCAGCGGAGTTCGAATCGACAAAAAATTATTTACATTCTTCTTTTCTGCCTGATAATCGGATTGATAAGCTGGTTTATCCCTGGAATCGGGACTTTTCAAAGAATCATTACGACCGTGATTTATTTAACAACAGCGGCTTTGTTTTTAATCGATTTTGAGGATACGAATAAATTTCGGGACCATTTTCGTTTTTTGCTTATGATTTTTCTCTATTCCGGTTTCTGGGTGCTCTATTTTCAAATGAATGGGACCGTGCTCTGGTATGTCAAAGCCTATGTGGATGCCAGTTCCTTTAATCAGGTCGTCAATAGTCTGTTAAATTACCTGGGTATTCATATTAATTGGTTTTTCGATGTTGAACATGTTACAGCGATTAATGCCGGAATAATTATCTTGCTGCAATTAATTGTTTCGAATCTGGTTAAAAATACCAAAGCCTTACCCACCATGATTGCCGGAATTTTTCTTGGCACATTCGGGATGGCGATTCTGGCAATCTCGACCGGTATCTGGGTTTTTCTCATTGGTATCACGATTTTTTCAATTGGTGAAATGACCGCCCATCCAAAGTTTATCAGTTATATCGGACAAATGGCGCCCCGGGATCGGGTTGCGACTTATATGGGATATATTTTTCTTTATGGTGTCATTGGCAGCAGCATCGGAAGTGTGGCGGGCGCGAAATTGTACGTCCATTTTGTCGACAATTTACATCAGCCCAAATTACTCTGGTTGATTTTTACCGGATTTGGTATATTGACAATAATCGGGCTTCTAATTTATAATCGTGTTGTTAAAATTGATGAAAATCCTAAATAATTAATTTCTCAGGATTTATAAATTTATCAATTCACTACCGTATACTTTTTTAGAAAATCTTTTTGCGTTACACTTGTGACCCTCACCCCAACCCTCTCCCAAAGGGAGAGGGCGTAGCTATTTCCTCTACCCTGTGGGGTTAGGGTGAGGGTTCAGCTTTTGTTTAATTAAAAAATGTACGGTAGCAAAATTTATCAATAAAAATTAAACCGACATGCAAAAAAAGTGAAAAATTATCGTCACCGACTATCTTGAAGATACAACCTGGGAAGCTCAGCAATTAGAAGATGAAGAAGTACTCTTTGAAAGATATGAGCTTCGGTATGCTTCGGATGAGAAAAAAATTAGCCGTTTAAAAGATGCCGACATTATTATTATCGACATGGCGTCTTTAAGCAGCACCGTCATTCAGACATTAGAAAAGTGTCAATTCATCATTCGACATGGCGTTGGTTACGACAATGTTGATATGCAGGCTTTAACCAACAAGGGGATAATTTTTAGCAATATTCCCGATTATTGTATTGAGGAAGTTGCGGAACAGGCAATTATGCTGCTTTTTGCCTGTGCCCGAAAATTTAATTTTCAGCAGGAAGCCGTCCGAATCTCAGCCTCGCAAGGAAGCTGGGATTATACCAAAGTATTTCCCTTGCATTGTGTCTCTGGTAAAAAACTCGGCATCATCGGATGTGGCCGGATTGGCAGCAAAGTGCTGGAGATGATGCGGGCATTCAATATGGAAATGCTGGTGTGCGATCCCTACCTGACTTCAGAAAGGAAGGCCGAACTTGGTATCACCACGATTCCAATGGACGAGGTCCTTCAAAATGCGGATTTTGTAACGATTCACACCCCACTCAATGATGAAACGCGGCATTTGATTGATAAACCACAGCTTAAACTCATGAAATCCACCGCTTTTATCATCAATACCGCACGGGGTGGAATTGTTTCAGAAGCCGCCCTGATCGAGGCTTGTGAAGAAAAATGGCTTGCCGGGGCCGGCATTGATGTTTTTGAAGCGCGCGAACCGCCTCCGGCAGCAAGTAAGTTGTTAAAATTAAAAAATGTTATCATGACCCCTCATCTGGGCTGGTACTCTGAAGAATCTAAAATAAAGATTCGTTATAAACTGATTGAAAATGTCCAACGATTTTTGCGCGGCGAAATGCCAATAAATATTATTAACAGCGAAGTAATTCACAATTTACAAAAATAACTTTATCTGATGAGGTAACTTTATGCAGGAAATTTTAGAAAAAATTGGGAAATTAGGAGTTTTACCTGTTATCAAAATTGATGATGCCCAAAATGCTATTCCGCTGGCACGGGCATTGAAGGAAGGTGGTTTGCCGGCTGCGGAAGTAACATTTCGCACCAGCGCTGCCGAAGAATCCATCCGCAGAATCACCGGGGAATTTCCGGATATGTTTGTCGGTGCCGGAACAGTGTTAACAATTGAACAGGCGAAAACTGCAATACGCGCCGGCGTTAAATTTATTGTCGCGCCGGGTTTTAATCCGAAAGTCGTCGATTATTGTCTGGCACAAGGCATGCTAATGGCTCCCGGTATTGCCACACCATCGGAACTGGAAGCGGCGATGGAAAAGGGATTAAAAACTGTTAAATTTTTTCCGGCGGAAGCCATTGGTGGATTAAATTATTTAAAATCGATGAGTGCTCCATATAGTGGCGTAAAATTCATGCCAACCGGTGGGATCAATGCGAATAATATTCTCGCCTATTTACGGTTTAATAAAGTTCTGGCCTGTGGCGGAAGTTGGATGGTTAAAGATGAACTCATTGCAGCCCAAAAATTTGATAAAATTACCGAATTAGTAGCCGAAGCAGTGAAATTGGTGGCACAACGATAAGATTTACACTTTTTTTCACATGCTGGATACCTTTTTTCGGACAGTCATTTTTGATGGGTGGCTGTCCGAAAATCATAATGGTTGTCATTATGAGGCGTTTTCTTCATTCACACTCTGGACAAGTTTTACCGAGCTTTTGTCGAAAGAAACGCTCTTCGTAATGACAGCACCCGATGCATTTTGGAATGGACGCTAATATTACAACGTTAAGTTAATAAAGTTAAAAAATTAATTTATTTACAATTTTTAGAATGAGCCATTTTGTCGCGGCGGAAATCGGTTTCAATGCCAAATTGACCCCCTCAGTATCTCCCCGTTTTCAAAAAACGAAAATGGGAGAGAGAACCGGGCGATTCTCCCCTAAATTCCGTTTTTTGGAATTTTGGGAGAGGCAGGATGGAGTCCTTCATTGATTGAGAACATCCTTAATTTTGATTTTAGAATTTCAGGTTTTATGAGTCTTTTAAACTTAACGTGGTAATACTAATTATTCGTTACACTCACTTCCATTTTTTGAAGATTTTTATAACAATCATGTTTCCGCAGTTTAACCAGATCGCTATCGTCTTCAACCATGTCCAGCGTTAACGCATTTAAACTGAGTGCTGTCCTGAGCCAACGACAGGCATTTTCAATATCATCCAATTGCGCATAGGCACAAGCCAGATCATAACTGGCCGAGCTATTAAAACGGTTATAACGCTGGGCAATCAGATAATAATTAATCGCCTTCTGAAAATTTTGCATTCGATAGAGACTAACCGCAAGATTATATTGAATTTCCGGTTTCACTATCTTTCTGTCAATCATCAACGAATCAACTACTTGATAGCCCCTGGCAGCATAATCATAAAGTTCATTCTGAAAAAATCTATCGGCAAAAAATTTATAAGCATCGGGATCATCAATATAATTCTGTCGTAAAATTTTGAAAACCATATCGTATTCCAGACGCGCGAGATCGATCTGACGTGTTCGACGAAAAAGTTCACCCAATGAATATCGATAATAAGGATTATATGGTTCCAGATCAAGGGCATGTTGCATCAATTCCGTGGCACGAACAAATAAATTCGAATCCCGCTGGGCATATATGTTTCCCAGTCGAAAATAGATATTGGCATTTTTAATTCCTTTTGAAATGGCTTTTTCAAAGTTGTTCGTTGCAATTTCATATTGTTGTAACCGCAGGTGTGTTTCAGCCAGATTGATATAAATATTCGTTTTACTACTATCCAATCTCAATGCTTTTTGATAATAATTAATTGCCTGTTTCAAATTACTATCATAACTATCGGCATTGGGAGCGTATCTTCGGGCATTCATTCCATAAGCATTGGCCAAATTTGTCAAAGTATTAACCAGATTTTCCTTTATTTGCTGATATAAAGTTTCATAAATCCTGAGTTGTATTTCATCGGATTGACTTTTTAATCGATGAATCTGCATTGAAAGTTCAGATAATTGCTGAACAATCAATTTCCATGCGTTCTGGTTATTTTGAATACAGGTGGTATAAGCCGTTGGATCATATTTCCCATTCTCAAAATTAACAATGGCCAGGTAATAAAACGCGGGAGCAAAGCTATAGTCCGTTTTAATGGCATTTTCAAAGGCTAAACGGGCTAAACCCAATATTTTTCGGCGCTGAGTAACGTCAGACGTTTGATATTTTTTTCGCTCCAGATAGTCACCAAGATAACTGAGGCCCTTAATGTAATTCTCGAACCCAATGGTAGAAACTTTTTTAAAAAAAGGATTCGACTCACCCAATTCATCCCGCACGATCTGGAGGGCGAGTAAAGAGATAGCCTGCCGATCATCAGTTAACGTTGTATCCACCGCCCAGATTCCTTCAATTTTATCCCGTTTTTCAAGGCGAACAATGGCTTTTACCCGATTTTCCTGGCGATTGAAAGTTCCGGAAAGAACCGGATTGTCGGTTCGCGCCCGTCGGAGATCAAAAATGAATTGTAAAACCTGAAAATCGGTCAATGGAAAACTATATTTTTCAAACCGCTGATAATGCATCAACGCGCTAATCATTAAATTCTGGCCGGAAATTTCGCCGGCATGATAAACAAAGATCGGTTCAGTTCCAAACTCACCATCCGACGCGAACAGATTTTTCGTCAGGAAATACAGACTTGATTCGACTAATTTGCTGGCAGGAAGTAGTTGGCTTTCGCTCTGAATTCGATCAAAAATACTGAAAATGGCCTGTCGGCTTTCCAACAGCTTATTCGTTAAAAAAGTCCCTTTTTCCTTTTCCAGTTTTCCATCAATCATTGTTTCAAAAGGAATTAGCTCGACGGTTGTAATATCCGGCGGCGAAATCCGCCGATATATCCAGATAACCAGCCAGATAAAAGTAATTAGCAGAATGAGTTTAAAGATATTACTAATATGCTGAATAAACCATTGAAGAAGGTTTGCAATTTTATCAAGTTTCGGGATTTGAAAAGCCGGTTGATGAATAGCTTCAACGCCAGGATTTAATAAGGCTGTTCGGGCTTTCACTTTTAACCAACGCCCCTGTTTCATATCCACCCCCCGAAGATCAGCCCCTTCGAGACAGGAATTCTCAAAAGCAGTGTTCTCAAGGTGGGCGTTCCGAAAATCAGCCTTTTTCAGAAGGGCGGAACGAAAATTCACCTGTTTCAGTTGTGCATTTCGAAAACAAGCTTGCCCGGCCCGGGTTTGTGAAAAATTTGCCCCTTCCAATTGCGAATCCTTAAAATTGGCCTTATCAGCATTTACATTGGAAAAGTTAGAAAATTGCAGTTGTGCAGCGTTGAAATTAGTACCCGTCAGACGGGCACCTTCAAAATTAATATTGTCACCAACCATCTCAGAAAAATCGGCGTCATTCAAACAGGAATTGGCAAAATTCGCACGAGAAAGGTGACATTTTTTCAAACAGGCCCCTTCCAGGTGCGCGCCAGAAAGATTGGCGCCACCATTCGCTGGTCCCAGGATGGTTTGTCCACTTAAATCAATACCTCGGAAATCAAGGTCCGGGAGCCGGTCTTCAACAGGGAGCGCCTGAAGAATCGGCAAGAGATCCTCACCGTGATTGACCGCGGCGACGACTTGATCAATGAGAGCTGAATTCCATCTTTTACCAAGCTGTTTTTTTAATTGTGGATCAATTGGTGGCGCGTCTTTCATAATCAGATACCTTTATGAAATGAATTTATAGCTTTATAGAACAGAAATGAAAAAATATTAAGTCATACAGGGCGTAATACGTGATGCGTGATGCGTAATCGGAAATACTGATGGCTTTAAAGGTCTTATCATTCTGTAATTATCACCACTTATGCATTATGTCTTACGCATCACGTATTACGCATCACGCTTCATGCATTTTCCCTGTTTTGCTTCCTCATTATTTATTATATCTCAAAATAACCGGCATTTCGTTCATTAAAATTTTACCTTTATGAACATCAAATTGACCTTTCGAAAGATAATTTGAGTAAGTTCCATCTGATAAATAAATTTTACGCTCGCCCGAAATATTTTCTACATTAAAGATACCGAAAAATCCCTTACCTTCCCATTCCCACTTCGCAGCGATAAAATCAACATTGGGATATAATGTGAATTTTCCATTCTGAACAATATCACTTTTTTTAAAGCGAATCATTCTTTTGATAAAGAGATTAAAGTCATTATCAGCGTCATTCCAGTTGATTGGTTCTTTTTCAAATAGTGCTGTTGGCTGTGATGATTTATTCTCCTGGCCAGCATAGAGCAAAAAGCTGCCTTTTAAAAACATTTGGAATGCCGTCCAATTATAGAGGGAGAAATTATTTTCGCAAAGCAAAGGCGCTCTTTTTTGGTCATGATTTTCAAGAAAGCGTAATTTGATATAATGACCTGGATAAATGAAATCCTGCGCCAGAATATAATTCAGATATTCATTCAACCCAATTTCTTCAGCCAGATATTGTTTTAAAAAATAGAAACCATCATAATCATAGGTCAAATCAAAAGCCTCATGTAATTCTCCATCCGATAAAACCTCATTACCGCGATTACGTAAAGAAACCAGGAAGTCAGGCGAAAGGGTTTCTGCCAACCAGATACATTCCTTTTTCTGTTCCAAAATCTCTTCATGAGCAAAACGCCAGAAATCCAAAGGCAATAACGAAGCAACATCACACCGAAATCCATCAATGCCAATCTGAATCCAGAATTTTAAGCTTTCAACCTGATAATCCCATAATTCGGGCTGGGTATAATCCAGATCAACAACGTCAGTCCAGTCCTGAACTTTACGAGTTGCGACGCCAGTGTCCTTTTTATAAAGCCAGTCATGAAATTCTGTTGCGATTTTAGAATCTAGTGCCACATGATTATAAACAACATCGATAATTACTTTCATGCCACGATCGTGAATCTCCTGAATCAAAGTGATGAAGGACTCAATAGAACCATACTCCGGGTTAATCAATCGGTAATCAGCGACCGAATATGGGCTTCCATAAGTGCCCTTGCGATTCTGTTTTCCAATCGGATGAATTGGCATCAACCAAATTATATCAACACCCAGGCTTTTTATCCGATCTAAATCGGGGATAATCGCTTCAAAAGTTCCTTCTGGTGTATGGTTTCGTACAAATATCTCATAAATAATTGAATTTTGCAATGTTTGTTGTGTATCTTTTGCCATTTCTATTCTCCTGAGCTAATAATACCATCGTGGGAATGTCAATGCTGCCTAGCATTTGACGCAAATTAGGATTAAATTTATTTATCAATTTAACTTCATAATTTAACTTTAAATAAATGCTTCAATAATGAAGCCCTTTACCACCATTAAAATCTATCTGTACTAAAATTTTGAATAACGTGCCTCATCCCGACCAACCGATTCAGAATGAATTTCTTTTTCATAATTTAGCTATATAGCCGTTTCAATCAACCACGCGAAAAGACCTAATATCAATGGAACGGATAAATTATCAAGTCGCTTCGGGGTTTTGATTTCTAGTAATGCCCCGATAAGTGCAAAAAATGAAATCAGGGCTATACTTTTAGCAATCGAATAGCTTGAAAAAAGATAAAGATAGATTCCTGTTGCTAATGCTGTAAAAAATATGAACGCCAGCAAGCCACCGAATGACTTACCGCTCCGAAAAGTCTTTAAAGGATATCTTACGCCAATGACGGCTGCCATTCCATCACCCCATGTCATTGTCACGATGCCGGCATAGGGTAAAATATTTCGGGTATAGAAAACGATCCCGGTCAAAATGGTTAACGAAATTGCATAATAAATCGTTCCTGGATTTTTATCATCCAGTTCCATAGCTTTAAAAATTGAATATCGATATGATAAAAAATTAATTAAAACAAATGATAATGGTGGGATAATCGCAATATACCAATCAGAAAAGCAATAAAGCGCAACAAAAGCCCAATTTCCAACACCAATATGGATTATTTTTCGGCTAAAATCGGGGGTCAAGCGTAACAATTTTTGCAAAACTGTCGCAATGATAATCACGCTAAACACAAACACGTATGATAAGATAAAGCCAGTCGTTTGACTCATTTTTTCTCCAATCAATTGGTTAATAAAAACAGATTGTCATAAAAGTAAATCTTCTACAAGCGAAAGTCAAGGAAAAAATTCAATTCCCGTGCGATTTGCATTTTATGCTTCAAGAGCTGTCACTTAAATATATTTATACTTAACAATAAAGATCAGGGCATCAAATACAAAATTCTTATTTCCATATTTAATGCATTATCTGCCAAAATATAACACCTGGTGGATACGAATCTATTGAAAATTTCACAATTTTATTGCAAATCGATCTTGAAATTTCTATATTCAAATAAAATTTTCTACCGTACACTTTTTACGTTATTTTGAAAATTCACTTTTCGACCATGCTCAATTCCCTCACCCCAATCCCCCCCAGCAGAAGAGGGCGTAGCTATTCCCTCTCCCGCGGTACCTGAGCTTGTCGAAGGGGGAGAAGGTTCGGGTGAGGGCTCGTTTTGCTTAATCAAAAAGTGTATGGTCGTAAAAAATTTAAAATAAAAATTTAAAAAATCATCAAAAAAAAATGTTCTCATCTCATTATTTATATTTTCTTAAACACAATATTTTGACCCGATTCGGTGGAAAATCAATCCCACTTTTGGCGAGTTATAAAATCACCCACCACTGCAACCTGAAATGCCGAACCTGTCCATTCTGGAAAATCAACAGCGCTGCACCAACTTATCATGAGGTCTTGAAAAATATGCAGCAACTCTGGCAGGATGGGATTCGGTTAATTATTTTTGAAGGCGGTGAACCATTTCTCTGGCGTGATGGTGCCTATTGTCTTGAGGATATAATTATAGAAGCGAAAAAATATTTTTTTTGCACCGGGATTACAACGAACGGGACTTTACCAATTAATACCGCAGCAGACACCGTCTGGATAAGCCTGGATGGTCTGGCTGAAACACACAATCTAAATCGCGGTGACACTTTTGATCGAATCATCCAAAACATTTCGGATTCTCAACATTCTAATCTTTTGGTAAATATTACTATCAATCGATTGAATATTGAGGAAATTCCTGACCTTGTTCGGTTTTTGACCGGAAAAGTGAAAGGTATTACAATCCAGTTTTATTACCCTTTTCCAGGCACTGAGGATTTAGGGGGAGCAGCATCAGCCAGAATCGCAATTTTAGACCAACTTATTAAATTAAAAAGGCAGGGTTTCCCCTTGTTGAATAGCTTATCAACGCTGGAAGGGCTCAAAAAAAACAGATGGCGTTGCCATCCCTGGCTTATCGGGAGCGTGGAGCCCACTGGTGAAATTACTTACGGCTGTTATCTTCAAAATCGAGCGGAAATAGCCTGTGCCAAGTGTGGATTTGCTGCACATACCGAGCTATCAAAAGCTTATGATTGGCATTTCGCCTCCATCCTGGCGGGCAAAAAAATATTTAAATTCCGCTGGTACTAATTTTATAATGAAATTAGCATCCCGAATCAGAAATGCCAGTCAGCACATCTTCTCATGTAATACGTATTACGCATCACGCATCACAATTTAATATTCCAACGCCGTTTCCTCACCACGTAAAACTTTCAAAATCCCGTTTCGAAGCGATTCCATTTCTTTCTCTCCAGCCAGAATTCGGATGGGAATATTCAAATTCGATAGATACCTTTTAATTTCATTCACGAGGTAGTCTGAAAAAGCCAGCCCACCGGTGATTAAGATTGCATCAACCGGCTCACCTTCAAAGGCCGGAATCAGGGAAGTAATTTCCTTACAAATGTTATAGATCAATGCGTCCAGAATTAATTTTGAATTTTCATCACCCTGTTCAATTTTTTTCTCCACCTCTCGCAGGTCATTTGTTCCAAGCAGATCAACCAGTCCTCCTTTGCCATGGATTTTTTTACATATTTGATCAGGTGAAAACTGATTACTTTCCAGGAGTTTCATGAAGCTTTCGATCGGAACTTCGCCGGAACGCTCCGGTGAAAAAGGACCATCACCATGAACACCATCATTGACATCCACCGTTTTACCATGGACATGCGCGCCGATTGTAATTCCGCCCCCCAGATGTGCGACAATCAGATTCACCTCATCGTAAAGTTTATCAATTGAAAGTGCATAATTTATCGCAACTGAACGTTGATTCAAAGCATGCCAGAGGCTTTTTCGTTTAATTTCTTTAAAACCTGT
Organism: Caldithrix sp.; assembly: GCA_020722815.1. Classification (GTDB taxonomy): domain Bacteria; phylum Zhuqueibacterota; class Zhuqueibacteria; order Thermofontimicrobiales; family Sulfurfontimicrobiaceae; genus DYKB01. Next base: position 68,274 of record DYKB01000024.1, on the reverse strand, counting down.
TATTTTCGCCTTCTCACTCATTTCGTCCACACCAACGGGATCGACAATATAGGCTTCTTTTCCAATCTCATTCGCTAACCCACTGGCAATGAGCGCCCCTAAATTGGAAGCATGTTCGCCAAATTTTGCCAGGCGTAAATCGTCTTTCAGGCTTTCATTAACGCGATAAGTTCCGCCTTTTATGGGCTTAACCAGACCGCCTCGCCCCACTATTCCGCCAAAATTTTCCAGACGAAAACCATGCTTTTGTAATTCGTCGATAATCATTTTTTTTCGAAACTCAAGCTGTTCATCGATCTTGCTAAATTTTGCCAGATCAGCTGTCGAATGGGTAATCGATATTTTAAATTCTTCTATTTCACCTTTAAAAACTGCAATCTTCGTTGAAGTGGAACCGGGATTAATCACCAGTACCTGATGGCGTGGAAAAAAGGCATCATTCGGGGTGAATTCATAAGTTTGAGCTTTCTTCAGACACAAAATTAAAGCTTTCGTACCGAGAATGATATCTTCAACGGTCGAAGAGCGTGAAAAATCCACTGCCTGATTTCGCAATCCACCGGACATTACGACTTTTTTGCTTTCTGGATACCGCAGCGCATAAATATGATAAAGAAAATTTCCCAGATCAAGATTCGGGGCAATCAAGACATTTGATTTACCAACCGGGGAATTCGGACGATACTTATCTTTAAGCTTTAAAGTCGCCTCTTCAACTGAAAGGGCAGCCGAAATCTGGAGTTCGCTCTCAATTTTAATACGTTTATAGTCAGCATTTTGGACAATTAATTTTTCAAGTTTGAGGGGAATCTTGTCACCAGCCTCGCGCACCATTTCAACGGATGGCCCACAGGCCGAACCCTTGGTAGAATAACTCACAATGGCACCATTCACCTGTTCCAGATCACTGGCGGGAATAATATCACAGGTAATACGGCAGGTTTCCACCGCAATATCAGAAAGTTTCTCAGCATCCATTACCGCATTCACGGCAATATCGGAAAAAATTGCCAGATGCTGCGGGAAAGGCTCTTCTGGACGATTTTCTGGCAAGGCGAATATCACCATTTCAAAAACAGTTCGATCTTTCTCCAAAATCTGAAGACAGGGCGTAAAAAAATCGGTGGGGGTCATGGTCAAGCCGCCAAGCACCGCATCAGCATACCCCAATCGTGTTGCCAGCAGCGCAAAATAGTTCGCTTTATCCATCAGCCTCAAGGCGTGTGGATAATTGACTTCCCAGGATAATCCCTGACTGATACGACTCAATTCGTTCGCGAACAATTTTTTCTTCTCTTTTTCATGATAATGATCAACAATTTTTACCTGATTCATAAAATAATCAATTCTTTTATTACTAAATTGTCCGGATTCTTTTAGAACCTGATAAACCGCATCTTTATCGGCTAAAAGAATCAATTGAACCAAATTCGCGATCCGGGTAGCAGCAAAAACAACCCGCGGATCCGTTGCTTCCGGATAAATTAAAGTTGGTCTCGGTTTGTCGATTTTAAAAATTTGTTCGTCAATTTTTTGCTCCAGGAGGTACATATCGGTTTCCTTTTCTTTTATCAAATATTTTATGACTTTACTATTAATAGGTCATTTATGTCATTTTGAACTAAACAGAGTTGCGAAAAAAATCGCTATTTTTTCAATAACTTATAAGATTCTTCTCTTCACTCCGAATGACAAGTTTATACCTTTTTAAAGTGGGCACTTTTATGAACAAATATCATCAATATCAACAAGTAATAGAATAATAAAACGTTATTCAAATGTCAAGGATAAAATACAATGGAATTAAAATCTGTCCTCATTTTAAAATTCGCCATGCAGCTCATACCCACCGGATTAAGGTTTTAGGTTATTAAAAAAACAGATGAATAGCCACGAGTTTTGGAGACTGTCCAAGAACTATAAAAATTATCATTGCGAGGCATTTTTTGCCGAAGCCTGTTTTTTAGGCTCGCAATCCCATCGTTAAACAGCGGCGATTGCTACGTCGCCAAAAACGCTCCTCGTAATGACCGTACCGGATGCGTTTGCGGACAGACACTAATTAGCGCCGCGAATCATGATGAAAACGTGGCGCTTATCCAAAGGCTGGTGGCCGGCGTTACCTACATTGCGGATCGGGGCTATCAATCATTTGAGCTGTTCCAACAAATTCAAGTGCAATCAGGACATTTTGTTATTCGTTTACGTAACCGTTTGAAATATAATGTGTTACAATCCTTGCCAGCTGAACACTTCCCCGCGGTGAAGCGCATCTTTCTGGAAGTCACCGATGAACTTGTGCAGTTTCAGGCGGATAAATACCACTGCCTGTATCGGTGCATCCAATTTAAAACGCGAAAAACAACCTTTATTTTATTGACCGAACGGTTCGATTTAACCATCTTTGATAGGTTTCGGTTATATGCCTTCCGTTGGCAAGTCGAATTATTTTTTCGCTATTTTAAACGTACGCTAGGGGTGATTCATCTGTTACACCAGTCGGCAAATGGCCTGACCATTCAATTTTATGTGGTCATGATTGTCCCTGTGTTGGTGTTACGTTAAAAACAGCAGCCATTACAGTTATGTCTATTTAAAAAAAAGACCCCAATTAAAATGACGCCAGCACTGGTATTTGGCGTGACGGCGGATTTTATCGAAAACCGCGGTCAGACAATTCCGGCAAATTTTAAATTAAATGAACAGGAATGGATAAAAATTGCTTGTTTGAATTTTTGCAACGTAAATTCAATTTCCTTTAATTCAATAGCTTGCCGAACACTATTGATTGCCCACACACTTTGAATGCTTTACAATTTTTTTACTTGTATCTTGATTAAACATTTTGTATATTATTAATAAATTAACAGGGGAATGAACAGGCACCTGGTGGGCTTCGCGGGCTTCAAACCCGTTGTGCCGCGACCTGCGTCGTGGTAGGTGGGTTCGATTCCCACACATTCCCGTTATTATTCCCCTCAATTCCACCTTTCGAGCAACGCTTCAAGCCCTTTAATTTATTAATTTAAGACACTTTCCTAATTTGATACAATTTTATCTTCTTGATGAATCAACCTAACGTTTTAATAATCAATAGCTAAAGTATTATCAGGGATTTGGTAAACTTCTTGCATCATTATCATCATCATCTTATTTTCATATAATTTAAAAAGAGTGAAATTTAACCGTTCACAGGGTGGATTGACGCTGTCATTCCCGCATGTTTTTTACGGGAAACCATATTTCGTTCGGCAAAGGGATGCCCGATAATCCATTAGCTAACGGACGGGCATGGCAGAAGCTTTTATTTTAGCACAACTGCTAACGGATACAGTGAAATTCATAATTTTTGATATCTTCATAAAATCAATTCCGGATTGAAATTTGCAAACGGGTGATCGAACCATTTTCAAAACAGGTTAATCTGTCAAAAATTTGAGGTCATTAATTATAAAATTCATTAACTTTTGAGAAAAACATGAAATTAACACAAGAAATTCAAAATTACATCCAGGAAAATTTTCTATTCGCGCATCAACCAGGAACATTATCACCTGCTGATTCGTTACTTGATAAAGGAATTATCGACTCCACGGGTGTATTGGAATTAATCAGCTTCCTTGAAAATCAGTATCAGATTCAGATCAATGACGAGGAAATTTTGCCGGATAATTTAGATTCAATCGAAAAAATAACGCGTTTCATTAAACGAAAACAGGCGGGAGAAGCATAAAAACGACTATGGACCGCTATCTGATTCATCACTTTTTAGAACATACAGCCGCAATTCTTCCAGAAAAAACAGCTATTATTCATAAAGATAAAACAATTGATTACCAGACGTTGAATGAACGTGCGAATCAATTGGCTAATTTTTTTCTAACGAAAGGAATCCCAAAAGGCGCTCGAATTGCCATTCTACTGGAAAATTCAATTCATTACGTTATTAGTTATTTCGCGATTTTAAAAATCGGTGCCATTGAAGTTTCACTCAACATAGCAGCCGGTGCTGAATCTCTCAAATTTATCCTGACCGATTGTCAGGTCTCGGCCATTATTGCGGCGGATACAAAAATCAATTTTATTCAATCCATTCAGTCCGAATTGGCCGATTTAAAAGTAGTTATATTTGAAGAAAAAAATTTGGAAACCGCCTGTTCCCTGATGGAAATTTTCGAACGATATGACAAAATATTAAATCCAGTAAAAATAATTGATCTGGACCTGGCGTCAATTGTCTACACCTCAGGCAGCACCGGAAAGCCTCGTGGGGTGATGCTTTCGCATTTGAATCTGGTTCATAATACTTGCTCGATCATCCGTTATTTGGGACTTGGTGAACATGATAGCATTCTGGTAGTGCTTCCATTTTATTATATTTATGGCAAATCCCTGCTTAATACGCATATTTATGTTGGCGGAACGATTGTCATCGAAAATCGGTTTGCATTTCCCAATGTCGTTATCCAGGCGTTGCAAAAGTATCGGGTGAGTGGATTCAGCGGGGTGCCGTCAACATTTACATTTTTATTAAATCGTTCAACTTTTGCACAGGAAAATTTTGCGGACTTGAGATATATCACCCAGGCCGGGGGCGCCATGGCGCCCGTGATTACCAGTCGATTGATGAAAATTCTCAAAGATAAACAAATTTTTATCATGTATGGTGCCACCGAAGCAGCAGCACGAATCGCTTATCTTGAACCATCGATGTTAGAACAAAAATTAGGCGCAATTGGCAAAGCCATTCCCAATGTGGAGATAAAAATTCTGAATGCGCAGGGTGAAACATGCCAACCCGACGAAGTTGGTGAAATAGTAGTTCGCGGCTCCAATATTATGTCTGGCTACTGGAATGATCCCGTCGAGACAGCTTCCGTACTCAAAGCGGATGGGTATCATACCGGCGATCTGGCGCGAATGGATGCCGATGGCTATATTTATGTCGTGGGACGCAAAAAGGATATGATAAAATGCGGCGCGCATCGTATTAGTGCCCAGGAAATTGAGGCGGTTCTTTTACAAAATCCTCTTGTTTATGAGGCCGCTGTAATCGGTGTTCCGGATGAGATGTTGGGTGAGGCCATCAAAGCATTTGTCGTTCCTGTTAATGGCACTGATAATGTGCATCTTGAAATTAGAAACTTTTGTCGTGAAAAATTGCCTGCATTTAAAATGCCGAAATATTTTGAAGTTATGGATGCCTTGCCGAAAAATGCATCTGGAAAGATAATGAAAGAAGAATTACGAAAAATGGTTTGAATTTAATTACTAAATCGTTTATATTTATGGGGGAATTAAAATGTCGAAAAATTTAATCGAATGGATGGCTTTGGTGTTAGTCATGATGGTATCGATTTGGCAATTCTTCGGGTGTAGTTCAAAACCCATTCCAAAAGAAACAACGGCAACCGCGAAAATTTTTCAATATGCGACCACCCCACCGGATTCAACGGTGCGCGTGTTGTTTATCCATCATTCCTGCGGAGGAAATTGGGTAGCAGATTTCGGTCCAACAGAAGTTAAAATGACAGGGGTTGATCCGGGGAGCAATCTGTACATCCAGCATCCCAATGGCGGTGGTTTACGGACTGCCTTATCACAGATGAAAACACCAAATTCATTTCCCGCCTACGAACTGCACGAAGTTGGCCGAAAATCAATTATCGGTGACCAGACCAATGTTTGTCACTGGTATACGAAATTTACCACGCTTTTTGATCGGACTGACAGCGCTGAAGTTGATATGTTAAATGTCGATGTTCAGGATTCCTTGAATAATGGACAGGGAATTAATGAAATTATCATGTTTAAATCCTGTTATCCCAATAGTGACCTCGATGCCGGTGAGCCGACAGCGAATCCGTTAACCGATGAAATCCGGACCATGGGAAATTACAAAGCAGTCTATACGGCCCTGCTAAATGATGTATTTCGCCCGGAACGCAATGGAAAAAATCGGGCGCTTTTTGTGGTTGTCACCGCACCGCCGCAGTCGAAAAAGAATTGTGATCAAAGACAGGCTGAAGTAATTCGCGAATTCAATAATTGGCTGCGAACAGAATGGCTGGCAGCCGAAGATACCAATGTGGCTGTTTTTGATTATTATAACATCAACACTGGCGGTATCGGCAATGATCTGGATGGATCATGGATTCAAGGAACAGTTAATTATTCTGCCTATTTAACTGGTGGTAACAGCCATCCAAATCATGAGGCGCAAACCCTGTCTACCAAAGAATTTATGCGATTTATTAATCTGGCTTACAATCGCTGGAAAGGCAGAAAAGCACTTTAATTCGAATCGGAAATGCCAGGATCATTCGAAAGAACAGAAAGCGATTATTTAACAGTACGCGTGGCAATAACATTACTGCCAGTATTGAGAATATTTTCAATTAAAACCTGGCCACGAAGAATCGGTGGAACGGGGCGTAACCTGGAAATCTCATTTAAAATCGGGAAAATTTGATCCCGTGGAACGCGTTGATCCAATCGAACCGAAAGCATGCGATGCTCACACCCCTGAATGGGAACTGAAGTAGCTAGATTCCGTTTTGGATGTAAAATCTCTTCAACAGCAAATTCTTTCCCCTTCTCACATTTATTTCCAGTAATTTCCATCTTTTCATCCAGCACAATCACCTGTAATTCACATCCAATAGGACACATAATGCAGGTCAATGTATCAATCATGGCAACTTACCTCCAGATCTTCATCAAAAGGGACTTTTAATTTGATTTTTTCCAATTCAGAGGGCAAAAGGCGTGGAAAATTCTTTTTGAAATAGATTTTTCCACTCGATCTTCCAGTAGCAAAAATTCGTTTATCCCGCAGCGGACGCGTTACCCGAAAATTAATTTCAATTCCATTATTCGAATCGGGATGAACTTTCTGGGGTAAACAGTAACGCACATTTTCCCCCGGTGTTAATTGAAATAGATTCTTGGTTACTTGTGGCTGGCGAATGAAATCAGCAGCAAATTTGCCCGCCGCAAAACCTTCTTTCGATGCAAAATCCGCCACATCATGAATATGAAGCACATTTCCGCAGGAGAATATTCCCGGAACCGATGTCATGAAAGTATTATCCACAATAGCGCCATTGGTGAGCGGTGAAAGCTGAACACCAGCTTTTTTAGCCAACTCATTTTCCGGAATTAATCCAACCGACAAAAGCAAAGTATCACAATCAATTTCCTGTTCGGTGCCAGCAACAGGTTTTAGTGAACCATTGACCTGGGCGATTTTAACACTTTCCAGCCGTGAACGTCCTTTCACCTCGGTCACCGTTGTCGAAAGTGTCAGGGGAATATTGAAATCGCGTAAGCATTGGCGGACATTACGTTCCAATCCATTACAGTAGGGCATGATTTCAAAAACACCCTTCACTTTGATGCCTTCAAAAGTCAATCGACGTGCCATAATCAAGCCAATATCCCCAGATCCCAGAATAACGGCTTCATGACCGATTTTGATATTCTGCAAATTCACCAGATTTTGTGCACTCCCCGCCGTAAAAATTCCAGCCGGCCGTGAACCGGGAATTTCGATCATTTCTCGTGTTCGCTCACGACAGCCCATTGCCAGAATTACGGCTTTGGCTTGTAAAATCTGATAACCATTGGGTGAATTGACCTTTAAAATACGATCGGCACTTAACTCCAATACCATGGTATTGGTCAGGTAATTAATTTTTTCCTGAACGAGCTGTTCAATTAACCTTTCGGCATATTCAGGCCCGGTTATCGTCTCTTTAAAAAGAAATAATCCAAATCCATCATGAATACACTGGTTGAGAATACCGCCCAGAATTTTATCCCGCTCGATTAATAAAACGTCCTGAATACCGGCACGTTTGGCACCCAGCGCCGCGGCTAATCCCGCCGGTCCCCCACCAATGACGATGATATCATATTGCTTCATCGGTTCCATCATATTAAAATTTGTTTTCGTCCATCAATAAAATACAATTAGGTATTTATTAAGCTGTTTTCATGACAAAGAGATTTACGAGAGCAGAGAATTTTCCTCTCCGCCCTCGCTATCCTCTTTTTTAGTATGGATTGCCGTGTGCATATTATTAAATCAGAAAAGATGCAAACTTAGCCTTTTATTCGTCCAAAAAACAGTGGTGAATTCGCCCCTCTTTTCGTTATTTGCTCAAGAGGAATCCCCTCCTGTTGCATGATTTCGACAATTCTCGGTGTACAAAATCCTCCCTGACAGCGCCCGGTACCACAGCGGGTGCGCCGTTTAATGCCATCCAGTGTCTTCACACCAAAAGGATTGTTCAGCGCGTGCAATACTTCTGCTTTTGTAACCGATTCGCATCGACAAACCATATCACCCCACTGACTATTTTCATGAACCTGTTTCGCACGACTTTCATCATCCAGTTCAGCAAAGCGAATAAGTTCGGGGCGATTGGGATTAAATTGTGTTTTGAATTGCAAATTTTCTTGTTGGGCGATGATATTCACCACATATTCGGCAATCGCCGGTGAGGCAGTCAAACCAGGTGATTCAATACCAATGAGATTAATCAATCCGGGTCGATATGGACTTTCTTCAATCACAAAATCTTTGAATCGAATATTGCCTTTTGGATCAACTAATTTCGGCCGAACACCAGCAAAACTCCGGATAAACTGAAATTTCTTTAATTCGGGCATTAATTCAAAAGCTTCCTGCTTCAGTTCGTTCATGACTTTTTTAGTCGAATCGGTATTCATTTTATCTTCAACAAATTCTGCACTTGGCCCAAGCAGAATATTTCCGTCAACAGTTGGCGTGATATGGATCCCTAAGCCAGGGCCGCCTTTGGGGGGAACGGGATAAACAGGCATCCGTAAGTCAAAATCAGTATCCTTATCAGTAATCAGATACTCGCCCCGGTACGGAAAAATCTGATAATCTGTAATACCAGCAAGTTTAGCGACTTCATCTGAAAATAATCCAGCGCTGTTGACGATCCAGCGTGTTTTAAAGCTTTCGGATGGCGTCTTGACTTCAAAAAATCCAGTCAAATATTGAATTGCGATAACAGGAGATTCCAATTTCACCACGGCCCCATTCTGCCAGGCACATTCGGCTAATGCAATTGTAAATTGATAGGGTGAAAGAATACCGGTATGCGGCGAAAAAAGTGCCCATTCGCCCTGCGTATGCGGTTCAAATTCGCGTATTTGCTTCGCATTAACTATTGTTAAATCAGGCGTACCATTGGCTTCTCCCTGTGCTTTCAGCTCTTCGAGCCGTTCTTTCTCGGCATCCTGTAAGGCAACAACCACTTTGCCAGTCTTGCGATGGGGTACGTTTAATTGTTTTAATAGTTCATAGATTTTAAAAAGACCGGCAACATTCATCCGGGCTTTTAATGAGCCAACAGGAACATTAAAACCGGCATGAATCACCCCACTATTGGCTTTGCTGATTCCTTCTGCCAGATCAGCTTCTTTTTCTAACAGCAAAATTTTTAAATCATAACGCGAGAGCTCACGTAAAATCGTACAGCCAACAACCCCGCCACCGATAACGATTACATCGTACAAATCTCTTGTCTCCAAACCGGACATAAAGCGACCTTCTTCACTTCAAACACATAACATGACTTATTTTTAAAATATATACTAAAACATAAATTAAGATATGAAGGTTCCGTAATCTTCTATGTTTTTGACATGAATTTTACCAGGGGAAAGTACGTTGGACAGGCTTTTTTATTCGTAAAAAATCATTCGAACCGTTAAATCCGCGTTCGAATTTGGCGGTGGCCTTAAATTTTTATCTGATTCCAATCATTGTAAAAGGATCATCTTCCGAATCTGGCTGAATTTTTCAGTTCTCATCGATAGGAAATAAATTCCATTGGTCAGACGTTGACCAGTCGCATCACACCCATTCCATTGCAGCGTATGAAATCCAGCCGTTTTTTGGCCTTCGAACAAATTCATAACTTCCTGCCCCTGGATATTCGTGATACTTATTTTGATTTCATTGACTACCGGCAAACAAAATCGGATGACGGTGCTGGGATTGAATGGATTCGGGAAATTTTGCTCCAGGAGGTAAGATGTTGGCATTGTTGAAGGTGGCTCTTCACCGATTTGCATGCCGGATAAAATTGAAATGGATAATTTTATATCTACAAAAGGACGAACCGGATCATTGGATTTTATTAAAAAAAGGACTTGATAATTTCCTGGATTCGCTAATTCACCATCGATAGTAAAATTTATCCGAACAGAGTCATCTTCACCCAGATTTCCGCTTTGTGGAGAGAAGAAAATCCAGGGAACGCCGGTTTTAAAAGCTAATTTTTTTAATAAATTTTCGTTTGGATGAGAATCTTCTGCCAATTTCATAAAGAAATTTTGATTTAATAAAGAATCCTGAATCTGAAAATTCAGCTTCATCTTCCCCAAATTGGTTATCCCAAAATAATCCTCAATTTTTTCATCTTTATCTATCGTATAATTGTTTTGTTTAGTAAAAATGCTGATGACTGGCAATTTATCGGTAACTAAAAATTGAAAGCTTCGGGTTGGAGCGTCAACTGGATCGGTTGAAATTTGATGATCGGTATCAATCGCCTGGATATAGTAAGCAATCTGTGTCCCCGTTGTCTGGCCGGGAATTTCTGCCTGATAAATCGAATCGTTCACCACGGCCATATTGAGCATCTGAAAATTTTTGCCCGAATCGGTTGAAAAAAACAGCGTGGCGTCAATAATGCCTTTATCGTCACGTATTTTGGACTGGATTAGATAAGGTCCAATTTCGTCACGGGTGCTGCCATAATCCAGCGTATTGGTAATGACCGGCGGATTCGATGGGGACATAAAAATCTGAACATCATCGATATACCAGCCGGAAGCGGGTGTATTATCATCACTGCCAATGTGAAACCTGATAACTATCGTTTGATTGGCATAAGCTGATAAATCAAAAAAATCCTGATGCCAAAAATTCCCATTTGTCAACGCCCCACCAAAAGCTGGTTGATTCTTTAGAAATGAATTAAAAGAATCAATTGTGCCATCATAACCGTCATTGGGTTTAATAACCTCAAATGGCCCTCCATTTACCGATATTTTCACATTTCCCCCATCCCAGAGTGCGCCCCGACTGTATTCGAACTCATACCAATGCCAGAATGAGAGCCAAATCTGGGACATATTCTTCAAATCAAGGGCAGGTGAATCCAGATAGGAATCAGCATTGTTTTGATAATTTCCAGAAAGGTTGGTTGCCCAGACATTATTTCCAGAATGGGCCGCACCTGGACCGGATGTTGGCTTTCCCCAACTCCAATCATGGCCACGAGTCGCTTTAAAATTTCCATTATCGGCTTCAAAATCAAATAATAAACCCGGTAAAATATAAAAACGATAAAAACCGGCTGCCGGCACAATTGTTCGATTGCGATTTTGGGATTTATCAATAGCCAGCATTCGATATTCGATTAAATCACCAGCATGCAGTGAATCCGGAATTAATTGACATTGATATTCATTTGTCAGATGATTGAATTGCATTTCCAGGCTATCCCTCGCACCCTTGTTTTGCCGAAAATAGAGCATAACTTTTTCGATGCCTGCCTGATCTTCCACTGTTGCTTTAAAAATCAGCGATGGATAGTAAACGGATTGATTTTTAAGTGGTAAATGGGTAATTACCGGTGCAATCGTATCCGGACGAATGGTAAATGAAAAAAGTTGGAAAGGAGCGGTTCGTGGCGCAAATCCGGTACGTCCGAATTTATCACTTGCCGCAAGATAGTAATAAATCGTTTTCCGGCCACCAAACCCAGGAATCATGCTAACGAATTCTTCTGAATTTTCAGTGGAAGTCAGCAATAAGGAATCAAAGGGTGCTACTCCGGTGGTGTTGTAATAGAGTTTAAATGAGGCGGCATCGAGTTCAACGACATTCGTCAAAACGAGAGGCGGTTTAATTGTGGCCTTCACTTGATAGGGGCCATCATCCTCTTTATCGGGTAATGGCTGTGTTTCGATAACAGGAACTTCACCCGCGGCATAAGCCAGATAAAGCAATGGTCCCTGATTTTCTAAAATCTGTTTTTTAATATACATCGTATCCGGAAAAAAACCAGTCCATCTGCCAACACTTTCAGCTTCATTTCCAACTTCTGGAGTAAAAGCAAAAATCTTGTTTTTCAGTTCCTGTTCCCCGTAAAGCCAATCATCAGTGTCGCCATTAACAATATAAAGATCAGACGCTAATTGAGGTACATATTTATTGTATGCCACACAACTATCCGCCATGGCGACAAACACCTGATGGTCAGGTGTCCGTTTATTATATGCATAACCCCAGGGAAATAGCCATAATTGACTATAACTATGGAAGGAAATCGAGATTTTAAATTGATGCTTGAGAACAAAATCCCGAATCGCCTGTGATTCTGGTTCCGAAAATGGCCCACTCCCCCGATAAGTATCCGATGAAGTATATGGACTGGAACCATTATCGTCGCGGCCCCATTCATAGCCAAAATTTCGATTTAAATCAACCCCATCACTATTCGGATCAAATTTATTATTTTTATTATTATCGGATTTATTCTTGCGCCACCAAATCGGGTCGGTGGAAGATTGATCCAGCGGGTTTGAACCGGACAGCACATAACCCAGTCCATCCGGATTCATGGTTGGACACAAATAAATTTGCCGATTATTGATGAGATATGTAATATAGGGGTCTTTATTATATTTTTCAACTAACGAGTGCATAAAGTACATAATAATCTCAGGGGTAATGATTTCACGGGCATGCATATTGGCAAAATAAAAAACTTCTGCCTCGTCTTCCTGTATCTGAACCTTATCTGAAATTTTCAATACCCAGATATCATGGCCGCCTCGATCAACTGTTTTCTCATAACTATCGCCAATATCTTCCAGTTTGACAATTTCTGGATATTTGGCGACAATTTCGTTCATTTCGGCCAGTATCTGTGCCGGTGAACGAAAATTTTCAAGATAACCACTGGTTCGAAGCTGTTGGGCAAAACTATTAATATCATCTATCAGCACTTCTGTCGTAAATCCCATTTTTTTGATTTGTTCAATTTCTTTTTCTGAGGCCAGCACATTGATCGTTCTTTCACCCGGATTAATAGAAGTTATATCCAATCCCAGTGTATAAATGTTTTGAGTGGATGGCTGAATCTGCAGTATTGATTTGATTTTTATCATCTTCTTGGAAGAACTGCCATGTAAATTCGGTCCATTCATCAAGATTACCAAAAATAAAATTAAAAGATTTCGTCGCATATTGTATCATTTCCTTTCATTATAGAATAAAATCACTCAAAATATAAAGCACCAGCAGTGCATCTGGGAAATATTTGACCCCAAAATCTATTTTCCTTTAATAAAACTCCTTGAAATGAATATTCTTTGATAAATTTAAATCATTTATGAGAGGAGACAAAGGGGATGCATTCGATTCAGAACCCAGCAGGAATTGGACATGCTCATGGATTGTGTCAGAAATGCATCATCCTGATGGCAATATCATAACACGCTATCGAGTAGATATTAATTATTTGCTAACGGTTACTCCTTTTGACCGACGTATTTCTTTGCCATTTTCAGATATATAAACCGTATCCACAACTTCATGATGCATAATTATCAATTCATGATGGTAGAGCTCCTTTAGCTTTTCAAAAAAAGCACGCATGAGATCATTCCCCATCATGGTTGTATCCATTATACCACCCAACGAACCATTCCACGGTTCATGATAGGTGGCAAGCGTTTCATCAAAGCCAATAATATTAAAGACAAATTCTCCAGTCGGTTTTCGCTCTAACATAAGCTTAACCTCGGGCTGATTATAATTTTGAGAAAGCGCCATCAGCAGGGTATTGATAATACTGGTCTTCGCACTCGGTCTGATTTTATGAAATTCCTGAGCCTCCTCAATATTCGTAAACACATCCTCCTTGGGTTTTTTAACACTGACACCCCAACTAATAATCTGTTGACGTAACTTTTCGGGAACACCAAGTTCACTTAATGAATATACCTGGTAAGCACCCGTAATAACCCGGCCTTTCCGCGATGCGTTGTCCGGCGGCGCTTCGGGGGTGACTCGTAAAACATCATAGATATCGGGTCCGTTTTCATTGATATCGATAAAATCAATACATTTGACATTTTCTTTTGGCAATAGCAGTTGTGTCAGCAATTCATCAATCGCTTTTTTATCCTCAATCCGATACGTTGAAAAGAATAATTTATCATATTTTATTTCTTGTGCAGACGAAATAATGACAAAAATCAGCGAAAATAATGTTAGCCACGGTAGGGTTCTAAATAACTGAAAATATCGGCCCATGGTATTTCACCTCCATTTATGAAAATGTTGTAAATTTGATAAACCTCCTGAGCCACATGCACTTTATCAATTAAACGATTTCGAAAGAGCCGGGACATGAGTAATAAAAAATCACGATGTTCTTCAAAACTCATATACTCATGGGCAGCCGCAATCTCATAACAATGTTGCAAAGCGCGACGGGGGTTTAAACGCTGTCCATAAAATCTGGCTAAAATAAATGATGATTTGTAACGACCGTGCCAATCGATGCCATTTGATCGATTTAAATAAAGCTGTGCATCATCATAAAGCCCCTGATCCATTTTTTCCTGACCATATTGGAAACACATGCGTCCAGCACTTCGGAATATTTTTTTATAGGTAGAATCGACTTTGAGTTTGTTATTTTCCAATAAATCAATTAATCTATTGCTATATCGTAAATCATTATGAACAATAAATCTGGAGCTATTGAGACTATCCAGTTCGAGATAATAAACGATATCATATCTAATCGGGGCTTCAAATTTATCTCGGGTGGCTGGATTTGCATCAGCACGACGCACGATATTAACCATTCGTTGAATGGCGGATTGTTTGACCGCATCATCCTCGGAAGCAAAGTCAATCTCAGCAATCATCGTCTCAATTTCATCTCGTGCTTTTTGAGTTTTAATTATCTTTAAAAGCGCCAGGTATCCCGCCCGTAATACATCTTCCTTCCCTTTTTTATAAACCCGTTCGATAGAATCGCGCATGGTAAAAGCCTTAATATTCAGGCTGTCCCACATGATATTCTGAATATTGCCTTCAATTTCATCGATTCTGGCGGGCTCATCGGCATAAAGATAAGCATGCAACCAGGAAACCATTGCTGAATCTGCCATAAAAAGTCTGGTTTCAGCATCAGCCCTGGCAACCCAGTATTGCACCAACTGTCGATTTTCTTCGATAGAATCTTGCCGGGCGACATTGGCATCAGTGGCAAACTTTAATCCCGAAGTTGCTAAAAATACCCGGAGTGCTTCCTTATAATTTTTTAAAGCATTTTCCCAATCACCAATTTTTTCATAATTTTCACCTAACCGGGCAAAAAGATAATGATATCCTTTTTGATACCGGGCAATATATTGATATTGCTCAATACTGCTTTTGGAACTGGTTGTATCTTGAAATCGTTCTGCTTTTTGATTAAATAAATTTGCAACCTGAGTAATTGTATTTAAATCAAATCGATTGATTTCTTTCGCTTGCAAAAAATACTTCATTGAATTATCAAGATAAAGCCGGGCCATTTGTTTTAAAATAGGTTCCGTCAGGGTATCTTTCAGGGCAACTTCTTTCTTAATTTTGGTTGAATCCGTTCGCAAATAGACCGTGGTATTTTCATCGTCCGAAACTTCAATCTGTTCTTTTACGATATGAACGGGCTGCTTTAAGGAATCCTTTTTTGCGCGTTCACGAAAGATCTCCACCGCGCGCCAGAGTGATTCACTAATTTCCAGATCTTTCTGCCCAATCTGTACCAGATCAGCCGCTTCAGCTTCCTTTTCCTTGGATGGGATTAAGGTATCCGCTTTGGCACTGGCGACGGTGTATACTTTGGGATCGATGCCGGGAAGCGCACTCCGGGGTGCGAGATTCGGTGTCACCTGGTTCTGATGATGAAAAATTCCGCAATTTAACATCAAAAGATTTAATAAAATAGAAAAAACAATCAAAACTTTATGAAAATTCATGGTCTCCCTCAACAAAATTTTATCCTGAAAATCGTTTATGATTCTTCCCGATTTTCGCACCAATTTTTATCCAGACTTCGGGCATGCCATTCTTTGGCTTCTTTAAATTTTGCCTGCCGTTGATAAGCATTGGATAAGAGTTCTGCTATTTCGCGTTTATCGGTCGGTGACAAATTTTCAGGGGTAAGCAACGCTTTATTACATAATAAAACAGTTTCTGCCGGCGAAAATTTCGACAATTCAGCCAGTCGCAAATACGCCTTTGGACGGCCATTCCAATTTATTTGCGTTGATTGCATAAAATAAATATAGGCCAATCGTCGATCTTCTTTATTCAAAGCATAATAAAGCCCCAACTCAAAACACATACGACCATAGTAATCAAAATAAACCTGGTTTTTAGGGTTCAGTGGTGTTCCATTTTCATCACGTGGCATGGCCGAAACAACATCATACATCCGCTGAATCCCATCTTCGCGACGATCCAGATGATTAAAGTCCATGATCGCTATCTGACTATTAATTTCATCTTTTGTTTCCTGCGTCCATAACGTATCCAATAATTGCAAACATACCGCTTTGGCTGTTTTATAATCGCTGGCGGCGATTAAATCATACGATTTTTTCCTTAAATTCATCGCATAGATATTACCGGCATCCCAATTAACAGCGTCGATTTGACTCTGAATGGATCGTTTTTTTTCGGCTTCCAAAGTTGTTTGCTGGGCACGCCTTAAAAGGGCTAATGCCTCTTTCCCTTTAAACATTTTAATTTTTGCCCGGGCTTGCAGCAGTATAATATTAAATAATATTTCTGGACTTACTGGAATAGAATCCGGCTTGGCAAGATACGCAGGCGTCCCGTATGCATTTATGATCGCCGATCGAATTAAAGTGTTTTCAGCAATTTGATAATTTTCAAAAGCTTTCTGCCAATTTCGGAGGCCCATGTAGGCATTCCCAAGCCAATAATAATAGCCAGAATTACTTTTCTCAACCCAGATCAGGTTTTCAAATTCAGAGACACTCCGTTCGAAAAGAGTCGAATCCGGATATGATTGTGCCAAAAAGAGATAAAAATCCCGGGCGAGTTTAAATCGGAGCAAACTGTTAAACGGATCGAGTTCTTTTGCCTTTAACAACAGGTTCTCCACCTGCGCAAAAAGCTTGCGGGATAAGAACATGATATCATCAAGATTTAATTGATACTTACGAACAGAAATTTTTCGAAACTGTCGACTTTCAGTTTGATCAACCGGTTCAAGAATATTTAAAGCCTGTTCTATATATTCGCGGGTGATCTGCGTATCTGCCTCGGTAAAAAGGTAGCCGCTATCAGCAAAAAAATGATAATATGCCAGGAGTGAATCATGGATTGTCTTTATTTCAAACGCCTGTTTTTCATACACTTTGGCCATTAATTTATTTTCATCGGCAATAAATGCTTTGCTGGCTATTGAATCCATTTTATGAACAAAATTGGAATCAATTCCGGGTAGATAAAGTCCAGATGTCGCCAATTCGTAGGCCATCCGATAAAAATTATAGGCAGAAACCCATTTTTTTAACTGCTCGGCAATAATACCACTTACAATAAAAAAACCGTGTTTTTCATCATTTCGCCAGGCGGTTTCTTTAATTTTTTCATCGACTTCACTGAGCTCCTGTTCATGAATATTCATCGCGATCAGCTTGTTGATGATACGTTGAACTGAATAAATATCATTCTCTGGATTATAGGGATCCCGTTTTTTTGCTTCAAGCAGGCACGATAATGCATATTGATTCAAGCCAAAAATCAACTGTCGAATTTTTTGAGTCTGAACGGTTTCCAGTTGAGGTGATTGCTGCGGAATGGGAAAGGAAACATCCGGTTCATTTAATAAAAAATCGATACCTTTTTTATAATGTTTCGCGATTCCCACGGAGTCCTCAATTTCAATTTCCCCTTCATGTGGAAGCACTTTCATAAAGGAAAAAATGGAATCAGCAAGCTGGGATGCCAGTTTCGATTTTTCAATTAATCTTTCAGCGTCTAAAATTGCGGTCGGCGTAACATCAATTTTTTGCTCCAGAAATAAACTTGATTTCTGTGGATCCCAATCGGCTGAAATCAGTTTGCCGGGAGTGATCCCGTTAGAAAAAAGGAGATAGCTCAGAAAAAAAATGATAAACCTTCTGTTAATCATTCTATACCTTTTGATAGTTATGAAAACAAGTACACTCTTTATCAATTAAAACTTAAAAATATTCAATTTTTTAGTGCCAGAAATGCTTTTCGCCAGTGGAGTGCCTCATCAAAATCACCTTGTTGAGCATAAATCCACTCTAATCTTTGTGCTAATAATTGCTTATAGGTAAGTGATAATTCCTGTTCTTCGAAATTCCAGGCACGATGCCCATATTCACTGGCTTTTTGGACGTGGATGATGTCGCGTTTGTCGCCGGTCAGGAGATATGTCAAAAGAAATAGTGCCTGTCGTTGGTTAACGTTATTTATTTCTGCGGCTTTTGAGAGATAGATAAATGCCGGTTGATGTCGCTTCAAGGTGAATAATTCGTAATTTCCCTGCAAAAAACAGAGCTGGGCGTAAGTTTGCAGATAGGAAGTAAATACGGAATCATTCTCGGCGGTGACGGTTGATGACGGTTGATACAAAGTAATAATTTTCCAGATCCGTTCCAGCGCCTGAAAACGATAGCCGAGTCGGTACTCGATCAGGGATAATGTGCGTTCAACATCATTTCTGGCCGGTTGGGTTTTTAATTCAGGGATGACCTCCAACAAGAGCATTCGGGCAGCTTTTAAATTATTTTGGCTAGATTGAACTTGCGCGGTATAATATTTTTCAAAAGCCGGCAAGTTCCCCTCATCCCATTGATTTCGTTTGATACGTGCCTCAATCCCTTTTTTCAAGGTATCTGCCGCGATTAACAGTGCATGATTCCAGGAGCGAAGAGCAGCTTCATCCAGAAACAATTTTTCTTCACAATTTGCACGGGCGAATAAGGCCCGATATAGTATATTTTCAAATCTATTATTTTTTTGCCTTAAGCTATCTTCATGAAAACTGAAAATGTAGTAAATTGCGCTATCATAAGCCGCGCAAGCAAATTTGGATTCATTCAACTGACTATAGGCGGCTCCGATCCTGTAGTAAAGAGAATATTTATTTTCTGGATTTGCCAGACAAAGCCCATTGGTCGCGTATTGAAGATAATTTTTCCATTGTTGATTTTGCCAATAAAACTGTTCAATCAGGTTGACAATCCTCATCAAATAATCTGTCAATCGTGGATAACGTGGAAAAAGACGAGTGGCATCTTCTAAATCTTTTTGCATACTTTTTAAAAGACTCAGACGTTCCTCATTATTGCCCTCACTCACCCTCGTTCCGTTATTTTTTAAATATTTATTTTGATATTGTGTATAAGTTCTGGAAAAATTAATAATATAACTTAGAGCATTGATACTATCTTCATCAGTACTGTTTTTACGATTTGCTTCCTGAATCAGTTTTGGCAGATATGAATCGACATACTGATTATTCAAAATGGAGATTGAGTCTGAGTGAGTACCCAAAGCCTTTTCGTCCCATTTTTCCAGATTGATCAGCGTCTGGGAAAAAGAATTGGAGAAAACACTAAAAATAAACAAAAATCGGTAGAATTTTAAAATATGGGTGAGGTTAGTCGACATCCAAATCCTCCTGTATGTTGCCGGTTTTTAACGATTTTTAACGGTTTCAAACCAGGACCAGAAACGATTATTAAATTTTTCGGCATTATCGCTGGTGGCATTTCGTTGTTCACCTTCAAAATAGCCGAAGACTTTATCGCCACCTTGTTCTTTATAAGTGAACATCCCTTCTTTTAGATAGCCGGGTTGCTGCAGTAAGCCAGCATCTTTTATCTGAATGAATTGTTTGGTATTGAAATCAACAAACAAAATCGTTAATTGGGGTATTTCACGTTTACACAAAAAATAAAAATATTGATTATTTCCCAAAGGAGCGCGTGATGTCAGGTTTCCCGAGGAGTATTCCATAAAAATTTTCAAAATTCCGATAAATTGATAGGGATGTTTTTCCATCCATTTGATTATCGGATTCATGAACTCCTTTCCCTTCAAATTGAGATTCGGTCTGATGTTTATAGAACGTGATTTAGTCGGGGTTTTCACTTTTCGTTTTACCGGACCGATATTCAGAATTGACGGATCGGCTGAACCGATTTTCGTATCAGTCATACCATCAAAACCAGCGCCTTCACCGCCTTTATTGGCACCCGCGTCCAATATTGCCATCTCATTATTTAAATCGGTCAAAATGTCGGTAACCCCATCCGCTCCTCCAATTTGAGTCGGTTCAAGCATCTGATCCGGTGGCAATTGATTCAGATCCTGAAAAAAATTTGTCATTGGTTCGTCTATATTTGTAACTTCCTGTGGGATATCTTCAATCGCAGGTTGTTCAATCTCAATTTCCTGAATTTGTGGTTCTTTTATTTCTTCTTTTTTTTCTTCGGGTTTCTTCTTCTCCTCTTTTTTTTCCTCTTTTTTCTTCTCCTCGCGAGGTTCATCTTTAAAAAAGGAAAGCATAATCTCTTCCGATGGTTTTTGGACGTCCAAAGGAACTTTAATTCGGGGAATCAGCCAGAAAACAAAAGCAATAAACAGAACTGTCAATAAAACCGAGGGAATATTTTTCTCGTCGTTAATACGTTCGACGTCAATTTTCATTTGCATGTTTTGGACCTTAAAGATAAAGACTTTAAGCGTAACTTTTATAAAAAATCAGATTTCTGGTTTTGCCTGAAATATCATTATTCAAAAATCTGATTTATTATTCATAAATAGCATCTTTTATTTCTTTTAATCGCGTTGCAGAATCAGGATATCGGAAATGATACTCCAATTTCAGGCGACGACAAATATCGAAGATGTTTACCACGCCCTGGATCATCGATTCAGGATTCGGAACGATGACGATTATTAATTTTTGACCTGACTCCAGTTGAGTTCTATATACATTTTTAACATATTTTTCAAGTGCATCACCAGAAAATAATTCTTCATTAAAATCAGCATCGCTAGTGCCAGTTCGCACAATATATTTTATATATTTTTCACTTATCTTCCGTTGAGTAAGCGTATTTTTTGAATAATACGCTTTTTTCCCTATTGGCTTTAAATCTGTTTTTATTACATTCAATTGCTCTGAACTCAATTCCTGCGTAGGCTCGACAAAAATACGAATCACCAGTGGACGTGGTTCGCGGACTTGCTGTCGGCCAGCACTGGCAATTAATTGCGGAGGTAGTTTTATTTGCGTTTTGTGAACAATGTCACTAGCACTAATGAAACCCAGCAATAGAATAAATACCACGTCAATTAATCTGACAATAATCCCACCCTTCATCTCTGGAAAAACCTCCAAACCTGATTATTTTTCACTGGTTACGCGAACATCTAAACCACGTTCGACTTTTATACTTTCACAAAAGATAGCAATATCCAGCGCGTGTTTCGCTGGAAGAAACCAATTGGATCGGATTCGAACTTTCATCTCTTTATTGCGTCGGGCATAATCTTCTTTTTGTATCTCGATATAACGACATAGTGAGCCGATGTCTCCAAATCGGATACCTTCTTTTATTTCCACCAAAAAATCATTGGCGTCGATAATCGAAACGATGAGAATTTGCTCTTTATCGATTTTCGTTATGGGAATTTCTTTCGTTTCCGCCAGCCGCACAGGGCTTCGTCGATCAATTTCGCTAATGGAAATAAAGCCAAAAAGAAGAATCAAAACCACATCGATCAATCTTGTAACAACACCTGCACGCATACATTTAATTCCTGTCGTTCATATCAATTATTGTGAAAAGGCCTGAAACATACATTTTGTATTAAGCTCTTTTATCTTACAAGTAATTTTAATACTGCCACGTTCATCACCAAGTATCACAAAGATTTCAGCGATTCCTTTATCATTGGTTTCAACATAACTTTCATTTCCGCGACTATTCCGAAAGCGAGCTTTTCCTTCTTCAATTTTGTAATTAGCAGCCAGGCCCGGAATAGGATTATTAAATTTATCTATCACGCGTACTGCTAATGGTTTCCCTAATTCTTCGCCAGCTCTACCTACTTGAAAATTACCACCCACCTCAGATAATTCATGCGGTTCATCTGGTAAAACCTGAGCGAAAAAGCGAATAAGTTTCCCATCCAGTCCATCGGCTTGAACTCGAACAGATTTATTACCAGTAGTTGTCCCCAGTTTCCACGTTGTCTGGGCAATACCACCGTTCTGGGTTTGGACATATTCGATATTCTGACTTCCATTAAGCGAACCACCGTCCGTATCAACGGCAAAAGCAACTGTAATTCCATCTATTCCCACATCTTTTTGATCTTTAACAATTACTCGCAGCGGATCGGATAGTACCGTGTTCACGCGGGCGGATTGTGTCTGCTTTGAGAGAATTTCAATCGTTTTAGGAATTCTACTGGTGGGGAGTGATCCTTCGGGCATAATAATTTGTCGCTGCTGATGAATCGGTATCGGTTCATCAACCACGGTGGATTTGATTGGTACGGCGCCGGCAATTTCAGGAACTGATACCATTGTCGGCGGCGGCGCTAATGTTAGCCCGGATTGAATGAGTCTTAACTGAAAATCATTCGCCATTTTCGCAATGACTTCCAGGTGATGATCATGTTGATTACTGATGATCGTAGTCAGTGGATTTAAAAACATACTGACTACGAGTCCAACAATCGTTGTCGCAAGCGCCACCCCCATACCTGAAATGATTTCGGATTGTTCCATCGTTCCCTGGAAGAATGTGATAAACATACCCCAAACCGTTCCAAGTAACCCCAGTGCTCCTGCGGTGTCCGATAAATAAGTCATTCTAGTTAAAAATGGATTAAATTTATCTTTCAGATATTGGTTATAATTTGACAGTTCAGAATTAAAGCTATCGGTATTCGTGGAGGCTTTAAAAACCTCATACAATTTTGAAAACAAAGCAAAGACGGTCGTTTTTGCAGCGATTTCATTGGTCATAACCCGAACTTCTTTTCCAAATAAGCTCAAAAAGAAATTTTTAGCTTGAGTTAAGTTTGGCTTAATGAGATTTTTAAATTTTTTACCTTCAGACGCCGCCCATACATTATGAGCACTTCTTAATTGAGCTACAAAACTGTCGAGTTCTTCCAACTGATGAATTTTATCAATTTTTAAGGCTTTAATCTTATTAAGAACCCATTGTGAATTGCGGACATCCGAGCGAAGTTTTAGATATTCCCGAATAATGAGAAATATTCCCAGCGCAAAAGCAAGCATTGTAACCTGACCAATTTCGGCAGCTAATTGATATACTTTGTAAAGTGTATTTTGATTAAAACCAAGACTGGGGACTTCGATATTACCAGCAGCAACAGTCGTATCAACCGAAGCAGCTGTACCGGTAGAATCATTAAGTATACTGTCAGCGGGTGTAGAAGTTATTGGATTTTCTGAAGTTTGCGCGTGGACAGGTAATGAACTCATGACCATTAAACCCAAAAAACCGATCAAAAGAAAACGATAAAAATGACAATGAAAAAGAACGCGCATGCGTTATACCTCCTAAGACATTAATCTGGAGCATTACTCGTGAAGATAGATAATTTTACTTGGCAAATTTAGTTGCGTAATGCCCCACGGCTTTTTTATTTGGCTATATAAATAGAAACCTACACTGGCATTTTAATAAAATACTCTCGATACCAAAGTAGGTTCCTTAAAATTTACAAAAAATTAATAAGCATTGCAAAAATACTATTTCGTGTCTGTCCCCCAAATACTAAAAACTGTTTTTGCGAGATGTCTTTTTGCCGACACCTTTTATTTAGAGTCTGTCCCAAAACACATCCGGAACTGTCATTGCGAGGAGCGTTTTGTGCGACGAAGCAATCTCCGCTGTTTAACGACGGGATTGCGAGCCTAAAAAACAGGCTGCGGCAAAGAACGCCTCGCCATGACACGTCCTGGTATTTTCGGACACACTCTATTTAAGCTCGCAATCTCCCTCACAAAACAATAGGAGATTGCCTGGTCACGAAACTTATCCTGAGTTTATATACGCTTCGCAATGATAGATCCATGGTTTTTATGGAAAAAGGTTATTTAATTGTTACGTCGTTATCGGTTTTGTCCTTTAATAAAAATTCCAGTTTTACGGGAGTATGACTGCTATCTTTTGCTAAAGGTTTTCCATCTTTCGTTAAGAAAATACGCTCATTTCGGCTTCGTTTTTCAACAATGATTAGCCGTGATTTAACTTTATCGGGTTTCCAGGGACCCAATAATTCGTCTTTCCATTGAAAGTAATAAAAATATTCACCAGGTGCGATGAGTTTTCCATCTTCATCACGCCAGTCCCAGGTTACATCATGGGGTTCATTGACCCCGGAAATTTTCTGAACGATTTTACCTTCGTGTTCGATTACAACCCGCCAGGTCGTTAATTTGCGGCTTGCGCGCATGCGTCTAATTTTAAAAGTTGTATAATCAGCGGTAAGGATAGGATCATTCTCCAATTTCACCGTAACCTGTTTCATTTTACCTTTAGAAATCTCTTTTTGAACACGAATCGCTTCAATAATTGGATTATTCGCCACCGTATTTTGGGGTTGGTTAATATAATCGTTCGTGAAAATAATATTAACCCGATCATTGGGAATGCCCAAGGAATCGACCACAAAATTGAATAAACTTATTGCACGATCCCCGGTACCAGGTAAGCTTAAAATCTCGACATCAAAATTTGTCGTCCCTTTTTTCAGTATCTGATCTTTGACCATTTCAATCAGAGTGGTACGATAAAGGAGATAGGCATCATCGTAAATTTTATTATGTAGTACGGATTTCATACCAGAAACATCAACCACCCGGGCACTATCACGAATTTTTGCCAGACTCCCCTGATCAAAAATATCCAACTTATATTCTGCCAGGGCATCTAGATCCCGAATGGTAATTTCACGGTCCGCTTCAACTGTTAACTTTCTCTCGGCAATATTTAAATATTCAACATCCGCGGCGATCTCAAAGTCCGAGTCATCCGGTTCAGAAAAGCGATACGCAACGGATACCAAATGCGTTCCAAGACTGTAACTGTTTAATTCCATGAGTGGAAAATCAAGCTGATACCCGATACTCATGTGGTTGTTTAATAAATTCAATTTACCATCCAGAATCAGCGCTTTATTACCGTAAAATAATCCAACCCGACCCAGGTGTCGGTGCGTTAAATCGAATCCAAAAGTCGTGACGGTTTGATTATCCTGGTAATTCACATATACCGTCGGGCGAATTCCAGCAAATGAATAGTGAATCCCGATATCAAAGGCTATCGGTTGCCGGGCCGTATTCCCTAACAGACTAATTACCGGACGATTAATATGATCAACAGCTAATCCCACTGCCAGACTGGAATAAGGATTACCAATAAGTAAGCCTAATCCATAGCTAAATGCATATTTAGTATTTCCGTTTTTAAAAACCGGATCAGTCGGATCAACAAAATCAAGATCATAATTTTTAGAGAAGAGATTCGCTCGTGCGCCCAATGTAAATATGTCCGCAATTTCATGCGCTACCAAAAAGCTATAATTTCCCTGATTATAATAGGGGGTACTCAAATATTGAGCGGTAAAGCCAAATCCAGTTGCTGGTAAAATAAAATATGGTTGACTATATCCAATATGACTATGCTTAAAAGCTGTCGAATTATTTTCAAGAAATCCCAATTGCAGTACCTGAATTCCAGCATAAATCTGTCTACTCTGACTCATAATCACCGCTGGATTAATAAATGTCGATCGGGGATCATAATAGTCAGTCGGACTCGTCGACACCATATTCTGCGAAAACACCAGACCCATGTTTCCCGCCAGCAACAAAACGACTAATAAACCGATGATGTCATGCTTTAATTTCATAAAGATGTCCTTTAATTTAGTGCTTTCAGGGGTATTAAATTTTCCGATAAAAGCAACTTTTATAAAACCACCACAACACAACCTCTGCCAAGCGTATTATTACCATCGTAGAGCATGTAAATATAAACTCCCGGCACCACAATTCGACCGTTCTGGTCACGCCCGTCCCATTTAAAACGTAACGGATTCTGGACAAATTCAGATAAATCACGGATGAATCGACCCTGAATATCAAAAATTTTAATTATTGGATTTTGCAGATCAAAACCATCACAGTGAATAAATGTTTCATCGTTGATACCATCCCCATTGGGCGAAAAAATTTCCGGCTCCGCATAAATCCTTGTCTTCCCTGGAATTTCAATAGTCGTTGAATTATTATTTTCATCCTTCTCCGGGACATAATTGTTCGGATCAATTGTAGCCTTTATGACCTGAGTACCATATTTATAGACCGTCATCAATGGTGACGTCACAATAATGGACTCACCAATCTCAATCTGACCGGTGGTAACAACCGTTCGTTTTTTGCCATCCGGTTTCTCGAATAATACGGAGAGTTCCGGGACATTTACCCGCGCGAATTCATTGAGAACGGTAACGGTACACTCGACCTGAACTGAATCAGTTCCAACATCACCAAGGATTTGATATCCGGTATTTTGGAACGATAAATCCGGCATTTCTTTCGGAGTTTCGAACCAGATAATTGTATTTAATTGATTCGGATTAACTTTTACCCGATCTTCGGCATAAATTTTCAAATAAATTGTCTGATTCACAGAAAATTTGCCTGATTTTTCGGCTAATTCAATTTTAGGTTCAGGTTCGGGTTCTATCGCTTTCATAATGCCAGGATAAATCTGTTCAGCATTTGACCAGTTATTATCAAAAGAGGTATTTGAATCAATCATACGCATCCAGACGCGCATGGTTTCCAAATTCACACCGGTATAGTCTTTACCATCCCCATCGGGATCATCCGTAAATTTTAAGGTGACTTTTGTATCCGGCGAAACATCTTGCGCTTCATGTTCAGGTATCGAATAAAGCAGCACCGGGGCCTGCCGATCCTCTTGTGTTCCGAATTCATATTCTGCTTCGACTGAATTTCTGAACCTGTCCTCTGCATAAACCCACATTCGAATAATTTGATTTTTGGAAATAACCAGCGGCTCTTGCTGGGCTTTACAATTTACTTGAACCGATTTACCAGAAGCCGGCGTGAATACCAGCTTTTCGCCAGACCAGGTCGCACTCTCTTTCTGAAATTCCTTTGATTTGTCAGGAGGTTGCATCGTATCGGAATAAACGGATACGATTATTTTTATTGATTCGGTATTTATTTCGGCATAACTATCTGTAATGGAAACGATAAATTCGTTCAACATTCCTGGATCATAATCATACTTTCTATCATTCTGGGGTTTTACCAGCGTTATCGATGGTGGAATAGTATCTTCCTTCATTACTTTAAAAGAATATTCCAATTTTCCCTGATTTCCAACGCGGTCGTTGATAGTCGCCTGAACCACAAGAGTCGTATCAAACAGCAGTGTATCGGTTCCAGCTTTAACCTGAATCGTATCCAGATTAAATTCAAAGAATTCTGAAGCAATCGGCATAAATTCGGTTGCATCCCAATAACGATAACGCAACTGATAGGTTGATTTATCAATACCGGATAATGGATCTTGCGCCAAAATCTTGAAAACCGGCGTGTTGGTTACATTTTTCTGCTTATCATAAGGATCAATTGCCTGCAACACCGGTGCTGTTTTATCCAATCCTAAAAAGAACCGATATTTAAAGGGTGCCATGATATTGGGCTCTTGATCACGAGCTTCAATTGTAACAGTCACTGTATCGTTATAAAAGAATGGAATTTTAGGATTAATCGTGACTTCAAAGCCTTTCGCTTTTGGTCCATATTCGACAGCTTTATGCGTGGAATCAAAGCTGACGCTCCCTTTTTGAGTTGATACCTGTACTTTAATCGAAGCAGGATCAACTCCCATTGAATCATCCAAAACATCAAATTTAATGTTACTACCGGGCAGAACATTCGCCTCATTCACCAATGGTTTTAAATTTGTTACCCATGGTGGGGTGGTATCACCCGGTGTAACATTGATGATGGTTTCAAACAACGCACTTTTCGCTTCGTGATATTTCGGCGCGTTTTCGGTTTTAATCCGAATTAATACCTTTTGAAAATAGGCAAACCGCCGCAATCCCTGCGAATTAAAACTAATTTCATAACCGGTTCCATTGAGATCTTTTTTAATCAGACGGAATTGGTCAATCATCGGTTGCGTAATACTTGGAACGACAACCTTGCCATCGATACATTGATCAATTTCAAAACTGGATTTTGTCAGGTTAATGCCAGTTTCTTTATCGATTAATTGAAAAACAACCGGCGTTTGTAAAGAGGCTCTGTTTTGTGGCCGTATCAATTTAATGACAGGTTCGCTGGTATCTTTAATAATATTAAAAATATAATCTTTTATCGCTTTAACGCCATCATTATTAACGGCAACAATTTTTACTGGAATTTTTGCACCATAATCAAACAATCCCAATGAATCGGTCAGTACACGAATAAAAACATCACCGGAGACCTGAATTGGATTAATAGAAATTTTTTCCCCATTTACCCAGAGTTCGGTTAATTGCATTTTGATTCCGGATTCCGGATCATTTACCTCAAATTCAATTGGTGTTTTCCGGGCAACATTATCCAAAATAGGTGGGGTGATTAATTTAATGATCGGTTTTGACGTATCAGTAAAAACACCAAAGCTATAATCATAAATCGATTTATTCCCGACCAGATCTTTGGCTTCTAAATGAATCAGGAGCGGATTGCCAGGGGCATATCGTTTTAAAGGAACATAATTAACCAGATAATATTCCGGAACTTGCTGGTTATGTTTTAAATCATTCGCATTATATTTCGTTTCCATCACCGAAATCGATTCTTTCGGAATCAGCGTTCCATTAATGGATAAATCGAATGATTTGATATTAACACCCGACAGTAAATCCTGAATCCCGATAGAAAGAGGGGTATTCGAAAGAATATCGACCGAATTTGGTGCTGGACTTAAATTGATAAATTCAGGCCCAACGCGATCTTCCTGGGTGGAAAATTGGTACGTCAAACTCGCGGGATGACCAACACTGTCTTCAACTGTGATCGAGGCTGTAATCGTGCTATTCCAGTTAAACGGGAGAGTGGGATTAAATATTACCCTGAATGACGTATCAAAATTCTGTCGGGGGGTAAATTCTTGCGTAAAATTGGGCGAAATGATCGTTTTAACCACTTCATTATTTATCTTTAAAACAATTGTATTGATATTTACGCCGCTTTCAAAATCGGTAACCTCAAGAATTACAGGTAGATACCGATTTACATCTTTCGCATCTGCTAACGGTTGAATGATTTTAATTTTTGGGGGATATGGATCTTTGGTAATTGTAAACATATAATCCGTATCGCCACTGGCTGGATTTCCAGCATTATCCATAACATTCACACGAACGCGGACTTTTTCGCCCAGGTCAAAATTGCCTGCGTTATAAGAGTAGCCAATATGATGAACCAGGCGATTTTCTTCCTTATCATTTTTATCTAAAGGGCGAAGATCAGAAATGGCGATGGATTTGTCATTAACATAAAATTTTAAAGAAGACAAATCAAGGCCGGCTGAATTATCTTCAAGGGAGAATTGAATCTTAACATTTTCGGGCATCACATTCTGTTGATTCGGCTTTGGATATTCAGCCGTCACAACCGGGCCTTGAAGATCTTTCGCCATAAAATATTGAAAATCGACTTCACTTTTATTGGGCGGAACAGATAAATCATGAGCCGCGATTTTTATGGAAATTGTATTGTTCCAGGCACCTGTATTGGCAAGTGTTACCCGAAATTTCCTGGATGAACTCATAATTTCATCTTTTATTAATGCGGCTGTCTTATCAATTCCATTTACTTCAATCTTGATTGAATCGCCATTGACACCAGCTAATAAATCTTCAACTTCAAATTCGACGACATGACTGAGTAAAACACCCTCTTGCATCGGAAGTGGATTGATAACCGTAATGAGCGGTCCCTGGTCATCGCGTTTAATAAAATAGCGATAGGTTAATTCAGTTCTATTGGCCGTCCAGGCGAGATCGTTAGCGACAATTTTTACTGAAATTGTGTCATTCCAATAACCAGTATTCGGCAAAGAGAAGTGATAACGTTTTGCGGGGGGGTCTACCAGTTGAATGGTTAATGAATCACTTCTATTTTCATCATTAATAAAGACTTCGATTAAATCCTTATCAACACCGGCAATATTGTCGCTCACTTCAAATTCGATAATATGATCAAGAGCGACCTCAGACTCATTCGCTTGTGGTTTAATCACAATAATTTCAGGCCCGATTTTATCTTCAATAAATTTAAATTGCGTTGAATCAACTGCCATATTTTCTGATTTATCAAAGCCCTGAACACGCAGTTGTCCTATCATATTGCATTTCACCGGTGCAGCCGGTCGAATCGTATAGGTAAACTCTTTCGCATCCGGTGAGGAACTAATGGCAATAATTGGGGAGCCAACCAGCGTATTATTTAACTTCAAAGTGATTTCTGTTTTTGAGGTATCGATTTGGGAATGCACGTCTTTAATCCGAAAAACCAGCGAATCATTAAGCCCCAGTAATTTATCTGAATTTCGAGTGGGATAAATAAAGGTAATCACGGGTGGAAATGGTTCAGATTGAACTTTAAACGAATAAGTCGTATCGGCTTTATTACCCACCCGATCCTCAACCTCGGCAAAAACGACAGTTTCCTGATTATAGTCAAAGATTGTTCGTTGCGCACTATTGACAATAATATTGGGCGTTTGACCCTCTAAAATAGTCAGTGAATCGGAATAATCAATACCATTTAACAACAATTTTATCGAAGTAAAATCAATCCCCGCCTTGGCATCAAAAATGGATAACTTTACTGTGGAATTGACAGCAATATTGATGTCACCCGGCATTGGCCCGGCAGGTATAATAATAGGTGGATCAAGATCAGGTTCCATAACAAAAAACATGGAATCCGCCATGCAATTGGGTGGCTCATTCAGATCACAGACACTCAGTTTAATCCAGACCGTATCTCCCCAAAAGAATGTTCGATTCGCTGGTAATTTGTAACGGACTGAATATTTTTGTGGATTACCAATAAGCGTTAATCCAGCGGAATTTGCAAAAACATCTATTCCATCAACGACCAGCTGAAAGGTTCTCAGGTCGACCCCAGACCGATCATCCCGTAACATAAATTCAAAAGTATTCTGGGAAATAGGAACATTAGGCTGTCCCCGGAATGGCTTATGACTTGACCAATAAGGCGGATCATAATCGCATCCTTCTCCCTGAATCACTTTCATTGTATCCGGGATGGATTTTCCATCTTTCGCTGTTTGGATTTGATTTTTAGTTGAATCAGAATTAGCAACATTTTGGCCGGAGGTTAAATTCTCCGAATCAACAGATTGTAAAACCGAATTTTGAGCTGTCGAACTTCCCTTATCCTCTGCGGGCAGGAATGGAGTAGCCGCGGCGGATGAAATTGAAGGCAAAGAAATCCCAATTACCAGGGATATCATGGCCACCATCCACCAGCCTGTTTTTCCATTTCGCGGCGAAACAGAAAAAGTATCCTTATTTTCTCTTACCATGCCTTCCACCATTTATCTCCTATAATTCTACCAGTGATGGGAAGTTTCTTCTCAGGAAATATTGTCAGTCATTTAATAGAGTTCCCGATTCTCCATTAATTGTTAACCTGACCCTTCAGGGTTACTTAATCCGTTGTGCTAATTTTGTTGTTAATTTTTGAATTTTCTTATTCATTATGAAATAATAATAAATTTTTTTATACCCTGATCTGATTTTGATCACTTCCCCATTAATTTAACCCGTTACCACTTAATACACTATTGTAATAAGACGAACAAAATTAAAAATTAATCCCATTTTTTTAACAAAAATGTAATTTCAGCTTTGTTTTTAAAAAAAACAGTGCTCCCCTGTTAAATTGTTAAATGAACAATTCGATTAGAAAAGAGATGATGAAGAATTTAACCTTTTTTTAAATTCCCCTTTACTTAGATGCTCAAAAGAAGTAAATTAAACATTACTCAGGAGTTTAATTTTGTACAGGAAGGAAAAAATCGTAATTACACAAATACCATATAGAGAAGTATACTAAAATATTTCTTAAAAAGCAAGCAAAAAATTAAAAATTTTTTAATAAATTCAGGCCCCCCCTCAGGAATTATTTGCGGATATACCTAAAACATTAATGAGTCCCTTCAAAAAAGATTATACGTGTACCAGAAGCGAGGCGAAAAATCTATATTCTTCATAAATTACGGCAAGCTTCGCTGGGCTCATTATGCGAGCCGGGTACCTTTTTAGAGCAGGTTCACGACTGACAAGAAGTATTTCAGGGAACTTCCATTCATCAGGTCCGTAATTTTTCCTTAACCGGAAAATTTAATCCAATGATAGCTGAATTCCTGCGCACCTTTAGTGCCATGTCAACACCTCACTTTCGACACGTCAAAAACGGAAACTACTTTTTAGCAATTTCAGGTCGGTGAATGTCAGCAGCATTCCATTTTCACTCTTGTTGCGTTGGTGTCGAAAATGTATAGGATTTCTTTATCCAGAGCGCAATTGGTTTTCCTTTCTGGCGTGCAGGAGCAAAACGATTTTTAAGAGCGGCTTTCTTTGCTGCAGCCACGCAACGTTCGCTCCCGGTTGTGTTTTCCAACAAGACGACTTCTTCAACAATTCCTTTTTCATTGATGAAGAGCTGGAGGGTCACAATACCCTGAACCCGGTTTTTTAAATCTTCTTCCGGATATTCGGGGAAAACCTCAGCTATCGGACGGGGTAAAATTTCGATAGCCAGTTCTTCACCCACCTGCACACCGGTTCCCTCTCCGATAACGTCTGAAAAATCAAAAGCTTCAATAACCTCATCTTCTATTGGAACAGCGTCATCCATCGGAATAATCACTTCCGGTCGTTCAGGTCGCTGTTGTGGACGTCCCTGACGGGTTGCCGGAATTGTTTCGACTTGAAAATTTTGCGTTAAATCAACATATTGGGGACGAGAAGCAGGAACTTCAAATCTTTTATTGAACATGAAGATGAGGATGATGATAATTAAGGTGAGGATATAACCTAACTCCATTCGTTTTCGATAATCCAATTCTTTCGGTCGATACACAGGTCATCGCCTCATTTATTCATCGAAAAAATTAATAAATTTAGTACAAACGCGCTGCTTCCTCAAGTCAAATTTATCCGGTTTTAGAAAATAAACCATTCTGATTGAAAATTTCATGCGAAATCAAACAACATTCCCCCACAATCGCTTAAATCTTTTCAAAACCGGTATCCCGAACCCATCCGGTCTTTCCATCTGATAATTGAATTTCTAACCACCTGGCGTTATCTTTATCCAGGTTGTTCTGGATACGGATTTTGACGCCTTCATGTAAAGAGAATAAAAGGGTGGAATTCTCTTCAGGTGCGCCATAAACATCCACTTCACTGGCGATGAGAATTGCTTCGACATTTTTCTTGTTCGTGTAAATTTCAACTTGCAGTGTAATCACTATTAAAATCAGCAGGATAAAAATCGGGATAATAAAATAAAAAAGTATCCGTCGAATTTCGGGTTTCACGACTAGAATTCTGGCAATAATCAAAAACATCAAAATTAAATAAACCAGCAACACATATTTCGTCAGTTCGTTGAGATTGAGTTTCAAGCCCAGCGATTCGACAACCGCATTTCCGATTTCTATCAAAAAAAATTTTGGCGGGACTTCGATTTTATCGGCGATGGATAGATTCGCAATCTCCAGATTATGGCGAATATCGGAATTGAGTGGCGCCAGTCTTCGGGCACGCTCATAATTCAGAATAGCTTTACCAGCCCGTCCTGAGCGAAAATACGCATTGCCAAGATTAAAATATAATTCCCAACTTTCGTATCCACTGGTCAAGATAGTTTCATAGCTGGCAATTGCTTCATCGTAATTTTCTTGTTGATAGTACTGATTGCCAGTTAAGAACAACTGTTCATGATCATTAACCGGGAAAAGCGTTGACAAAGGTAATGACATCAATATCATTAAAATGAACGTCGAATGCTTTAAAAAACCTTTTTGCATAATTTCTGGCCTTAATTAAAATCTGCTATTATCATAGATGATAATTTTTGTAAAAATTATAATGCTTTCTGTAAATTTGTAATCACATTTTTGGCTTCATTATAAAATTTTTTCATTTCTTCCAAACTGGCATTCGAGGGTGCAAACCGCTGAAAATCACAGGTTTGGAGACAATCCAGATACTGTTGAACCGTGGTTTCATTGACTTTTTTATTTCGTAACAGATTTTGAACTTCACCGGTCATAATTCCCGCCTCATCCAGATTCAATTTATTGGCAACGAAGCTCATAATCGCCCGGGAAATTTCAGCATAAAATTCTTTTTGCGTATTTTCAGCTAAAAGTTTTCGGGCATTTTTTAGACGATCGGTAGCAATCCGACTGGCGCGTCGGGAACGGGCATAAGCGACATTTTCGCTAAAGACCTCCATTCGACGCCGATAATAAATTGCGCCTATCATGACTAACAACGGTGAAAAGAATAAAATTAAAAATTCAGGTGATTGATAGAAGTATTTCCCAATCATGGAAAATTCAGGCATTGTCTGCTGGATATAGCGAATATCTTTCCCTAAAATTTTAATCTCTTCCCGCGAAAATCCAGGGCCCATGGATACAAAATCTTTTTTCCCTTTTTTGATATTGATTTGTATGTCAGGAGTTTGTAAAATTTGATACGATTTTGAATCGAGATCAAAATAGGAAAGTGAAATCCCTTTGATGGTGCGATTCCCAGCCTGTCGGGGAATTAAAACATATTCAAAAGATTTAGAACCGGAAATTCGATTGTTCTCCCGATTAATTTTTTCACTGGTCGTTGGGCCATATTTTTCGAAATCTTCGGGTAGGTCGATTACCGGATTGGGCAAAAGTCGAATATTGCCCTCTCCCGTGAGACGAGCCTTCAACTTAATCGCTTCATTCGCCTCAACTTCATTTTTATCAGCCGTCACAGAGAGATTAAAACGGCCAACAATTCCTGAAAAGTTTTTTGGTTTATTTTCCTGGGGCAACGGCAGTACATTAATGGTGACCGGATCATTGGCGATGGTCACCTGTTGCGTCCGGCCAAAGAAGGGATCATCAAAAAAGCTGTCAAAAATACTGGTTGGCCGACGTCGCGCCTGAACACGAACTTCACAATTCAGGGCCAGGGGTTCCAGGGTCTTTTTGCCAATCTCGGTGGGAAAGAGGGCGACTTTTCGGATTTCAGCAACCTGATATTTTCGACCATTGATAACTTCGGTGAATAAACGTGGTTGCTGGGGCATCTCAAATTCTTCCTGCCAAAATCCGGTGGTATTCGGCAGCTTTTCAAGATTGTAGCTGGCAACAGTTACGCGCGTGTAAATCTTATAGGTTACAATCACAGGTTCATTTTGATAGACGGTTCGTTTATTCACGATGGCTTTTAGAAAGAGATTTTCCTCCAATCCACCAGTGCTCGATTCCGCCCCCGGCGTTGTTGGGGTACTACCTGTTGCTGGCGATTGCGGTGTGCCCGCTTTCACGATTTCAATTTGAAAAGGATTGGATTGAAATGTTTGATTCCCGATTTTTACAATAATCGGATCAATCTGAAATTTTCCAATTTCCCGTGCCTGAAAAGTATATTGAATGGATTTGGAAAACGATACTTTATTATTAATGATCTGAAAATTTGAGGATTCGCCGCCTCGTCCGATTAATTGGCAAAATTTATCCATGCTTGCTGGAAATTCAGGTTGAAAATTTACCTGAGTTGTTCCTTCGCCTGTCACTTCAAGGGTGATGACAAATCCCTGGTTTACAGCGACCTGAGACCGATCAATCGAAGCTTCAACGTGATAATCGGCTGCATGTAGAAACTTTGACAGAAAAAGCAAAATCGTAAAATTTAGAATCCAACTCTTTATCAAAATTCTTTTTATATTCATACGAATTATCTCACATAAAAATCTAAAATCGCTTTTGGGTTATCACTTACTCTACCAATCTTTGAGCACACGCACACGCCCCTGCGCCGCTTTCTGACGTTTCTCCTGCTCCTG
Source organism: Caldithrix sp. (assembly GCA_020722815.1). Taxonomy (GTDB): domain Bacteria; phylum Zhuqueibacterota; class Zhuqueibacteria; order Thermofontimicrobiales; family Sulfurfontimicrobiaceae; genus DYKB01. The sequence continues at coordinate 31,894 of DYKB01000024.1, read as the reverse complement.
TTTTTCATCCTCTTTCAAGGCATCCAGAATTCGTTCAGCATCTTCTTTGGATATCTCACCTTCTTTTTGTGGCTGAGGTTGTTGCTGCTCCTGGTTTTGTTGTTCCTGTTCCTGCTGTTCCTGTTTTTGTTGAGCTTCCTGATTTTCCTGATCTTTTTTATCCTCTTGCTGATTCGGTTGCTGTTGCTGTTGCTGTTGTTGTTGCTGCTGCTGTTGTTGATTCTGATCCTGAGGTTGCTTTTGCGCTTCATCCTTAAGTTTATTACGCACAAACTCCAGATTGTATTTGGCATCCTCATCCTCCGGATTAAGTTTAAGCGCTTCAGTATATTCCTGAATAGCTTCCGGATATTTATTCAGTCGATAAAGCGCATTCCCCCGATTATAATGAATTTTGGATCGTAGCAGCCGTTCTTCTTCTGGTTTTCGTCTTTCTGCTAATCGTGGTGACAGAGATTTGGCGTAATTTTCCAGTGCTTCCTGGAATTTTCCAGTTTTATATTCAGTTCCGGCGATATTATATTGAATGACCGGTGATTCAGGTGCTTCCAGCAAGGCATCATGATATTGACTGCTCGCAGCATCGAACTTTTCTTGCTGAAACAATTTATTACCTGCCATCACCTTCTCGCGACCAGCCTGTGCATACAATAAATATGGAAGTAAAAAAAATCCGATAACGACATAAAGCTTCTTCATTGACATTCCTTTCCTCATTTAAGATAGTAACTTTCGTACACGTCGTTCAGGAATAAAAATTTCAATGATTAATAAAAACAAGGCAAAGATTAATATATATTGAAATCTATCTTCATATTGAGAGAATTTCTTAGCGGCTAATTCTTTTTTTTCCATCTGCGAAATCTCGTCATAAATTTTATCCAGTTCGACTTCACCGGTACTGGCTCGGAAATACTTGCCATTCGTTTCCAACGCGATTTTCTCCAGCGTCACTTCATCCAGCTTCGTGATTACCTCATTCCCTTCCCGATCTTTTTTATACCCTTGTAAACCACCACCAGAACCATAAACCGGAATGGGAACCCCGGCAGGACTTCCAATTCCAACCGTGTAGATCACAATTCCTTCGGCTTCGGCCTTTTTGGCGATTTCAACCGGTTCACCGCCATGGTCTTCCCCATCGGTTATAATTACTAAAACTTTATGTTTTCGTTCCGTCTGTTCAAAAGCTTTAATTGCCGCTTCAATAGCTTGGCCAATGGCAGTTCCAGGCTCTGGAATGATTTCCGGCGACATGACATCCAGGAAAATTTTAGCAGCCCCATAATCGAGTGTTAACGGGCATTGAACGAATGGGATGCCGGCAAAGGCAATAAAACCGATCCGGTCACCTTTTAATTTATCAATAAAATTCGCGACCTCATGTTTTGCTTTTTCCAAACGATTGGGGGTAATATCTTCCGCCATCATCGAATAGGATACATCCATTGCGATAATAATATCAACCCCTTCACGCTTCACCATCTCCAGCTTGGTTCCCAATTGCGGCCGGGCCCAGGCAACAACCAGGTAGAAAAAAATGATAATTAATAAAATCGCTTTAAATATCTGCGCTTTCTGATTAACAGTCGCGGTTAACACCTTAATTAATTCCAGCGAGCCAAATTTCTCCAGAATTTTTCTTTTTCTTTTGAAAGAGTAGATAAAAAAAACAATTAAACCTAAAAAAATCACATGCAGGAGATGCAATAACCAATTGTTTTCATTAAATAAACGTACATTTCCAAAATCGATGCCAAATAGATAATTACCGAAATAGACAATCACGGTTCCGAGTAAAAAAAGCACTTGGATTGTCACAATAATTGTCGTAAAAAACATACTCACAATTTTGGCAAAAAAGGCAAAACCGTGCGGGTAGCCCGGTTTTTCGGAACCGTCTTTCATCTCCAGAACTTCATGAGAAAGAATCCAGATGACGATTGAAAGCATTCCCAAAAAGAGATAAAAGGTCAGAATTTTTAAAATTCCAATCTGTTTAACCAGTTCGGTGGTCATTTCCTGCAAAGCAAAAAAGAACAAAATTGGTAAAATTGCTAATATAATCAGCAAAAGGCTGAGGATAAAGACAATAATTGCTTTTATTTTCGTTGAGCTGTTTTTCATCTCTAAAAACCTGTTTTATTGGCATCTCAATATTGATGATTGATAAAATCTGAAATTATAATTTTGATGTTTAATAAATGAGTTCCGTTTAAAAACCGCGAATTACACTAATTTCACGAATTTAAAGCGGCTTAAGTTCAATAAAAACAATTCGTTTAATTTGTGAAATTGTATCCACTCAATAAAACATGGTCGTACACCCTTTCAAAGGTTTTAAACCTTTGAAAGGGTAGATTTTACCATCCTTTATCGAAGGGATACGTGAAATTAGTGGTTAAAGTCTTTTTCGCGTGATCTCGTCAATATTTGGAACCAGTTATTAGACTGTCGAATGCGACAGATAACTGAATTTTCAGGATTGACTGGAATTTTTCTGTTCATATTTTGTCGATCCATTCTCATTTAATCGATTCGCTAATCCAGAACATCCTGTCATCCTGTCTGTCTTAAATACACGAATTGCGAACCGAATCAGGCTTTTGCAAACCTCCATCAGCTTATGGAATTTTGCGAAACACTGTATTGGCCAGTAAGATTTCAATCAAAAAGCATAAAAGTGCTAATGTCAAATACGGTGGAAAAAGTTCACTGTACCGGGTGAAAGATTTAACTTCAATTTTCGTTTTTTCCATTTCACCAATTTCAGCATAAATTTTTTCAAGGCTTTGACGATCTGTCGCGCGAAAATATTTACCACTGGTCAAATCAGCGATTTGTGTAAGTGTTTCTTCATCAATCTCGACCGGCATGTGCACATATCTTCGTCCAAAAAGCGGATCATCCAGTGGATAGAGGGCCTCACCACGCGTACCGGCCCCAATCGTATAAATTCGAATACCCATTGTTTTTGCGATTTTAGCCGCAGTCACCGGATCAATTTCACCCCGATTATTGATTCCATCTGTTAACAAAATAATTACTTTACTTTTGGCTTTACTTTCACGCAATCGATTAATCGAATTTGCCAGGCCCATTCCAATGGCGGTACCGTCCTCAATCATTCCGATTTCAATTTGATCCAAAAAATTTAACAGGATACCATAATCCAGCGTTAAGGGACATTGGGTAAAACTTTTGCCAGCAAAAACCACCAACCCAATTCGATCATTGCTTCGTCCCTGAATAAAATCCTTCGCGACCACCTTGGCCGCTTCCAAACGATTTTTTGGCTTGAAATCTTCCGCCCGCATACTGGTGGAAATATCCATTGCGAGAATAATATCGATTCCTTCGGTAATCAGCTCCTCTTCAGTCTGGCCGGATTGAGGACGCGCCAGCGCAATAATGATAAAAGCAATTGTGGCCAATCTTAATACAAAAAGGAGATGGCGCAATTTTGGTTTAATTGATTCGCGAACCGATTTTACAATACCCAAATTAGAAAAACGAATGGTTCCCGATGATCGGCGAAAACGTCTGATATACCAAAAAATCAGTAAGGGGATGAAAATTAACAATATCAAAAAAATTTTATCGGCAAATCGAACCATGAGAAAACACCTATTATTTTGTTTCAGTCACGCTTTCATTTTGTTCAGGCAATGTAGCAGGCGCGGCGGCATCCGCTGCAGGTGTTGCTTGCGCTTTGGTTGGTTCCGCCTCTGTTGAAGGCGGTTCCAATACAATTTGGGTACGCGTGATTATTTCCCTTGCCTGTTCAATCACCTGTTGATTTTCAGAATCCGATGGAATGTATTTCGCGAATTTGACCAGATCACACGCGGATAAGAAATTCTGGATTAAATCGATACTATTTTTTTCAATTTTTGCTTCTTCCAGATTTCGAACGAGCTGGGACGTGGTCATTTCAAGTGCTTCAACGAAATACCGTCCTTCGATATAATGGCGTATAATATCTGAAATCTCAATATAAAATTCTTTTACCTTGCCTTCAGCCAGCCAGTTCGAGTTCAACAACTCATTCAATCGTTCCAGAGCGATTTCATGTGGCGGTCGGGGCGGTTTTTCGAAGGCACTTAAAATTCCTTTTCCGGAACGCAGCCGAATAACGATATAAATAATCGCTGCCAGAAGTAACAAGCTTCCGACAACCAAAATAATCCAGCGCCAGAGCAGCCACCAGTTACGCTCAATCTCCCATTGCGGCTTAATATCACGAATATCCCCAGTTTCGCTTGGCTTCAGGCTCTCAACGATGAGCTGAATTGGCTCTGTATTCAGTCGCTGCAGGGTGGAATCACTTTTCGTGCGATACGTCACGGTCAACGGGGCAATGATAAACTTCCCCACCAGAAATGGTGCGAAGATATATTCCACCCCCTCAACGATTTTGCCATCTTTCTTCTCGGGATCATACTTCTGGTAATCACGAATATTCAAAGCATCGTCGGGCAAGAGATGCATCGCACTATCCAGCATGACAAAAGCACGGCCGGGGAGAACCACCTCAATGCTTTCATCATGTACGACCTGAAGCGTGTAGGTGACAATATCGCCAATTCGCACGGTGGATTTATCAAGTTTATTTTCGAGCGTAATATTACCTGCTTGCGAAAACACATTCGACAGAACACCCCAAATTAAAATCAGCAATCCAGTAGAAAAAGGATTATTACTCAAACGCCTCATCACCGCTATTTTCCTATTTAATTTTATCATCATAAATTTCAACCGATTGCGCCTGCGTCAATCGTTGAATGAGGGCCTCATAAGCTTTCATCTGTTTATCACGTACCAAATCCTGGGCAACCTGCTGCTGAACCTCATCCAGTGATTTTTCACGAATAACTTTGCCCTTATCGTCTTTTTCCGTATATTTATCTTTATTCGCCCGATAATAAAGCTCCACATCCTCGGGTTTGATATTCATCTCACGGGCAATTTCCTGCTCCAGATATTTCTGAGCCATGAGCTGTTTTTTGGCCTGAAATGCACCTTCGATGACTTCTTTAACTTTATCCAGACCGGCGCGTTTGGCTGTTTCATACAACAATTCAGTGGAAATGTACTGTTGCAGAAATTTTTTCTTTCCTTCCACCGTCGTAAATTGAGATTGCATATATGGCGGCAACTGGCTGATTTCAAAATCCAGATCACCCTGCGTAATCCGCCGGTCACCAACTTTGGCGATAATTTCTCCCGGCAGAGATTTTCGCACCATACCGGAATCCAGACTGGTGGACTCATCGAGCATCTGCTTCGCATCCATTGTACGCTGGAGTCGTTCCAAACAGGCAACGACCTTTTTGTTGATGTCCGGCATCAAATTGCTCGCCGGAAAATAATATTTCACTTTTGCATAATGCGTCAGCGCACCTTCGTAATCGTGCATCCGGTCAAAATAAATATTTCCAATGACATAATTAATATTGGCCTGTTCCTGCGCATCCGCACTGTAAAAATTTAAATAATACTGGTACTGCTCGATCGCCTGTGGATACAGTTTCCATTCGTATAATTTATTCGCCAGTTCGCGTATCTGCTCACCACTCATTTGCGGCTTTTCAGTCGCCGATGGCATCGCGATAAGAACAATAAGTATTAAAACCATGCTAATGATAAAAAATAAGACAAGCAGATAATTGCCATATTTTTTAAAAAATGAATCAAAAGCAGCAAAAAAACTCATTTTATCCTCTTTGAATATCTCATTTAGCTTTATTGGGCGATGATTCAAATTTATCATCGAAATCTTCTGGCACGCATTTTAAAAAATTTAATTAATGGCTCCACATAAGGCTGCTGGCCACGCGCCAAAATATCCACAAAATCAACATTCATTGATCGAAACAGCTTATCCCGTTTCAATCTTTCCGATTGCGTATTTTGTGTAAAATCATGCTGAAAAACCTCACTCCCGGTGTCAACAAGTAATATTTCACCGGTTTCAGCATCTTCCAATTCGATAAAACCGACATCGGGCATACTCATTTCTCGGGGGTCTGTAATCGAAAAAACCACCACGTCGTGCTTTTTATTGGCAATTTGCAGGGCTTTTTCATAACCGCTGCTCATAAAATCCGAAATTAAAAAGACAACACTCCGTCGCGTGGTAATCCGGCTCAAATATTCCAGTGCGGCCCGAATATCTGTTCCTTTACCTTTAATATGTTCCGGATCGGCATAATAGAGCAATTCCCGAAGCACGCGTTGCACATGGGTCCGGCCTTTTTTCGGTGGAATAAATTTTTCAATCCGATCGGTAAAGATTATCAAACCGACTTTATCATTGTTTTTAATCGCAGAAAAGGCCAACAAGGCACACATTTCAATGGCAATTTCCCCCTTCATCTGCTTTTGCGTGCCAAAAAAGCCAGACGAACTGATGTCCACCAGCAGCATGACCGTTAGCTCACGCTCTTCCTCAAATACCTTCACAAAGGGGTGTCCCATTCGCGCCGAGACATTCCAGTCAATCGTTCGAATATCATCCCCGATCTGGTATTCGCGGACTTCGGAGAACTCCATCCCGCGGCCTTTAAAGACCGAATGATATTCACCCGAAAAAACATCATTCACCATGCCCCGCGTCTGAATTTCGATGGCCTTGACCTGTTTTAAAATCTCTTTTAATTCCATAGGAGATATTTTATCTTTAAATTAATTTGAAAAGTTTGGAATATTAGTAAAATAATAATTGACCCAAAAAATCATGGTACTTCAATCTTGTTCAAAATTTTGCGGACCACATCTTCCGCCGTCACATCCTCGGCTTCCGCTTCATACGTGACGATAATGCGATGTCTTAAAACATCCATGCCAATGGCCCGAACATCTTCTGGCGTCACATATCCCCGACGTGAAATAAAAGCGTGGGCTTTAGCAGCCTTGGACAAATAAATAGAGGCACGCGGGGAAGCGCCATACGCAATCAGGTCATCCAGCTCATCCAAACTGTATTTGGATGGCTCACGCGTTGCAAAAACAATATCAACAATATAATTTTCAATTTTGGGATCAATATAAACCTGTCCGGTGACTTCACGGGCTTTAATAATATCCTTTGGCGTAATAACAGTCGAAGCCTTTGGCGCTTCACCGGTGGTCATCCGACGCATAATTTCCAGTTCCTCATCTCGAGTTGGATAGGTAATGGCCAGTTTTAGCATGAAACGATCCACCTGCGCTTCCGGGAGGGGATAGGTTCCTTCCTGTTCAATCGGGTTCTGGGTCGCTAAAACGAGAAAAGGATCATCCAGCGGAAAAGTATTTTCACCAATGGTTACCTGACGTTCCTGCATCGCTTCCAGCAAAGCTGATTGAACTTTGGCCGGGGATCGGTTAATTTCATCTGCCAAAATCAGATTGGAAAAAATCGGACCTTTTTTCGTGGAGAAGCCACCGGTTTTCTGATCGTAAACCAGCGTTCCGATTAAATCCGCCGGCAATAAGTCTGGTGTAAACTGAATTCGTTGAAATTTGGTTTGAATAATCGAAGACAGCGTGCGGACGGCCAGCGTTTTCGCCAGACCGGGAACACCTTCCAGCAAGATGTGACCATTGGCCAGAAGCCCGATAAGCAGGCGCTGAACCATATATTCCTGTCCCACAATGACCTTTCGGATCTCACTTCGTAACTTTTCCAGAAAGGCACTTTCGGCTTCAATCATTTTGTTAATCTTTTGAATATCAACATTCATAGAACCTCCTTAAGAGAAACCTATATAAAAAACCATTTGTATTCAAAGAGCACCTGAAATTCTAAAATGAAACGTTTTTTCTTCGGAGACTCGCTTTCAGTGGGAAATTGACCCCCGCTGTCTCTCCCCCATTTTCAAAAAGCGAAAATGGGGGAGGCAGGAGGGGGTCTCTCATTGATTCATACCCTTACAAATTTCCATTTTAGAATTTTAGGTAGCATGTTAATTTACCACTACGAAGGGTTAAACGCTGCCTAGATTAAGAATCAGCTGAACTTATCATTTATATCCAGCAATTAAACATCCATAAAACCTTCGTAAGGGTCTATATAACTATGGTGCTGGGGATTTTAATTGAGTTTCAAAAATACTCTCCACCAGCGTATAAACCCGCATCAATTCTGAATTATCCATTCCACCGCCACTAAATTTCGCCAAATCACAAGTTTTGAGGATTTCACTGGCATTGACCAGAAATCGCTCGTCGGTAATATGACTTTGCAACAAATTTAGCAATTCGCTGGTTGAGGCACCAGGGGTTTGCAGACCCAATTTTTCCACCAGATAATGCCGGAAAATCCGCGATATTTCAGAAAATTGGGCTAAAGAATCAACCGCTTTTATATCGACACCTTTGAGCTGTTCCATATAAGTCTGTTCCAAAGGAACCTTAGCCGCCAATGCCGCTTTTTCGCGGCGAATTCGCTCCTGACGTTTTCGCCAGAATGACACCAGAAAAAAGAAAAGCCCAATCGCAGGAATAATAAAAACAATTGTATAAAATATATTTTTGGGCAGGAAGAGAATCTGTGAACCCGGCTCAGCGACTGGATCGATTACTTTCACCCCAAGCCGATTGGTAATTAATTGACTCTCTTCACCGGTGATCACATTGCGATACCGAATCACCACATCGCCGGCATAAGCCATCCCCAGACTTTGCGGCTGTAGAATAAACTGATGTTTTTTAATCGCAATTCGTTGATTTCCCTGAACTTCTGTTCGATGAACAGTGGTGGTTTTTGCCAGTGTCAGATTTTCCAAATCCGGATTTTTTACATCCAGAATCTCGTAAACGCCGGAATTTCCCGACCAGTGCAATTCCGCCGTATAAATAACTTCCCGATTTTGGGGGACTTCTTTCTGATCAAAGCTGGCCGTTAATTGAATTTCACCATAGCCATCCGGCAAATCCGGAATTGAATCGACTTTAATGGTTAGAAGCGAATCCTGCGCACCAGGCGAAATATTAACCAGAAAAACAGTAACCCACATCATCATGATGCGTAACTGTAATTTAAACTTCATAATCACCTCATTCGAAGTATCAGCAAGATTAACTTATTTATTTGAAGAAAGAGAAGAATGAAAATTGGAAAAACTTTAACAATATACGTTCTAGAAAAATCAAAAGTTCCAGCATTCTCAAAGTTCATGATTTTAGATGCAATAAAAAGCGATATTGACCAAAAAAAAGGTCGATTATTATAAGACTCCAGAGAAATCGAGTAATAATAAAAATCGACCAACTAAATAAAAATCAAAAAATTAATTCAACTTGAACTTTTTGTTCAATTTCAAACTGCTTATCCGATTTAAAAAGAAATTCAATTTCCTTTTGCCTTCTCATCAGGCGTTTTGGCCTCTTCAGCCGTCAGATTTTGTAAAAAAGGAATCTGACTAATATCTTTTCCCAGGTATCGCAATTCAAATTGCGCTGATGCTGTCATGCCGGAATCAAAATCACTATACTTTTGCAAAAAAGCGCTATAGGCATTTTTTGCTTTTAAAGTATCCGCCTTTTCATTGGCATAGATATAACCAATCATGAACTGCGATTTGGGGGCAATCGCATGCTCTGGATAGGTTTCCACAATCCGGTTATACATATCAATACACTTATCAAAATCTTTAAGATTCCCCGCTAATTGGGCAATTTTGAAATACACTTCCGGTGCATGATTAGTCATTGGAAAATCAACCAATATTTTCTCATAGATAATCATGGCTTTATCGAATTTCTCTTCTTTTTCATATTTTTCTGCTTCCTTCATCATTGATTCTTCAGTTTGCTTACCGCAATTCATGATGATACTTAAAGTGAATACAAAAATTAGCATGAGAAGTATGGAATTCCGCATCTGAATCCTCCCAAAATCTTAAGGTTCAATTTAGTTAATGTTAGCGTGATTTAATTAACGATAACTTTTTTGTCGATTTTGAACTTTCCGTCTACAATTTTATTCATAGAAATATTAAGAAGTTTTTTTCATAAAAGCAAGTGAATTTTCATTCAATTTTATTTCAATTTCATCACTTTTCTGAAATTTACCACTCAATAACTCTTTAGCCAATTGATTGGTGATATATTGCTGCATCACCCGCTTCAAAGGTCGGGCACCAAAAGCGGGTTCATAACCGGCATTGGCCAAAAAAATCCTGGCGTCAGGTGTAAGACTCAGTTTAATTTCATATTCTTCAAGCATCGACTGGATTTTCTTAAACTGAAGCTCGACAATTTTCAAAATATCTTTTTTCATCAAAGCGTGGAAAAGAATGATTTCATCCACCCGATTCAAAAATTCTGGTCTTAATGTTTGATGCACGAGATTCATAATCTCTTCATGAAGTGTTTCATAAATACGTTCTGAATTTTCTTCGGTTAAATTTTTTGTCTTTTCCATGATTAAAGGCGCACCCAAATTGGAAGTCATGATGACAATGGTATTTTTAAAATTGACAGTACGCCCTTTATTATCCGTCAAACGCCCATCATCCAGTACCTGTAACAGGATATTAAAAACCTCCGGATGGGCTTTTTCAATTTCATCAAGCAGAATAACCGAATAGGGCTTCCGTCGAACGGCTTCGGTCAATTGCCCGCCTTCATCGTACCCCACATATCCTGGTGGCGCACCGATTAAGCGGGAGACAGAATGGCGTTCCATATATTCAGACATGTCGATCCGGACCATGGCCTGTTCATCATCAAAAAGGAACTCGGCCAGGGCGCGTGCCAGTTCCGTCTTCCCCACGCCCGTGGAGCCAAGAAAGATGAACGAACCGATGGGTCGATGCTGATCCTGTAGTCCAGAACGGGCACGACGAATGGCATCGGCTACCGCCTGAACGGCATGTTCCTGATTAATCAAACGTTGATGAATCCGATCTTCCATATTGAGCAGCTTTTCTTTTTCCGATTCCACCATTCGGCTTACGGGAATACCAGTCCAGCGGGAAACCACATTGGCAACATCTTCTTCTTCCACTTCCTCTTTTAACATGCGATGCGTTTTTTGAATTTCAACAAGCCGGGCATTCTCCGCATGTAATGTTTTTTCAAGTTCAGGAATGTGTCCATAACGAATTTCACCCACCCGTCGATATTCGCCCTTTCGTTCAGCCTGCTCTGCCTCGGTGCGGGATTTATCGATGGCCTCTTTCGTTTCCTGAATTTTTTTAATGATGGATTTTTCCAACTCCCAATGGGCGCGAAGCTCGTGTTCTTGCTCTTTGAGAATCGCGGATTCTTTTTCAATTTCAGCCAATCGATGACGGGAGGACTCACTTTTCTCTTTTTTAATACCTTCACGTTCAATTTCGAGCTGGCGAATTTTTCGCTCGACGACATCCAGTTCCTGCGGCATGCTATCAATTTCAATCCGTAATTTTGAAGCCGCTTCATCAATCAGATCAATAGCTTTATCCGGTAAAAATCGGTCGTTAATATACCGATCTGACAGTGTGGCAGCCGCCACCAAAGCTGAATCAGTAATCCGAACCCCATGATGCACTTCATATTTTTCTTTAATGCCACGTAAAATTGAAATAGCATCCGCTACAGATGGTTGCCCCACCAGAATCGGCTGGAATCGGCGTTCCAGTGCGGCATCCTTTTCGATATATTTTCGATATTCGTTAATAGTCGTTGCACCGACACAGCGTAATTCACCGCGCGCCAGGGCCGGTTTCAGCATATTCGATGCGTCCATTGACCCTTCAGCAGAACCAGCACCGACGACGGTATGTAACTCATCGATAAAAAGGACGATTTCACCTTCGGCTTCGGTGACTTCACGTAAAACCGCTTTCAAACGTTCTTCAAACTCACCACGAAATTTAGTACCGGCAATTAAGGCGCCCATATCCAGGGCGACGATTTGCTTATTTTTTAAATTTTCAGGGACATCACCGGCGATAATTCGCTGGGCCAGACCATCGACGATGGCGGTTTTTCCAACACCCGGTTCACCAATTAATACCGGATTATTTTTCGTTCTTCGCGAAAGAACCTGCAATACCCTTCGAATCTCCTCATCACGACCGATGACTGGATCGATCTTTCCCCGGCGTGCCATTTCCGTCAAATCTTTGCCATATCGTTTTAAAGCCTGATATTTATCTTCGGGATTTTGATCGGTCACCCGCTGGGTTCCGCGAATCGATTGCAGAATTTTATAAATATTATTTTTTGAAAGACCTTCCTGCTTTAAAATTTTTCCAGCAGCCCCGGTAGAATCTGTCAGTGCCAAAAATAGATGTTCCAGACTCACATACTCATCTTTTAATTGATAGGCTTCCTTCAATGCCTGTTCCAGAACCTGGTTAAGTGCCGTCGAAAGATATACCTGGCCGAATCCACCACCGGAAAGCCGTGGAAATTTTTCAATTGCAGCCGTTAGTGCCTGTTTAATTGACTCTAAATTTGTTCCTGCTTTTTTAATAATGAGAACTGGAATACTTTCCTGATTTTCCAGCATAGCCATCAGGAGATGTTCTGGTTCGATTTGCTGCTGATTCTTTTCACCAGCCAATCGTTGCGCCTGTTGCAGCGCTTCTTGTGATTTGATTGTAAATTTATCTAAATTCATTACTTTCTCACCTTATGCTAAACAATTTCCCCTTGCTCACAATATTCAAAAAAAAGGCGAGGATAGGCCTCGCCTGTATTCAAAACTGAATAAAAATCAATAGGTGCATTAATTCAAGCATTAAGCTTAATTTTTGCTATCATCAACCACTTCAAAATCAGCATCCTGCGCCTGCGCTTTACCGGCGTCACCGCCAGGTGCTTGTTGATCACCCGCCTGCGCGCCGGCACCAGGCGCGGCCTGACCCTGTTGATACATTTTCGAGGATACTTCGCTCCAGATTGCGTTCAATGCTTCCACCGCGGACTTAATCTCATTTGCATTATCAGTCTTCACCGCTTCCCGAACTCGTCCGACAGCCGCTTCGAGCTTGCCACGTGAAGTGCTATCCATCTTGTCACCCAAATCTTTCAAATTCTTCTCAGTTTGATAGGCCAGCTGATCAGCGCTGTTCCTTAAATCAATCACTTCCCGTTTTCGTTTATCATCAGCAGCGTGGGTCTTCGCGTCATTCACCATCTTTTCAATCTCCTCTTTGCTCAGACCAGTCGAAGCCTCAATGCGAATTGATTGCTTTTTGCTCGTGGCTTTATCCATCGCGCTTACGTTCAGAATACCATTCGCATCAATATCAAAAGTAACTTCAATCTGGGGAACACCACGTGGTGCCGGTGGAATTCCATCCAGGTGAAATCGTCCCAGCGTCCGGTTATTCACCGCCATTTCACGCTCCCCTTGCAGGACATGGATTTCCACTGATGTCTGACTATCAGATGCTGTCGAGAAAATTTCCGATTTTTTAGTGGGAATTGTGGTGTTCTTTTCAATTAATTTGGTAAACACACCACCCAGCGTCTCAATACCCAGTGAAAGTGGGGTAACATCAAGTAACAACACATCACTGACGTTTCCACTTAACACCCCTCCCTGAATTGCTGCACCAAGGGCCACAACTTCATCTGGATTCACGCCTTTATGCGGTTCTTTTCCAAAAATTTCACGGGCGATCTGCTGTACTTTCGGCATTCGGGTTGAACCACCGACTAACACAACTTCATCAATATCGCTCGGTTTTAGACCGGCATCCTTTAAAGCGATCTTGCACGGTTCAACTGTCCGTTGAAAAAGATTATCACATAACTGCTCAAATTTTGAACGTGTTAAGGTCATGTTCAAATGTTTTGGACCGGCATCGGTTGCTGTAATATAGGGTAAATTGATGTCGGTCTGCGCAACTGTTGACAATTCACACTTGGCCTTTTCAGCGGCTTCTTTCAACCGCTGTAAAGCCATTGGATCTTTCGATAAATCAACGCCTTCCATTTTAAGGAATTCATCCACCAGCCAGTCAATCACACGCTGATCAAAATCATCACCACCAAGATGCGTATCACCATTGGTCGATTTCACTTCGAAAACACCATCTGCAATTTCCAGAATCGAAATATCATACGTTCCACCACCCAGATCAAAAACAGCGATTTTCTCATTCCGTTTCTTGTCAAGTCCATAAGCCAATGAAGCCGCCGTTGGCTCATTAATGATTCGGCGGACATTTAAACCGGCAATTTCACCGGCTTCTTTTGTGGCCTGTCGCTGGCTATCATTAAAATAGGCCGGTACGGTAATTACCGCGTCAGTGACTTTTTGACCCAAATAGTCTTCAGCCGTTTGTTTCATTTTTTGTAAAATCATCGCCGAAATTTCCTGTGGTGAATACTCTTTATCCCCACTTCGTACTCGTGCGACACTATTATTTCCACTCACAACTTTATAAGGAACTTCGGTTATTTCATTACGAACTTCTTCATAACGCCGGCCCATAAAACGTTTAATCGAGTAAATTGTGTTTTCAGGATTGGTGATCGCCTGTCGTTTGGCAACCTGACCAACCAGCCGTTCGCCCGATTTCGTAAACGCAACCACTGAAGGTGTCGTGCGATTCCCTTCAGAATTCGCAATTACAATCGGTTCACCACCTTCAATTACCGCAACAACCGAGTTCGTTGTTCCTAAATCAATTCCAATTATTTTTCCCTGCGCTTGTGCCATTAAAAAAACCTCCTTATGAGAATTTAAAATTATATAGATAGATTTTCTATTCAATCTAACGACCCGGCTCAAAAAAGATGCTATTTAAAATCAGGAACCAGGTCATTTAATTATTTAAGACTTGGTCTAGATTAATTCAAGAATCATGCCAATGATTTTATGTCGAATTATTAACTACTTATTCGATTGATTATATTGAATTTATAAAACTGTGGCAAAATCATAAAAACTGAAAGCAACAAATCTTATCAAAAAAATCCGCCATAAAGACCGAAAAATCTGACAAAATGTCACTTCAGTCGTCACGATATAAAAAATGGAAAATCCTGTAGTAGATGAATTTTCCCTTGTCAATACAATTTATAAATAAATTTACGCCAAAAAGATCATTTTTGTCATTCTGAACGAAGCGAAGCGGCGTGAAGAAACTCTATTTTTCAATTACTTATGAGATACTTCACTTCGCTCAGGATGACAGGACGGCTGTTTATGAACTACATTCGGTGACAATCAACACACTTTTATTGGGATGCAGAATCGTTTGTTGTGGTTGGTTTCGTAGTCGAGGAGGAACCATTACTACTGCTGGAGGAAGCCGCCGAATCACTCTTGGTGGGAGGGCTTGAATGACCCTTTTTATAATCAGTTATATAGAATCCAGATCCTTTAAAAATAATGCCATTTCCACCGTTAATGACTCGCTTTATTGTCATTTGTTGACAATTTGGACAAATTTTTTCAGGTTCTGCTGTTATCCGCTGAAATTTTTCAAAACGATAACCACAATTAGAACATAAATACTCATAAGTTGGCATTCTGCATCAACCTCCTCGTTCACATATAATTTGGGTAATAAAACTAAAATATCGGGTCAGATAATTTCAACTCATCTATTATTTATGAAATTATCTGACCCGATTATTATCATATTTTCTCTTATTTATCTTCCTTCTTTTCAGGAATCTCGATTGCAATAAAAGCAGCTCCGGCTCTGTTTTTCACCCGGAATAACAGAACATCACCCGGATCTGCGCCGCGAATTATATCATTGAATTGGCGCTTGCTTTCAATCTTAACCCGATCACGGCCATATTCCATTATTAAATCACCTTCACGGAGCCCCTGTTCAAACGCTGGACTGTCACGTCGGATAGATACCACAACAACACCATAGTCTTCATTAAGGTTATAGCGGCGTTTTAATTCGGGTGTTAAATTTTCCACCTGAATTCCCAGCGCACTCTCATCCGCTGTTTCGGATGATTCAGCTAATTTCTCCTCAACCGGCCGCGTCATCAATTTGACATTTAGAGTCTTTTCCTTGCCATTTAAGGTCACGACCTTCACTTTTACGGTCGTACCGGGTTTATACTGGGCAACCATCTGGGTCAAATCATTTTGATCGACTATCGATTTTCCATCGAATTCAAGAATTACGTCGCCTTCCTGAATTCCAGCTTTTTCAGCCGGCGTATCCTTTTCGACCCGATGCACAAAAGCGCCTTTGGGTTCACTCATCCCCAGTGCTTTTGCCGTTTTTCGATCGACGGGCCCAATCTGGACACCCAGGTAGCCACGTGTCACACTGCCACTGGTGATAATCTGCTCCTTTACCCAGTTCACCAGATTAATCGGAATAGCAAATCCGATTCCAACATTGGCCTGACCAATAATAGCAGTGTTAATTCCAACCAACTCCCCACGTAAATTAACCAATGCCCCACCACTATTACCCGGATTAATCGCCGCATCAGTTTGAATGAAATCCTGATAAAGCAGCGCATTATTATTTCGCGAACCGCCAATATCGAGATTCCGCCGACCCTTGGCACTTACAATACCCATCGTTACCGTATTGTCCAACTGCTTGGAAAATGGACTTCCAATTGCCAGTACGATCTCACCAACTTCCAATCTATCCGAGTCACCAATTTTGATGAAAGGGAGATTGTTTTTATTGACTTTAACAACGGCAACATCAGTCTGAGGATCGGCTCCAATAACTTTGGCTTCATGTTCTTCACCCTTGATCATAACGACCAATTCATCAGCATCTTCAACAACATGGTTGTTGGTAACAATATAACCATCTGAGGTGATGATCACACCCGAACCAAGACCTTGACGAATCTGATCCTCATCCGGAATTCGTCCGCCAAACTGCCGGAAAAAATCGTCACCAAAAAACTCGGACCAGGGATTTCGCACTTTTACCCGTTGTTTACTGGTGATTGTTACAACTGTTGGACTGACACGTTTTACGACCTCAACCGTGGTTTGACTGGTTTTCTCCAGTTCAGCGATGTTAACCTGAGCATTCGCAGTTGGTGAAGCAACTGATTCCGTTTCATTTTTAGCTTCAGAAGCATTCCCTTTTAACATAAAATCAAAATTAGCGGCGATTATCAAGCCAACAATAATTCCAATCATAACGCCTAATGTAATAAATATATTCCACTTAGGTCGATTCATATTTTTCCTCCTAACTTAGATAAAATTTGTTTTAGTTCCTCATTTCAAATCAAAACTTAATCGAGGATTCACAAATCATTTTAATTAACCCCTAAAATTCTAAAATGGAAATTTTTGATGTTCAGAATCAAAGTAGTACCCCCTCCTGCCTCCCCCAAATTCCCAAAAGCGGAATTTGGGGGAGATAAAGCGGGATTCTCTCCTCCATTTTCGCTTTTTGAAAATGGGGGAGATACAGATGGGGTCAAGACTTCAGCGAAAACGATTCATTTTAGAATTTCAGGTAACAATTAAATTTCCAGATTCGCCGAACGTGCAAATTCACGTAATTTATCACGTTGTTCATCGTTTAGTGAAGCTGGAATCGAAACTTTAACATGAACGTAATGATCGCCAATTCGGGAAGTACTCGCAATTCCCAAACCAGGCAGACGGAAGATACGATCCGGTTGGGTTCCCGGCGGAATCTTCAGTTCAATAGTTTTATTATAAACATTCTGAATTTTCACCGCGGTTCCCAATGCGGCCTGAACAAAATTTATGGTAATATCGCTATGAATATCCAGACCTTCCATCCGAAAATCAGGATGGGGCGCAACGGAAATTGTTACCATCAAATCTCCAGCAGTTCCATTACGGCCAGCAGTTCCTCCCTGGCCTTGTAAACGCATTCGCGTCCCTGAGATTGTTCCGGGCTGGATTTTTAAATTAAAAGTTTTACTGCTATCAAAATGGGTCCCGCCACTCAATTTAAAGGAATGCGTTCCACCATTTACTGCCAAATCAAAAGGAATTTGAACGGTAACTTCAACATCCTGCCCCTTTGGTGAATGCCGTTGTCGGGGAGAAAAACCTGTATTAAAAATTGAATCAAAACCACCTGAGCCAAATATTTCCTCAAAAATATTCCCGCTCCCCCCCCCTGATTGCCAAAAAAATGAGGAACCGCCACCACCGAAAGGATTACCGGCTCGATTAAAATCAAAACCACCCGCGCTATCAAACGCACCCAGCCGACGCATTTGATCATATTGCGCGCGTTTTTTGGGATCGCTTAATACGGTATATGCCTCGGAAATCCCCTTAAATTTCTCTTCAGCGGCTTTGTTGCCCGGATTTGCATCAGGGTGATATTTCTTGGCCAGATTCCGGTACGCAGTTTTAATTTCATTAACACTGGCTTTTTCACCAACCCCTAATATGTCATAGTAATCTTTATTTGCCATTTACCAAATCACCTGCCTGCTATTTTTTCTTACCAACCTTGACCTTTGAAGGACGTAACAAGGAATCGCCCAGGAAATACCCTTTTTCCCAGACTTCCAAGACTTTACCATCCTGATCTTCACTAGCCTCCTGAAGTAACAGCGCCTCATGTAAATTCGGATCAAATGCTTCGCCCAATGCTGCAATTGGCTCTAATCCTTCATCTTTCAGCACCTGACTCAACTTATCATACACGAGTTGAATACCATTTAACCCACCATTTTCTTTAATTTCTTTCTGATGACTCGCTAAAAAACGCTCAAAATCATCAATAACAGGCAAAATTTTTCGTATTAGATCAGTTTTTAAATATCGGTTTAGATTTTCCCGTTCACGTTCCATACGTTTTTTATAATTCATAAACTCTGCCTGTAGCCTTTGAAGTTGATCGAAATATTCATTGGCCAATTTCAGGTTGGTATCATCAGCCTTTTTTTCAGTTGAAGATTCAGTCTTCGAACTCGCAACAGTATCTGCGATTTCAATTTCTATTTCATCACGTGCTTTTTCATCCACTTCGATATTTTTTTCATCGCCTGAAAAAGCTTCTTCAGTTACTTCATGCGGTTGGTTATTCTCTCCCGATGCAGATTCGGTTTCTTTTTTTCTGGCATGATTAGTTT
Organism: Caldithrix sp.; assembly: GCA_020722815.1. Taxonomy (GTDB): domain Bacteria; phylum Zhuqueibacterota; class Zhuqueibacteria; order Thermofontimicrobiales; family Sulfurfontimicrobiaceae; genus DYKB01. The sequence goes on along the minus strand of DYKB01000024.1, from coordinate 12,883 downwards.
GTTCATTAATTTTATCTTCAACTGCCATGCGAAAATTTACCTCCAAATTTTTATTTTTAATTAATCATGTTAAAAATAAATCTGATTTCCATTTTTTTAAAAAATAGGCAAAATACATGCCATCTTAAAAAAAATACGATAACATATTATTTTACATAAGATTAAGCATCAACTGAATTTATCTTCATTGTCTGACAAAATGACAGACTTCTTTTATAACAAATCAGGTTGAAGGTTTAATTATTTCCGGATCAGGGTTAAAAAATATTAAAAACAAAACGTTTCTAACCGTGAAACAGCCAACCTGAATAGTATACAACGTTAAGTTGAAAAACTGATAAAACTTTAAACGCAGAGGACGTGGAAAAATAATTATCGAATTTAGCAAGAGGTCGATTCACTAATTACCATTTTTAGGGTCAGGTTGAAAATCAATAAATCTACATTTTTTTTTCATTAATTCCCGCTGCTAATTTCTGTGGTCGCTGCGTTTATTTATTCTTCACTTAAATCCACGAACCTAACATTGCAAGGGTCGTTACCTTTATTTTATAATTTTAATCGTTGCTATTTCGCAGAACAAGCAATCGAATTAAAGTCAGAATTGCAACCAATGTTGCTGCAACATACGTCATGGCGGCCGCTGAGAGGACCTTTTTTGCGCCGGCTAATTCTTCCTGTTGCAAATACCCGCCCGTATTTAATAATGTCACGGCGCGTTTACTCGCATCCAGTTCCACTGGTAAAGTAATTAAATGGAAAGCCACCACTGCAGCATAGAGATAAATTCCAATATCCAGTAAAAATCCCCAGCTAAAAATCAATCCACCGATGATGATAGGCCACGCCAGATTTGAACCAAAACTGACAACAGGTACCAGCATATTTCGCACGTGCAGCGGAAAATAGCTGACATGATGCTGGATCGCATGCCCAACCTCGTGTGCGGCAATACCAACGGCTGCAATTGATGGACTATTATAAACACCTTCCGACAGATTTAGTTCCTGGGATCGGGGATCATAATGATCTGTCATTTCTCCCGCGATGGCACCAACCTTAACATCGTAAGAGCCACTCCCTTTTAAAAGACTTCGGGCTATTTCGGCACCGGTCATTCCCCGGCGCGTTCCAAATCGACTGTATTTACGATAGGCACTACTCACGCGATATTGCGCCCATCCACCAATAACAACGGTCACCAAAATAATAATAAGTTGAAAACTGTCAAAATACATAACAAACCTCCATTCTGCGAAATAATTCAGAAACTGCTTTTTGATCGAATGCATGCTTTCTAAAAAACTTCGAATCCAGTATCTGTCGATAATTCGAAATCATCACTAACAATCATGCACACTTTTTACCCAAATAAATTTTAAAATGTTCCTCAGGATTTTTTTTAATCAGATGGAACGATGATGACCAGTAAGTGTAGATAAAATACACAGCTTCAAATAATTAAAATTAAAAATTGATTGAATTTTCTTTAATTAGTTGATATATTTAATTGGTTCATTCGAAAATGGTACCTCATGTCATCCTGTACGCAGCATGGAAAAGCATAAGGTATTGATAAATATAATTTTTTCGTTTCACTTGAATGAAAATATCATCTCTTTTGGAAAAGCACGCATTTATATGAACTGGATATGAAACCAGAAAAAATAAATTACTTCCTGAATAACTTTCAAATCATAATTCTTATTCTTGCTTGCTAACGAATAAGGAGTTCAGAAACGATGAAAAAAAAGCACTTTATCTATTTTTTTATTGTATGCTACACATTTGCTATCTTTATCACCCCGGTTTTTGTACAGCCAAAGCAAAAAAAGCGAATTCTGGTATTATTTAAAAGTAGTGAGGGCTTCTCGTCTCAAAATAATCTTTTTCGTGTCCACCTGCATCAGCCACTTTCGCGCCAGCGTTATCAATTCGATTACCAGGATATTGAACTCGGCATACCTGGTGACGAAAAGATGAAAAATTATCAGGGGATTATCTCCTGGTACACTGGTTCAGTCATGAAAGAACCTGAAAAATATCTCTTTTGGCTGACCCGGCAACTAAATGCCGGTAGAAAAATAGTTATTCTGGATAATCTGGGCGCTTTTTCACCGGATGGAAAAACCTGGCTCTCTGATGACGCCCTGAACCGCTTTTATCTCCAATTCGGGCTGGAATTCAAAGGCCAGTGGACTGATAAATCGGATTTATTGGAAATAGTTAAATTTGAAAAACAGTTTATTGGCAAAGAGATTCCCATAAAATCGAAATCTTTACATAACTATTTTAAAATTAATTCAATTCGCCCCCAAAATAAATCCTATTTGCTCGTAAACCGGAAGGATATTCCTGAAGGTGAAAGTCATGTGATTATTCAAACCCCGTTTGGTGGAATGGCGTTACAAGGCTATCTATTTGAGACGATAAATGGAAAAACCAGGTTTTTCCTGGACCTGCCACGTTTTATCAATACCTGCCTTTCAAGACCTGTTCGGAAACAGGATTTACCTCAAAAAAAGGTTTTGGGGCTATTAAAGAAAGCTGAAAATCCGATAGCATCGGAAAGCTACATCCATCGTTTTGCTTTTAAACCACTCCTGGAAATGGGCTACGCTACTGATTACCACTTTATTGAAAATGGATTCCCGCCAGCCAGCGTGATGAAGGATTATGCGGCAATTTTAAGCTGGTTTCAAACAGCCGAAATGCTGGATGGGGAGCAGTATATCGATTGGCTGCTCGATCAAATTCTGGCCGGTCGTAAAGTGATTATTCTTGGAAATTTTGGCGCTTTTAAAGCATTTAAAGAGAACGTTTCCGCTACCAATCACGATCTTTCTATCGACTGGTGGATTATCTGGTCAAAGCTTAATAATTTTTTCTATCCTTTTGGCCTCGAATTTCTTGGCGGCTGGACCGGCGATTCCACCGTTCTGGAAATCAAAAGCAAAGAGCCTACAATGGTTGAAAAAGATCTTCCTCTCGTTAAAACCGATTTAACCCACTATTATACCTGGCATTCAGTCCATCCTGAAAATAAAATATATCTGGAGGTTACGCGAAATGATCAAGCGAACTCAGAAAGTGCATTTATTGTGCGGACACCCTTTGGCGGAATGGCATTCGAAGGCTATCTGATGAAATGGGATGCCAACGAAAATCAACTCAAATTTCGAATAAATCTTGCCGCCTTTTTAAAAGATTGTTTGACTTATCCAGCAAAGCAATTACCAGCCAGTATTCCGATGATAACACATGCTCAAATTTTAACGGATGAATTCAAACAAAAAATAGAAATGCCATTAAAATCGGCTTCATCACTACCTGACGCACCAAATGAGATCAAACGCTGGATATTGGCGCTCTATGATGGTGCAGAAAGTCCGGATTTGGATCAAAATCCCATTCGCACCCGCGCCGAAGTTATATTAAATCATCTGGGTTTATTGGTCGAGCATTGGGATCTGCAAAAAGGACTGCCAACCGTCGAAAAAATGAAAAAATTTCGGGGGATTCTGACCTGGTTTCATGATCCAGTCCTGAAAAATTCAGCCGATTATGTTGACTGGCTTCAGGAGCAAATTCAAAACGGGATAAAGGTTGTGATCTTCGGAAATTTTGGAGCGATTTATGATCAAAAAAATCAATTGCCGACGCCGAATGTGAAGGCGGCATTTAAATCCCTCGATTTGCGCTATTGGGATTTGAAAATATTACCCGGAAAAAAGCAAAAAATCATTCACAAATCCAATGAAATGCTGGATTTTGAAGCACCGGTTGACCTGAAAGCAATGCAACCAATCCTGACAAAAGTAACTTCTGAAAATCCAGCCAATAAAGTCTATCTAACCCTATCCGATTCCCGTATCGGAAAAATCGATGCGATTGTCATCACTTCAAAAGGTGGGATTGCTCTGGATGAGACGCCTTTTAAAGAGGGAATTAAGAATAAAGAGTGGATGGAAAATTTAAATGCCGTACTGAAAGGTCGTGGCGAGTTGGAAACGGCTGAAAATGAACCGATCGGATTCTGGCGCATCAACCCATTTCAGTTTTTTACCGAAGCCTTTGATCTCAAAAACCTTCCAATTCCGGATGTGACAACCTTAAATGGCAGACGAATTTTTTATTCGCATATCGATGGTGATGGTTTAACCGGCATCTCCCTGATTGATCTAAAAAGTTATGCTTCAGAATTTGTGCGTGACCAGATTCTTAAAAAATATCCCTTACCAATATCAGCTTCGGTTATTACCAAAGAAATTGAAGAAAAAGGATTCCCATTTTATAATCGGGGTTATCTGGTTGCAAAATCGATTTTTGCACTGGAGAATATTGAACCTGCTACTCATAGCTACTCCCACCCGTATGACTGGCGTCATGGTGATATGGATGCACGATTAATGAATGACCAGTGGGAATGGGAGGTTAAGGGACTTGATTACGACCAGGAGATTTATGCCAGTGTCCGGTTTATCGAAAAAAATCTATTGCCGCCAGCTAAAAAGGTTAATTTATATCTCTGGTCTGGCCGCTGTAATCCTGATGAAAGGCCATTGGAACGGCTGGAACATTTATCTGTTCGAAATATGAATGGCGGTGATCCCATTTTTGATACTCGCTTTCCTTCATATTCCACTTTATGCCCGCGTGCGACCCGGGTTAATGGCTACTGGCAATATCATACTTCGGCATCGAATGATTTCATTTATACGAAAGGATGGACTCGGAATTTTGATAATATGGCCAATCTGGTCGATCATTTTAAACGCACGGAAACACCCGTTCGTATCATGCCAATGAATATCTACATTCATTACTATATTGGCGATCGACAGGCAGGATTGGATGGGCTTAAAAAGGCTTACGATTATTGTTCAAATTCAGCAATTGCGCCGCTATTTACCAGTGAATATGTGGGCATTGTCGAAGATTTTATTAATTTACGCCAATTTGCGTTGCCCGCAGGCGGATTTCGCATTATGCATCCGGGAGAACTCCGAACAATCCGCTTTGATAATTGCCAACAGTACCCGGATCTCCACCGTTGTAACGGTGTTATTGGCTACATTCATCATCAAAATTCATTATACGTTCACCTGAATGACGAAATGCAGCATGATATATATTTGAGTGATAATCTGCCCGGTCAAGTTTATTTGAAATCTTGCAGTCATTATGTCGATAAATGGCAGGCGACCTCCGAATTGGTTTCTTTTCAAATGCGTGGATTGGGCAAATGTGAATTTTGTATCGCCAATCTTCCACCGGCAAACAATTATCGCCTAATAATTCAAAAAGTGGACCAACATTCCAGGCCTGCCGTTATCGTAAATGATTCAATTTCAACTGATAAAAATGGTGATTTTAAATTTAATACAATCCTCAAAGGATATCAGGGGAAATATCTGGTTAAACTTACCCGGAACGAATAAACCTAATCAATGACAGGGAAAAAGTTATGGGCTCTCTAAAATTAAAAATATTATTTTTCTTCATACTGGTGTTGCTTTTCAATTTCACTTTTCTTGAAGCGCAAACCTACTCTGATTACCGGGTCGAAAGTCAGCCGCCGCCTGAAAAAAGTATTGATAAAGATGTTCAGATTCTCATCGAAAAGGCCCGGGCGCTCTATCAGGAAGGTATCAGCCAATCAGCGATTTTAACCTATCAAAATGCCATTCAACTGGATCCAAAGAATGAAATTGCCCGATTGGAACTGGGAAAAATTGCCCTGGAAACTAAAAATTGGGCTTATGCCATTCGAATGCTCAGTGAACTGGCAGAATTGCGACCGAATGATATCGAAACACGACGAATTCTGCTGGAAATTTATTATACCTATGAAGAACCGCTCCTCGAAATGAAAACTGCGTATGAATTATTGACTTTAAGTCCCAACGATACCGCACTATTGGTTCGAATTGCTAAATTATATGATTTGCATGAAATGTATCCTGAGGAGATTAAAATACTCGAAAGACACTTACGACTGGTTCCGAATCGAATCGCGACCTATAAAAAACTGGCCACCCTCTATGCCCTTCAAAAAAATGATAAAAAAGAAATTGACACTTATGAACGCTGGCTCAAAATTCAACCTGAAAATGTGGAAATTCGCAAGAAACTCGCAAATCTCTATAGCATGACGGGGAACCTGCCGGAACAAATTTCCAGTTATCAAAAAATTTTAGCTTTGGAAAAAGAAAATCATGAAATTGAAAAAGCCCTGTTACTGGCGTATGGCGATGCGCTTGGCGAGGGATATTTAAATTTTGATCAAAAACAGGCTTACCATCGCACAAAACGCTACGAATCAGAATTTCAGGAAACACCCCGACTTAAAGAAATTGCTGATGCGATGTATCTGGCAAATCATCCCTCGGTTAATTTCAATATTATCAATTACGAATATAATTTTATAAATCGCAAAGTCCTTCTGGAAAATGTCGCAAACGTCACGCTCCCAGGCCCCATTGTCGGCTCATGGTTGGCTATTAAAAACAGCTTCATTCTTCTGGAAGCCCCGCACGAAGCTCCTGTTCTGAAAAATTTTCAGCTTGCTAAAATGAAATTCGCCCGATTCTATCGGGGGCAATTCGGCTGGATTCAAAAATTTAAAAATCTGGATTTTAAAATAAATATCGGCGGGCTGCAACTCCTTTCGGCTTCTTCAGGTATTTCGGATTATAAATCACAATTTCTTTATTCAGTCGCTTTAAATTATCAGGTCTTCCCAGGGCTTGCGCTTTCAACCATGTTTGACCATAGCCCTGTTACCCTGACACCATTAGCACTTTCCCAAAATATTCAAAAGGGACAGCTTGATCTGGGCGTTCATTTTAATCCCTGGGAAAAATTGGAATTGAATATTTTATATCAAAATCAACTCTTCTCGGATAATAATCAGGGCAGAATTGGTACTGGCGAAATTATTTTCAATCTATTTCGGACATTACGGCGATTTAAAAATTTGGAAACAGATGATCCAATCGGTTTTAATGACACCAAAACAGCTTTTTCAGTCGGGGTTGGTTATGAATATTTAAATTTTGATCAGGAACGAGAAATCTATCCCACTGCAAAAAATGAGACAATAACGACGTTTTTTATCACGGCGGAACAACATTTAATGCATTCAATCTTTTTAAAAGCCGAAATTTTCGGTGGGAGTGATCAGAAAGACCAGGGCATCTGGGGATATCAGATTGAACTGGATAGACAATTGAATTGGCTATTAAATTTTGCAATTGGCTTCGAAAAATTCAGTTCGCCATACATAACTGAAGGTCTTCTCAAATTAAATCAGGAAAGTCGTTTTTATATTACCGTTAATTCAACTTTTTAGTCGATAGGGACCACGATGAATTATAAAAATATGAAATATTTCGCTGTTTTTTTCCTGACATTACTAATTATGAATTGTGATTCAGGCAAAGACGTTGAAAATGAGGATGATTCGGATAACTATCAGCCCGGCGTTGATTCAGAAATTCAATTAACTTTCTACAAAGATAATGAGGCGCAGAATCCGGCCTGGATTAAAGGAACCAATTTATTGATGTATAATCGAAGTTACCAGGGAGAAAATTTTGAAATATGGCTGCTGGATACCGGAAAGTTGACTTCAACAAAATTATTTGGTACCCCGAACGCCGACGTTGTCAGTATGCCCGGCGAATCATGGAATGAAGTTTTGCAGCGGGTGTGTTTCGCTTCGGACCATGTTTCGAATGATGAAATCTGGACTATCAAACTCGATGGAACGGATTTGGTTCGCATCACGGACGATCCGGCACAGGATTGGGAGCCGACCTGGGCACCCGATGGGAAATGGATCACCTTTCAATCCAATAAAGCTGGCAACTGGGAAATTTACAAAATACAAAGTGACGGTAAAAATCGAACGCGATTGACAGACCATGCAGCCGATGATATTGAGCCGAATTGGTCACCGGATGGCCAGAGAATCGTTTTCCAATCTATCCGGAGTGGTAAGTGGGATATTTGGGTTATGGATGCGGATGGACAAAATCTTCGGAATATAACCAGTTCCAAATTTGAAGATACGGATCCCAGTTGGTCACCCGACAGTAAATATATCGTTTTTTCCAGTGATCGAACCGGAGAGGCTGATATCTACATCATCGACGCCGATTCAACGAATTATATCAGGCAAATCACCCAACATCCAGCTTATGATGGGGCACCAGCCTGGTCACCGGATGGAAATTCTATCGTTTTTGAATCAACCAGAGCGGGTAATTTAAATTTATTCATGGTGAAGGTTGCCAAATAATTTTTTAAGGAGTGGATCAGATGAATGATGATAGAAAAAATTTTTTGTGGTTAAATTTTCTTGTTTTTTTAGTTTATATGCTTACTTTCGTTTCACCTCTTTTCCCGTATTCGGATGATTGGGTTTATAAAGCCCGGATTGCCGGTGCAGAAATGTTCAAAGATTTGACCGATATGGAAATTTATGAACGCCTGGCAGCGTATCGGGCACAGCGTGTATCGGTTATTGAAGGCGATTCTGAATTATCCAACTATTTCACCATTGCACAATACGATTCTGAAATGGCATTTATTACGCGGGTAGCGAAGATTGCCCATAGCCTGGACTTAAAATTGGTATGGTACTATCCCTCACTGGAAGTTTTAACGCCAGATGGAGAAAAATCCGGCCATTTCTCCATGTATAAAGACCATCCCGATTGGGTACAATATAATATTGACAATGATTATAGCGATTTAACCAAAATGACGCCCAATGTCTTTTATGGGGGGCTGGTCTTCTGGGTTGATCCAGGTGCCGAAAGTGCCTGGATGTGTCACCTTTCCCCCTATCGGGATTATTACTTTGAACGCATTCGTAAATTGGTTGCTACCGGTGTTGATGGTGTCTGGGTTGATGTGCCGCTGTTCAACGACATTGTTGGGGTTTGGTGCTGTTCAAATCCGTATTGTCGTCAAAAATTCGAAAAAGATACTTCGATGAAATTTCCGACTAAATCCGATTTGGAAAATTTTAATCTCAATTTTCGCCGGTGGATGAACTGGCGGCATACGGAAATCAATCAATTTTTAATCGATTTAAAAGATGAAGCGCGCAAAGTAAATCCAAATTTTGAAGTAATTGTTGAAATTGTCACCTGCGATTATAATTCAGCAACCCATCAGGGATTGGATGGGTCTTTTATGGGGGAAGTGCCGGGATTAACTTTTTGCTGGGAGATTGATGCCCTGAGCGACGATAACGCCATGCGCAATGGACAATTAAATGACTGGTACAGCCTGATCGCCATTAATAAATTTTGTCGGGGGGCATCGGGATTTAAGCGGCCAGCCTGGGCTTTTACGTATGGATTGGAAGAAAATGATGCGGAACTGGTCATGGCTGAAGCCATCGCGGCTCAAATAAATCCGTATGAAACAAAAATTCCCCTCATGACCACCAACGTCAGCCCACCATACCGGGCCCGAATGTTTTCTTTCATCGCGAATTATCAGGATCACCTCTTTTCGGGTCAATCACTGGCAAAAGTCGCCATTTTATACTCAAGTTCCAGTCGTGATTTTCTTGATTATGATGCTGGAACAGCACTCTATGTTACCACCGCACCACCGGATCCGCAGCAACAATGGTGGACTTATGATGCAAAAGATGGATTACTCGAAACAGAATATCTGGCCGAGTATCGCGGTTGGGTAAATATTCTGGTAGCCAAACATATTCCATTTGATATCATCCCGATCCAATATTTAAATCAGGACCTTTTAAAAAAATACCAGGCCCTCATCATGCCGCACCCGGTCAGTATCTCAAAAGAAGCAAGCCAATTACTGGTACAATATTCGAAAAACAGCGGGGTCATCATTGCAACTGGTTATTACCCATTCACGATGGACGAATTTGGCGCTCCGGTAATACATGACATTACGACCTCCCAAATCACACCAAATGGATTTTATACCAACAGATTAATCGGAAAAGGATACTTAAAGAATGAATCCGGAATTGAAATTATTGTGCAGAACGCACTAAATAAAATTCCCCCAGCAGCGCGTTTGATTTCGACAAATGCACCGCCAACAGTTCATCTCGAATTGTATCAGTATCAGGATGACTATATCCTTCATCTCATTAATTTTAATGCCCTGACCGGTAATTTCTCTCCCCAGCCAGTTACCTTTGATATTAAGCTCCAGTTACCAGAAAAAGGAAAGGTAAACGAGGTGGTCGTTGCTTCATCCGACGCGGCTTATAATTCCGGCGCCATTCCATTTGCTGCCCCAGATTCCGGTGAAGTCTTTTTCAAGATTAGTATGTATCTCTTCTCAACTGTCTTTTGTTCCTTTAATGGATCACCAACACCTTTATTCAATCCGGTTGACCTGCCGAACCAGTTCAATCTGGTTAATAATTATCCGAATCCGTTTACACAAAGCACGACGATAACACTTCTTTTAAATTTTGATAATAACATTGAGTTAACCATTTATGATTTAATGGGCAGAAGAGTCAGAAGTCTGATGAAAGGATTTTACGACGCGAATACCTATAAAATCATCTGGGATGGAACGAATGATAATGGCGTAAAAGTCGCCAATGGCATCTATTTTTGTCGAATAATGGCCGGAACCGAAGAAAAAGTCATTAAACTGAGTATGCTTCAACAAAAAATTAAATAAGTGACCGCAAATAGTTTCACCATATAAAATTGAAATCGGAAATAATACCGACTAAACTGGAATACCGGATATGAATAACGAAATTTTCCAAAAATTAATCAAACCCTCAACCTGTTCTTTTTATCCGGAAGGCAAAAAATTAAACAATTATTCATTTCTGGATTGGCTTCATGGGTATGTTTATTCACGCTGGCCGTATCTTTACATTGGTGTTGCGACCGGTGAACATCGGTTAGCCCGCCTGCTGGTCCCCATCTGGTGGATAATTGAAAAATTTTTACATTCCAGTAAAAAATCTGAAGGTCAGACCCGAAATTCAACTTTTGCGGATACGTATCATGGTAAAGTGGTACCACTTGAAGAAGCCTGACGGCTGATGTCGCTGAATCTGTCAATTGATCTCGGTGACCTGGAGCAGGTGATTCCCTATTCGTTAGCCCGTGATATCGTTTTAAAAAATCCAAAACATATTGTTGCGCTGGAATGTCCCTGCCGGGCTTTTCGGGCCAACCCTTGCCTGCCCCTGGATGTCTGTCTCATTATCGGTGAACCGTTTGCCAGTTTTATCATCGAACATCATCCCAAATGTTCGCGCTGGCTTACCCGACAGGAAGCCGAGGAAATTTTGGAAGTGGAGCAAGCGTGGACCTGTGCATCATGCCTTCTTCAAAGATGCCATGCTGGATCGATTTTACGACATCTGTAATTGCTGTGCCCGCTGCTGTGGTGCAATGCAAGCCTTTCGAAATGGAATTCCCATGCTGGCACCATCTGGTTATCTGATACAAATTGATCGATCCAACGGTATAAACTGTGGTCATTGTGTTGATTTTGGTCAATTTAAAGCATTGCGATTCGAGGATGGGCAACTCATTCCCGATGAAGGCAGGTGCCTGGGCTGTGGTGCCTGTATTCCGCAATGTGAACAAGCGGCACTTTCATTGGTAAGGGATTCCAGAAAAGGTATTCCACTTGAGATTCACAAACTTATTGACAAGCAGATGCAAGCAAGCTAATGAGTGCCTGTCCGAAAATTCAAAACCCTGTCATTGCGAGGCGTTTTTTGCCGAAGCAATCCCATCGTTAAACAGCGGAGATTGCTTCGTCGCCAAAACGCTCCTCGCAATGACAGTACCGGATGCGTTTGCGGACAAACACTAATTATAAGGTGGCTTTTTTAACAACAATATATTCTTCCATTAACCTATCTTTGGGGTATTTAATTGTTGGCAAATCCGGATTTAAATATACTGTATTTTCATCCCAATTAATCACCCACATTTTTTGACCACTATATCTATTAACTAATTGATCACCAGGATTTAAAGACGGTGAAACCAGTCCCTCTTTTAATTCCTTTATTTTCGCAATTTGATCAAGAATTTTCGTATCAACCCACTCGAAAACTCTCCCTCCATGAACTAATTTTACGCCATCGGAAACCATTCCTTCAATATAGTGTATTAACGCATTGTATTCATCTTCAAGCATTTTAATATCCTCTTTATAACTTATAATGCATTTATTTATACTTTTGAAAAAATTTTTCAATTTCTGGTCTAATTTCTATACCTACTCTTTCAAAACAGTTCAATAATTCCATATAAATTTTTCCGTTACCAAGAAAATCCCAAAATTCCTCTGCTACTTTCAATTCATTTTGTAAATCTAACATTCCTTTTAATGTCCATCTTTCATAAGGTTTAGGCTCATAAGGATTATATGGAATCGCAATATAAGAATTAACTTTCGCTTCAGGATCTTTTGCTAAAAAAATAGCAGTCCATTCTAACAATGTTCTCTTGAAATCTTTAAAATTACTAACATTAGGTTTGGCTGTTTTTAAATCAAATAAATAAACCTGATTATCATTTTGTAAAAATAAATCTACTTTAACAGTTTAATATTATTCATTCTGCCCTGATTACAAACTTTTCTTATTCTTTCAACTTCATTAATTTTATCAGGATTACTTCCTTGAGTAAGTTCATTTATTATTCGTTGAATTTCTGTTTGTGCTAATTCACTGATAGTATCACCGACGAAATATTGTGTTAAAGCACGCTTAAAATTTAAACAAGCTAAAGTTTCGGCGACGGGCTCAAAAATGGATGTTCCAAATGTAGTATTTAACCTGGATTATTCATAAATCAACACACAAAAACATATAAGTATTTATAAA
>DYKB01000162.1 GCA_020722815.1 Caldithrix sp. | reverse complement strand
ATGCAATTCGAAATGGATGTATTGAAGCAAGTCCGGAAGAATTAATTCATCATAAGATTATGGAAGTAGTAAAGATCTATGCATCTGCCACGGGCTTATGTGAAAAGAACGATGTCGTGTGATTCTCAATAGCTGAAGAAATGGATTTAATTCTTTAAAATATCAATAAATCAAACATTGAAAAATTTATTCAAACTAACAATCTGAGAGTCATTATGAAAGCTTATCACCGTTTAATCATGGCTGCTGCAACTTTAAGCGTTGCTGTGTCATTAATTTTTTATTGCAGCCGCGAACCAAAACCCGCTTTTCAAGTGAAAGTGGAAAACATTGTCATTGAATTTAATGATTCATTATACAGCCGGATACAAGCATCGTTTGACGGTAAAAAGACCGTTTTAGGAGATTATAATCCATCTGAATTTGTGACTGCTTCCGGGAAAAAGATGCCGAAGTTTGTAATTGTCAATCATGCAGAGGAAGAGATACACGATCAGATCGGAAATGGAAAACAGTATCGAATCACTGGCGAAAATTCGATACTGCGAAAGGAAGTCAATATTTGTATATATCCTGAATTTCCTACCATGGCATTCTATACGGTAACATATCTGAATAAAAGTGACTCTGTCATAACAATTGATAGCTGGGTGAATAATCGATATTCAATAACCGCGGACATTTATCCCGACAGCATACCTTCGTTTTGGTCGTATCAAAGCGGTTCCTATGAAAGCCGTCCTGATTGGGTGCTCCCACTCGAAGATGGTTTTGAACAGCAAAATTATATGGGCATGAACGCTTCGGATTATGGCGGAGGTACGCCGGTGAGCGATGTGTGGCGTAAAGATGTTGGTTTGGCAGTGGGACATGTGGAGCTTGCCCCCAAACTCGTTTCCCTTCCTGTAAGTATGCCCAACAAAGATCAGGCGTTTGTGGGTATATCTCAAGAAATTCATCGTCAATTAAATCCCGGTGAAAGCTTGACCACATTAAAGACGTTTGTGTCTGTTCATAAAGGCGATTATTTTACAACGCTGGCCGAATATCGACGATTTATGATCAAGCAAGGAATTAAATTTGACAAACCACCGGTAACTGCTTATGAACCTATCTGGTGTGCCTGGGGCTATGAACGCAATTTTACCATGGATCAAATTTATAATACCCTGCCGATGGTAAAGAAATTGGGCTACGAATGGGTGGTGTTGGATGATGGTTGGCAAACGGCAGAGGGGGATTGGTATCTTACAAAGGACAAATTTCCGAATGGCAGTCAGGATATGAAAAAGTTTGTGGATAAAATTCACGCTGAGGGATTAAAGGCCAAACTGTGGTTTTCACCGTTGGCTGTCGATCCGGGGACGGATTTAATCAAAAATCATCCAGACTTTTTATTGCTTAATAAAGATGAATCAAAACAGGATATTACCTGGTGGGATGCATATTATCTCTGTCCGGCATATCCTGCTGTCCAAGAATATACCAAAAAATTTATAACGAAGATACTTAGAGAATGGGATTTCGACGGATTAAAGCTTGATGGACAGCATCAGAATGCAGTACCGCCTTGCTATAATCCAGCGCATCATCATGCTTATCCCGAAGAGGCAGTGGAAAAAGTACCCGAATTTTTTAAGCTCATTTATGAAACCGCTCTCAGCATTAAACCGAATGCAGTAGTAGAAATTTGTCCCTGTGGTACCGCGTATTCCTTTTTTACCATGCCTTACATGAATCAACCCGTCGCTTCTGATCCGACGAGTTCATGGCAAATTCGTTTGAAAGGAAAAACCTTTAAAGCGCTTATGGGTCCTACTGTCCCTTACTATGGGGATCATGTAGAATTAAGCGATGGCAAGGATGATTTTGCCTCGACCGTTGGCGTTGGTGGCGTAATTGGGACTAAATTTACCTGGCCCGTAGGTGCTAAAAAGGATTCTGATATCGACCTTACTCCTGAGAAGGAGCAGTATTGGGATAAATGGATTAAAATTTATCGCATGAATATGTTACCAACAGGAACATATTTAGGAACATTGTACGATCTAGGTTTTGATCGACCGGAAGCACATGCTATTCAAAAGGATAGCACGATGTTTTACGCATTTTATGCAGATCACTGGAAAGGAGATGTGGAATTGAGGGGCCTTCAGAATAAAGAATATCAGGTAATGGACTATGTGAATGACCGGTATCTCGGAAGAGTGAACGGGCCTATCGCTAAAATCAATGTTGCGTTTGATAAATATCTGCTTATATTGGCTGTTCCTTAATAGAAAATAGCCATTATTCATAATACATAGTTAACATAAGAAAAAATAATCTTAGTCTAATAAAAAGTCTTAATATCGAAACACAATAATAAAAATCGGAGGTTTAAAAATGAACAGATGTAAACTGGTAACCATTCATGTGATAATGCTTGTGTTTTTTATTGCTACTTCTAGTTATGCAGTTGATAATTCAGCCGCTAAAATCCAGTTTCCACGGGCTTTTTTTATGGCAATTGATGATTTTGGTTGGAATGAGGGCGGTTCCCTGGGAGATTCAGGGGGTCCGTGGCGAGTTGGCCTACGGAGAAATTTTGATGTGCGTGATTATCACCCTATTGTAGAAGTCGGGAAAGCAGTTGGTATGCGCTTTATGGGAGCCTTTGTATTGGCGGAAATGGACCGCTTGAATGTCTGCGCGAAGTATCCGACCACGACTCAATCTGGCTCCAACTTTGATAATTCCAGCAACATTGATCCGACACAGCTCGAAGTAATGAATTACGTGAAAGATAATGCCGCTTATCTGGAGTTCGGCCTTCATGGCGTGGGACATGAACACTGGATTAACGGAATACGTAACCGCGCCGAATGGTATGATTTAGAAAATAATAAACCGTGGCCCGAACAGGAAATGCGCGATCATTTGAAATGTTTCCAAGAAATTATGGCGCAATATGGCTGGACGTCAGAGAATGGACAATCGTTTCCCGAAAGTTTTGTACCATGCGCCTATGGTTATTACTGGAATCCTACCGGCACATATAGCACCGGCAAAATAATGAGCGATTTTGGTGTTAAATATGTAAATACGCTATTCGATTATATTATGGAACTGAATCCACCGATTGAATTTGGCGGCGGCTTTGATAATGGCGTCGTAGTGATTAACCGTATCAATTACGGCAATGAATGGTTTGACCCAGCGTCGCTTCCTAAAGAACCGCTTGAAAGATATGAGACCGACATCATCGAAAGTCACTGGGCAAATTGGCTGGCAACAGACGATTTTTTACAGCCATCGCTTAATCAGCAGTGGATTGATTACTTCAGATCAATTCAGTCGCATCCCGATCATTACCTGGCGAAAAACACGGAGCAATTTTCATCTCAGTGGCTCTATAAAAAGTATACGATGGTGAGCGAAAAATTACCCGGAACGGTTATCATTGATAATAAAAATATGCCTCAAGAGCCATATAAATATGAACTGTTGGGGAACATGGTATTATCGATTTCGCTCACTCATAATCAGCATGTGTCTAAGGCAGAACTCAATGGCGAACCGATATCTGCTTATTTTGAAGAAGCAGGTTATGGCTATATTTACCTTCCGCCATTGCAGCGAAAGGATTATAAATTAACGTATGAAATCGGGGAGGCATCGATGCCGCTGTTTGTGAACAATACTGGAACATATAACATCTATGAGGTATCCATCAAAAAAAATCAAATGAAATTTGATCTTAAGATGTACGGCACACAAACGGTTCGCATCAAGTGTCCGTTACCGACTGCAGTTCTTTCTTCAAATCCATATTTGAAGATTATTAAACAGACGTATGATGTGGATAATCAACTACTGTTG
>DYKB01000084.1:22184-24010 GCA_020722815.1 Caldithrix sp. | reverse complement strand
GGGAACGAGGGAAACGTCTCATTCCCACGCCGGAGCGTGGGAACGAGGGAAACGTCTCATTCCCACGCCGGAGCGTGGGAACGAAGGAAACGTCTGAATAGTATGAAAACAACACGATGCCATGAAACCCATCACTGAATGTCCCACAAAGATTCTTCATCAGATCGAATATGTCCTCACTGATATTGATGACACGTTAACATTAAACGGAAAATTGCCGGCCATTGCGTACACCGCGCTTGAGCGGCTATGGAAGGCGAATTATAAGGTCATCCCAATTACCGGTCGGCCAGCGGGCTGGTGCGATCATATTGCCCGGATGTGGCCGGTAAATGGCGTTGTTGGGGAAAATGGTGCTTTTTACTTTTATTATGACGCGATTCGGGAAAAAATGGTGCGCCGTTACTGGAAAAGTGTTCCGGAACGTCATCATGATCTGATTCAATTAAAAAAAATCGGGGCGGGGATTCTTAAATCAATTCCCGGTTGCCAGATTGCCGCGGATCAGGCTTATCGCGAATCCGATCTGGCC
The DNA here is from genome assembly GCA_020722815.1 of Caldithrix sp. GTDB lineage: Bacteria > Zhuqueibacterota > Zhuqueibacteria > Thermofontimicrobiales > Sulfurfontimicrobiaceae > DYKB01. The sequence goes on along the minus strand of DYKB01000084.1, from coordinate 23,478 downwards.
ATCGATTTTCGGGAAGACGTGCCGGATTTATCGCTCACTACCGCGCAAAAGATTCAGGTGCGCTTTCAATCGGCTGGCGCCACGGCGAAAATCAGTTCTATTCATGTGAATGCCTGGTTTGGTGATTATGACAAATTGGCCATGACACGGCTTTTTTTCCAGGAGATTTTTCATCTGGAATTAGATTCTATTCTGGAAAAAGTTATTTTTATCGGTGATTCACCGAATGATGAACCGATGTTTCAGTTCTTTCCAAATACCGTGGGAGTAGCCAATATTGAAGCCTGTCGCGAACAGATGAAAGCCCTGCCGCAATGGATTACTAAACAACCGGGCGGATTTGGTTTTGCAGAATTGGCAGATATTCTACTCACGCCTTGAATTAAGCCAGGCTGAAATTGCTAAAATAATATTCAGGAAAAAAATGAAAACAGAATTAATCATCATGTTAACCAACCAGGATTGCACGGTTAAAAACGCCCTTAAGTTATTTCAAGAGGCCTCTTCTTTACCAGTTCGATATTGGGGATTTAAAGATATTGGTTTGCCGGCTGCTGATATGCGTGAACTGGCGAACGAGATGAAAAAGGCCGGAAAAACCGCCTGTCTGGAAGTGGTCAGCCTGTCTGAAGCGGCTGGTTTAAGTGGGGCAAACCTGGCGGTGGATTGTGGGGTCGATATGCTTTTGGGAACTATCTATTCCAAATCGATTCATCAACATCTGAAAAAATCCCGTATAAAATATTTCCCATTTGTAGGGAAAGTATCGGGTCATCCCAGCGTGCTGGAAGGGAGTATCGCCGGGATTATTCAGCAGATTGAGGTGTTGAAAACCTGTGGAATTGATGGTTTTGATTTACTCACGTATCGCTACACAGGCAATCCGGCAGAATTACTTCATTATGCTGTTCCGGCCGCCGAACCGCTTCCAATCATTTCGGCAGGCAGTATCGACTCCTTTTCCAGAATTGAAGAAGTGCTGAACCGTGGCGCCTGGGGTTTTACTATCGGGAGTGCTTTTTTTGATCAAAAATTTGCACCAAGCGGTTCATTTTTTGATAATATTTTAGCGGTAGTGGAAAGGTTGGAAAAACAGGATTAATCCTGGATACTGAAGTTTTATAATATTTATGGAACTATCCTGAAAAGATTTTCGTTGCATTCTTGAGATGCAATTTTAATATGTACTATTAACGAAATGATTTTCGGATTTAGAAGAACTTGACCCACCCCTAAATCCATAGCCGTCAGGTTAAGCCGCTAATTTATTTGAAAACAAGATGTTGGATATATA
>DYKB01000084.1:0-22084 GCA_020722815.1 Caldithrix sp. | reverse complement strand
TTTTAATTCGACGTAATCCTTAATTTTCAATTAGTTATCACCTTAACCTGACGGCGATGTCCCTAAATCCTCTCCAGGGATGGGACTTGGAGTTGTGATCTCCGACGAAAATCAACAAAAAAGCCCAATTCCCCTCCTGTGATGGGCCAGGGGCATAGCCGTCAGGTTAAGCCGCTAATTTATTTGAAAACAAGATGTTGGATATATAATTAAAATTCAAGGAATACCAGGCATCTGACCCTCACCCCAACCCTCTCCCAAAGGGAGAGGGCGTAGCTCTTTGGCGCTGACGTAGCTATCCCCTCTCCCCACTGGGAGAGGGTTAGGGTGAGGGCAGTTTTTAATTCGACGTAATCCTTAATTTTCAATTAGTTATCACCTTAACCTGACGGCTATAGGCCAGGGGTGGGTTTATCGATCATTTCTTTATCTTGATCACAAAATTTGAAAATTACTTCGGCTTTAATAAAATTAACAATGGAGAGATAATAGATTTACTCATTTTTGCACTTTTTATTATTGGCTGGTTTGTGATGGCTCGCTGGGTTTTGCCAGCCCTTGGCATTCCCACCTAAATGAATCCTGATGCGTGTCGCGTGCCGCCACGTCCGGAATCTTTATCTCCAATGAAAATTGAAGATGAGGATACAACAGAAGTTAACTAAAGGGTCTATTTAATTTATACATAAGCATTTGATGTATCTGCACAAAATTATCGCCTAAAAAAATCAAGCTATTTATTTAAGATCAACAAGGCTATTTTAGAAATCTTATCTACAGGAGGCACTGAGCACACGGAGGAACACGGAGAAGTGATAAAAAAATTTTGGATCTCCGTGAAATCTCCGCTTCCTCCGTGCCTCTTTGTTAAAAATATATTCACTACCGTACACTTTTTGATTAAGCAAAACCTGCCCTCACCCTAACCCTCTCCCAGGGGGAGAGGGAATAGCTACGCCCTCTCCCTTTGGGAGAGGGTTGGGGTGAGGGCTTTGAGCGTGGTTTAAAAATGAATCATTAAAGCAATGTAAAAAAGTGTACGGTAGAAAAAAAATATACAATTCAAGTTTAATTCCATCAAAATATCCAACCATGATACCAAAATTAAAAATACTCTTCGCCAATTCAATCCAAATGTTTGCCGGCGGTGAAATCTGGATGCTTTCCACTATGCAGGAATTGCGGAATCGGTGCCATGAAATAACACTCCTTTGTCGGCCAGACACGGAATTAGCCCGCCGGGCACAGGCATTAAATTTTAATCTGTTTCAACTTCCTATCCGGGGTGATTTTGATCCGGTAACCATTTTTCAAATTTATAAATGGTTGAAAAATCATGAAACAGACATCATCCTCACCAATATGGATAAAGAGCTCCGGCTTTGTGGAATGGCGGCAAAATTTGTTAAACCACATCCAGTCGTTATTTCACGCCGGGGAATTGATTATCCTTTAAAAAATAAGATTCATTATCGGTTTTCCTATAACGTTCTGGCCGATTTAATAGTCGCCAATTCGGAAAGTACGAAACGCTCGCTGCTTAAAAATGCACCATGGCTCAATCCGGAGCGAATTCAGGTTATCTATAATGGCATCAATCCGGACAAATATCAGCCGGAAAATACCCGTGATTTACGAAACGAATTGAATATCCCGCCTGACGCCCCTTTAATTGGCTTCGTGGGACAGTTGGACGAGCGAAAGGGTCTCGATAATTTACTTCCGGCCTTTAAACAGCTCACCCATGAAATTCCGGAGGCTGTTTTATTGATGGTGGGAACAGGTGCCCTGCAGCAACGGATTGAAACATTTATTACGCAAAATCGCCTGGAGCGAAATATTCACCTGACTGGCTTTCGGAATGATATTCCAAATATGATGCGAACAATCGACCTGCTGGTGCTCCCGTCCTGGTGGGAAGGTTTTGGAATCGTCATCATCGAAGCCATGGCGGCGGGGAAGCCGGTCGTTACAACGAATGTCAGCAGTATGCCTGAGATCGTTATTCATCAGGAAACAGGTTTGGTCGTTCCGGTTAAAGATGAACAGCAGCTTTTTCAGTCCATGCTGGAAATCGTCCGGAATCCTGAAAAGTCTCAAAAAATGGGGAAGAGGGGGAAGGAAGTCGTTTTACAGAAATTTACGATTGCTGGCATGATTGATCAATATTTGGCGCTTTTCTATCGATTACGAAACAAAACGATTTCAACATAATTCAGAAGTAAAAAAAGACAACCAGTAAAACTAAATCAACCCCCCGATTATGGCTGAATCACCCGAACCATCGCAACTTCATCACAATTCGGAAATTTGGGACAATTAAGGCAGTCCCGCCAGGCTTTTTGCGGGAGTTCATTTTTTTCAATCTGTTTAAAGCCAATTTTTTCAAAAAATTTTGGCAAATAGGTGAGCACAAAGACCTGGGGTAACTCCAGCTCCCGGGCATCCTGAATCATAAATTCAACAATCTCCTTGCCGAAACCCTTGCCGGATTGTTGCGGATCAATTGCCAGTGCCCGAATCTCTCCCAGATTATCCCACACCACATGAAGCGCACCACACGCAACAATCTTCCCATCTTCCTCTATCACATTAAAATCACGGATGGAATTGTAAATATGCGAGCGCGACCGCGGCAACATTTCGCCTTTTTGGGCATAATAGTTGATCAATGCCACCATTTGATCAACATCCTGAATTTTTGCTTTTCGAACCAAGTTTGCTCCTGTTAATATGATGTAATTTTTAATGATTTGTAAACGTTTAAGCAATTCAAATTTTTTGGGGAGAACTGTGTGATGCGTAATCCGTAATGCGTGATACGTGAGATTGAGAATCGATCAAATATCTGCTAATGCAATACGCAAGCCGAAATGGTTTTCGGATATTATAATAGTCATCCAAAAGCCCTCACCCCAACCCTCTCCCAGAGGGAGAGGGCGTATTCCCTTTCCCTCTGGGAGAAGGTTAGGGTGAGGGCCAGAAAAACCGAAAACCACTATGGACTCTTAGTATAATTATAAATTTTACGCATCAGCATTGCGTATCACGCCCCCCTATGTATGATACTCCGCATTTATTTTCACATAATCGTAAGTCAGATCACACGTATAAACCGTCGCCGAATGATTTCCCATTCCCAGCGAAATATGAATCGTGATTTCTTTCTCGGCCAGTGCCTTTTTCATTGCCGGAAAATCGAAAGGTATTGCAGCACCTTTTTCGGCGACTTTTATGCCGGCAAACCGAATCGACACCGCTTCCAGATTCATGTCCACGCCACTGGCGCCGGTCGCCGAAATCACGCGTCCCCAATTGGGATCCATACCGAAAATAGCGGTTTTCACCAATAACGAATTGGCGATGGCCTTTGCCGCACGATTGGCCTGCTCATGATTCCGGGCATTTTCCACGGTCACGGTCACCAATTTGGTAGCGCCTTCACCATCTGTTGCGATGACACGCGTCATTTTCAGGCAGATTGCTTTCAATGCCGCGAGAAATTTTTCATAATTTTCATCTTTACGGGTAATCAAAGAATTTCCACTCATCCCGTTCGCCAGCAGAAACACCGAATCGTTGGTACTCATATCGCCATCCACTGTCAGCGCGTTAAGTGAAAGATCAACACTCTTTTTTAGCGCCTCCTGGAGGAGCCTGGCCTGGATATTCACATCGGTGGTAATGGCCATAATCATCGTTGCCATATTGGGGCTAATCATCCCGCTGCCTTTGGCGATGGCACCAATGGTACATTTTTGATTATCCAGTTCAAAATCAACCGAAAAATGCTTGGGATGGGTATCCGTGGTCATGATAGCTTCCGCGGCCAGGGTACCGCCATCGGATGCGAGCCGGGGAACAATTTCTTCAATGCCTTTCCGGATGATATTCATGGGTAAATATTTGCCAATAACACCAGTTGACGCCACCAGTACCAGTTCCGGTTTAATTCCAGCCGCATGAGCGGTCAGTTCGGTCATTTCCCGGGCATCTGCCAGTCCCTGTTGGCCGGTACAGGCATTGGCGCCCCCGCTGTTAATGATAATCGCCTGTGCCATCCCTTTTGCGACATTTTCGCGACTGATGAGAACCGGGGCGGCGGCCACCCGGTTGGTGGTAAAAAGGGCTGCAACAGTTGCCGGAACATCACTCTTTATCAACGCCAGGTCTTTATTCTTCTCCTTCAATCCACAGTTAATTCCCGCTGCCTTGAAGCCTTTGGGAGAAGTAACCGACCCGTTTTTAATTTCAAAATTCAACATTTTCGTCTGCTCCTCCATAAAATTGAAGGCCTAATAAAATGAATTTTCGGGTCATTTTCAAGAGTTTTTTTAATTTTATCAGAACGATGAAATGGTTTCTATTGAAATCCGGGATTTGGCAGCGGGACGCGGGTAAACTTGAACCCTGATAAAAGTCCAAATTATTTGTATCTGTTCACAGGTAGGCTAAAATAGTAGCTTCTGTCATGCCCGAATGCCTTTATCGGGCATCCATTGGTCTGAAAAAGAATGGATTCCTGCCAACTTGTACCCGAATGTTTTTGTCGGGTAAACATGCGGAAATGACAGATTCGCGTCACCCTGTGAACGGTTCAATTATTTGGATCAAAATGATTAATTTGGCTGAATTTGATTTGACCAATAATCACGGTCAATCAAATTTGTGTGATTCTTTCACCCGTTGATTAAAAACCTTATTCCCCTTCATAACTCACGATACACCCGCCAGCATCGACTTTATTGCCGTATTGGGACTTTCACGAAATAAGGGAATAAGGTTGCTGCCGGGGCGGGATATGATTCGTTATGAAGGTCAATAAGGTTTGTGGATTTGATTGGTTAAGAATGTTTGAAATTATGTTTGTTTTAATAATTTTGACGCTAATCATTTTGACTTCTATTTTTAAAACCAAAGATTTTAAGTCAAAATTATGAGAGTCAAAATGATTAAAGAACAGGTTTGATTTATTCCACTTCGTAAAGAATTTTTATCGGGAAAATGATTTTTTATAGTATCCCCTTAGTAGAACAGAGTAAAAGTACCCTTGAAAAGCCTTGAGTGCAGTAAAGCCGTTGGTTGAGCCTGTCGAAGTCAATTTTTATATCGCATATTGAGAGGAGTGTTTTCTGCAACAATATCTCAGAATTTATTAATCATTTTCAAATTGATCGGGGCATACAAAATATATAATCACTCCATTTTCTTCAAATACTTGACGAAAATCCCACCAATCTGAATCAACTGCGTTCAAAATTTGAGGATGATTTTTACTGGCTCTGGCTACAGCCACAAATTTCCGATCACTGCGATCAAAATTGATCAGACGATTATCCTGTGGAAATTCAGCAAATGATTGTTCATCTTCATTGACTAAAGTAATTTTAACCTGTTCACAATGATCAGTATTTCTTTGATTTTGCCAGACCCACTTCATGAAAGCATCACCCGCACCAGGTTGCCCGCCCATATTCAGGTGTGCCATATATTCCGCTAAAATTTGCATCGAATCATCAATCGTCACGCCGTTCGCTTGAATTATTTTTTCTAATATATCAATGCACCAGAGAACACAGTCAGGATTGGCTTGTGGTGATTTAATATTTGCGACAATTGCAACATTTGTATCTACAACAAAGAAATCCAATTTTTATTCTCCATTTTTTTTCCGTTCCAGAACTGCACGTGTCGTTGCTGCCATTTCACCAAACTCGTCACCAAAAAATTCTTTCGGCCAGTTAACGATATTTCCAAATAAATCCAATTCCAAAGGCGACGCGGTTGAATGTTCTTCTTTCATTTCACAAAAATAAAGTGCGGTTGAATTATGCGAAAATTGTTCCTCTGCAATTCGCCTTTGCAGCCTTCGTAGCAGATGTTCACTATGGCTCTCGAAAATAATCTGGACATTGCGACGTTTGACGGCATCAATAAATACATCCGCCAATCCGGCTTGTACTGATGGATGGAGATGAATTTCTGGTTGTTCTAATAGGATTATAGAACCTTCCGGGACATAAAAACATAAAACCAGAGCTGGCAAAATTTGTGATACACCGAAGCCAACATCAGTAATAAGTACTTTCGCAGAAGTTTTAGATTTTTGTACTAAAACTCGATAGAGATTGCTTTCTTTGGAAATTGATTCAACCAAAAAATCTGATACTAATCCAAGCTTTTTTAACCAGTAAGCGACATGTTCTTCTAATGAATGCCTTGGGCTCCCTTTTCCCATTGATATTGTTTTGCCTCTTCTTCGGGAGGCCATTAAAGCATCGACCACCCGCTCACCCCTTTGTCCCATATCCGTTGGCTCCGAACCGGCCCAGGTATATTGCCGTTTTGGAAATTCACGTAAAGGTCCCAGATAGTAGATTCTTCCAAAAAGTTCTTCAAAAGCAAGCTGAAAATCGGATAAAAAACCAGCATTCTGAAAATAGGCTTTAACTTGATCCGGAAATCCATAACATTTAATAGGGACCGGCAAAGGCCATGCCCGGCCAAGGGTTCGAATAAATTTGAATTTAGTACCTTCGCTTTTTAGATCATATTTATTACCAGCCGATCTTTTTTTTAACATAATAAATTGGTTACTTCCGAATTGATATGACATTTTTTGAACATTGATTCTTTCTGCCTCACCTTCAATGTCAGCAGAAAAGACTAATTCATCGCCTTGAAGAAGGATTTCCAATGGATTTGAAGGATCTTTAATCTCAAGCTTTGATGGTAATTTCCATCTCAATTTCCATGATAATTGTCCAGGTAATGAATGTCCAAAAATTATATCCTGGAATGTCCCTAAGTTAACGGGATACTTTTCGTCGCCAAAAAACAGTGACTGTGCGCGATCTGGTGATTCAACTGTCTGCTTCAGTAATAAAAGAAGTTGAAGGATACTTGTTTTCCCCGAGCTGTTTGTGCCGAATAATCCTGTTATTGGTGCCAGTCGCATATTCGGAATAGTTTTCCAGGATTTAAAGTTGGAAAGACTTAATTCTTTTATCATTATAAACTCCTTGACAACAATTTATTAATAAATAGATTGTCGATTTTATGTTTTAAATTATTAGCGTTCGGCACATTTTTTAAATCATAGCTTAACACTAATTAAAATAATGAATTAAGTGTCATCCATCCTCAGGGTCGATCACAGTCATTCCCGCATGTTTACTTGATAAAAACATTCGAGTACAAGTTTGGCGGGAATCCATCTTTTAAGTAATAATGGATGCCCGACAAAAGCATTCGGGCATGACTTGCCGCTTAATTTTGCAGAAGCAGAAAACAATTTCTTGAGCGTGCCGAACACTATTGGTTTTAAATAGTATTAAATAAATTTCTTCAAGAAACCTAAATTTATTTAAATACAAAACCACGGCACGGCCAATACTTTTTCATCTAATTCCATTGGCCGGTCACACCGGCAAATAATATATCCGCGATCCGCTTTTTCGGAATTCTCACTCAGAAATGTCAATAAATGCCGGGCGTCTGAAAGCGAGGGATGGGCTGTCCATTTAACTTCAATTGGCATCAGTCGATTTTCATGCGCTACGATGAAATCGACTTCAGCGCCATCGCGTGTGCGCTGATAGTATAATCGCCCGGTGCCCAGATATTGCAATCGTTTCCAGATCTCAATTCCGACCCATTGTTTAAAAAAAGATCCCGGATTGACTTTTACAATATTGGTGGAAGGAACGATTCCAGCCGCCGCATGCCGAACACCCAAATCAAAAAAGAAAAATTTGGGTGTGGAAAGGATATTTTTGCGGGGACTTTTGCTAAAGGACGGCACCGGAAATCCGATAAACATATCTTCAAGCAGTTGATAGTAATTTTTGATGGTCGGTTTACTGATACCGGTTTCCTGTGAAATGGCGCCATAATTCAGAATTTGACCGGATTCAGCCGCAGCCAATTGGAGAAAGCGAATAAAAGCACCCCAGTCCTTAACCAGTGCCTCACGCCGAATTTCTTCTTCGAGATAGACAATGGAGTAAGTTTTTAAGATGTCAGCCCGGTCGCGTTCCTCACTGGCGACAATTCCCGGTAGCGACCCGAATGCCAATCGATTTTCCAGGTCCCAGGCAGGAAAAGGATTTTTGGGCGGAGAATTCCACGCAAGCGGCAAAAGCGAAAAATCAGCGGTTAATTTTGGGCTATCTGCAGGATGTTCTGCTAATGTCAATGGAAACAGGCGGTGTAAAAAGCTGCGGCCGGGAAGCAAATTCGTGCCCGTTTGTCGTAATTTACGGGCAGAGCTCCCGCAAAGAACGAATCGCCAGCGCTGCTTATCCGAATCATAAAGATGCTGCACCGCGTCGAAGATGTCGGGAACCGATTGCGCTTCGTCGATGAAGACAAATTGCCCTGGCTTGTCTGCTGGCAGGGCTTTACAAACACTTATAAATTCCCCGGGCCGCGCCAGATATTTTGTCCGTTCGATGGGATTTGACAGATCAATTTGTAAAGCATCCGGTGGCAATAATTGATTTAATAAAGTTGATTTACCTGTTTGGCGTGCCCCAAACATGAGATGGACAAACGGGCGGGATAGTTTCTCCTGAAGCGGAGTTGTGTACCAGCGATCATACATTATAAAGCCTGAATTGTTTTCGTATAAAATTGTGAATGAGTGACTTTTGCTGTTTCGTAATGAATTTTATATACAGGAAGACTGGTTTACAAATATAGCTTAAATATAAACGATTATTTTTTGAATGTCAAGGAATTAATTTATATCGATCTTTATATCATGCTAAAATCTATATGAGGAGCAAAATTCAAAAAGAGAATATCTTAAACAGATTTTTAATCTCGTTCCCAGGCGCTGGTGTGGCGGGCAGGTTCCAAAATGCGTCTTTTTTTGCGATATTGTTTTTGGATGAAGGAGTCCAGTCCAAAAACCGTGAATTAACCGAATTTCGTTAAGTTAAGGTGGCTTAAGTTCAATAAATTCAATTAGTGTAATTTGTGAAATTCGTGGTTAAAGTCTTTTTAGAGCGGGCGCTTTTATTGGCAAAACGATTAAAAAAATAATGGTTTTGCCCAAAATCGTTTTGTCATTCAGCTTTTGAATCCGGGCATTAAATTCTTCATCTTGTACTCAATTAAAATAAATAATCAATAAAAAGCGGGGAAAAGACGCATTATTAAACCGGGAAAATCTGGTATGCAGAATTTGATTGAAAAATACAGTGATGACCTGGTTTGCGTGGGATTTCGATACGACATAGGCGTAAAAAGAAAGCTAAAGACAGTTAAATTTGAAAATGGAACTTACACCCTGGCAACCGAATTCCGAAAAATTTTCATTGAAGAAAATAATAATTATTTGTATCTTGTTAAATGGGTACCATTTAAAAACCTGGTTAAAGCTACCGGCGGAGTCCGGGATTTAACAACTACAAAAGTAAGCTTTTAATTTATTTACCAAAGCGCCTAAATAAATCGATTCAATGATTGATAAAGGAGATATTCATGCAAGCAATCGAATTTGAAACACAGATTGATCAAAAGGGAAATATTTATCTACCAAAAGAATTCCAATACGCTTATGGTAAATTTGCCCGTTTGGTTGTTCTGCTGCCGGAACAACCAGAAAGTAGCAATAAAAGACGACAACCCGGTAGTGCTAAAGGTATTCTTCAGGTGTTGGCAGAAGATGACGACCATTTAAATGATTTTAAGGAATACATGCAATGAATCTTTTATTAGATACGCATGCGTTTTGCTGGATGATCCCCGTTTGAGCGAAAACGCCCGGGTTAACATCGTTGGTACGGATGGTTTGATTTTCGTTAGCCCTGCAAGTCTTTGGGAAATAGCCATCAAAATCAGTATCGGCAAATATGCACTTCCTGAACCTTTTGCCTTGTTTTGGGAGCGTCAATTACAAATGAATGACTTTACAATTTTGCCCATTTCACTATCACAAACCGCAAAGGTTGTTAATTTACCGTTTCATCACCGCGATCCTTTTGATCGGTTGATCATTGCGCCGTCACTGGTGGAAGAAATTCCAGTGCTGAGCAGCGATGTTATTTTTGATTCTTACGGCGTGGAGCGAATATGGTGAAGACAGGGCTTGTGCGCAGCTCACCGGAACGTCCCCACCTGCTATCCACTGAATCCCCTGGTGGAGACGGGTCGGAATAATTCGCCGTGCCGCGGGGATTCCGTCTGGCAGGGCTTCGGTGGATTAAATAATAAGCGGATTCGGTGAGGCTTCGGTCCCGGAGCGCGGCCAGGTCATTGGTTGTGTGGATTGGGTCGGCTTTCGCGTGTACGGCGGCGCATTCGGTATTCGTAAAATTTTCGGGGAGCGGCGCCATACCCAAACGCCTGGCCGGGCTCGGTGGTTCTGGTCAGAATGGGGCTTGTTTCTTCCGGATTACCACCGCCGGCCCGCACCTCACCTTTTTTGTGGAAATTAGAATATCTAAAGCGAACAAAGTGCGGCTTGGCTCCGGGTAGCACCAAAAAATTCTGGCTCGCTCAATAAAATCCAGGTATTATTTGTGCATATATGAGTAACGTGAGGATTATTCTGAACAAAGAACTCAAATAATGTATTAAATAAAGATACTGAGGACATAAATAAGAGATATCAGAAAATAGAAAGGAGAGAACGGTATGCCGACGATTTCAATGTTCTATGGAATCATTATCTACATGTATTTTTTCGATAACAAGGAACATCAAATGCCTCATATTCACGCAAACTATGCTGAATATGACGCTGTTATTTCTATTCCCGAAGGAGATATTTTAAACGGGGACATGCCAGGTAATAAACTTAAATTGATAAGAGCATGGATTGAGATTCACCAGGAAGATTTATTAGCTGATTGGAAATTGGCAGTCGAAGGCCTCCAACCCTATAGAATAGAACCATTGAGGTAAAAAAATGCTAAAAGTAATGAAAGTTAATGCGAATAATGACTATACGTTATTTGTTGAACTGTCGGATGGACGTACCGGAATTTTTGATGTAAAACCTTATCTTGATAAAGGTGTTTTTACACAGTTAAAAGATAAGGATTATTTTAAACGAGTAAAACCTTTCTTTTGCGGAATTGTTTGGCCAAATGAACAGGATTTAAGTGCTGATACGATTGCTCATGAACTACAACAAAATGTAATTACATTTAATTGATATTCGGAGGTCTGACAAAACTCCAATTAATAAGAGTACCGCCAGCCCGCACCTCGCTCTTTTGGTGGAAATCAGAATATCTAAAGCGAACAAAGTGCGACCTGGCTCCGGAGGAGGGAACCGGGAGCATTTTTTTTGAAGGATTTAGCGTCTGAAACTTTTCGGGGACATTTTTAGTCTCGTTCCCATGCGCCGGCGTTGCGGGCAGGTTCCAAAATGCGTCTTTTTTTTGAGATATTGTTTTTGGATGAAGGAGTCCAGTCCAAAAACCGCGAATTATGTGAATTTCGCCAGGTTAAGGCGGCTTAAGTTCAATAAAATCAATTAGTGTAATTCGTGAAATTCGTGGTTAAAGTCTTTTTAGAGTGGACTCATCCTTTCATTCTAAAAGCATTAAAAGTCAAAATGATTAGAGTCAAAATTATTAAAACCTGTCTTTAATCATTTTGCCTCTAATAATTTTGACTTCAATCTTTAAGCCATCTTTGAGTTCAGCCTAAAAACTGCGAATTACGCGAATTTCGCCAGGTTAAGGCGGCTTAAGTTCAATAAAATCAATTAGTGTAATTCGTGAAATTCGTGGTTAAAGTCTTTTTAGAGTGGGCTCATGAATAAAATTCGTTATTTGTTTTGTGACCAGAACAATCGCATCGTCTAACAATTAAAGATGAGTTAATCTTTTCTCCCGACAGTGTTTGCTGCCTGATCTGACTTTTCTCCAGGTCTCTGGATTGCGATTTTATCGAAATTATTTCAGGATTTGAAGGTTCGAATAGCGCTGAGACCATTCCTTATTCCCTAATCGTGCTGCCGGGCAATCGGATGAAAGACGCAATATCATCCTTGAAATGTATCGTATCAACAACAATGGGTAAAATTTCAGACCTTCGGGGTTTTCATATTGATATTCCGTGATGAAAGTAAGTTTCCTGACTTGTATGAGAAAAAACCCGAAGGTCTTTCGCCGTTTGTTCAGGGGATACAAAAAATTTTTCTATACCGCCGGATGTTTTTAAAACCTGTTCATTTAAAATCTCTGATTGTCATTCCGAAATCCGCAATCCGAAATTCGAAATTGAAAGTTTTTGGGATTAATTTTCAATTTCACAAGTCTGTATAGATGAACGATTTTTCAAAATAATGAAAAATAATGAATATTTTCTTAAAAAAACCTTGACAAATAAGATGGAATTTTATAACATTTAGCAAGTATAGACATAATATTTGCTCCTGAAAGAGATTTATTTATGGATAATTCTGCCAATAAATCAATTACGGCTACTTAACCAAGGTTACCCGATCTCGTTCGGGCGGCAATTCGTACGAAACATTATAGCATGCGAACTGAAGCGGCTTATTTTTATTGGATTGGAAGAACTAATTGTTGAGATTGATCAGTTTTCTCAAGAGAGAAAAGATTTTTTGAATAGAGAAAGATTTGGGGGATTAATTCAGCAGTCGATAACTATGTTATGCCGTAACAAAGTAATTATTTACACACTAATTATTCTAATAATATGATAAATTTCCAGAGCCTTTCTCCTGAAGAAGAAGGTAATGCCTTTAACGAAGTTCAAAACGTTATTGATATGTCGCATCGAGAACAAATTTTTTTTGATTATTTAGACGAATCATTTTTTCTTTGGCTTGCTATTGATGAAAAACATGGAAAAGCTTTTAACTTTTATAAAGACCAACGAGAGTTGCTTGATTGGTCTGTATATAGTTTAACTCAAGCAATTGGTTTTTTAAAAAGAAAAGGTGCAAATTTTTATTCTTGGATGTATTCAAATTCTCCAAGACTTGCAACCAATTATTATCTTGATAATGCCTTATTTCGTATGTACGCTACTATGGAAAGGATTTATTCTTTTTGTAATTGCTGGTACGATTTGAATTTTGAAGATTCCTTCGGGAAATTATATGAACCTAAAAAATTATTTAAATCAAAAACCATTGATGAAAATGATGGATGGGCAAATTCTGATTTATTAAAAATATTGAATAAGATTAGATGTAGTTTTGAGTTTAACAACTGTTTTAAATATTTAAGACACAACATAATGCACAATCTTGATCCCCGTGAATATTTTATTAATTACAATAAACAAGAAAGTATAGTTGAAGTTAAAGAACCAGACGAATCATTAAACGCCTATTTAAACCAAAGTAAAAAATTACTTGAAAATATTTATAAAGTAAGAGTATTAGAAGCAATAGAACTTGCCAACAGCATGTCATCTCATGGGGTGCGGAAGTATACTCCTGCTGATCAGGATTATTGGATTGACATGGATAGTCCACTTTTTTAGAGTATTTTAAATAATATATTAATAATTTAGAGATTACTTATTTATAATTCGGCTAACAATTGGCTCAACTTGACCCGAAGGGCGCTGTTTGAAATCTAATTTTCAGAGCACCGCATCAGCAATTCTAAAGTCTGAATATCCAGTGCGCCGCATGCTTCGGGCAACTTAGCCAAGTGTTATATGTAAATATAGTTAAGGAAATATTCATGAAAAATATAATATTTATAATTCTTTTTTTGACCACAAATTTCTGTTTTCCCCAAGATTCCGTCAAAAATAATGAAATAAAAAATACAATAATTACAGTAAAAACAGACACTATAAACCGAATCTTATCCGATAATAAAGCCGGAGGTAATACGAAACATAACAATGATAATAATTTTGATTATAAAACACACTTGGTTACATTAATTGTAGGTGTTTTAATTGGATTATCTTCAAGGCATACTGAATTTAAAAAGTATTTATTACAAAAAAGAATTGATATATTTTCTGATTTTTTATCTACAGCTGAACCTTGCCGTAGAGATGCAGTAACAAGTATTTTTGCCGCTCAATTCGATAAAAAAAAATTTAATGAACAGAAAATACCAGAATTAATTTCTACAATATATTGGCCACTTATATTAAAACAGTTTCATTCAAGTCTTATATTGGAAGAAAAACAAAAAAAAAATTTAAAGAACATATTAAAAATCTAACATCATTAACAATTGAATCTTATGTATCCGATCCCAAAGACGTCAAAATAAGTGAGATTGAAAATATTTTCAAAGATATAGAAAAAATATTTGAAAAAAGCATAGATAGTACAAAATCAATATTTTTTAGAGTACGAACCAAAATAAAGCCTTAGACTTAATTTCAATCGAAACAAAAAGTTTTAATAAAGTCATTCGTGCACTTTGAGATGAAAATGAATCAACGTGCCCATTACCTGTGATGCGGCGGTCTCATTAAGCTATTTCCTCCCAAACCTCACCCAATCCACCGAAAACAACTCATCTCCTTCCCCCGAAAACCGCAGCCACAACGCATGAACTCCCTGAACCTTTTCAACTTTTCCGGTTAAAATCATCCAGGCTTTCCCATCTCCGTTTCCGGGAATCTGAATCGCCCCAACCGAACGATGCCAGGGCATATCGAGGCAAAAATCGATTTTCCCGGCTTTGATTCCAGGGGCGACACGAACGGATACGCTGTCCACGCCATCACCAAAATCGATATATTTGTAGACCACCCTATCTTTGGGGTGAATTTTTACCAGGGCTTCATTGTCGGCTGAAATGGCTTCGATGCGGACATTGCCGAACAGGAGGCAGGCGCGCTCCGCATCGAGCTGTTCCCGCGCATTCAACGGCCCGCCGGCGCCCTGTGTCGTCATTTCCACTTCATTGATGCTGCCATCGGCATTGAAGGTGATGGGTTCGATACAGGCTTTGCGCATGGTGTTGCAGCCGTGGGTGGAACGATGATAGAAAACATACCATTGACCTTTAAATTCCACGAGGGAACCGTGATTATTCCAGTTGCCCAGATCGCAGTGGTCATTATCGATAATCACGCCGCCGTATTGGTATGGCCCCATTGGCGAGCGGCTGGTGGCATAGCCGATACAGGTGGGCATTTGCGCCCGGCCAACATGGGCATAGATGAAATAGTAGATGCCGTTGCGTTTCACCAGGTACGCGCCTTCATGGAAAAAATGCTCACTTTCGGTAACAATGCTGTCTTTCACAGTCGATTCATCAATTTCCATCATATTCGGCTTCAATTTTGCCATTTTCGCCGTAAATTGGCCCCAGATATAGTACACCTGGCCATCATCATCGATAAAGACACAGGGATCAATCTGATTTTTTCCCACCAGCGGGATGTTTTTGCCATTCATAAAAGGTCCGACGGGACTGTTCGAAGTGGCGACGCCTTCGGCAAATTTCGGGTCGGGCATGCAGTAGTAGAGATAATAGATACCATCTTTGAACTGACAATCCGGCGCAAAGAGCAGATGATCGCTGTAGGGAACCTGATCGTTTTCCCCCTTTGAAGCGAACCGGTTTTCATGAATCGTCCATTTCTTCAAATCATCCGACGACAGTACATGATGCCGCCAGGAGCAGTAGTAATTCGGGCTTTCATCCAGCGAGCCGTAGACGTACATTTTGCCATCCGGCCACACATGCGCCGATGGATCCGCGATGTAAACGCCCGGCGGAACGATGGGATTTTGCGCATAAATTGTGTAAGACAAAACCAGGATGATTAAATTCATGAATAGAAATTTTTTCATAACATTCCTTTTCACTATAAATGATTAAAATAATTAATTTAAAATATTCAAGGCTGTTTTACATGAAATATTTATAATTTTTTGCCACGAAGGCACGAAGACACAAAGAAAACCGTACGTCAGGGATTATCATGTATAAAAATTTGATTTTGCGCTATTTTAACCGGGATAAAGAATAGGTCAAGCTTTCTCTGTTATATTAATGAAATAAACTATTTAGTGTCGGTCCACAAACTCTATTATGTAGGGCAAATTGCCAATTTGCCAAGCTTAGAGCCTGTATCAAGCATTAGATCCAGATAAATTAACAATTTGTCCTACAATTTCGGACAGACTCTATTTAAAATTTAAACACCTTCATAAAGTGTTCACGTATCCGTTCACAGGGAGGAACGAATCTGTCATTCCCGCATGTTTTTGGCGGGAATCCATACTTTTTTTGACAAATGGATGCCCGACAATCCGTTAGCTAACGGACGGGCATGACAGAAGCGTTTAATTTATTACCCTTGTGAACGGTTACAGCTAACAAACTATAACTTATTGTTTTCTTTGTGCCTTAGTGCCTTCACGGCAAAAAAATTATGAATAATCCAGTTTAGTAAAAGCCTTTATTTTTCTTTGTGCCTTTGTGTCTTCGTGGCGATAATTATTCAGGTTTAATAAAAAATACTCAGCCAAAGCACCCCCATCATGATCGTAACGATAGTAATCGGTGCTCCCGCTCTCAAATATTCGCCAAACGAAAGAATGACATTCCGTTTTTTCGCCGATTCAGCCACAATCAAGTTGGCGACTGAACCTAAAAGCGTTAAATTGCCGGCAAAAGTCGTGGCCATGGCCATGGTTAACCAGGCGATTTTGGTATTTGAAAATGCGGTTATGACATTTCTTAACAATAGCACTGCCGGGACATTTGAAATTAAATTACTGGAAATTGTTGAAATAATCGTCAAATCCAGGATTTCATTACCGCTATTAATTTTTAAAAAATCAATCAGGTGTTCACTGACGCCAATCGTTTCGATGGTTCGGGTGACGACGAACAGCCCGGAGAAAAAGACCAACAGCGACCAATCGATTTCGATAAAGACGCGTTCCGGCTTGATGCGGCGCGTAATTAAGAGCAAAGAAGCTGCTCCCATTGCGGCAAGCGCTGTCGGTACCCCGATGAAGAGGGCTGCCAGCATTAAAATTGAGGCAATAATCGACTTTTTTAACAGCGGGCGAAAGATGCGAAATTCGGGCAGTTCAATCGCATCAAATTTTCCGTTTGAAAACTCGGTTTTATATAACAATCGGATGAAAATCCAGATAACGATTAATCCCAAACTGGCAATCGGAAGGAGATATAAGGTAAATTCGGCGAACGAAATGCCGGAAAAACTGCCAATGAGGATGTTTTGGGGATTTCCGATAATGGTGGCCACCGAGCCGACATTCGCTGCGGTTGCCAGGGCCAGCAGGTAGGGAAGCGGATTGCGTTTTAAGAGGGTGGTTATCTCCAGCACAATTGGTGTAAATACCAGGACGATGGTGTCATTTAAAAACAGCGCGGATAAAAAGCCAGAAAAGAAGATGAGATACCCTAAAAGGCGTTGGGGTGTTCGGGCGAATTTAAGGATGGATTTGGAAACCAGATTGAAAAATCCACACAGGCGAAAATTGACATTTAAAACCATAATTGAAAAAAGCAGGACGATTGTATTCAAATCAACTGCCTGATAAGCCTTTTCTGTTGAAATGGCGTTGATAATAATGAGAACGACGGCTCCCACGAAAGCGATGGTGGCGCGATTCATTCGCAGGAAGGGGTAGCGTCCCAGGGAAACGCCGATGATGGTGACGGATATGACGATAATTGCCGGCCAGATTGATTGTAGCATAGAATTAATTTATGACTCCTGTAGCAAGTTTAATATTTCCTTATTGATGAAATAATATGAGCGTTTGGCTATCGGCTTTTGGCTATTGGCTTCTGGCTATCGGCTTTTGGCTATTGGCGTTTGGCTTTTAATTTTTTAAAATTTGATGAGAATGTTGTGCTTATTAACTGCTGATGTAGGGTCAAATATCAAATTGTCTGGTTTTAAGTATTTGTATTTCACAAACGGACAAATTGGCAATTTGTCCTACATTTTCAGATAAATCTATTTAAGCCAGAAGCTAAAAGCCAATAGCCAAGAGCCAACAGCTAACAGCCAATCGTTCACTTTGTACGACTCAATTTATTAATCACGAATGGTGAAATCGTCACCCAAATCAGAAAGAGGCTCCACACTCTTCCTTCGAGGATATTGTAATCATGCAGCAATTTTGACCAGGGAGTGCCCATGACAAAATGACCAAAACCAAATTCAAATAAAATTGTTAGCATCAGCCACATTAAGCCAATACCAATTGCCTGAGCCGAAGATTGGATTTTAAAATATTTAGTAATTATCCAAATATAAGTTCCGATGAGAATGATGCCGGTGACCGTAGAAATTTGATGAGCAGTGAGTTCATCGAAAAATCGGCCATAGCCCGCGACCCGAATAATGCCGTTGGTGATGCCAATGATGACCATGGGGAACCAGAGAAGGAAGTATTTGAAGTACATGGATTTGCTCCGGAATTTATAAATTTAAGCTGAAATCAAATTATTACATAAATAAACGGTGAATTGTATGGATTTTTTTGATCAGAATCAAGGGATTTTTTCGGCAGATAAAAATTACTTTGATAGCGTTTTGTGCAGATAGTCATTGATTTTTGGATTTAAATTTATTAATGTTATACTTGAATTGAAATAGTTTTCAAATTTTGTGATCAAGGTGAAAAAATAAGCACCAAACCCATACCTGGCCTCATCGTTATGGGGCTAATAATTTATTTTTTTAAACCTTATTTTTGTTTTTCGAACCTTAGTAGCCGCGGCTGCGATGAAACGCAACCTTATTACCTTATTTTTCATGAAATAAGATACTATACAAAAAGTCAAGCAAAAAATAAAAAAAATCACACTTTTTCGGGGTCAAAATCTTGTTGATTTTTAAGCATGGCATAAATGGTCACCAACAATTTACGCATGGTGGCGCCAATCGCTACCAGTTTGGGTTTACCACTATCAACCAAGCGGCGATAATAGCGGTAAAACGGATTTAGCTGGTGGCGAATTTGGATCAGGACAATCATAAATAATTTATGCCGCACGCGCCCTTCGCCTTTTTTCTGTAACGGTGTTACGGACGATTTTTTCTGATAGCCCGAATCGTGCAATCGGGGATTCATCCCGAAAAAGGCCACCAGTTTTTTGGCGGCAGGAAACCGCTGGACATCGCCAATATAGGCTTCCAGCAGACAGGCGGTTTCCGGCGTCACGCCAGGAATAGTTGCTAGCCGACTTAAGTTTGGTTGAAATTGCTGATAATAACCCACGATGTGCTGTTATAACCACTGGATTTCGTGTTGTAAATGTTGAATCTGGCGCACCAGTGTCTGAACGACCTAGTCGGTACCGGTCCCTGTTTTATAGGTAACACTCTGCTGTGCCAACGTCTGAATTTTTTGCACCAACGGCGCGGCCAGGTGTAACTGATGCCGGCCATACTGGATTTGCCGCAAATCCGCCGTAGTCGCCTGCGCGATCGCGGCCGCGGTGGGATATTGTAATAAGAGCGCTAAAATTTATTGTCCGGTCAACGCGGAGAAGGCTAATTCCAGTTCGGGCGCCACTTTATATAATTCCAGGCGCAGTTTGTTGACGTTCATGGTCAACTATTTGCGCAGCGCGTGAATTTGTCGATCTATGTTTTTAAGTACCTCAAATTGCGGTAGTGGCACCGCGAACGCGCGTGGTTTTTTTTCGGTCTTAAACTGCGCAATCAGGCGCGCGTCCACCTTATCGGTTTTGGACCGTCGCAAAATCGTTTGGGCAAAGGCTTTGGTTCGCAGCGGATTAATCACCGTAATCGAGAGTGGAACTTTTAAATTCGCCGCGGCCTGCACTAAAAAGTAATATAGATTTTTCCAGTAATTACTGGTGGCTTCCAGGCCAATATAAATTGGGGTTAGCGGTTGCGGTTGCATGAGTTGTTCCAACCGCGCTACCAACGTTTAGTAACTCGGGCGATTCTCCTGAATGATCAGGGGCCGCCCGCAGAGTTGTTTTTGTTCATTGATAATCGCGACATCGTGTTTACTTTTACTGACATCGATGCCCACGTACAGATTTTTACTGGTCATAACGGGTCTCCTTCAAGTTAAATTTGCTGTTCCGCGACCACCTCGCCGCTGTGATTTGGGCTAAACTCGTGCGGTCATTCAGGTTCAGTCCCGGTGCGACTGACCTCAGATATTTCATCCAGCTTGTTCAAATCACGGGCGAGTAACAGTCTTATTCGCGGGCTTGAAAACCCAAGGTTAAACAAACGTTTTTTCGTTCGCGGTTCAGCGTGAAATGCCTGTCACTCACAGGCGGTAAAGGCAATTAATTATTGAACGCCCCCGGTTGAAAACCCGAACCATCAGCGGGTTCCCGACGCGGGACGGGAATGGGATGGCACCCACGGGTTTAAAATCGTACCGATGGGTTGCACGCCCCGGCCGCGCGCGGGTTCTTCGCGGGGCGGTGGGGCCTGCCGAGGCGGCGTCGGTAACGGTAACACTTGAAAATAACGGTGTTCGAACGCAATTAAATCCAAATTAAATCCCAATTAAATCCAGATTAAATCCAGGCGGATCAGTTCGTCCCGGGCGCGCAGATACTGGTTAAGTTTCAGCTTTAACAGGCTGCAAATCTTATCGTAATGATAAAAACTCACCCCGTTTTTATCACCAACCAGCACTAGGGAAAAATACAATAGCAGTGCGGCCGGCGATAGGCGCGCCAGAAAGCCCTGCTGGATCAACCGATGATCCAGCCAACTAAACGAACCCGTAATCCGACGGACACGGGCGGGATTAAGCGGTGGTTTCGATAACATGTTTTAGTTCCATAATTGGTACTGGAAATTAGTTGGCAAAAGATACGCTTTTTTTTTTTTACAAAAGCTATCTGATCTTATATACCAAGATTCATTAAATTCAGTTAAAACAAGTGGTTATTTTGTCTTATATACCAGAGTCGTCCACCGTCTGGCGCGGTTAAGTTATTGAAAATTCACGAATTAATTTGTCTTGTATACCCGTCGTTTTCCAAATCCGGGGCGGTTTGGCTGTCGTCGCCTGTTGGTATGCCTAACGGCGGGCCTGGATACGGGATTTTAGTTCGTGATAGCGCCCCTTGGAATAGCCCGGATTGTTTTGACACCACTGCTGTTGGGTGTTTTTTTTCCGCTGTAAGCGACAGGCGACCTGTTCACATACCGTTTGCCGTTGCTTCGTGCGCCGAACCGGGTGAAAAGGCTGCTGACAAATAACACAAATTTTGGTAAGGGTGGATTTCATGTTTCGATTCCAGGTTGAATAAATTTCGCGCAACTGAATTATAATTAGCTGAATTATATTATTATTTAATTATTTTATTCCGCGAAATTTCCACCGTTTTACCAGAATCAGGTGTTTTTCAAAAAATGGATTATAGAATTAAAGACAATTTTTGCTTCGCGTTTTGGAATTAGATACCAAAGGCGATCGTTTTAATATACAAAATCAAGCATTTTCAAAGAACAAATGATAGAATTAAAGACAATTTGTGCTTCGCGTTTTGAATTAGATACTAAAGTAGATAGTTTTAATATACGAGGCTTCGCCCTTTTTCAGACTGGTGCGTGACCATTTTGACGCGGTCGAGCGGGTTTACGACGAACGGTTCCAGCCGCAATATGGCTATTGGCGGCCGGTCATGCGCAGCGCCATCAACAAGTTTCTCCCCGCCTGTGCGGACAGGAAATGCAGTGACCTGCGGGAGGCATTTGCACGGGTGCGCTGTGCGGATTGCGGGAAGGAGTTTTTCGTGGCGTTTTCCTGCCGGTTCTGCAAAGCGGGATTGCCCGTCCTGCGATCAGAAGCGGGCGCTGTTGCTGGGCATGAGGCTGGCAGAGGAAGTCTTGGCGCCTGTCAGCCACCCTGTCTGCGTTCCGCACAGGCAGACGGCAGTGGGTATTGACCATGCCGAAGCGGTTGCGCATTTTCTTCCGGTACGACCGCCGCTTGCTGGGGCAACTATGCAGGATGGCGTATGAAACGATCCGGGATGCCTTGCGCCAGGCCTGCGGGGTTCGAGCGGGGGAACCTGGTTATGTGGGGGCGATTCAGACCTTTGGCGACCTGATGGGCTGGCACAGCCATATCCATGCCATTGTGAGCGAGGGGTTGTTCAAACGGGAC
>DYKB01000161.1 GCA_020722815.1 Caldithrix sp. | reverse complement strand
CTAAATATTGCGCGAGATCGATAGTGAACTAGTACCGTGAGGGAAAGGTGAAAAGCACCCCGGTGAGGGGAGTGAAATAGAACTGAAACCATATGCTTACGAAGAGTCAACGCCGTGCGCAGCACGGAAATCCCAAAAACCAAATCCCAAACCCCAAATAAATCCCAAATTCCAATTTTCAAAAAACAAAACTTTTAGTCGTTTGAATTTTGGTTATTGGATATTATTTGGAAATTGGCGCTTGGAAATTGGAAATTCCGCGCTGTGCGCGGTTATGGCGTGCTTTTTGCAGAACGAGCCAACGAGTTAATTCTATGCGGCAAGCCTAACCCGCTCAAATTTTTTGGACATAGATCGATAAAATAAAATTATCGGACATTTTTTTGTTTGACGAATTATATTTGTGAGGTCCAAAAAAATTGAGCGGGGAAGGCGTAGTGAAAGCGAGGCTTAATCGCCGTACCGGTGCAAGCACTGGAAATCCTAAGCACGAAATCCTAAATTCTAAACAAATCCAAAATTCCAAATTCGAATGTTCAAAACGTTTTGATATTTGGATTTTGAGAATTAGATATTGTTTTGAATTTAGGGATTAGGTTTTAGAATTTCCAGCGCTTGCGCTGGGTGTCGCATGGATTAGACCCGAAGCCGGGCGAGCTACATATGAGCAGGGTGAACGCAGAGTAACATCTGCGGGAGGCCCGAACCCTAGCGCCGTTCAAAACGCAGGGATGACTTGTGTGTAGAGGAGAAATTCCAATCGAGCTCGGCCATAGCTGGTTCTTCCCGAAATAGCTTGAGGGCTAGCGTTGGGTAAATAATTGCGGGAGGTAGAGCGACTGAATGAGGGATCGTGGAGCAATCCTAGGTCTCTCAACCAAACTCCGAATTCCCGTCAATTTTATCCCGGCAGTCAGAACGTGGGGGCTAAGCTCCACGCTCAAAAAGGAAACAGCCTAGACCGCCGTCTAAGGTCCCCAAATCTATGTTAAGTGGGTAAGGAAGTGAAGTTTCACAGACACCTAGGAGGTTGGCTCAGAAGCAGCCATCCTTGAAAGAGTGCGTAACAGCTCACTAGTCCAGAGACTTCGCGCCGAAAATTCAACGGGGCTAAACATAGTACCGAAGACGCGGAAGCCAGTGCAAGCACTGGAAATCCTAAGCACGAAATCCTAAATTCTAAACAAATCCAAAATTCCAAATTCGAATGTTCAAAACGTTTTGATATTTGGATTTTGAGAATTAGATATTGTTTTGAATTTAGGGATTAGGTTTTAGAATTTCCAGCGCTTGCGCTGGTTTGGTAGGGAAGTGTCCCGTATTCAGTAAAGCGAAAGGCGTGAGCCGTCGTGGAGAATACGGGAGTAAGAATGTTGGCATGAGTAACCGCAATGTGAGTGAGAACCTCACACGCCGAAAGTCCAAGGTTTCCTGGGCAATGTCGATCAACCCAGGGTTAGGCGGTCCTAAGGCGAGGCCGAAAGGCGTAGTCGATGGACAGCCGGTTAATATTCCGGCCCCATTATTGGTTTCATAAATGAGGTGACATATTCTAGTAGATTGCGCATCTTATTGGATTGATGTCTTTGCTTTGAAGAAGTTCTGCAGGAAAATCCACAGGACAATATTCTAAGAAGCGAAGCGAACTCCGGCTTGCCGGGGGAAGGCAATTGAGCAGGGTATCGGGAAAAACCTCTATACTGTGCATAGCACGGAATTTTGAATTTCGAATTTAAAATTTCGAACCAATTTTGAATGTTTGAATGACTTAATTTTTAATGTTTTGAAATTTAGACATTAAATAATTAAAAATTCATTTAAAATTCAAAATTAAAAATTTAAAATTCCGCGCTGTGCGCGGGTCCAATAATGTCCGTACTTAAAACCGACACAGGTGGACTGGTAGAGTATACTAAGGCGAACGGGAGAACCCTCGTTAAGGAACTCGGCAAAACAACTAGACGTAACTTCGGGAGATGTCTCACCGATGCTTCGCATCGGAAATTCCAAACCACAAGACCCAAATTCCAAATAAGTGCCAAATTACAATTTTCAAAATCTAAAACTTTTTAGCCATTTGAATTTTGGTAATTGGGATTTATTTGGGATTTGGCACTTGGTTATTGGAGCTTCCGATGCGGAGCGTCGGTTGCAATTAAAGATTCCAAGCGACTGTTTATCAAAAACACAACTCTCTGCAAACCCGCAAGGGGAAGTATAGGGGGTGACACCTGACCAGTGCCGGAACGTTAACGGGAGCGGTGCAAGCTTGCTCCCCGAAGCGCCGGTGAACGTCAGCGATAACTATAATCGTTCTAAGGTTGAAATTGCCTTTGCAAGAAGGTGATTTCAAGGACTGGAACGATTATAGTTAACAGTTTGCAAGTCTAATTGAAGAGTTCAAATAAATTGCACCAAAAATAGCTGCTTCGTCCTGCAGTAATGCAGGATTGGTCCTAAAATTACATGGCTATATGCTGGGAAGTCTCGACTTGTCGGGATGATCAGCAGGGAAGACTCTGATATAATACCAGAGAACCCTCAGATACCATACGCCGTGCTCCATAAATGTTGTGGGTGAAGATATGGTACATCGCCAAAGGAAGCGATCAGCGAAATTCCTTGTCAGGTAATGATGTCAGATACTTGCCTGAATATTGCAGTAATGCAATAAAGCAAACTGGCTAATAACGGTGGAGGCTAAGTCTCAAAAGGATACGCTAATACCGTGGGAAGTCTTCGTGACCCCGTAACGACTGAAGCGAAAGCTGAGATCTCGAAAAAAATCGAGATAACACGCCAGCGCTTATTTACTAAAAGAAACATATGGATTTTGCTTCTTATATCACCGGTTTTATCGATGGCGAAGGATGCTTTTCAGTGTCTTTCAATCTTCGAGAAAAACTGAAAACTAAAATCGAGGTTCGTCCGAGCTTTGCAATCGGACAAAACAGGCGCAGTCTGAAAATTCTGAAAAAAATCCGTCAATTTTTCAATTGCGGAAGTATAAGATTTTCCAAAAGCGATCAATGTTTCAAATATGAAGTGAGAAATATTGATGAATTGCGCAAGTTTATAATTCCTCACTTTAGAAAGTTTCCCTTGATGACCACAAAGAAAGCAGATTTTGAAATATTTTCAAAAATCTGCGAAAATGTGGCTCAAGTGAAACATCGAAATCCCGAACACTTGAAAGAAATTATCAGAATGGCTTTCAAGATGAACGGTTCTGGAAGAAGAAAATACAAAAAAGCAAAACTCCTAAGTGTTTTGGATAAGCTGAAGATATAGTCTGATTTTTCGCGAAAGCGATCAAACAAAATGAAGTTCTGACCCGCATCAAAGGTGTAACGACTTGGAAACTGTCTCAACGAGGGACCCGGTGAAATCGCAATGACGGTAAAGATGCCGTCGACCTACGGCAAGACGAAAAGACCCCGTGGAGCTTTACTACAGCTTGGTATTGGGTTGCGGTTTTAACTGCCTAGCATAGGTGGGAGGCTTTGAAACCCCGACTTCGGTTGGGGCGGAGCCGTCAGTGTAATACCACCCTGTTAAAGTTGCAATTCTAACCCTGCACTATTAGAAGCACTAAGCACGAAATCCTAAATCCTAAACAATATCAAATTACCAAAATTCAAAATTAAAAACTTTTTGAATTTGGAAAATTTGTATTTTAAATTTGTTTTGGATTTAGAGATTAGGATTTAGAATTTCTACTAGTGCGGGGACAGTGCCTGGTGGGTAGTTTGACTGGGGCGGTCGCCTCCTAAAAGGTAACGGAGGCGTTTACAAAGGTTGGCTAGGTCCGGATGGAAATCGGACTGATAGCGCAAACGCACAAGCCAGCTTTACTGAAAGGCCCATAAGCCGATCAGTCACGAAAGTGGAAGTTAGTGAACCGACCATCGCTTATAGGAGCGTGGAAGATCATCAGACAAAAGTTACCCCGGGGATAACAGGCTGATCCCTCCCAATAGTCCACATAGACGGAGGGGTTTGGCACCTCGATGTCGGCTCATCGCATCCTGGGGCTGGAGAAGGTCCCAA
>DYKB01000160.1 GCA_020722815.1 Caldithrix sp. | reverse complement strand
TCAGTAAAACCGGCGACACAACAAATTTGATACTATTCCCTGTGATCGGTTACCATAAAGTTACGATAACTAATTTAAAATTAAAATGTTAAATGCCTTTACAAAAACAATTAAGTCTTCTTCGTGACTTTGTGTCTTCGTGGCGATAAATTATTCGGGTTAAAGCTTTGAGCGCCTGGCTAACGTATCGCTCGCTTTACCGCGCTAATACCATCTTTTTCCTTTTAATAAAATCATTCGCCCGGATTTCATAAAAATAGATTCCTGATCCCACCGACAATCCATTTGAATCGAGGCCATCCCAGCTTATCTCATAGTGACCGGCTTCTTTTAGCCCTTCCTGAAATAGCTTCACTTTCTGCCCAAGTAAATTATAAATTATCATCGTGACATCACCAGGTTGGGGCAATTCGTATTGAATAATCGTTTTTGGATTAAATGGATTGGGGTAATTTTGGGAAAGGGAATAATTCTCTGGCAATCCACCTGTATATTCCGGGGCGACATCGGTGGATACATTAAAGTAATTTAAAATCCGACTCATAAATTTTATGCGATTTTCACGAGGATAGATCGTTTCAAACGCAAAAGCCAGATAGAACAGTTGGCCTGATTTCGTTGAATCAGTCCCAAAAACACCGGTATACTGAATCGCTGCCACTTTTGATGTATTTTTATAGTAAAACGCTGGCTGACATTTCCCAAGTGGCTCGATAAAATCAGGCCAATCTTCGGTATAGGTATCTTCGGTGGGAATACCGTAAGTAAATTCAAGTCCATCAAAAACAGTCCCTTTTGCCCCCTGACATTCCAAAACACCCGCATCATCCCCGACAAATTTGGCTTTAAAAATATTTTTATATCGCTCAATTTCTTCCGGTCTCGATTGCCCAATATCATATCCAAGTTCGGAACTTGTAATAAATAACTTTCCACTACTGGCCAAAAAATGAGCTATTTTCATCTGCTCGATATAAGAAAGGGATTCATCCGCCGTGCCATCATCGCCGCAGAAGTAAATTACAATTTGATAATCAGTTAACTTGATTTCTCCGGTTTGAATTACATCATTATTACAGGATTCAAAACCAACCCCATTCGCCGCCAGCGCTTCTCCATAGCTGCGAACGAAGAAATGCTGACCTTTTATCCAACTGGATTGTCGATCAAACGCATCGACAATTAAAATACGATGTTCATTTTTTGAACAAATCCCATACGTATCAGAAGGTTCACTTAAAATAGGTTTTAACTCATTTGCTTCGTCTTCAACCTGATGTGAATCCACACTCACAATCTGAAAATAGACTGGATTTTCAGTTTGTTGAACCGTCATAAAACACACGCTATCGCCAGTCGATAACACCTTTTCATCTACAATTGGTTCTCCCCAATTTTTGCCATCCAGGCTTTGAAAGAGTCGATATCCCGTTACATCACCTTCAAGCGCTGGAAACCAGGCAATTTCGATTTTACCATTCTCATTTTGCCGGACATATTTTAAGTCCGGAATGGCTGGGGATTGAAATGGATCAACCTTCTGGAATCGAAAAGCATCGACGAGCATATAACTGGACAATCCCGGAATCGGCAAAATTTCAATAAAACCAGTGGAAGGAAAGCCGTTTTCAAAATAAACCGGGCTACTCCCCAGTTTTCCCCACTGATTGACAAATTTCGCATTATATTCAATAAATTCTTCATTCGATACGCCGCAGGAGTTTGTCAAACGATACCGGGCATTGAGTCCCAGAACACCTCCGCTAAATGCTATTGATATTTGATAATCACCTGATTCCTTAATATCCGGAAAAAATTTGAATCTATTTGTCCCAAGCGAGTCCATTGTCCAATATACTTCTCCACGGGATAAGCCAGTAAGTGAAACATCTTGTTCCAGAGCTTCCCACGTTCCTTGCAGTTCAAACTTGCCACCAGACATAGCGTTTAGATTAATAGTTTCGAATAATAAATCAAGTGATCGAATTTTAAAACTGTAAGTATAATGCAAATTTGCCGGCGGTACCGCCAGATCAAGGGCTTCGACTTTGATAATAATATTTTTCGAATTCTCCAATGGTTTCGTGATGCGATGGCGAATCCAATAATCGGAAGAATCGCCGGTGATAGAAGTCGGTTTGGTGAGGTTCCCATCGATCCACATTTTAATTGAATTGAGATCAACACCTTCCCGATCATCTTTTACATGAAACATGATATCAGGCGTCGGTTTAACTTCTATAGAGAAAGGCCGTGGCTGCGGATCGGTGATATATGGAGCACCATCAGCCAAATTCTGGCGAATAGAGTTTCGTATCGCTGGCAGCAAGGCATAGCCATTTTTGCCCGGACAGCGTGTCGTGGGATTGTAATCCCGATGCCCCAGCAATGAATCCGGAGTAATCTGGTGCGAAAATGATAGATAGGAAAATAATTTGATACAGGCTTCGAGCATGAGCAGCGGCACCTGATCTTCTTCAAAATTTCCCATCATACTCAAGCCAATGTTCCCGGTATTGGCACCGCCGGTATGCGTTCCAACATAAGCTTCGGGTACACCCTGATAGATATAGCCCGAATCATTTACCAGAAAATGATAGGCGATATCCCGCCAGCCCCGGGCATTTTGATGAAAATCCTGAATAAAACGCATTTCAGCGGCACCTTCCTCCAGTGTTACCGTCCGCTGCATGGCGGTATGGTGCAACGTCATTCGATAGGGTGAATGAGGAACCTGAATTCCGGTGGATGGTTGAGCTCCCCAGCGCGCTCGTAAAACGATTTCTGGTCGGGGAAAAGAATCCGGTGTCGCCAATATTTTGTAAACAGGCGGTGGATTTAATTGACTATGTTCATTTTCATCGTCTTTCGTGGCGTCAAAAACCTGAATTTCAAACAGAGAGAGAATAAATTTCTGTCGAAGTCCCTTATTCAGAATCTGATAGCGTATCCTTTCCTTTGTACAGGCGGGTAAGCTGCATTTCGCCCAAAATCGACCTGTTTTAAAAAACTTTATATGAGATTTAAGCCATGGCGACCATTTTCCGTCTTCCTGAAGATAACTAACTTCGAGGCGCCAACTCGAATCAGGACCCGATCCATTAAAAAGAATTGTATTAAAAGCCTGTGTCGTTTTTTGGCTTTGCGTTGACGTATAAATTGGTTTATTCAAAGCTTTTTTCTGAAGGCTGGTCAACTCAATCTTGATTTGATGCGGATATTTTTGCCCCTGAAATTCCAGCACCACATCCATAGCATTTAAAACACGTAACGAAAACAAAAAAAACATCAATAAAAAGAGTGAATTTCGAAACATATTCAGACCTCCTTTAAAAATAAGTGGTTCAATTTTGTTTCTCATTTTTAGCAACAGGCCCATAGCAATTTTGCGCGAATTTAACCTGAAATCGCTCAAGCGCTCTTGGTGGCAATCGAATCATTCTGTTGGTAGTGTATATGAAATATTGGTTACTAAAAGTACGAGATATGCTCAATTTAACAATTTTTTTAATATTAAGCAATTCATAATTTCTGCATGAAATGCACAACACATTGCAAATTTTGCAGGATGATTGATATGTATACTCTTTTAAAGTCCTTAGAAGGATGTTAAAGCTGGTACATAATTTGATTTTTACTAAAATCAATAAGTTATCTAACATATTTTGATATCGATTTCACGTGGATTTTTAAAAAAATTTTTGCTATTATTTATTAGAGTTGCATATTGTTTAACAATCATAAAAGGTAACCGATCACAGGGAATAGTATCAAATTTGTTGTGTCGCCGGTTTTACTGATTCCTCAGGTGAATAAGGTTTTTAATCAACCAGGCCGCGAGTTCAAACCCAATCGACCTTATTGACCTTCGTAACAATTCGAGGGTCCCGGCAATTTAACCTTATGACCTTATTGCTTCATTTGATTATCATCACCAATAAGGGAATAAGGTTGGTGGTGTCCCGGGTTTGGCGGATTACCAAGGTGAAGAAGGTGTTACCTCAACCAACCGGATGGGTCAAATCCAGCAAACGTTATCATTCTTAATCTTTTTCAG
>DYKB01000159.1 GCA_020722815.1 Caldithrix sp. | reverse complement strand
CGTGGATTTTGCCTTCCGCTGCTTCTTTTAATTTAATCTGATCATTGGATTGAACCGTCGGGAAGAAGTTAAAGGTGTGGATTGTATCAAAGGGCGTATCCACACGGTTGATGCGCCCCACCCGCTGCATCATGCGGGTCGGGTTCCAGGGAATATCATAATTGATCACCACATTGGCCCGGTGCAGATTGACGCCCTCGGAAAGCACCTCCGTGGATATCAGAATACGGTATTCGTCCTTTTTATGACGCGCCCGGGCGTCAAAGTTTTCAATCACCTTATCCCGAACCGATTCCCCGGAGTCGCCGGTAAACAACAACATCTCGCCGGGATACTCCTGGTCGATATTTTTATACAGGTAATTGGCGGTCTCTTTGGATTCGGTAAATATGATCAGGTGGTTCTTTTTCAGCACCGCGTTTCGGCCAAGTTCGCTGGTGAATTTTAGCAGTTTCGGGTCGCGGTCCACCTGCTGCCAGCGCATTTTGATCTGTTTTAGAATGCCCAGATCGTGTTCCAGGTCTTTTTTCAAATCCTCCCTAAAGTCCTGACTGTCATATTTTTCCGCCTTGCCTTCGTCGATCAATTTCTGAATCGCTTCATCATCATCGTTTTCGAGAAGCTCAAAGATTTTGTTGATATGCTTTTTACTGACATACACGGAGCCGTTATCAAGCTCCTGAAGGAACATTTCATAAGAATGCAAAAATCTCTCAACCGAGTTTCGGAAGGCAAAAAAACTGCTTTCCAGGCGCTTGACCAGCAAAATTTTCATGAAGCGGCCCATATTGCGCTGGGACTGGGCTTCCAATTGATCGATCTTTCCTTTATAGTACAACATAGGCATATAGCGCGCATACCTGAATTGGTTGGCGATCAGGTCTATGGTGGTGTTGAAAATTTTGTCTTCATTTTCGCTTAGCTCATAGAAAAACGGGACCGGTTTTTCAACCTGCGGGAACTTGAGTCCCTGTTCTTTAATGTCTTTAATGAAGTATTTTTCAATTTCCGAACGGGTCCGGCGCACCATCAGGTATTTGAGGACATTCTCGCGTATCTCCCGGGCATTGTCTTTCACCGTGGCAATATACTCCGAATAGTCCGCTTTCCGGTCCAGGTTTTTCAGTTTGTTTTCCAGTCTGGAGAAAAATGCGTCCAGATCCGGCAGGTTCGGGATGGTGCTTTTTTTGGCTTTTTGAAACAGCTTGAGCAGACTCAGAATATCCTTCGGCGTATTGTTATAGGGGGTTGCGGTGACCAGGATGACCCGTTTGCCCCGGCAGACTTCCGCCAGTTTTTCATAGGTGATGGTTGTTTCCGTGCGGAAACGGTGGGCTTCGTCAATGATGATATTGGCATATTTCTCCGTGTCTCTGTGCAGCAGATGATCAAGTTTGCCGAGGGATTCAAAATCTGCGGGCACCCGGAAATCTGAAAACACGTTGGGCCACGAACCCGGGTTTGATTTTTCCAGAAGTACGGGCGGAGCAACAACCAGGGTTCTTCCTTCCAGTTGCCCGGCCAGCATGGCCGAGATATAGGTTTTGCCAAGACCGACAACATCAGCAATAAAAACACCGCCATATTCCAACAGTATCTTCTTGGCATTCAAAACCGCCTGTTCCTGATATTCAAGTTTTTTGAATTCCTGCGGCAGATACCTGACAAAAACCTCATCCGCCTGGCTCAACTCGTCTTTGAAATACTCGTAAAGGAATTTGAGATACAGCTGCCAGGGGGTGATGTTCTGACTTAACCAGGTTTTGTCCTGAATGGTCTGGACATATTTTTCACTCACATCCACAGCGTTTTGCCACAGCTTTTCGAACTTGTTCCGGGCAAATTCATAGTCGCTTCGGTTTTTCAGCTCCACATTGAACTCAAGATTATCCACAAGGCCGCTTTGAGAAAAATTGCTTGAACCGGTGATCACTCTGCCGGTGTCACGGTCGCCTTCCCGGAAGGTCATGATATAAAGCTTGGCATGGATATTTTGGGAAGGATATGCCCGGATTTCCAGTTTTCCGCTTCTGATCCAAGCGATGAACTTGTGCACACCGTCTTCAACGCTTCGATTGTCCTCGGAATCGGCCATTTCGGTTTCAACCAGAGTTTCGATCTCCTGTTTGGCTTCGGCATGGGAGAAGTCAAATGAGCTCTGAATTGAACGATTTGCCTCTTGCATCATTTCAAATGTCTGCCGGTTGGTTCCGATGCCGATCAGGATGCGGATTTTCTTTGTATTTTCCAAAGCAGGATAAATCGCATGAAATCCGCTTGAATAGAAATATCCCACCAGACAGTCAAAAAAGGATGTATCTTTGATCAGCACTCGGAACCGTTCTTTGAGGCTTTGGTTTTCTTCGTTTGTGATAAAGGATAAGTCAGTGTTCATCTCTTGCCTTTTTTTGTGGTTTATTGGTATAACGTGTCGCATCACCGGCATCAAAAAGCAGAGCGACGAAGGAGCGGCGCTTTTTGCTGTCCGAGTGCATGCGATTGTTAGCACTTTTGCTATTTCCTTTGCATATTTCTAAGCTTAATAATCACTTCATCAAGACTGTTTTTTTTTCTGTAATTCCCAGAATATATGCTTGTAAAATAAGGTTGTTGGCGAAAGGTTTAATTTGACCCGCTCCCATAAAATTTTCTGCTTTTTGCCTTGTTCAACATGAGAATTTTTCTTACGGTAAGCCCAATACGAAAATATGGAGAATAACGCAAGTAAAGGATAAATGGCCAAACCAAGGATAAGCGAGGTTTTTCCAATATCCGTTTTTATGCGATTTTTGACTTCAAAGCCTGTAAAGCTTATTAGACTTTGTAAATGTTGAACACCAAGCAAAAAAAGATGACCGAAATACATCTTATCAGTGTTGATTTTTGCAAACCATATACCATCAATTTCTGTTGGAGGCATTCGTTTCCAAAAATCAGTTTCAAGTAATAAGTGAGACAACCGCGCCCGGACATGCGAGTAATTTGGAGTGGTTATTAACAACATCCCGTCTTTCTTTAATACCCTGTTAAACTCTTCAAATACATTCAGTTGATTTGGGATATGCTCAATGCCTTCTTGGCAAATAATGTAATCAATTGACTCACTTTCTACCGGTAGAGATTCTGATAAATCAGCATACTCAGCTGACAAATCATCCAGTTTCATGAAATCTGGGAAAAGATCTAAGGCTATTACGTAAGCCCCCTTTTTCTTGAATTCATAACTTGCTCTTCCATCACCACATGGAATATCCAATACTCTCTTACCAGAAATGTCTGGCAAAGACCTTATGTATTCCGCAACATACTTGTGTATTCCAGTTTTAGGAAAATCGTAGCTATCGTGTTTTGACATTTAATCTCCATATATTCAATAATCTTGAGTGCTAACGACATAACTGAGCTGCCAAAACCGCTACACTAAAACTGATTTATTGCACGAAACATTCAATTCTCCATTGAACTTCAATTGAAGCACGGCGGTTCGGTCAACTGCAGCCAGATGTTATACACAATAAAATTTTAAGCATTATTTATATCTAAAAACATGTATTAAGTATTTCGAAAATTGTAGTGATAACAAATAGAACTAAAAGAACGGAATGTACCCAATATCTTTTACTTATTGTCAGTACAATTAGTAATATAATATAAATAATAACCGCCAAAAGATTATAAATATTACCAGTACTTAATTCATGGTATCGTTTTAATAAAGTTATTGATGTTGATAAAATTACAACGGAAGTCATTAATCCCCAAAAATATCTATGATTTTTAAAATAGTAACTTTTTAATTCAACACCATTTTTTTCAATTACGTCAGGTAAAGCTGTTGCGACTAATAAAAATAACAATAAGAGCAAATGTCCATATGCTATGAAAAATAATATATTCATCCAATCTGTACTATTTTGAACAGATGTCAGATCCCACCAATTTTTTAAAATAATCAAGAAAAGGTACCAAGCAGCTAACAGTGGTAACCAATGCCATTTCACATTTTTTCTTGCGCTAACAAGTTTATGAAAACTTAAAAATAACTCGGTTAACATCAATCCATACACGATTGTAAAAAGTGTAATTATAATATCATGTTTCG
>DYKB01000158.1 GCA_020722815.1 Caldithrix sp. | reverse complement strand
TCAGTAAAATTTTCAAAAATTGTCAAAGAACGTGTTCAGATGGTTAAACTTTTACTTTTGTGCTAATTTGACCGCGTCTGCATATAAATAGTCCTTCCATGATGGGACCGCTCCCCGGTTCGGCAGCGACACGGCCTGGTTACATGCTTTTTTGATATCTTGCTTGATTTTCAGGCTTATTTTGGCTAATTTAGCGGCAGGTCAGAGGCTATGAGGATGCCAGAAATGGCAGGGTGTTCTGACAACGGAAAATGGCTGGAGGACAGAAGATGATGTCCTCGATCTTTTTGATCCCTTGAAAAAGCAAAATTCTTATCAGTAACGGATGACACTTAGAAATTCAAAACAGCTGCCAATAATTATTTTATTAATAACGCTTTCATTGATTTGGGTAAATTTCAACCTTTATTATTATGCCCATTTGCACTTCGATGAAAATGGCCACGTTGTCGTCCACGCTCACCCTTATCAACATGATAAGAAGTCAAGCAACCACGCGCCAAACCATTCACACACAAAAAGTGATTTTGTTATTTTCTCTCTTATTTACAAGATACTTTCCTTATTCTCACTCATGTTATCCATATTTTCCCTAATTTTGATTTTAGATGCGAATTTTAAAATCAAAATTTCCTCGTCATCCATTACTGCTGTAGAATTTTTCAGAAGCATCCGTAGACGCGGTCCTCCCCCTTTGCTCATCAATTCTTAATTCATTTCATTCTAAATCTATTTACAGCTCGTTCATCAAATTCAGCCGGAAATACTTCGTTTTTGGCCTAATTTGAATAAGTCCATATTGTCTATATACGTTTTTGAAAATGCGAAAAAGAATAGTACTAATTACCATCTCGATTATTCTTATAATCGCCCTGTCGCTGGCTTTTGTAAGTTCAGTTTATAATGGACATTTCCACAGGATTGGCAATGGGAAAGTCATTTATTTCCATACGCATCCGCATGAAAAAGGTGAGCAGGGCAATCCTTTCCCAAATCATAAACATACCAAATTTCAATTTTTCATTTTAGATGTACTCACACATCTGTTCGAGCATATTTCAGTTCTCCAGTTTATCTGGTTGTTTACACTTTCGGTTTTTTGGCTCAATTTTTCACCAGTCATTAAAAGTTTGAAATATGATATTACTCTCGATAAATTAATCAGAGCGCCGCCGCGAAAATCGTTTGAGCACGTATTGAAGATACATTTTCACGACAGATAATGTTGATTTAACAAACGATTTTATCGGAGGATTTTATGAATTCACAGCATACATTATTCAAATCTGTTTTTATACTGGTACTGATGCTTTCTTTGCCGCTCACGAGCTCAGCGACGCCAGCTGGAAACATGAGCACAACGACGCCAGCTGGCAATATTAAAGGAAAAGTTATCGATAAAGATACAAAAGAGCCCCTTGTTGGTGTGAACGTTTTTCTCGATCACACCAACACCGGCGCCGCCACTGATGAAAACGGCGAGTACATTATCAGCAATGCACCTGTTGGAGAGTGGCACGTGGCAGCCTCAATGATGGGATACCAGCGCGAGCTCAGGAGTGTCCTGCTTTCGGTGAATGAGACAATCACACTTAATTTTGAATTAAAGTCAACCATTCTGGAAATGGGAGCGGTTGTCGTTACTGGAACTTCTACGCCGCACTTGCTGGAAGATACACCGGTGCGAACCGAGGTCATCCCCCGAAAGCTCATCGAACTAAAGCAAGCCGTCAACCTTGCTGAAGCACTTTCGTTCCAAACCGGGGTTCGCGTAGAAAACAACTGCACCAATTGCAACTTTTCCCAGGTGCGTATTTTGGGAATGGATGGCAAATATTCTCAGATTCTAATTGACGGCGATCCGGTGATCAGCAGTTTAGCGGGCGTTTACGGGCTGGAGCATTTCCCGGAGGAAATGGTGGATCAAATTGAAGTGGTCAAAGGCGGCGGATCGTCGCTGTATGGCGGCGGTGCGGTTGCCGGTGTGATCAACATGATCACCCGCCGGCCGTTGCTGAACCAGGTGCGTATTAAATATCAGAATCATACAACTGGCGGTGAATTGGATCAGCATGTGGGCGCGGTGGCGGAAACTGTTTTCAAAGAAGGCAATTCCGGCGCATATGTCTTTGGCTCGTTTCGCAAACGGAACCCGTATGATCACAATGACGATGGCTTTTCCGAATTGGGTGAGCTGCGCAACGAATCGATTGGCTTTAAATGGTACTATCAGCCTTTTAATAATAGCGAATTATTGACATCGTTGCACCAGATTCATGAGGAACGACGAGGCGGGAATAAGTTTGATCAGCCGGTTCATGAAGCGGAGATTGCGGAATGGCTGGAACACTGGCGCACCGGCGGCACGGTTCGGTGGTCGCATCGCCCTACACCGCTCTGGGATTATCGCCTGTACTATTCTTTTTCAAATACCAACCGAAAATCGTATTTTGGCGGCCTGGACGGTGCCACGCCGCAAGATCAACTGGATGCGCTGGCGTTTTATGGTAAAACCGACAATCCGTTGCAAATTGCCGGTTTTCAAACCAACTATCGCCTGGCAGGCCATTTGCTAACCGCAGGATTACAGTATTCTCATGACAAAATAAATGATAAGACAGCAGCCGAAACTGCCTATTACCTGGATGAAGTCTACAAGGACGCCGGTATTTTCATTCAGGATAACCTTCATTTCGGTTCAGATGAACAAGTGGAATTTGTGGTTGGCGTGCGCCTTGATAATCATTCCGAGTTGAGTGACTGGATCGTGAGTCCACGTATTAACGGTAAATTTGAAATAAGCGACGGCTTGAAATTGCGGGCTGCCTATACCACCGGTTTTAAGCCGCCGCAAACGTATGATGAAGATCTTCATCTGTGCGGCATCGAAGGCGATCAGCGCATCATTCGCAATTCAGCGGAGCTGAAAGAGGAACGGAGCCATTTCTATAGCGGAGGATTGGAATATAACGGTTATTTTCATGACATTCCAACCATGTTCTCCTTCACGGCTTTTTACACCAGATTGACTGATTCCTTTACCGAGCAGTTTGTCGCCAAGCAGGGAAATATCGAACGCTGGGAACGGGTGAACAGCGATGGCGCCAGGGTGAAAGGGATGGAGCTGGAGTTGGGCATTCGACCCATGAAACGTTTCGAAACAAGGGCAGGAATCACTTACAAACAAAGTCGTTATGATAGCCCGAATGAGGATTTCGGAACAAAAAACTTTTTCAGAACGCCTGACCTCTCGGCTGACATTCGCGTTTCATGGAATGCGACTGGCAATCTCGATTTGTTAGCTAACGGCAAATATATTGGAAAAGCCGACGTTCCCCACGAAAAAGCGGTCGATTACCAGGAAGACCCGCTACTGATTCTGGAAAGAAGCGATGACTTTTTTGAAGCTGATTTGGGTTTGTCGTATAAGCTGCCGTTAAATAACGGGCTCAATGCAAAACTGAATCTTGGTGTGAAGAATATTTTGGATGCCTACCAGGATGATCTCGATTTTGGCGCGGATAGGGACCCGGCTTACACTTACGGACCCAGGCGACCACGAACAATTTATTTTGGATTGGAAACTGCTTTCTAAATGGTAACGTTAGCCCTGAATAATTCTGATTGTTCAGGGCTAACGTCTATTTTTACATAAAATATAAAAGACGTGTCCAACCTTAAAAGTTGTTATTCACATAAAATTGTTTTTGCTTTTTTCAGCAGAAATATTTATCGGACACAAATGATGCTGATGATCGTCTACGATAAAAATATTTTCGGCGACCGGCATCCGGCCAAGCATGTTGTATTTGCTGATTCGCTCACCTGGTCGCTGTATCTATTTATTCGGCTGA
Source organism: Caldithrix sp. (assembly GCA_020722815.1). Classification (GTDB taxonomy): domain Bacteria; phylum Zhuqueibacterota; class Zhuqueibacteria; order Thermofontimicrobiales; family Sulfurfontimicrobiaceae; genus DYKB01. Next base: position 250 of record DYKB01000158.1, on the reverse strand, counting down.
TTAAGTTCAGAAAAATAGTTCCTACCATTCGGCATGCAATTCCCACAGTCGTTATTTTCTGGAATGTAGTGGAAATCTTAGGTCGCTGGAATTTTTTCGATGAAATATGGATTGAGCCGATGAAAATGGCAGAAGTAACGCCTGCCTAAAATTTCAGGCGTCAATGTACGAAACCTCAGAGCCTAATAAATAAATCAAGTATTTTCTATCTGGGTTTAAAAATAAAAATGGAACTCTGTTTCGTATAATA
>DYKB01000157.1 GCA_020722815.1 Caldithrix sp. | reverse complement strand
AGGCGGCTGGCACACCAAACTCGTTCTGGCCGTTCCAGCGAATGATTTGTAAACCAGCGTCACGGGGTTCATCCAGCAGGCGGGCAAAAAAAATCATTGGAAGGTGGTACTTTCAAAATTTAAATGAAATGCCAAATGTTGGTAAAATTGGCAAATCAATCATCCTGGCATCGTCCCAAACGCTATTCGCTGGAAAATAAAAGGCGGTATTCAACCGGCACAAAAGATTATAAATCTGAAAAAAATACTCGCCGTCGGTCTTGTAAAGGGTAAATTTTCGGGAGATTTTTAAATCCAGCCGCTGATAAAACGGAAAACGATAGGCGTTGGGAGAGCTATATACCGTACTTCCCTCATCAATTGAGGTATATACCCTTGAATTTTCTCCTAGTACGAAAAAAGGTTGTAGTCTACCAATTAAAACTGTCCCCGGCCGGCCCGATTGAAATATACCGGCAATTCCAACATCCCATTTTTTTCTAAATCGAAAAGAGAAATAACAATTAACGGCTAATCGGATATCACCTGATGAAGGAAAGCTGTACCATCTGAAGTCATTCAGATGGTGCATTGGCTGATTTCGCAGCCAAAAATGCGAAGTTGCCTGCATCCAGCTTAAATTCAGGGTTCCATCATACCTTTTACGATTGACAGTCAGTTCGAGTTCGGTGCCGAAGGATTCAGCCCATCCCGGCAGATAAAATCTTTCTTCCGGCCAATAACGAACACGATTAAAGCGCAGCAAGTCGGAATAGCGTCGGTAATAGACTTCCCAATTTAATTTAATCGAGTGGTTAAAAAAGCCATTCAAACCGAATCCGATATGTTTGGCGGCGGCAATGGGTTGATTCTTTGGCGAGGGGATCCAGGCATCAAAAAAAACCAGCGGATCAAAATCATCATTAATCGTCGTCAGCGCCTGAAAATGGTGTCCGTATCCTGCCACTAAACGCCAGGTGTCGGAAATCCGGTATTGAATTCCCAGCCGTGGTGCCAGACGATTGGTGGCATTAAATGGGATATTCAACCAGGTCATTCCCAATTCGCTTTGCCAGCGCGGCCCCCAGTTCCCTTTCAATGAAAGGTAAGTTTTGTGTTGCTGGAAATTTTGCCAGTGCTCTTTAAAATAGGTTTTAAAAAAAGTATCGAGATATTGTTCCATATCGTACCGGGAAAGCTGATAGCCCAAGGTTAATTGCCAGTCATGAAATAGCGTCCAATTGCCTTCTGAAACCAGACTCACTTCCTGAATACCATTTAACTGATTCGGTACTTCAATGATGGTGGCGGGAGTTGGGTCCATGGAAGTGGAGGCAGTGGTAAAATCACTAAAGCTCACGGCATTCATCCAGGTGAAGCGGGGAGAAAAAAATTGAAACCAGCGAATACCAGCAATACGATTTTTCCAATGCAATTTGGGCATATCTGATTTCAGGTGTGTATCTACCCGGTCGACACCATAATAACCATGAAAAATCAAGCGGGTATGCTTTCCGCTATCATAAACCGATTTGAATGAGAGATCGTAGAAATAAAAGGGAAAATTGATGATGAGATCAAAGTAGGTGCGCCGGCCAGAAAGCATCCAGGTCCATTTTTGACCGGATTGTGGCCGATAGCGCAGCAGTGGTCCTTCCAGTAAAAATTTGGAACTCACCAGGCTCACCATACCTGAGCCATGAATTTCCCTGGCATGTCCGTCACGCAAAAGCACATTGGTAACCGAAGAGAGCCGTTCACAGTAACGTGAAGGAGCCACGCCCCGATAATTTTCCACCATTTTAATGGCATCAACTTCAAAGGTACTGAAAAAGCCCAGGGCATGATAGGGATTGTGAACCGTGACGTCCTCGATTAAAAGCTGATTTTCGTTGCCCCGGCCGCCGCGCACAAAAAATCGGGTGTTATAATCATTCACCGAGGCAATGCCCGGCTGCAGGGCCAGCGCCCGCATGACGTCGGGTTCGCCAACTGTGGACATCTGGCGGATTTTGGTCGTGGTGATCAGTTGGGGATTGAGCAGGCCACGGTCGGCTGAATCATCTCTATCCGCCGTGACGACGACTTCCCGTCCCGCGATTGCTTTCTCAATCAGTCTAATCCGCAGATATGGTCTTTTTTCCGGTGTTAAAATTAATGAGTCGATAAACGTTTGATAGCCGATGAATGAAATCCGAATCTGGTAATGCCCTGGCTGGAGCGAAATAAGTTGAAACCGGCCATGTTCATCCGTGGCCGTACCGCGTCTACCGGGAAGCAAACTGATATTGGCGCCGGGAAGTGGTTCACCGGAATTGGCGGCTGCCACGATCCCGCTGATTCCAACCGGGTTTTTTTGAGCCGCAAGATGATCCGGGAACAGTCCTTTCCAGATGATTGATAATAGCAAAATGTGATAAAAATGCTGCATAAAATAGCTCATTTTTGACCTCCTGGAATTTTCAGGTGCAGAACCTTTTGAGTGACGCCGCAGAATATGCCGTAACCCTGATTAAAATTACTGTAAGCGACAGGCTCAATCCGGTAGCTGCTGGTGTAGCGCCACGTGTTTAGATTTATTTCCTGTGACATCCAGTAGGCGGCATCCAGGGCTTCGACGGTAATTTTTGTCCCCAGTAAAGTACGATTATAAATAGGATCGGGCACTTCAGAATAAAAACTTCTCCGGTACTGATGATCAAATTGGATGGTTAAGGGTTCATCAATGTTAATGATATAGGTGATTTGACCCCAAAAGACGCGAATCGGCCCCGTTCCCGCTTTGAAAAATAATGAATCCAGAATGTGACTCCAGAACATGACCCGATAACCGGCTGCATTGGCGGAAGGTGTCCAGGTAACGGTTAAAGGCTCGTCAATATTCAGCGTGTCTTCAGGATTGGGACTTAGTATTGCAAAATCCCCGGGCAGGGTCGTTTCTGCCCGGTATACTTCATTTCCAGGAAGTGTAACCTGCAGATGATAGGTGATACCAGGCAGAACCGACTGTGGACTGATCCAGACCAGTTTAGCCTGCTCCGGCGTATTACTATCCGGAATTTCTTTCCGCCGTACAGGAAATGTATAGGCTTGATTTTCACTCCACAGTGAAATTTGGGCCTGATTTAAAAGCTGCATTTCGCGTTCGTAAATCTGTAGCGGCGCCTCCAGTCCGAGCTGCATATTCTGAATAAAAACATACTGACTGTCCGCCGCTGTATCAAGGAAGGCGTTGATGGACTGGGGGATATTGTCCGGCGGCATAAAAAGCTGTTGGCCGGGATCGCAGTAGAAAACAGTTGTTATTCCCAGACAGAACCAGGTTACTATCAATTTCTTTTTCATTAAATTCTCTCGCAGCACTTCGTTTATGAATGCATTCGGAATAAATGCAGTGGTACTAACTCGTGTACCACTGCGGTAAGTTAACACGATAAATTATAAATCACAATCACAAAATTATTAACTTCCAGATAATTTGAAATTTAAACATTATAAATGAATTATGGCCAATTATTATCTGCTTGATATACGGTACCCAGCCGAAAAACATAATCCACGTGATCCGTTGATACTAACATCTCTTGATAATTATTTGGATCAGCATCCCAGCCAGTATAACTGCACTCATAAATATCATCATCGTCGGTAACATCATCATCGATATAAAACCAAAAGAGAACGCCATAACGGCCAACGCGATCTACAAACTCCCATCCCCATAAATTTTCAGAATGTTTACCACCGCCATCATGATCATTTTTATGAGAACCAGTCGAATAATCATCTTCAATTGCAGTGAATTGAAATTTATGATACCCATTATACGTTACGGCAATTGGGTGCGAAGGGGTATACCAGGTATTTATATTGTTTACATCCGGATACAAGCGAGTATAACCTGAAGCATCGGTATGCCATCCACCATTGAATTGATGCGAAGTTCTGGCCCCAAAGGTATAACCCGTACCAAGTCCATAAACAGTATATAATTCAAACTCTTCATTTGAATTATCTTTTTTAGCTCTCAGCCGTAAGCGGATCAACCATAGGTGATATGTAGTTGAAATTGATTGTGCTTTAGCCAGCATCTGTTGATTTTTGCGCATCTCCTGATTAATCTTTTCCTCATTCTCGGCGGATAGATATTCTTCGCCACC
>DYKB01000156.1 GCA_020722815.1 Caldithrix sp. | reverse complement strand
CAGCTATCGCGAAGCGACAGGGGATGCATTCCCACGCTGGAGCGTGGGAACGAGGTAGTCCGGTCACGTTCTCACGCCGGAGCGTGGGAACGAGGTAAAAATTTCCGCAGGATACGATCCGTTATGAAGATCAATAAGGTTTGCAGGTTTTAAGACGATTGGGTACAAAGGTCAATATTTATCCATCAATCGATAAAAAACCGTATTCACCTTGTTTTTTTGCCATATTTTTGTTGAAATCCCAATAGACATGTACCCGAAAGTTTACATGGCGCCATCATTTGGCGATGAATATTTGCGACAGGCGATGGAAAAAGGAAGTACCTGGCCTGAATCGATCAAAAAAATACAAAAAATTTAAAAAAATCTCTTGAATTGCTTCGAGTAATTTGTTAAGATAACAGTGACTTAATTCACTAAAATCACGTGTTCATTCACAAAAATGGAATAAAACGCTTTCTACAATTCGGATGTTTCAGGTGATTTTAACCTGATTTGATATTTTGAATGGACACAAGAGTTGGACAATAACATTAAGGGAGAGAATTATGTTGCAAAAATATTTAGGGTTATTTTTACTGCTCATCATTTTAATGACCAGTTGCGGGAGAGAGGAAATGAAATCGGTTAAAACAACTTTTGGTGATGATTTGACATTTTTGAAAAAGTACACGGATGTGGTTATTTTGCATGATTCAACCCATCAGGCACAGGTAGCCGTATTACCCAAATTGCAGGGACGCGTGATGACCAGTTCTGCTGCCGGGGAAGATGGATTGAGTTTTGGCTGGGTGAATCGGGAACTGATGGCAGCCGGGCAGTTTCAGCAGCATATTAATGTCTTTGGCGGTGAAGATCGTTTCTGGATTGGCCCGGAAGGGGGACAATTCTCGGTTTTCTTCAAAAATGGCGTGGAATTTAATCTGGAAAACTGGTTTACGCCGGCACCGGTGGATACTGAACCCTGGGAGCTTGTTTCCAGTGCCGCTGATTTTGCCATATTGAAAAAAGAGATGGTTCTGGAAAATTATGCCGGCACGCAATTCAAGTTGCTGGTTGACAGAACGATTTCCCTGCTGACGCAAGCCGAAGCGACCGAGCTGCTTCAGATTAATATATCACCAGAAATGAAAATGGTGGGCTATGAAACGAACAATCAGATGACGAATACCGGCGAAAAGGCCTGGGAAAAGAACACTGGCCTTTTATCCATCTGGATTTTAGGCATGTTCAATCCATCACCTAAAACCACGATTGTGATTCCCTTCCTGCCAGGTGATGAAGCTGATTTGGGTCCGATTGTCAACGATGCCTATTTTGGGAAAGTGCCGCCGGAACGACTGGTTGTTAAAGAAAACGTGCTGTTTTTTAGTGGCGATGGTCAATATCGGAGTAAAATTGGTTTAACGCCGTACCGGGCAAAATCGATTCTGGGAAGTTACGATGCCGAAAATCAGGCGCTGACAATTGTTCAATACAATAAGCCCGAAGGAAATCCGCCGGACTATGTCAATTCCATGTGGGAACTGCAGCAGGAGCCATTTAAAGGGGATGTGGTCAATTCATACAACGATGGCCCGTCGGAACCCGGCAAAAAGCCAATGGGACCATTTTATGAATTGGAGACTTCATCAAAAGCCGCAGCCCTGGCACCGGGAGAAGCGCTGACCCATATTCACCGAACCTATCATTTTCAGGGACCCGTTGCCGAATTGGATAAAATTGCCCAATGTCTTTTAGAAGTTTCGATTCAGGAAATTACCAGTGCGTTTCAGAAATAAAATATGCAAACCGTGGGGGTTAGCAGGTTTTTGATCACGGGTGTTCGGCATATTTTGAAGATGATAACTAAATTAATTCATTAAGTGCGATCCATTTACAAAACTGATCGCAGTCATTCCCACACATTTTTGGCGGGAATCAATTTTTTATCGAATAGTGGATGCCCAATAATCCGTTAGCGAACGGACGGGCATGACGTGTTGCTTCATCTTGTAGAAATGGAAGATAATTTTCCCGGCATGCCGAACACCATTGGTTTTTTATATACCTGAAATTCTAAAATGAAATATTTTTTTCTGTGACATTGTTATCGGAGAAAAATGGACCCTCTCTGTCTCTCCCCCATTTTCAAAAAGCGAAAATAGGGGAGAGAATCCGGTTTCCTCTCCTCCAAATTTCGTTTTTCGGAATTTGGAGGAGGCAGCAGGGGATCTTTTATTGATTCCTAACCTCATAAATTTCCATATTAGAATTTCAGGGAAAAATTAAACAAACAAAGGAGCCGACGATGCGTCAAATTTCTGCCTTTTTAATCGTTGCCCTGATAATGGGGCTCGGCTGGGCGATTCGGGGCCATTTCGGCCATGAACAGGGAGCTGCCTGGGCAGGGGCGATGGGTGCGCTGGCCATTCTGGTGGTAACCCGGCGCAAGGATTGGGTGCAACGGATGCCGGTGCTGGTCTTTTTGTGTGCCATTGGCTGGGGGGCCGGAGGAATGATGAGCTATGGGAAATTAGTCGGCTATGGGCGCGGGACTGATTTCCTCAATGTTTTTTATGGATTGAGTATGCTGGCAGTTGTCGGCGGTCTCTATGGTTACATGGGCGGCGGACTATTGGGATTGGGGCTGGAAACGACCAAAGAGAAAAAGCCCAAATGGCATCTCCTGATAACAGAAATGGTCGCTGGCGCCTGGATTTGCTGGGGTTTGCTGATTTATCAACTCGAAATTAAAATGACACCCCCGCGTTCGGAGCTCTGGGCTGCCTGTTTGGGAATTTCCCTGGCGTTGACATGGTTCTGTTACCGTAATAAATTTTTTGGCGCCTTGCATCTGGCAAAATACGCTGCACTGGGCGCCGGCTTTGGTTTCGCCTTTGGCAATTTTATCCAGGTTCTCGGAAATACCAGCGGCATTTCGATCAACTGGTGGAATGTCATGGAATTTACATTGGGCTTTTGCGGCGGCCTGGGGATGATTTATGCTATTTACACCTATCAATGGCCAGAGTCTTTAGCGCCGTCAAGAAGAGCCAACTGGCTGGCACTCATTTTCCTTTTCGTACTGATTCCGCTGATTAATATTCAGCAAACTTTTGAGCCGGGAAAATTTCATGAGATGGCTGCCAAAATTGGCTATCAACCGGAGGCATTTGCCACCATTCAGACTATTCTGGCGCTATTTATTCAGGTTGTTTTACTGATTTCCGGCCTTTTTGCCTGGTTCCGTTGGCAGAAAAAACGTCGCTGGCTCATTCGTGGCGGAATCCCTCTCTTTTTGCTCGGCTACAGCCTCTGGTATTTGCTTTACAGCCATCTCGTCAAAGGCAGTTTTTATCTGGGATTTAAAGGGCAGCCAGAACAGATCACTTACTGGGTGATTCTGCTGATTGCCGCCATCATCTGGATTATTGAACAAAGAAATTGGGCGGGATTTGATTTCAAAGCCATAAAGACGGCTGAAAACTGGAAACGATGGGGCTGGATCCTGACTGGCTGGGGGTTGATTTTACTTATGCTGACCCTGATCGCTATTAATAGTCATGGCGAAATGCCGAACGCGCAGGTTCGTTTTTGAATATAATGCGTTATCTCGTTTCAACATTTTGCAGCCTTTGTCTCGTTCCCACGCTCCGGCATGGGAATGCCTTCATCGACGTTTCACGTCCTGAAAACAGCAAAATTCAACTTTTTTTGAGTTTAGGACTGATTTATTACCTATCGCGAAGCGACAGGCGATGCATTCCCACGCCGGAGCGTGGGAACGAGATAATCCAGCCACATTCCCACGCCGGCGCGTGGAAACGAGATAATCCAATCACATTCCTACGCCGGCGCGTGGAAACAAAGGAATCTGGTCTCATTTCCACGCCGGAGCATGGAAACGAGGTCTTCTGGTCTCATTTCCACGCCGGAGCATGGAAACGAGGTTTTCTGGTCTCGTTCCCACGCCGGAGCATGGGAACGAGGTCTTCTGGTCTCGTTCCCACGCTCCGGCGTGGGAATGCCTTCTTCGACGTTTCACGTCCTGAAAACAGCAAAATTCAACTTTTTTTGCGTTCAGGACTGATTTATTACCTATCGCGAAGCGACAGGCGATGCATTTCCACGCCGGAGCATGGAAACGAGGTCTTCTGGTCTCGTTCCTACGCTCCGGCGTGGGAATGCCTTCTTCGACGTTTCACGTCCTGAAAACAGCA
>DYKB01000083.1 GCA_020722815.1 Caldithrix sp. | reverse complement strand
GTTGCAATCCCCTAATTACACCGTAAAAGCACGATCTATTGTGATCTTAATTCGATTTTTTTATGAGTTATAATTTTTAACGAATTTAGAAGGCCTAAGAATTTCGTGATGCGTTTGGTTTCGTGTCAAACGGCAAGAGGCCAAATTTTACTAAAAAGCACGAAAGCGCTCTATGCAACATGTTTTAATCTCAAAATAGATTGGTAGAAACAAATGAGTATTGTATGTTGCCAGTTTTATGTAATATCTCAGTTACAGGTTCCTTACGGAAGATTTGTTAGCTGAAGATTCGGATTCTGGATATTTAAAAAACCAGGGATCGCTCTCGGCACTATTTAAGCTCAATTCTCGTTTTTCAGTCATGACATTCTACTTAATTTATAAGAAAAATTTTCGATATTGGTATATCAAGCCATACGGCTCCCGACGGCATGATCGCTTGATTTTTCTTTCCCATATTTTGAAGATAAATTTGTATAAAAGCCTGGCGCTGGAAATTCAACACAATTACGAGGATAATCATACCAATTTAAAATTTTATGAATACACTATGAATTCGATTTCTGCAGGATTTTCGGTTCAGTATTAATTCTTCTCACATCATTGCTGATTGTTCAGCACTATCCAGTTTCCCTTTTTCGTTGCTCCGATATGTTTTATCATATCCATTTTCCGCATTCTATCAGGGTGATATTTGATAGGCTTTACCTGTCGTGGCATGGTGGGAATGTGAAATGCTAACGCAGTTTTCCCTTGAGTTAACCATCTGCAAGACAAAAAAGAACTGTCAGTTTTTTGACGATTATCAAATCTCTTTAAAATATCTTATAAAGGTGTAACCGACGAAGGCACAGAGCTCAACAAGGTTCAGGTACACTATACGACCAGAAAAGTCATGCGAGTTACTATAGTTAGTTTTCCATTCTCGTATCTGCTCAATAAGCTAATCCTTACCCACATCTCGGGTACTGAACACCGGGGATATGGGACATATTGTTCCGCCAGCCTTCGGCCGAACCTGGAATGTCGGCTTAAAAATTTAATCCATGTCCCGTTAGTGCATTTGCTAATAGCCCATTGATTTATTGATGGGAATCCGGAACCAAACCGGCATTGAAGTCCCGTAAGGGACGAATGCGTTTTATCAAAAATATACGAATGAATTAAAATCGCAATCGTCCCTAACGGGACTCAGGTGAATTTTGGTTTATTAGTTCCCAACCATAAATGGTTGGGCTATTTACAAACATCCCTTACGAGATGTTACACATCCCTTACAGGATGTTAAACATCCCTTGCAGGATGTTCAGCATCGCCAGAGGCATTCCAACAAGTGTTGGAAGGAAATGGACAAATCCCCAGTGTTCAGTAAACAATGTGGGACACGGTCAACTCAATAAGTGAGGGTAATGCTACGTACTGTCATTGCGAGCCTAAAAAACAGACTTCGGCAAAAAACGCCTCGCAATGACACACTTACTTACCATAAATTTTTGAGTGGATACAAAAAACTCTTGACAAAATATCAAAAATTTCATATATTATATGGTATTACCATAATACTATGGTATTTATAATACATTACTCCATTAATATAATTCAATTGTTTATAACCATGCAGCATGGAATAACAATATGAAAATCATATCCTTTCTTTTACTCTTGCAATTAATTCTCACCGCATCGGTTTTTTCCCAGGTTTCCGGCCGAATTGAAGGCTTTGTTCTTGACGAGAAAGCAGAACCGCTTCCCGGCGCGAATGTTTCGCTGGAAGAAACAAGGTCCGGTGCCAGTACCAATCCCGAGGGCAAGTTTATCATTTTGAATGTACGCCCGGGCATTTACACCCTCAAGGTGCAGTATATCGGTTTCAAAACAGTTCGGATTCAAAATATCCAGGTTATTGCCGACCAAACCACCAAAAGAAATGTGACGTTGCCAGCGAGCACCCTTGATCTGGGGGAGGAGCTTGTTGTCACCGCCGAAAGACCACTCGTTGAAAAAGACATGACTTCAAAAGTGGTGACCATGACGGGTAGTGAAATTCAAAATCTCTCGGTCAATAATATTGAGGAGATATTGGCGACGCAGCCAGGGGTTTCGGTGCTGTCGGGTACACCCATTGCCAAAGCCGGCTACAACGCCCAGGGCATTGAAGATTTTCGTCTGCGGGGTGGCCGGAATAATGAAGTTGGATTGTATATCGATGGCGTCAAAGTATCTAACCCGGTTTTTGGCGGCTTCGGCACGCATATCAACAACACGGCCATTCAGCAGCTTTCTATTGTTTCGGGAGGTTTCAGCGCCAAGTATGGCAATGCCCTTTCCGGCATGATTAATCTTACCACCAAGGAAGCCGACGAAAAAACCACCGGTTCATTGTCCTATCAGAGCAGCAGGCCGTTTGGAATTTCGGAGCTCTCGTGGGGAGCGCAGCAGGCGAAACACTGGCAGAACATCCAGGGCACATTTGGTTCCAGAATTCCTGGATTGCCACGGACGTCGTTTTTTTTGTCGGGTGAAGTGAGTGCAGCCGCTTCCAACGTTTATGAATTTGATGACATTATTTGGAACGACTATCGCACAATTTATCCGGATGACAGTACAACGCTCACGTTGCCGACATCGGAAGCGATCATCCAGCAATATTTGCGCGATGGTTCGCTGGACTCGATTCCAGGAAATTTATCAGCCAACTGGGACGAAGTGAAAGGGCCTGATGGTCGGAAGATAAGTCCATTGGATCAGTTCGCAGGCTGGAAAGGATTGGGCTGGGATAATAGTTACAACCTGTTTGCCAAGGTTGTCACACACCCGACCAACTCGATAAAACTTGTTTTTTCCCTGTTAAAAGATCAGCGTTTCAGGCAAGCGGCAAATTACAGCTTGTCATCTTATAGCTTTTTCTACAACATGCAGGGGCAGAATGTGCAGATTTTTTCAAGTCACAAAGAGACGCTGGCTTTAACACACGTTTTAAATAGCCGTACCTTTTACACATTCTTCATATCCCGTTTTCTTTCCGATCGAAAAATTCGAGTGCTAAAATCTTTGAAAAAGCGTTACCAAAGTCAGTGGAATATTTTTGCGCCCGATTGGGCGAATGTCAAACAGCCGGAAGAATACATCCCCTACCTTAGCCAGCAGGCGGTGTGGGAGCCTTTTGAAACGCAGTTTTATCTGATCGCAGACGACCGCTGGTATTCCGGTGATAAGAGCATCACTTATGAAGCCCGTGGTGATTTCACCCGGCAGCTCGGCACGAGCCATCAACTTGAGCTTGGGGCTGAATATAAGCAGATCGATCTTTCCGAAGAGTCGTATCAGAATATCACGTCGGTTGATCCGTTTCCGACAATTTACAATCATAAACCAGTGGAAGCTGCCGGCTATGCGCAATTGAAACTTGATTTTAATAGCTTTATTTTGAATGCCGGTCTTCGTCTGGATTATTTCAATGCGAAAAGTGATTTCTTCAAAGACCCGCTCAATCCGTTGGCTGCTGAGCAGATCGGCAGTGCCGATTCGTTGGAGTACAATGAAATCATCGAATCAAAACATCATCTGCGACTGGGCCCACGGGTGGGTTTGGCTTATCCGCTGACGGAAAAGGCGGTGCTGTTTTTTAATTTCGGGCATTTTTTTCAATCGCCCAATTACCGGGATTTGTACCGGGCGTCCGGAGAAAACCGGGAGATGAGCTTGCGCATGGGCAACCTGATTGGCAATCCCCATCTCGAACCGGAGCAGTCCATTCAGTACGAAATTGGCTGGCAGCAGCAAGTGCAGGAAGACTGGGCGCTGAAGATCAATCTCTGGGCGAAAGAGACCACCAATCAGATTAGTTCCTTGCAGGTGCCATCTTATTCCGATCCGGCGCATATCAATCCTTTTACATACGCTGTTTTTATGAATGAAAATTTTGGCTCTGCTTATGGCGTCGATGTCGAATTAAAGAAGCGGATGAGCCACCATTTTGGCGGCACAATCAATTATTCCTATTCGCAATCACAGGTGCTCGATCCCACATCCTGGGATGGTTATTGGAACGGAGATACGCAAAAATCCCGGGCAAAACAGAGTAAGCGGGCGCCCTGGGATCAGCCGCATGTTATTCGGGCAAGTATGACTTTTTATACGCTACAAAACGAAGGCCCGGCGCTATTTGGTAACCATCTGTTTCAAAATCTGACGTCAAGCGTGCTTTATTCTGGTGAATCGGGTTTTCCTTACACGCCAATCATCGATGGCAACGTGGTGGTGGAACCGCTTTCTGAGCGCTGGCCCTTTTCGCACCAGGTGGATTTAAAAATCACTAAGGATATAAATTGGATTGGACAAAAAATCCGGCTGTCGGTGCAGGTGAAAAACCTGTTCGATCGAAAAAATATTATCACCGGCTACTATCGCACCGGCGATCCCGAAGTTCCAGGGACATCGAGCTATTACACGCTGTCGTCAACTTATTGGAATTCCAGAAACCTGTCGCATTATCGATTGAGGCGGTTAATCTATTTTGGACTTGAGTATTTGTTTTAAATATTTTTGACAGGATTTAAAATATATTATCCCGTAAATCCGGCGTATCCAGTTATCCTGTCTAAAAAATCGGGAGGTTGAATGATTTTTAGCAATAAAACTTTCATTGTTATAATAGTTTTGAATATTCTCATCGCTTCAGCGATTGGATTTGCTGACGAACAAAATGATAATCGTCCGCAATCGCTCCGCAAGCCAACATCCATTTTTGATCGTGGTTTTGGCAATATGGACGCCGGAAAGATGAAGGTTACCGGAGTTGAGAATTTTGGTCTGCTATCCGGCTGGGATCCGCCTGGTGTACAGAGTTGGTATCCCGGTGCATTTGCCGGCGATTGGGGAGAAATCCGCTGGATCGCTCCGGTGATCTCCATGCCGCCCGGGCCCTGGGGCGCTCAAAATACGAACGGACCGTCCCTGCCCGAAGACCGCGCGGACCAATACAATTCCATCGAGTCTTTTTCGGCGCTACATTCGCATACTGGCGATGGCGTCACTTTTACCGATTGGGAAAGCATTGACAATGGCCGCGATTACTACCAGGGCGACCTGACGCAGGATAACTTACGGCTTGTCGCCACCAGCACCTATCCACAAAGCTGGCCCGAATATTATTTTGATTACATCACCCATGAATGGGTATTTACCCCCGGTGAACGTCATTGGCCCGGCGGCTGGGCGATCAATCCTGATCCGGCTTCGCCTGACTACAATCGACCCATGCCCGGTCAATTTGTTTCTTCCAAAGATATATTTTTTATTGCCACGGATAAATACAATGGCGTGCGTCCTGGCGCTACCACGGCGAAATATGGCTACCCGGTTGGATTAGATATGGAAGTAAGCGGTTACAGCTACGCGACGCCGCTTTATGAAAATATCGTCTTTTTCAATATTAACTTTATCTACCGCACCCGTGAAGAGTTGACCGATCCTCAAAGCAAATTTTATGATCCCAATCGGCATTTTTATGATGGTACGATTGACAACGTGTATTTTTCCTTTTTCATCGATCCCGATTTGCCTGGCCGCTATTTAAAAGAAGGCTCCAATTTTCAGCAGGCATTTCCTTGGGCGGAAGATGACTATGCCCACGTATTTGACAGCGACGCTAACGGGCAAATGGATGTGTGTCTTGCGTTTGACAAACTGGGCTACTTTGCCGATCAAAATACGCCGGAGAACGCCGGGCCGGTTAACGCTTATGGCATTCACTTTTTCAAAACCCCCAAACAAAATCCCGGCGACCCAAACAGTCCGGATATCGGCATTACTGGTTTTCACTGGTTTGATCAGGACGACGCCATGCGGCCGCACCCGGTGGATGCGCAGTTGGAACGAACTTTTTACGCCATTTCATCGGGAAAACCCGAGCTGATGGCCGCGGAATCCCGGGGCAAATGGTTTCATGGCGACGATCCGGCGATTGACAACATTGAAACACTGGTTGCCTTCCAGGAAGGCTTTCCGGCGGGAAACCGTCCCGACATTCAATTCTGGTTCAGTTCGGGGCCGTTTTCGATTAGCCCGGGCGATACTATCCCAATTCACCTGGGCATTGTCGGCGGTCATGACAATCCCGGACCGCTGGATGCCAACGGTTTTCCCACCAATCCGGCGGCGCTTCGGTTTAAAGATATTTTCGACAATCTGGCGGCGGCTGACACGCTGTACAAAAATAATTTCATTGGCTTTCGTCCGCCGGATGCTCCTACATTAAATGCTGTTGGCACTCCCGCGCTGGATGATGACAATCTGCCGATAATTTATGGAGAAGCCGGCAAAGTCACGCTTTATTGGAACGATGCCGCCGAACAGTCTTACGAAGTAATTACCCGTGATTATGATTTCGAAGGCTATCGTATTTATAAAACCAAAGCCGATTTAACTGGCGGGCAAGCTGCGTGGGGAACACCGATTTATGACCTTACCGGAACCGAAGTGGTCGGCTACCACCCCCTGGCCCAATTTGACCTGGTAAACCGATGGGAGGGCGCCGATCCTTTTCTGCCCTGGTTTGACCTGGGCACTAACTCTGGTTTAAAATACCGTTTTGTGGATTACGATGTGATTAACGGCGTACGGTACCGCTACACGATCACCGCTTATGATCATCCGGCCATGAGCGCCGGGCAAAATGCACTTGAATCATTTCGGGGCAACGATCCCATGCTTATTCAGACCATTGATATAATACCCGGCGGGCAGCCGCAGGGCTTTAACGCCGGTACAATTGATTCTACCGTGGTGCATTTGCAGGGCAACGCCACCGGCCTTATCAATCTGGATGTTTTTGATCCCATGCAATTATCCGGGCATACCTACCGAATTACCTTTTTGGATTCAACCGACCACACACCCTTTTCCATTTATGATGTAGATGCAAATCGTATGGTTATTGACAATTCGCCTTCGATATGGGTGGAGTCTGAACAGGAGCTAGCTGATTTTCGCCCCAATTTTGATGGTGTAGGCGTCAGGGTGATTAATCATACCAGAATCCAGGAATTGAGCCGGGGCTGGACAAACGTCTCTGGAGATACCAGCGACATCCTGTTCAGTCAGTTGATGCCGACGCCGGACAGCGCCCACTGCGCCTGCGATTATGAAATTGTGTTCGGCGATTCCACATCAAAATACACCGGCTATAGCAACAGCTTTTATGTTCCCTTTCAAATTTTCAATGTGACCCGAGATCCCGCAAAAGAGCACCCGCTGGAAATTTACGTCCGCAATCCACGGATAAAGTGGACCAGCGGCGACTACATCTATTTGCTGGAGCCGGATGTAAAAAACAGGACGTGGCAGTTTTCCATAACCTGGAGCGATTCCGGGCAGTTGCCTTGGCCGGGCGATGTTTTTTCTTATCGGGTAAAAAAGCGGTTTACCAGCCAGGATGTGTTCACGTTTAAAACGGAAGCTTCATCCGTTTCGAACACCGGCGTAAATCTCGATTTGGTCAAAGTGGTGCCCAATCCTTACCTGGTTTATAATTTAGCGGAATTGGGCCGGGCGAATTTTCAAGTCGATCCGCATTTGCGATTCACTCATTTACCCGCAAAATGTACCATTAAAGTTTACACCATCGATGGCAACTTGATAAAGACAATCGCGCATGATAATCCATCGGTGGGCGAGGCCATCTGGAACATGGCAACTGATGAAAATCTGGAGATTTCCTATGGCGTGTATATTTTTACGGTTTCTACTCCTGGCGGAAAAAGCCGGATGGGCAAGTTTGCGGTGATGCGCTAAATGATTGGGCCGGATTTCACTACCGTACACTTTTTGATTAAGCAAAACCAGCCCTCACCCTAACCCTCTCCCAGGGGGAGAGGGAATAGCTACGCCCTCTCCCTTTGGGAGAGGGTTGGGGTGAGGGCTTTGAGCGTGGTTTAAAAATAAATCATTATTGTAATGTAAAAAAGTGTACGGTAGTGAAGGGCCGGATTAAAAGATTAGACGGGATAACAGGATTCTCCGGATCAACAGGACCAGATTGAACAAAACCAAAGAATAATCCTGTAAATCCTTGTTATGCTGTCAAAAAGCGATATTAAGGATGCAAATTTATGAAACTTAAATCTATTTATTTGATAACAGTGTTCATGCTGGTTCCATTTATCACCTCACAGGCTGCCACGCACAAAAAAGGAACCACTGCCGCCAATTTTTTAAAATTGGAAATTGGCGCACGAGCGGCTGCTTTGGGCGGCGCTTTTGTCGGGCTGGCCGATGATGCCAGTGCTGCGTTCTGGAATCCGGCCGGGGTGGCGCTTCCGCAGAATCTACAGTTGACATTTCAAAATACCGATCTCTATGCCGGTATGAAGCAGACATTCCTTGCCGCCAGTTATCCGTTTCTGCCCAATATCAGCGTCGGAATATATGTGAATCATCTTGACATCGGCGATTTTGAGGAAACCACGCTTTATGAACCGGAGGGAACCGGCGCCAGCTTTTCTGCAAAGGATTTGGCGGTTGGATTTGCGCTCTCCAGTCAGTTGACAAACCACGTTTCGGTTGGATTAGCCGGCAAGTTTGTCGAGCAGCGGATTTGGCATCAGTACACCCGGAGCTACGCCTTTGACCTTGGCACGATCTATCGCTTTTCCGACAGCGGCCTGAGCGTTGGCATGTTACTCAGCAATTTAGGTCCGGGAATGTCCATCGACAAAGGCAGTATGCTCACCTTTCGCCGTGATAAACCAGAAGAATATCCCGGCAGCCCTGAAATGGAAGCGCAACTCAAAACCAAAGAATTCCCCCTGCCCATGGCATTTTCATTGGGTGTAGCCGCCGCGCTGATCGGTGATAAATCATTTTTCATCAGGAACGATAAAAATAAACTTTTATTTCTTGCCAGCGCCAATGATGCCGTGGACGCGCCGTTTCGGATGAATTTCGGGCTGGAATATGGCTGGAACCAAACGCTGATTTTTCGGGCTGGTCACCGGCTTAATTATGATACCGCATCATTGTCATTTGGGTTTGGACTGGATTTGTATGGGCTGACGCAAAAGCAGATAAAGTTTGATTATGCCTGGATTGATTATGGCGATTTGAATGCGATTTCGATGTGGTCGTTTTCGGTGGGATTTTAAAAGATAATTTAGACAGGATAACAGGATTTTCAGGATTGACAGGATTGCTTTATAAAATTCAAAATCAGATATGAACTCTAAAACCAGCTTTTTAAAAAAAATAGCCAACAACCATTATCCCGAAGTGACCCCGGTTGCGGTGATTGTAGGGATCCTCATCGGGGTGGTGATGACCATCAGTTTTTCCTATGCCGCACTGGTGCTGGGGTTCTCCACCAATGGTTCGGCCGTGGCGGCAATTCTGGGATGGGGAATTTTGCGTACGATTTTTCGCCGGGGTACCATCGTCGAAAATAATATTGTCCAGACCATTGCATCGGCAATTAATACCACGACTGCAGGTGTCATTTTTACCGTACCGGTGTTGCTGATTCGCGGCGTGGAGTTTAACATCTGGTGGATTGCCATTGCCTGCGTGTCCGGCTCGCTGATGGGGGTGGGTTTCATCATCCCGTTGCGCAAACAGATGATCGACATCGAACGGCTGCCTTTCCCGTCCGGCACGGCGGTGGCGTCTATTTTAAAAGCGCCGTCCGAAGGCATCAAAAAAGCCCGGCGGCTGATCATTGGTGCCGCGGTAGCCAGCCTGACTTACATTATCACTCAATTCCCAAGAATGGGACTGCCGATGATTTTTCCCGAAACCATCGATTTTACTCACCTGTTGGGAATGCCGGAATACATCAATAACACCTGGGCGGTTTCTCTGCTGGGCGTGGGAATCGGCTACCTGGCGGGCCGAAACGGGCTGTTTGTTTTTTCCGGCGGCATACTGGCTTATTGGCTCATCACACCGTTGGTGATACAACTGGGCTGGCTGCCGGAGGGCCTGACAGCAGCCGAACAGTCCGCTTTTATCCACGATCAAATGACCCGTCCGTTGGGCATCGGCATGCTTGTCGGCGGATCGATTATGGGCGTTGCGCTGACGCTGCCGGCGATAAAGGCTGCGTTTAAAAATATGTGGACCGCTCGATTGAACAACAATAAAAGCGATGAGCTGCCGATCAATATTCTGCTGGTTCTGGTCGGCGCAGCGATGATCGTCTTTTTTCTCTCCGCTTATTTTACGTCCGACATTTCCGTCTTAAATGCAGGACTCGTTGCGCTGGTCGGGGTCCTGTGGCTGTGGTTCGCCGGCATCATCGTCTCCCAGGCGACTGGCATGACCGACTGGACGCCGATCAGCGGTATGGCGCTGCTGGCCGTTGTTTTTTTGCTGTATGTCCTGCCGGCGGATCAACTGGTGACCGCGGTGCTGGTGGGCGCCACGGTCTCTGTCGCCATCGCCCAATGCGCCGATATGATGCAGGATTTGAAAACCGGTCATCTGGTGGGCAGCCGTCCATACAAACAGCAGTTTTTGCAGCTATTGGTTTCGTGGATCGGTCCCGTCACCGCCCTGGCTGTTATGCTTCTCATCTGGCATTCAGGTGAAATCAGTGCTACCGGAGAAAAGCGGCCGGGATTTGGTCCCGGCACTAAAATCGAAGCGCCGCAAGCCACGGCCCTGGGCATGACCATTGACAGCGTCATCGGCGGCGATGTGCCCAAGGATAAATTCCTGGCCGGCAGCATCATCGGCATGCTGCTTTCATTCAGCGGTATTTCCGGGCTGGGCGTCATTATCGGCATTGCCATGTACCTGTCCATCAAATATATTTTGCCCTATGGACTGGGGGCCATGATTTCAATTTACCTGAAACGTCGAAAAGGCGTCGCGTGGTCGGAAAAGAACGCTATCCCTTTGGCGGCGGGATTAATTGTCGGCGAAGCCTTGCTCACGATAATTTTTGCCATGCTAAAAATGGCGGGGGTAGTGTCATGATGATTAAAGCCGGAAGCATTTTTGTCATTGCCTTGAGTGTTGTCGCTGCGTTGCTTTTTGCGGCACACAATCCACCGTTCTGGCTGCTGTTTGGGTTGTCAACGCTGTTTCTAATTATCGGATTATATGTGTTTCGGGCAACGGTGAAAAATGAACGCAACGTTGAACTAGAATTAAATAGTAGAAATATATCGATTCATGATTTCCTGAATGAAGCAAAACGCAAAATTCAAGAATTAATTTCTTCAACCGAAGCAAACACAACGGATAATTATTGGGAAAAGCTAAACGCCATCAAACTGTCCTGCTATTTGCCGTTCACTGAAAACAGTACATTTATCATCGATAAATATGGTATGAAAACATACGCCGATTTGATGATCCCTTTTGCCTTTAGCGAACGCCTGCTCAATCGAAGCCTCTCGGCGGCTATTGACAAAAATCGGGGTGAATCATTACAGGCTCTGAAGGATTGCTATGAACATTTCCAGGATGTGATTCAAATTTTGGATTTAAAAAATTAGGAGACAGGCAGGATAACAGGATTTTCAGGATTGACTGGATTATGTCGTTGGACTTGAGTTCAATTGGTGAACTATCTCACAGCAACAATGAAACCGATTGTTATTATTAAACTTTGGGTCCCAAAAAGCAGAAATACAAAAAAAGAGTTTACCCCCCAAAAGAATAATCATGTTAATCCTTGTTATCCTGTAATCCCGTCAAAAGGAGTCTAATAAAAATGTCAGACAAAGATAAACTATTTGTAATAGGAAAAAAGCTGCGTCAGGCCATGAAGGATTTGTCCATTTCCGTAAAAGAGTTGGCAGAAAAAACCGGCATGCGCCCGCAGACCATCTATTCAATTTTGAACGGTCACCACCGCCCAAGTTCTGTAAAATTAAAGGCCCTGTGCCAGGAATTGCACGTGAGCATCGATTCCTTGCTCGATCTGGAAACCAATGCGTTTCCCATTTTCCCGGATCCATATCAAGAGAGTTTGAGCTATGCGGTTTTTGAAGACAACTGGTTTGGGGCTTATGGCGGCGAACGAATATCTGTCTCCCGTGGATTCAGCACGGCCAACCAATCACTGAAAATGCGTGAGAGCATGCTTCGCAATGTATTAAATTATTCAGACGCACAGGTAAAAACCGCCCTGGCCGCGTTTGAGAAACGAAACGAGGTCATTGCCAAAAAGGAAAAACATCGGGTCGAAATTGTTGTCCAGAGCGAGATTACTGATCTCATTCAACAAAAAGATTTCTTTGCGGCAATTCCCCAAAAATACATTTTTGAGATGATAGAAAACATTATTGACATGTTAATCAACCAACCGCACAAGTTAGATGTATTCATCATTCCCCGACAATACTTTTTGGTGAATTATGAAATCATAAATCGGGAAGTGATTTTGTTTGATTTGGGATCGGTTTTTTTACGGCAATCCCACCAATCGCTTTTGGAGCATTTTCTCAAAGAGGTGGAAGAATTCAAGTCAAAACATGCCATTTATCAAAACCGCTACGACGTGGTTGAATTTTTAAAGGAACAAATGGAGAAAGCACGGACCAAATGAACCACAGTGCACGGATTACAGAAATTAGTAACACCTTGAAGGAATTAATTCAGTTCAGATCGACCGAAGACCGTCCGGAACAGCTAAATAAATTGGCAAATTATGTGGTAAATTTTTTTAGCAACGCCGGGCTATATCTCCAGCAATATGATTTTAACGGCAAACCGGCCCTGGTTATTACCACCCGTAAAACAAAGCGGCCCAAAATATTTTTCCAGGGTCATCTCGACGTGGTTGAGGGCGACGACAGCCAGTTCGTTCCCCGTACCAACGGCGTTCATCTGTACGGCAGGGGCGCTGTGGACATGAAAGGATTTGACGCCATTGTGATGCACCTGCTGCGCAATAAATCTGCTCTGCAAGATGAGTATGATATTGGCATCATGCTGACGTCTGACGAAGAAACCGGCGGGCAAAACGGAGCGCTGCAGTTGCGAAATCTCGGTTATGATTGTGACTGCCTGGTTAACGGCGACGGCGGCTATCATCATGCTTTGATTTATGCGGAAAAGGGCATTTTGAAATTTAAAATGTCGGTAGCAACAAAGCCCGGCCGCCATCCCAATCCGTGGCGGGGAGAAAATGCTTTTGATATTCTGGTACAAAATTACGAGAACATCACGTCACTTTTTCCCCATCAAAAACAGGCGACTGACGAGGATAACTGGTACACCACCTATTCGAGTTATGATGTTCGGGTGGAGAATGAAGCGCTTTTTTTCCCCGATCGGGCGGAAATGAAAATAAACATCTATTTTATAGAGCCATTATCCGCAGATGCTTATTTTGAAAAAATCAAAAAAGTTGTTGGTGATAAAGTCAGCATCACCAAAATATTAGCCAGCGAGCGGGTTTATGCCAATCCTGACCATGCCTGTTTCCGGGAAATGCAAAAGATCATGCAGCAACAATTCAAACGGGAGATTCCGGCCCGCACTGAAAACGGCTCGTCGGATGCCCGCTATTTTTCTGATAATGGCCGTCCGGTGTTAATCGTCAAAGTCGTGGGCCGGGGATTGCATACGCCGGAGGAGTACATCCATCTGCCGTCGATTGCGCCGATGTATGCGTCTTTGGAGGCATTTGTGGATAAATTTGGAAAAGTGGATGAGTGACATGATAATTGACAGGATAACAGGATGAGCCGGATTTAGAAGATTACTAAAATTGGTTTGATAATTCATAGCAGTGCTAAAATTTTAAAATAAATTAGTTTAAGAATCATTCATCCTGTTCATCATGAAAATCATGTTCATCCTGTCAAAATCATAAATTGATTTATAGTTTATTTGAGGCTGTAAATGAAAACTAAATCCCAACTCATTTTTTGGGCGATTATATTCTTCTCTTTTTCTCTTATGCACGGACAACAAAAAGAGATCGTGGTTTCATCAATCACAGAACCGCCGGTTGCCACCCGGCAGCTCGGACCGAGCGTGTTTGTTCATGCGGAAAATATTAAAAAACTCGGCGTCGAGGAAGGCGATCCGGTGTTTGTCCGAAACGGGAAGAAGCAGATTGAAGTTAGAATTTATAAATTTTTTCAAAACAACCAATCCTGTGGATTGCATCGAAACCAGCTTGAGAAACTAGGTGCTAATTATGGAAGCAGCACGCTGCGAATTTTGCCGGCGGGGGAGCACGCAACGTTGATGTCATCACCGGTTAAACAAAGTATTGAGTTTTGCACAGGCGATACGAAAAAATGGCCCAAAATGGTTTTGGGAACGCCCCATGCCGACTGTGACCTGCAAACCGGCACTATCGCCAAAATTGTCAATAAAAATGCCGGCATTCCCTGTGTGTCAGCCTGGAAGCATCGTCTATCCTACCGGGGAATATGGTACGATGCAAACCGCCCGTTGATGAAATTACCAAAGGAGAATGGTCAGGGCACGCACATCGATCGGGTGGCGAATGATTCTGCCATTGCCGTATTCAATCGCTATCGCAACAATGTTCATCAAGCTGCGGGAAACGATCCCAAGCAACCGCTGGATTTTTATTTCGATCTTCATGGTCATGACTTGAGCGTGAAATTGGAAAGCGGCAAAAGAATTTACCAAAACGTGGTTGAAGCGGCTGCGACCGGTTTTACTCATGATGAACTGCGCCGAATCAAAAAGCTCTACCACGAGTTCTGGCGAAAAGAAATGGGGCTCGGCTATCCGCCAATTTATTTTGGCAATTTGCCGGAAGACTTGCGCTATTCATTTCATGGCGTGGAAGTGCCGATTTTTTACATCGGACTGGGTACACGAACCTACGGAATTTTGCAGCGGGACATTGCCCTGCGTACGCTGCACTTTGAAACACCGGATACGCTTCGTCTGACTCTGGAAATGCAACAAAAAACCGCCCGATTTATTGAACAACTTTTTACTTTCGTCCGAGATTCGCTCCCCGATAAAAGGTATTCTGCCGAATTGATGCAAGCTCAGGAGATAAATTCCCAAACGGAAAAAATGTCGAACGTTCCTTCCGGCCGGTTTACCATGGGCGCTCCATCGGGAATGGGCTGGGACTGCTCCCATCCACCGCATTTAGTTCAGGTGGATGAGTTTGACATCGACGCGCATGAAGTGACCAATCAGCAGTTTGCCGGGTTTTTAAACAAAGCGTACCTCTCTGGCAAAGTCACAATTGCCGACGGCGTTGTGCTGGATGCCGGCGACGTCACTCATGTTATTTGCCGGTTACAGCAAGATAAAATGTTCAGCCAGCTTACTTTTAACGGGAATGTTTTTCGTGCAGTTTCAGGCAGGGAGCATTTTCCGGTCATTTATGTCTCCTGGTACGGCGCCAACATGTACGCCGAGGTGCAAAACAAACGCCTGCCCACTGAAGCCGAGTGGGAGAAAGCGGCCGGCGCATCTTTCGACGGAACATTTCTTTACGGCCATTCAAAAAACGAATTTTCACCTAAAGAGATAAACTGTGAAAATAGTCAGGATATGTTCGAAAAAGGCAGACTCCCCTGGACCACGCCCGTGGGTTATTATTCGGCGCAAAGTCCGGCCGGTTGTTTTGACATGAGCGGCAATGTGTGGGAGTGGTGCGCCGATTTTTTTGAATACCATTATTACAAGTGGGAGATGCCGAACGGCTGGAATAATCCTAAAGGCGCTGAACAAGGAACGCTAAAAAGCATTCGTGGTGGCGCCTGGAATACAGAGTTTCCTTTCACTGCCACGTACTTCCGGCTGGGTGTGCATCCGAATTCTACGTTGATTAATCTGGGATTTCGGTGTGTCCGATGAGGTTTTGGGAGGACAGGATAACAGGATTTTCAGGATTGACAGGAAATATGATTTCAGATCCTGTTAATCCTTGTCAGCCGGTAATCCTGTCAAATTTATAATTTTAATATGACAAAATACATACAAATAATTCTCTTTTTCTGGCTGCTCGCTACATCGCCGGTTCAATCCAAAACGATGGAACAGGAGCTTGTTCGAAAGGCCGGAGAATCCTGGCTCGCTAGTGCCCGGATCATTTCTGGAATGCCTGGTGGGAAAAACCATCTCGGCGAGTCAGCTATTCCGATTAAAAACAATGCCGGCAAAGAGACGATTGCGTACGTTTATCAATTGGAACCAACTGGTTTTGTTGTTCTCTCCAATGATAACCGCATCAATCCGGTTTTGGCTTATTCTAACGCAGCTTGTTTTTACGCACAAGACGTGCCGCAAAATACACTTTTGCAGATGATCCGGGCGGACCTGGGGCTTCGTCATCGAGCGCTTGACGAAAACCGTTTTTCACCAGTCCTGCTTGCAGCCAATCAGATTAAATGGGCGGCTCTGCTTGATGGCAATGCGAACCAGTTTCAAATCCAGTCGACTGCGCGCATTGTGGGTCCTTTTATCACTTCAATATGGGGACAGGGCACAGTAAATGGCGAAAATGTGTTCAACCTGTTTACCCCCAACAAGTGGTCCACTGGTTGCGTGGCGACGGCGATGTCGCAAATTCTTCATTATTACCGCTGGCCGGCAAGAGGATTTGGCTCCCATCTTTATAATGAAGATGATGCCGGCGTCATTTCAGTCAATTTCGATTCGACAGTGTATGACTGGGGAAACATGCTCGACGTATATGATGGGATCGTCAGCACCCAGGCGCAAAAAGAAGCAGTTGCCCGGCTCGGCTTTCATTGCGGCGTGAGTGTGGAAATGGATTATGAAAGTACCGGTTCAACGGCATCCACCCGGGACGTGCCCGATGCGCTTGCTAATTATTTTGCGCATTCGGGTGAATATGTCAGGAATCAATCGGCTGATTTTTACCCGTTATTAAAAAATGAAATGCTGCACCAGCGGCCGGTTCAACTCGCCATTTCCGCAACAAATGGCGCCGGGCATTCGGTGGTGGTGGACGGGTATGCCGATCATAACAACTTTTATCACCTGAATATGGGATGGCTCGGTAAAAATAATAGCTGGTACGATCTGGAAGGCTCATTCAATGCCGGCGGCTATACTATCATCGATGGTGGTGTTGTGAAGTGGCTGCCCGTGCCAGTTTTTGCCGATTCATTGACGTTTAGTCCGGATTCGGTCACTCTGTCATGGCACACATCTTTCCGAAGCAATCCCGAAAATTTTGAACTTCATTTCTCGGAAAGGTTAAATGGTCCATGGCGTCGGCTCAGCAACACAATCACGGATTCATTTTATCAGGCAAATGTGAATGACCTGCTCCACGCCTCGCCAATAACAGGCCTAGCATACTTTCGCGTTCGATCCTTTGCCGACAGCACCTGGTCGGGCTGGTCGCCGGTAAAAGCGATCAAATTGCGGCCGGATTGCAACCTCACCTTTCGTGTCAACCTGTCGCGGCGACCGTTGAACAAGGGCGACATAGTGGTCGTGCGGGGTAACCTCCCACCGCTGAGCGGTTATCAGAACAGCACCGCTTTCTCCGGGCCGGACTCCAACGGCGTTTATGAAGCGACGATTGCTTTTGATTATGCAAAAATTGACCAACTATTGAAATACCGATTTGCCTTTGTCTCCGGCACGTCGGTGACGATGGAATCAAAAAACCGGGAATACCGCCTAACCAGCGATGAGCATCAGCTTTTGCCAATCGTTTATTTTGATGACGATGCAACCGATGTGGCGTCTGCGAAAAATGGCGCTCAGATGCCGTCATCGCGGTTCATCGCAAATTATCCCAATCCGTTCAACGCCGCCACAACCGTGCATTATTATTTGCCGCAAGCCGGATTGGTCGAACTCGGGTTGTACGATATCACCGGACGGTTTATCGGGTGGATCCATCGAAATGACTGGCAGTCAGCAGGTTTTCACAAACTGCAGTTGGATTTTGGTTCGCTGTTTTCACCAGCAGGCTCCCTGTCGCCTGCGTCCGGGACATATTTGATTGTCTTGAAAACAAAATTTAACAAACAAACAGCCAAAATTTTGTACCTGAAATAGAGATCAAAACTATGATAACTTTTAATTCTGAAAAACAGGTTCTGGAATATGTCCAGAAAAACAATATTGAATTTATCTCTTTTTACCTCACCGACATTGATGGTCGTCTGCGCAATGTCACCATCCCCGCTAACAATTTTAATGCAAAATTGGTCGAGCAGGGAATCGGATTTGATGCGTCAAACCTGGGATTTGCCAATGTGGCGTCATCGGATATGATTCTGCGCCCGGATCTTAATTTTGCATTCAAAGATCCGGTCGACAACGATTTAAGTACGCTCTATTTTTTCAGCCATGTTTTTGATGTGAAAAAGGGCAAAAGTTTTAGTCAGGATTTGCGTCACATTATTGCAAAAGCTCTGGATACGCTAAAGCAAGAAAACATCGCCGACCAGGTGATGCTGGGCATCGAGTTGGAGTTTAATGTGCTGGACCAACTTTTCAGCACCATGAGCAACAGACAAATTTCTTATGGCGTTGAAAGCTGTGAAATTCCCAGCCCTGCCACCGGCGAAGAGGTTTATCGCCTGGCGTCTAATCATGGCTATTTTCGTGCCGATCCGAATGATCACCTTTTTGATATTCGTAACGATATTGTCAGGACTTTGGAAAATTTGAACATACCGGTGAAATATCACCATCATGAAGTGGGCAGCACGCAAGCGGAAATTGAGTTTCAATTTATGCCGGTGGAGCAGGCGGCGGACGCCACGGTCCTCGCCAAAAATATCTCCCATCGTTTGGCGAAAAGGTCTGGCAAGGTCATTTCCTTTTTGCCCAAACTTGTTCCGGGTGAAGCGGGCAACGGCATGCACGTTCACCAATTCCTGCTGAAGAATGGTGAAAATATTTTTCATGATGAAAATGGCTTGTACAAACTGAGTGGACTGGCGCTGAATTACCTGGGCGGCATTCTCAAACATTCGTCATCTTTATTGGCCTTCACCAATCCAACAACCAACTCTTATCGTCGGCTCGTTCCCGGATTCGAAGCGCCGGTCAAAGCGGTCTTTGCTGAAGGAAATCGCTCTGCCGCCATTAGAATCCCCGGGTATGTAAACAATCCCCAGGAGCGGCGATTTGAGTTCCGCACCATCGACGCCACTTGCAATCCATACCTGGCTTATGCGGCCATGATCATGGCGGGACTCGATGGGGTGCGTCAAAAAATTGATCCGACCAAAGAAGGTTTCGGCCCGTTTAACACGAATCTATACGATTTGCCTGAATCACAATTGCAGAAAATACAATCGTTCCCGGACTCCCTTGACAGCGCATTAAATCATCTGGAAGCCGACCACGACTATTTGCTATTCAACAAGGTGTTTCCACAAGATTTGATCGACAAGTGGATTGCGGCCAAAAGGAAAGATATTGATGAAATGCGCCGCATTCCACATCCGTGGGAGGTCGCCCGATTTTATGACATTTAACTGATAGACCTGGAAGGAGGTGGTAATTAACAGACAGGATTGACAAGATAAACAGGATAATTGCGTTTTTTAAATTTCAATTTCATTCAGCAAATCAGCGCATCTCTAAAGCCTATTTGCCAAAAGTAATTTAGTCCGGTTGACCGGATGTAGATAAAAGAACAAGCTCATCTCTCAACGATCTTTCATCCAGTAAATCCTGTAAATCCGGTCTGAATAAAGATTCCCTATAAACATGAAATGTAAAATAACCGTTAAAACGAGGAGAAAAGCATGAAAAGAGCTACCCTGATTGTTTTTGCAATTTTTCTTGCAGGAACAGTAATTGCGCAGGAAAGTCCTTCAATTATCGGCGAAGTGGATTACTACAATGCCACACGCTATGTTGGCGGACGCAACTGTGCCCGTACACCGGCCGGCGACCTTGTGGTGGTGTTTGAGCCCGGCTCTGACTATACCAACCAGGATATCTGGTACTACACTTACAATTCCATTTTCAGCAGTTGGGATGCACCGGCGCAATTAAGCCAGAGCACGACCAATGATGCCGGCACACCTGCTGTGGTTGCTGATGAAAACGGAAAAATTTATGCCGTATGGAAAGAAAAACGAGACGATGGCAGACGTCATGCCATGTTTTCAATTTGGGAAAACGGCCTGTGGTCAACACCCAAAGTCGCAGAGTCGGATACGTTTTACAACAATACCGGCGTGATCACTGTAGATTTGGCCAGTGATGGCAGTATTTTCAACATGTTTTCCATCTGGAATGATCCGGCAGAGTTCAAAGCGAACATCTATTCGAGTCGCAGCAACGACGGTGGAGAGACATGGGCAACTGATAATTTAACGAGCGAATTCCCCACGCCGGATGTGCTGCCGATTAACTATCTGGATGTAAATCTCGCCCCTGGCAAAAACGGCGACATGTATGCGGTGTGGGAGGACAAACACCCGGACACCGACGCATATGAAATTTTCATGTCAACCTATCAGCCTGCAAGCGGCTGGAGCACGCCAGAAGTGTTGACGCCGGTTTTTGACGGCAAGCCACGCACGCTGAAATATCTCGACGGCTGTACACCGGTCGCTGGGGCAACTTCGGTGTATAGGCTGGGCGATGCCGACTATCCGCTTCACGACAAAAGTGCTGCAATAGACTACAAGCTGGCGAACAACTCTGAAGTGCTCTCTTTCTTTTTCAACTTTTACTACATGGATCCAGTGGAGAAAAAGAACGAACTGGTGGCCGATGTTATGGATTACTTTGGCATGAGCGCCGAATCGAAAATTTTGCTGGTGGATGACGACAATCGTTACAATAATGAATTCCTGATGACCGATGCGCTCGATTTGACCGGCCGGCCCTACGCTGTGTTTGATTGCGGCAACAGCGATGGTATGGCAACAAACATTCCGCCGGCAGACACCCTGGGAAAATACGACCTGGTTATCTGGTTTGCCGGAGATGACGGCAAGTTGGATGCGCTTTGGAATGCCGCTGATAAGGACAATCAGGCGATCAAAGATTACCTGAATTTGGGAAAGAAGAAAATGTGGATCATCGGCAGCGATATCCTGTATGACCGTTATGGCGGTGCTCCGGATGTCTTCCAGGCCGGCGACATGGTGTACGATTATTTCGGCATTGCCTCTTACGATGTCCAGACACATTTGGATGATGGAAATACCGGCGTGGCCTGGTTGACTTTGGCCGGAGGCGCAACGGTGACGGATGTGACTCCCATTGGTTGGGGAAGCACCGGCGGATCCCGCCAAGGCGTGCCATCTATTGCCACTGATCCCAGCGGACATCTTCACCTGACCTATTATGATGAAAAAATTAATCACATCATGTACACAAAGTTTGATGGTTCAAGCTGGCAGGAAGCTGTTCAGATCGACACCAGCGGCGGGTATTTGGATCGTCCCAACATTGCCGTTGATCCCAATTACGGCGTCTACATCACGTGGATGGGAAAAGTTGATACCGTGAAAAATGTTATGTACAACACCTCACCAAACGGCGGAAAAACCTGGAACGTGGAACAGCAATTAAGTAAAGCGACATACATCAACAGCAACGGCAATACCATTTTTAATCCAACCATTGGCAAAAAAGTCCGCGGCCCCATTGACGGCGTTTTTGAAGGCGGCGCTGACGTGGTCTGGACAGAATGGAATCCGAATTCATCCATGGAACATTATTTAATGTACGCCCGCATTCCCTATGTTGGCACGCTTCAACCGCAAACCATGTCCATCTTGTTGGTCGATGACGACAACTATTCTGATCCCGATCATTTGGGCCGCATCGAGACGGCCATCGCCGACGCTGGTTTCAGCTATACGCTTTTTGACGCACAGGACAGCACCGTACTCGCTTCACCCACAGCGAAGTACATGCAGGAGTTTGACCTGGTCGTTTGGTACACGGCAAATGACGGCGTGGGTAACTATTTCTGGAATGGCGTCGACACCCTGAACACGGAACTCAAAACCTACTTGGATAACGGCGGTATGATTTGGGCCATGGGTAATGATTTCATTTACGATATGTACAAGGGTGCTCCAGACACCCTGGCTCCCGGCGAGTTTTTGTACGATTATTTCGGAATTGCCAGCTATAATGTGCAATCCAAGGTGAATGACGGCGGTGTTGGCGTGCCGCAATTAGACCGTGTTGCAGGTTTTCAGGACATCTTTCATCTTAAAACCATTAAATGGTATGTCTCCGGTCTTTACTATGGCGATGGCTGTACACCGGTTAAAGGCGCTATGCCTGTGTATCAAATGGGACCCGAATCCTATGCACTGGCGGGAGAAGCTGCGGCAATTTATTATGACAATGGAACATCCAAAGCATTTGGGTGCTATTTTGATCCCTACTATTTGGATACGGCGGAGAATCGTGCGCTTTTCTTTATAGATGTGCTGACCTGGTTCCAGAATCAAACGACCACATCTGTGGAGAACGAACCACGGTCCGAAAAACCACAACAATTTACGCTGTTGCGAAACTATCCAAATCCTTTTAATCCAACAACCACAATTGCATTTGAGCTAGCCCAAGACACAAAAGTCAATCTTGCTATTTATGATATTTTGGGTAAGAAAGTTGTTACACTAATTGATAATTATCTACCTGCCGGACATTATAAAAAAGATTGGAATGCCAGTTCCCTCTCTTCCGGTGTTTATTTTATCAGGTTATATGATGGTAATATAATCAAAACGGTAAAAGTTATGGTGATGAAGTAAAGTGTGGCCCTGACCGTCATCTTTTGTAAAGACCTGGTGTTATTTTTATTTTGCTCAAATTTTATCGTACGCATTCCGATAATAGCCGCTCAAGAGGTGACGGTCAGTTTTTTTGTAACCCATCAATAGAAGATGATAAAAAGCATTTTTGAAAAATTTTCCCTACGCCTAAGAAAAAATGGATGTTCATAATAGCGTAACTTTATTAATATAAAGTATTCATTTTGGTACAAAAATGACAGGTTTTTCTTTCTCACCCCCGCAATTTCCTGAAATTCCGTTGACACTACAACATGTTTTAATCTCATAAGGGATTATTAGAAACGATCGAGTATCGTATATTGCCAGTTTTAATATTAATTTTTACCTTGACAAATTAAAATTTAATTTTTAGATTATGGGGTGCAAATCCATTTCGGCGGCCCGACTTTTAAATTGCAAAATGAAGCTTGGAAAAAATGCGGAAAAATTTTTCAAGATGAATAAAAGTTAAATATATCTCACTAATAATTGAAATATTCAATAAGGCAACGCTTATGATAGAATAAGCATGCTGGTTCAAAGTTCTTTACAACTGATAAATTTCTCGGCTTCGATATTATTGCGCTTCAAAAGAAAAAGAATTATTCCAAACGAAATGCGGACTGAATTTAATATCCCGGCGGTTACGGTTTAACATTGGAGATCAACAACAAAATAATTGAGCTGAAATAAATCTTTAAAAAAATCGGACTGATTGACTTTAGTCAAGGATTAATTGAAAATTAGTTGTTATTTTTATTGCCCAGATTTCAAAATCTTTAAGCCATTGTTTTATCTGAATGATTCATTTAAACCGGAGGTAAAAAATGATAAGTCCAAAAGTACGTGCAGTTCTGTTGTTCTCTCTGATTCTGGCCTTTGGCGTTCTTATTTTCGGCGGCTATCTCATCAAAAAAGAAAAGCCGCCAATCCCCAAAACGGTCAAAACCGAATCCGGGGAAGTTGTCTTTACCGGTGCGGATGTCATTGCCGGTCAAAATTATTATTTCAGCCGGGGTGGTCAGCATATCGGAACGATTTGGGGGCATGGCTCTTATTTAGCGCCGGATTGGTCGGCTGACTATCTCCACCGATTGGGGCTGTTTCTGGCTGCGAGGTTTAACGGAATTGAGTCGCAACAGGCAGTTACCTTTTCTCAAAAGGATTTTGAGTCACTCGACAAAACTACGCAGGCGATGCTTCGGGCAAAAATCATTGAAGTTGTCAAGTCGAACCGTTATGACAATTCATCCAATGAACTGATTTATACGGATTTTGAAGCGGAAGCCTTTACTGTACTGGCAAATTATTACACCGCGCTGTTCCAAAACGGAAATGAAAAAATGAGTTTACAGCCCGGCATAGTACAAACCGCTGAACAGGGACGACAGGTCACTGCCTTTTTTTCCTGGCTTGCCTGGGCTGCTGGTACCAATCGCTTGGATAAAGATTATACTTACACCAGTAATTGGCCTTACGATCCTTTAGTTGGTAATGAACCATTACCGGATGCACTGATGTGGTCGATCGTTAGTGTGATTCTGTTAATTTTAGTGATTGCCGTCGTTTTATTCATTTACCTGAAATACATGCGTGAAGAAGATTATCAAGTCAAATTGCAGACTGATTTTCCGGAACCTGCTCCGACCGGCAGTCAAAAGGCGACAATGCCATATTTTGTGATCGCGATCATCTTGTTCAATTTGCAGATTCTGATGGGCGCCATTGTCGGTCATTATACGGTTGAAGGCGCGGGTTTTTATGGGATTCCATTAGCGTCGTTTTTGCCGTACGCCATTGCGCGCACCTGGCATTTGCAATTAGCCATTTTCTGGATCGCCACCTGCTTTTTAGCCGCGGGATTATTTATTGGACCTTTCGTTGGTAAAGAGCCTAAAAAACAAGGAACGCTGGTAACCGTTCTTTTGGGTGCAGTCGCGGTCGTTTTAGTCGGAACACTGGTGGGAACCTGGCTTTCGGTCAGCGGAAAAATGAGCGCCAACAATTTTTTGCTGGGACACCAGGGTTATGAATACATCGAGCTGGGTCGTGTCTGGCAATTACTGTTGATCGCCGGCATGCTCATCTGGCTGTTTCTGGTATTTCGTGCCATCCGTCCGGCACTGAAGGATGAAAAAGACGTCGGTGGCATTACTCATTTGCTTTTGTTCAGTGCCGTGACGATTCCGTTATTTTACATGGCTGGTTTAATGTACGGGCAGGGCAGCCATTTATCCGACGCCGAATACTGGCGCTGGTGGGTCGTACATCTTTGGGTGGAAGGCTTTTTTGAAGTATTTGCCACGGTTTTTATGGGCTTTATTTTGAGCCGCATCGGCGCAGTGAGTCGGGATTTTGCGCTGAAAACGATCTACTTCAGTATTTTTCTCTACCTGGGCAGCGGTGTGATTGGTACTTTTCACCATCTCTATTTCTCCGGTTCGCCATCGCCGGTCATAGCATTGGGAGCAGTTTTTTCGGCGCTGGAAGTTGTGCCCTTAACGTTGCTGGCGTTTGAATCCGTGCACAATATGCGGGTGGTTAAAATGGCGGGAGAGAAATATCCTTTCAAATGGCCCATTTATTTCTTCGTTTCAGTTGCCTTCTGGAACATGCTCGGCGCCGGCGTGTTTGGCTTTTTGATCAATCCGCCGATTGTGCTGTATTATATTCAGGGAATTAATACGACACCGATTCATAGTCACGCAGCGCTGTTTGGCGTATATGGTTTCCTGGCGATCGCTTTGATGTTATTTTCCGTACGCCATATCGTCAAAAAAGCGTCATGGTCTGATAATTTACTGAAATGGAGTTTCTGGGGTTTGAATGGCGGCCTCATGGCAATGCTGGTGTTCAGTTTGATTCCATCGGGATTTTATCAATTCTATTACGCTGTAAAATACGGTCTCTGGTATGCACGCAG
>DYKB01000155.1:2090-4253 GCA_020722815.1 Caldithrix sp. | reverse complement strand
GTCGCAATCCCTCCGCTGTTGTCAGGTCTATTGTAACAGCCCCTTCCGGGCGGCTATAAAAAACAACAACTTACAGGCGTGTTTTTCGTAACCTCCTTTTTTAAAAATTTTTTGCATGGATTTTTCATCTTTTTTTACCTTTTTGGTATCGATTAACTTTAACTTTTATAATCAGTTATAAACTTTTACGTAACCTCCCCTCCCAAAGGCCACTTTTTTTTCGGAATAAACTTTGCTGCAAGCTTTCATTATAACATCAAATCAAATTATTTCACTCCTTTAAATCACGCTGCCGCATTTCCGGATTTGCTTTTTTAAATCATAGCAATTTTTTTTCAATTTGTCAAGGTTTTTTTTGGCTGCTGGCTATTGGCTGCTGGCTGTTGGCATCTGGCTATTGGCATTTGGCCAAAAGCTAAAAGCCAAGTGCCAGAAGCCAATCGCCAGCAGCCAGATGCCAAAAGCTAGAAGCCAATCCCGTCGGCAATGGTGAGCGGTGTATTGTCCTTGAACATTTTCACCAGCAAAGCGGCTTGCGTTTGAAATATTTTGCGCATACCGGTTTTATATTTGGGGTCCGGTATCTGGCTTTCATAGTCGCCGGCCAGGCGATCATACTGTTCGAAAAATTTTTGTTTCCCCGTCAGTGAAAGATAAATGCCGCCATCCTTCGTCGGTACGAAATCCGCAGAATTTAATATTTTTAAATTGAACAAATTCAGCATCAATCGGTCGATAAACGAATGCCGGAACAGTTCCAGTATATCCAGTGCCAGACTGGCCCGGCCATAACGCACCTGATGATAAAAGCCCAGGCAGGGATCGAAACCCATTCCATCCAGCAGCGATTGCAATTCACTGGCGGCAACAGTATAGCCAAACGAAAGGACCGCATTGGCCGGATCTTTGGGCGGGCGGCGGCTGCGTTGTTGAAAGCGAAATTCGGCAGGCAAAAGCTGTCCCAATAATTTGAAATAAGCGGCGGACGCTGCGCCTTCATAGCCCAGCAGTGTTTCCAGCGAATCGGCGGTTTCTATCAGCGGCAGATATTTTTCAATATGATGTAAGGCTTCGATAGTAATCGGCTGGGGATGATTGGATTTGTAAAGTCTGAGTGTTTTCAAGGCTGAAGTAATTTTAAAATGAACAATCGTCCGGCTGAAATTCAGCGCAAATTGATGATCCGAATATTTTTGATATTGGGAATGTTGCAGCCAGATATTCTGGCGAATCTGCGGTGTGAGCTGGCCATAGAGCCGGCCATTGAGTGATAATAAAGCGATTTCAATGCCCTGGTTTAAAAGTTTTTCCCGCGCGCCCGGCAGAATTTGAATATTGCCCAAAAGCATGACGTGTTCAATTTCGGTACAGGGCCATTCCATTAAAATATCGGTCTGGCGCGTACCGTCGGGGGTGCGCCAGCTTTTACAGAATTGAATCCGGTCGCCGGCATGCTGCAAAAAGCCTTTTTGATCGGTGAGATAAAGTATGGCCATGATGACTCCTGATAAGTTAATTCCTTTCGGGTGAATTATATGGGCCGCTTTTTCCGATACTTTATGAAAAGATTTCCTGCCAGAGAAAGAGAGATTTCGCAGCAGTTTAATTTAATCAATGCAGATGTATTTGTCAAGAGAAAAAAAATACAATACATTCCCAACTTAATTCGCGTCGGTCCGAAAACAAAGTGAATGATGAATGTTGAATGATGAATGTTGAATTGATTTTTCATGAATAATCCCGAAGGGATGACATGATTATAGCAATTAGAACGACCATCATCCCATAAACCCCGAAGGGGTGATATGATAGCCTTATGTTATTAAAAACAACTATTTGATTTTATATAGAATGAATTAATCAAGTCGGAATTATTCATTATCATGTCACCCCTTCGGGGTTGGTTATCCGGGTGGACTGCATCAGTTATAATCATTTCACCCCTTCGGGGTTGGTGCTGGGAATTTTAAATGCAGAATGTTGAATGATTAATGATGAATTGGTTTTTTCAATTCTGCATTCATCATTCAACATGCTGTCGTATTTTCGGTCAGGAAATATGCAGGATAAGCCGGAAAATGTATGTTAATTTCAAATTGCGGATGAATATCTTTTCAATCCGCAATCCGAAATTCGAAATCCGCAATTGTAACAATCCGCAAT
>DYKB01000155.1:0-1990 GCA_020722815.1 Caldithrix sp. | reverse complement strand
CAATCCGCAATCCGAAATTCGAAATCCGCAATTGTAACAATCCGCAATTCATCACTTCTCTTCGCCTTCTTTCTTCGCCCGCCGCACGCCAGCCAGTTGCTTGATCCGTCTGACAGCATGATATGCGCCGTAGAATTCAGGATGCGTGGTTTTAAAATTCTCCATGAGCCGGTCAAGGCGGCTTTTTAAAATGGTGTCGGCTTCGCGGAATAGTTCCTGGAGCGTCAGCCGGGCGGTTTTGCGATGGGCAACGCTTTGCTCCCGGTCGCCAAATGCCTGTTGATACTCCTGAATCTGTTTGGACAGATCGGTGAGGGTTTCCGGCTGCACACCATAATGCGCCAGGTTGGTGATGAGCCGGGTGGCTGTTTCATAAATTGCTTCGCTAAGCTGGATAATTTTTGTATCCCGCGCGCGCTGGAGATAGGATTTGCGGAGATTGGTGAGGGCTTTCAGTTCATTATTGCCGGTTTCCACCGCATGCGTATAGACGGAAGACGATACCGACACGACGGTATTGACTAATCGGGTACACGCTTCATTTTTGTTGGTGGTTTTGCCGGCAGTCAGCGCATCCTTTTCTTTGCTTTTGGTCAGAATCGCTTCAATTTGCTGATTGAAATCCTCCTGCGCTGTCTTGAAAGCGGGCAGTGTTTGAACGATTTCGGGGTGATGATTGAGAATTTCACGGACCCCGACGTACATGGTCATTTTATTTTCATGAATTTTGGTCATTAAACCTCCTGTTTGGCTTTTGGCGATTGGCGGCTGGCTATTAGCTATTTTGTTGCCAGATGCGAATTGCCAGTTGATTCCTTTCATTTATTACCTGAAATTTTAGAATGATACGTTTTTCATCTGGTGAAGTCGTTTTCAATGGGAAATTGACCCCCTCTGTATCTCCCAGCTTTTAAAACGCGAAAACGGGAGAGGAACCCCCTGGCTTCCTCGCCCCCAAATTCCGTTTTTTGGAATTTGGGGGCGGCAGGAGGGGGTCTTTATTTGATTTATCATCTCATCAATTTCTATTTTCGAATTTTAGGTACTATTAAGAGATACGAATCAATCGTTTTGTGAACGGATTCAATTCCTTTCTGAAAATTTTTAATCATTTTACGAAAGAGAATAATTGCTTCGCGTTAACGTTTGATCGTTTTGCTTAACAATTTTATTGCTTCGCGCTAACTTATGATCACTTCGCTTCATAATTTTATTGCTTCGCGTTAACATTTATATCCTTTGCGAAACAAGTTAACCGCTTCGCACTCCCTTTTGATGGTTTTGCGAAGCTCGATAATTGCAATGCATTAACATTTAATGCGTTCCGAGCCGGGTTTTGACGTTTTGCCAGACTTAATAATTGCTTCGCGTTAACATTCGATCTCGCTGCAAAGTATGATTATTGCAATGCAGTAACATCGAATTCCTTTGCAAGAGAATTTAATTGCAATGCATTAACATTTAATTGCTATGCACGAGGTTTTAATTACATTGCAATAACTTTTAGTTGTTTTGAATGAGTGGATAATATTCGTGTACCAATATTTAATTCAAAAGTTGTGCCATTCAATTGCTTCGCGAAACAGTTTATTTCTTTCGTATGAATTGCAATTTTCTTTGCGAAAGGCGGCAAGATGATTTTAACGCAGCACAATTTTGGCAAAACGATTTTCGTTAAAAGAAGGACAGGATAACAGGATTTACAGGATAGACAGGATTTGTTTTTTGCTTTTAATAATTTTGACTATAATTATTTTGACTTGATCAAGGATTGGTTTAAAGCAAAAGATTTGATGTCAAAATTATTTGGGTCAAAATGATTATCTTAATTTTCCGGCGGAATAATTATATGATAATTTGTTTTTAGATTGCCATCAATCATTCTGCTATTAATTATTCTGCCATTTAAAAAAGCCAAGACGCTTTAAAAAGGATAGGATAACGGGATTTACAGGACGGACAGGAT
Source organism: Caldithrix sp. (assembly GCA_020722815.1). Classification (GTDB taxonomy): domain Bacteria; phylum Zhuqueibacterota; class Zhuqueibacteria; order Thermofontimicrobiales; family Sulfurfontimicrobiaceae; genus DYKB01. Next base: position 24 of record DYKB01000155.1, on the reverse strand, counting down.
TTAACTTTCATCTTGTTGGAAATC
>DYKB01000082.1:388-26019 GCA_020722815.1 Caldithrix sp. | reverse complement strand
TGTCTGCAAACTCTATTATGTCGGGCAAATTGCCAATTTGCCAAGCTTAGAGCCTATATCAAGCATTAGATTCAGACAAATTAACAATTTGTCCTACAATTTCGGACAGACTCTATTTAGTGTTTGTCTGCAAACTCTATTATGTCGGGCAAATTGCCAATTTGCCAGGCTTAGAGCCTATATCAAGCATTAGATTCAGACAAATTAACAATTTGTCCTACAATTTCGGACAGACTCTATTTATAATCTGTCCGAAACACCGGGCACTTTCATTGCGAGGCGTTTTTTGCCGCAACCTGTTTTTTAGGTTCGTAATCCCCTTGTATAATGACTGAGATTGCTTCGTCGCACAAAACGCTCCTCGCAATGACAGTGCCAGATGCATTTGCGGACAGACACTATTTAATCACAGATTTCACCGATTAGATGCTTTAAATCGGTGAAATCTGTGTAATCTGCGGTTTGCAATTCACTACTGTACACTTTTTTATAAATTATCGTTAGACCACGCTGATGACCCTCACCCCAACCCTCTCCCAAAGGGAGAGGGCGTAGCTATTCCCTCTCCCCTTTGGGGAGAGGGTTAGGATGATGGGTCAGATTTATCGATTATAAAAAGTGTACGGCAGCAAAGTTTGTTAATATGAAATCAAGAGATACAGGATTCAAAATGAACAAGATACTGAAGAGTTTACAGCTAATCATTTTCCTTTTCCTGCTTTCGACAGCATTAATTGCGCAGGATGAATCGATTCAACTCATCATTCGCGGGGATGATATTGGTTGTGCCCATGCAGCTAACCTGGCCTGTATTCAATCCTATCGCGAAGGAATTATGCGAACGGTGGAAATCATGGTTCCCTGTGCCTGGTTTGTCGAAGCGGTCAAAATGCTGCGCGAAAATCCCGACCTGGATGTCGGGGTGCATCTCACTTTGACCAGTGAATGGGAAAATGTAAAATGGGGTCCTGTCTCTTGCGTGACCAGCTTTGTGGATTCGAACGGCAATTTCTTCCCCATGGTCTGGCCCAACAAGAATTTTCCTCCAAAATCCTGCTTTTTGGAATCCCCCTGGAAGCTTGAAGAGGTGGAACAGGAGTTTCGGGCGCAGATTGAACTGGCCCTCAGGCATATTCCCCAGGTAAGTCATATCTCCGGCCACATGGGAATCACGCATGCGGCACCGGAAATACAGAAATTGACGCGAAAATTGGCGCAGGAATATCATTTGGATCTCAAGCTTGACGATTATCAGGCCAAATATCCCGAAGGATTCAAAAAAGGCAAAAATTTTAAGGAAACAGAAGAAAGCTTTATCAAGATGCTGGAAAATTTGACGCCAGGATTATGGCATTTCGTAGAACATCCCGGCATGAATGTACCGGAAATGCAGGCCATGGGGCACGTGGGTTATGAGAATGTGGCTACGGATCGGGATGATGTTACACGACTTTTTACGAGTAAAAAAGTTATGAAAGTCATTGAATCGAAGAAAATTAAACTGATGAGCTATAAAGACGTGAGTCAAAATGCTGTCAAATAAATTGAAAGGGAATATTATGAAAAAAGGAATGCTCTTTCTATTAACCCTGTTTCTGACGATTTCCAGCGTTTATTCACAAAACTGGAAATTAGTCTGGTCGGATGAATTTGATTATAATGGTCTGCCGGATGCGAAAAAATGGGGTTATGAAGAAGGCTATATTCGGAATAATGAATCGCAATATTATACGAAAAATCGGCCTGAAAACGCACGAGTTGCTAATGGAATATTAACAATTGAATCCCGTAAAGAAACTTATCTGACGCATGAATATACTTCAGCCAGCCTCATTACCAAAAAAACCGCCAGTTGGACTTATGGCCGAATCGAAGTCCGGGCTAAAATTCCGACCGGCAAAGGGATGTGGCCGGCAATCTGGATGTTAGGGGTGAATATTTCCACTGTTGGCTGGCCGAATTGCGGTGAAATTGATATTATGGAGAATGTGGGCTTTGATCCCAATCGAATCCATGCCAATATTCATTGTAATGCCTATAATCATGTCAAAAATACGGGAAAAGGCAATAGTATCCTCATCGATAAACCTTATCAGGGCTTTCATATTTATGCCATCGAATGGTTTGCTGATCACATTGATTTTTTTGTGGATTCGTTAAAGTATTTTACTTTTAAAAATGAAGGCACTGGCTGGAAAGTCTGGCCGTTCGATAAAAAACATTATCTGATTTTGAATTCAGCAATAGGCGGTGCCTGGGGCGGCGCACAGGGCGTGGATGATTCTATTTTTCCCCAACGATTTTACATTGATTATGTGCGCGTGTATGAACAGACATCCTCAAACCCTGTTGTACAGCCATCGCAAAAGTTCCTCGACTTTGAACTATACCAGAATTATCCCAATCCTTTTAATCCCGCCACCCAGATATCCTTTTCGATTAAAGACCAACAGGATGTCAATTTAAAATTTTTCAACGAACAGGGGCATCTGGTGAATGCTGTTGAATATCTTTCCCTGGCGCCGGGTTTTCATCGCTACACTTTTGACGGAAGAAATCTGCCGAGCGGTGTTTATTTTTGTCAATTAGCGACAGAATTTGGCGAAAAGATTAGTAAAAAGATGATTTTAATGAAATAGCTGCCATTTCCACTATATAATTTCTGAATGAGGATATTATGACAACCGAGACGATCAAGACAGAATATTCGACTTTCAAGCTTAATTCACTCCAGCTTCTGGCACTCGTCATTCTGCGAATAGCCATTGGCTGGCATTTGCTATATGAAGGCCTGATAAAACTCCTCACGCCGGATTGGTCGGCTGCGAGCTATCTTGAACTTTCCCGCTGGCTCTTTGCTGATTTTTTCCAGGCGATTGCTGCCAATTCCACTTTATTAACGATGGTGAATTATCTCAATATTTATGGATTAATCCTCATTGGGCTGGGCTTAATCTTAGGTTGCTTAACGAGGCTGGCCAGTATTGCCGGGGCATTACTGCTGCTGTTGTATTATGTCGCCAATCCACCATTCATGGCCAGTGGATTGGGCATTCCGACTGAGGGGCATTATTTAATAATCGATAAAACACTTATTGAGGCTGTTATTTTAATCATTCTGGCAGTTATTCCAACTGGCACATTTTTGGGACTGGATGCCTTTTTATTTCGAAAACGTTCAAAATCGCGCGAACAAGTTGCCGCGCCTGCCGAAAATGAACTTAAGAGTGAAATTCCCCAACCGGTTCCGAATTTTTCAACAGGACGACGGGAATTATTAAAAAGTCTGGCAACGGTTCCCTTCCTGGGCGCATTTGCTGTCACGTTAGTTAAAAAGCAGGGCTGGATGAGTTATGAAGAAAAGAACCTGAAAGATGCCGTCACCAGCGCAACGATTAAAACTTTAAATTTTGCCGGGCTTAAAGACCTGAAAGAGACTCCACCGTTGGCACCCATTGGTGATAAAAAATTCAGTCGGATGATTCTGGGGGGAAATCTCATTGGTGGCTGGGCGCATGCACGGGATTTAATTTATGTTTCCAAACTGGTCAAAGCTTATCATCATAAAACCAAAATATTCGAAACCTTGCTGCTGGCCGAAAAATGCGGTATCAATGCCATATTAACCAATCCCATCCTGGCGCAGGTGATCAATGAATATTGGAAACAGCATATTGGAAAAATTCAATTCATCTCCGATTGCGGCGGTGAGGACCTGCTGGAACGGGTCCAGGTGTCAATTGATAGCGGGGCGGCTGCCTGTTATGTTCAGGGCGGTGTTGCTGATCAATTGGTTCAGGAAGGTAAAATTGAATTAATCGGCAAAGCAGTCGATTTGATTCGAAAAAATAATCTGCCGGCCGGGATTGGTGCCCACTTTATCGAAACCATTACGGCCTGTGTTGATTTCGGCTTGAAACCCGACTTCTGGGTCAAAACACTGCATCATCGGAACTATTGGTCAGCGAATACGCCAACTGAAAATGATAATATCTATTGCCGAAAACCGGAAGCAACCATTGAATTTATGAAAACGCAAACCATTCCCTGGATTGCTTTTAAAATATTAGCAGCCGGTGCCATCCCGCCGAAAGAAGGCTTCCAATATGCCTTCGAAAATGGCGCCGATTTTATTTGCGTCGGGATGTATGATTTTCAAATCGTCGAGGATGTGAATTTAGTAATGGAAATTCTAAATGGTAAAATGAATCGACAGCGGCTCTGGTATGCTTAATCAAGAAAATCGATCGGCAGACCAATGTTCACCTGACAATCGCTCAATTAAAAATCGATCTTTTACCCGACTGATGAAATAAAATACCAGCCTCTACCCTATTTGACATAACGGACTGAAATGTAAACAATTATCCGTAAAATACTTATCAAAAATCAATGGAGCGAATGATGGCTTATTTAATTTTATTAGCACTTGGTTTTGCACCTGGAATTTTTTGGCTTTGGTACATTTACCAAAAAGATAAATATGATCCTGAACCCAAAAGCCTGATTATCAAGACTTTTTTGTATGGGATTCTGGTCGCTTTTCCTGTGGTGTTGATAGAAACCGGCATTCATATTTCAGATATGATCAGCCTCATCGTTGTCGCGCCGATTGTTGAAGAACTGGCTAAATACTTCGTTGTTAAAAAGACCATTTATCGCTCCTTTTCATTTAATGAGCCGATGGATGGTGTTGTATATGCCTCAGCGGCCGCCCTTGGTTTTGCGGCAATTGAGAATTTTGGCTATTTATGGAAAGGTTACTCCAGCGTTGATGGCTCCAGTTCGCCGGTAGAATCGGCAGCTTATATCTTCCTGTTACGGGCCTTTTTATCTGTTCCCGGTCATGCCCTCTTTTCCAGTGCCTGGGGCTTTGCATTGGGAAGGGCTAAATCTCTCCCTTCAGAAAATCAGGCTCAATGCACAAGCATTATTCGAAAAGGTATTCTCATCGCCATCCTGGTGCATAGCGTTTTTAATATGCTGGCCCAGTTCAATTCATTTCTCGGTCTTTTCTCGGCGCTTGGATTTTTAATCCTGATGTTTTTTCTCTGGCGCGGATTCAATCGACGCATTGCATTGGCATTAATGAACTCACCATTCAATCCGCAACATTCTCCGGCCATCGCTGCTGCCAGCACGGAAGTGAATTCAGCGCCTGACACAGACAATTCAGCAATGAATGAAAATGAAGGGCCGCTGGATGAAACAGCGTAATTTTTTGAAATCTGTCATCGCTGTCACAGGGGTCCATGCTACAATTCGTTAAATGTCAATTGGAGGTAGCAGCGATTAAATAAAATTTAAAAATTTCTCTCCGCTCTCTATAAGCTCTTTGTAAAAAAAAATTATCTAGGGTGACTTATGAAAAAATTTTTAAAATTATCATTAATCATTTTTTTAATTCACTTCATTTTCTTTAACTTTAACTCCTGTCAAAAACCTATGGGAACAAACATTCGAACATTTAATGGCCCATACACGGGTGAATATCTCAATCGTATTGCCTTTCCTATCGGTGGAATTGGTGCTGGCATGTTCTGTCTCGAAGGAACCGGCGCGCTCTCGCACTTTTCATTGCGCCACAAGCCGCAGGTGTTTAATGAACCACTTACTTTTTCAACGCTTACTATAAAAGGTGAGAAAAACGTTGCCAAAGTTCTGGAAGGACCTGTCCCCTCCTGGAAAGTATTTGGTGCACCGGGTACGGGAAATGGTGCCGGCGGTACGAGTTATGGGCTGCCACATTTTGATCATGCTTCATTTTTAGCACGATTTCCGTTTGGAACCATTACACTTCAGGACGATGAAATTCCCCTGCAAGTGGAGGTAAGCGGCTGGAGCCCATTTATTCCAGGAGATGCTGATAACTCAAGCCTGCCGGTTGGGGCATTGGAATTTACTTTTAAAAATCCAACCAATTCATCAATAGAAGCACTCTATACGTTTAATGCCCGCAATTTTATGAAAATTGAAATACCGAGTGAATGGGGCGGCCAATTTCATTCTGGCGATTCAATTGCGTCCATTCGAAATGGCTTCATTCTCTCGCAAGCAGGACTTCCCGAAGCACCGCACTATCAGGGCGATTGCGCGGTTTTTGTTGATGATTACAGCGCCATCGTCGATCATTGCTGGTTTCGCGGCGGTTGGTGGGATGCCGTGACAATACTCTGGAAACATATTCAGGAAATGCAACCACGAAAGACACCAGTCCAGTCCGGATCAGTTTCCGGGGCTTCGATTTTTGTACCTTTCCACCTGAAACCGGGCGAAAGCCGCACGATTCGACTACAGTTCGCCTGGTATGTGCCCTGTTCCAATCTGCGGACCGGCCCAACTTTAGCCGATGAAAAAGAATGTCCACCGGGATCAAATTGTTCCTGCGGAACACAATATTACAGTCCTTGGTACACCAGCCGCTTTAATACAGTTCAGGATGTTGCTGAATATTGGCGCATGAATTATCCGGACCTGCGGCAGAAGTCCGCACTGTTTCGGGATACATTCTATGAATCCACTTTGCCCCCGGAAGTACTTGAAGCGGTGGCTGCCAACTTGACAATTTTAAAATCCCCGACGGTGATGCGGCAAAAAGATGGCAAACTCTGGTGCTGGGAAGGGTGTCATGACCAGAGTGGTTGTTGTCATGGTTCCTGCACCCATGTGTGGAACTATGCCCAGGCGATTTGCCACCTCTTCCCTGCCCTCGAACGCAGTTTGCGGGAAACGGAATATTTTGTCAGTCAGGATACCACAGGACATCAGAATTTTCGATCCAGTCTGCCGATTCGTCCCACGGACCACCAATTTCACGCAGCGACCGATGGCCAGTTAGGCGGCATCATGAAAGTCTATCGGGAATGGCGTATTGCCGGAGATACTAATTGGCTCAAAAAATTCTGGCCAAAAGTGAAAGAAAGCATGAATTATTGTATCCAGACCTGGGATCCGGAAGAAAAAGGCATCATCGAAGAGCCGCATCACAATACGTATGATATTGAATTTTGGGGACCTGATCCGCTTTGCACCAGCTTTTATCTGGGAGCACTCTCGGCATTCATTAAAATGAGTACGGAAATGGGTGAAGATGCAACTCGCTATTCATCGCTGCTGGAAAAAGGGAAGAATTTCCTTGAAAATGAATTGTATAATGGCGATTATTTTTATCAAATCATCAAGTGGGAAGGACTGAAAGCACCCAATCCGGTAGCGGCTTCCGCAATCAGCTTTGGCGGTTCCTATTCGCCGGAAGCGCTGGAAATTCTGCAAAAAGAAGGCCCCAAATATCAATATGGAACCGGCTGTCTTTCGGATGGTGTATTGGGCTTCTGGATCGCGCAAATGTGTGGTCTGGGGGAAATTGGTGATGTACCGAAAGTAAAAAATCACCTGAAAGCCGTTCATCGCTATAATCTCAAAAAAGATTTAAGTGATCATGTGAATCCGCAGCGGCCGGCGTATGCGATTGGAAAAGAGGGCGGGCTCCTGCTTTGCACCTGGCCCAAAGGTGGCGAGCTATCCTTGCCTTTTGTCTATAGTAACGAGGTCTGGACCGGCATCGAATATCAGGTCGCCTCGCATTTAATGCTGGAAGGTCTGGTTGAAGAAGGCTTGGATATTGTCCGCACCTGCCGGGCGCGCTATGATGGCCGGATTCGCAATCCATTTAATGAGTACGAATGCGGTCACTGGTACGCCCGCGCCATGTCGAGTTATGGTTTGCTCGAAGGTCTTACCGGCGTCCGTTATGATGCGGTGGAAAAAGCGCTGTATATCGATTCAAAGGTCGGAAATGATTTTAAAACCTTTCTGGCCACAGCAACCGGTTTTGGTCTGGTTGGGATGCGGTCTGGCAAGCCTTTTGTTGAGATGAAAATGGGTGATCTGGATGTGGAAAAGATATTGGTATCAGGAAAAGAAGTAAAGTAATTTTATAAAAAGAAAGACCTTCGAGGTTTTAAAAACCGCGGAGGTCTGGATTTTTTAATACAATTTATCTTACGGAGGAAAAATCGTGGCCAATCAATTTAAAATTCTGGCTAAAGAAGTGCTCGAAATAGCTGACGTTCCTTTAACTTTTAATGAAATCTGAGAATTAGCTGTCGAAAAAGGACTCGATAAAAAATTAAAAACCTGGGGAAAAACTCCCTGGAATAGTCTTGGTGCACAACTCTTTGTTGAGGTTCGTGATAATCCGCAATCTGAATTTATCAAAATTGGTAGTCGACCTGCAAGGTTTTTTCTCAAAAAGCGCTCTGGCGAAGCCAACAATGTTAATTTTGATAAAATTGAGACCGAAATTGAGCTAAAACGACAGGATACCTATAAATTTACAGAGCGGGAACTACATCCAATTCTGGCGTACTATGTCTACTCGAATCCAAATTTTAATCGTGGCCGAAGGATTCTCACCAAAACAATTTCCCATGAAAAATCCAAAAAAATGGGCTATAATGAAGGGGTATTTCCGGATATAGTTGGATTTTTTCTTCCTCTTGATGAATGGAATAACGAAATTATTGAATTAAACCGCATTTCTGATAATAATGCTTTAAAACTTTATTCATTTGAGATGAAGCGACATCTCAATCGTTCGAACTATCGCGAATCTTATTTTCAGGCAGTGTCCAATTCATCCTGGGCGCATGAAGGCTATCTCGTGGCAGCGAACGTAAAGGATGATGAAGATTTACTCTCAGAGCTTGAACGTCTCAGCCAAGCATTCGGGATTGGAATTATCGAACTCAATTTGGATGATATCGATGCTTCACAAATACTTTTTGCCGCCAGATCGAAAAAGTCCCTGGATTGGGAAACGATGAATAAATTATCCGATGCAAATCCGGATTTCAATAAATTCATTCAGGATGTTCGGATTGACCTGGAGTCAAAACGAATTCATCTTTCGGAGTATGACCAGATTGAAAGTGATATTGAGAAGTATATTAAAAAGATAGTCAAATAGAAGTTATTTGAATTACTTAAATACCCCTGAATCAATTTTACAATATTGTCTTAATTTCATCTATTAAAACTTCTATTATTAGAATAAATCTATTGAATTTTATATATTTGTTTATTATCTTAAATTAGAATAGTTCTTCTATCAGTTCTACTCGTGATGAAATTATGAGTTGAAAATAATAACAATTTTTATTTTATTTTAGGCCAAAAATTACAATAAATTTCACCGACCTGCTAACGAATGTTTGTCCCAAGAGCATTCGGTACTGTCATTTTCGGACTGACTCTAATTAGTGTCTGATTTAATGATTAATTTTATCATCCAAAATGGAGGTACAATTTGACTTTAATTGTTAAAAGTTCTAACGATGAAACCATTGCTTTACCAATTTGGCTAATGAAATTACTTAATTTACATGAAGGCGATCAAATTAAACCAATCATTGAAGGCCAAGCTATACGACTAACACCTGTAGATCAATTTTTATCATTGCAAGGTATCTTAAAAGATGATACTGATTTTGACGAAGCTATTGAATTTCTTAATCAAGGTTGGCAATCATGGAAATTACCCGAATCTGTTTAGATACATCTGTTATCATTGATTTTTTAAAAGGGCGCGAACAAACAATTCCGGCTGTCAAAAGAGCAATTAAAAGAAGTGACTGTTTTTTAACATCCATCACAGTATATGAATTACTTTTCGGTGTTGCGCGCACTAAAAAAGAAATAAGGGAAGAAGCTTTATTGGGAACAATGACAATTCTTCCTTTAGATGAACAAGCTGCACGCAGAGCAGCCTTCTTACATGCTGATTTAATCAAAATAAATCAAGATGTAGGAATAAAGGATGTACTTATTTCAGCAATATGTATCGAAAACAAACTCCCGATTCTCACAACAAATACGCGACATTTTAAACGAATTACTGAATTAACCTCATTTTCACCTTCCGAATTTTTAGATTATGTGTCTTAATCATTACTTTATAAAATTTTCATTTCAAGTATTATAAAAAAAGTGACTGCTATCATAATCGATTTAAAAAACACTGGCAATCTTCCCCCATTTTAATTATATTACTATCCCTAATTCACCCATCATCATCACCTATTAAACGAGGTCATTATGTGGAGATCACTCTTAATTATGCTGTTAATGAGCTTTTTGGTAAATACTTATGCCCAGCCGGCAAAAGATTATGAATTTAAACCCGTCCCTTTCACCAGTGTGCAAATTAATGATCATTTCTGGAAGCCCCGCATCGAAACAAATAAAAAAGTTACCATTCCGTATGCCTTCAGGAAGTGCGAAGAAACCGGCCGAATTGAAAATTTTGCCATCGCCGGGGGATTGAAAACCGGCAAATTTAATTCAACATACCCTTTTGATGATTCAGATGTCTATAAAATTATCGAAGGTGCCAGTTATTCACTCATCTCGCAGCCAGATAAAAAACTGGATCGTTATCTGGATTCTTTAATCACATTAATTGCCGCGGCTCAGGAGGATGACGGCTACATCATGACCTGGCGCACCATTGATCCCCAAAAACCACCAACGACCTGGTCTGGTACAGCAGAACGCTGGAGTGATCTGGATAACGGACATGAATTATACAATCTTGGCCACATGTATGAAGCTGCCGTCGCCCACTATCAGGCGACGAACAAAAGATCTTTTCTTGATGTGGCGATTAAAAGTGCTAACTTGGTTTATGACGTCTTTGGGCCGGGCAAAAAAGAGGGCTATCCGGGACATCAGGAGATTGAGATTGGACTGGTAAAGCTTTATCGGCTGACAAAAGAGCCCAAATATCTGGAATTGGCCAAATTATTCCTGGATCGCCGGGGGCATCGCCCCTTTAAAGAAAAAGGCACGCTCTGGGAAACCGGAAAGTACTGGCAAAATCATCTCCCGGTCATCGAACAAACCGAAGCGGTGGGACATGCGGTTCGAGCCAATTATATGTATACCGCGATGGCGGATATCGCGGCCTTGACTGGTAATTCGGCCTACCTGAATGCCATTCAGAAGATATGGGAAAACATGGTCAATAAAAAATTGTACCTGACAGGTGGTGTGGGTGCTGCCGGCCATGGTGAGGCATATTGGGAAAATTATGACCTGCCAAATGCCGATGCCTATTGTGAAACCTGCGCTGCCATCGCCAATGTTTTCTGGAATCATCGCATGTTCTTATTAACCGGCGAAGCCAAATATATTGACGTCCTGGAACGAAGCCTTTATAATGGCCTGATTTCAGGGGTTTCGCTGCATGGCGACCGCTTTTTTTATACCAATCGCCTGGAATCCAAAGGCGAAGAACGCAGCGAATGGTTCTCCTGCGCCTGCTGTCCGTCCAATGTGAGCCGGTTTGTTCCTTCGGTGTCCGGCTATATTTATGCACTGCAGGAGGATAATTTGTTTGTCAATCTTTACATTGGGAGTGAGGGAAATTTCAAAATCAATGGCAAAGCGTTGAAAATTATTCAGGAAACCCAATATCCCTGGAATGGGGATATTAAGCTGATTTTAAAGCCTTCTCGAAAGCAATTGATTAATTTATACTTACGTCTTCCAGGCTGGGCGCAAAACAAGCCTGTTCCGGGTGATTTATATCAATATTTGAATCCATCCGATCAAAAGCCAATGGTAAAAATAAATGGAAAACCGATGGAACTCAATGTTCAAAATAGCTATATCAAAATTTCACGGCAGTGGCAAAAGAACGATATGATTGAATTATCATTACCGATGCAAATTCAACGGGTTATTGCCCATGATCAGGTGGTGGATGATCGCGGCAAAGTTGCGCTGGAATATGGCCCCATTGTTTACTGTGCTGAATGGCCTGATAATCAGGGAAAGGTATCAAATCTGATTCTGCCAGATGCCATTGAATTGCAGACAGAATTCCAACCGGATTTGTTGCATGGCATTTTAACACTCACCGGAACGGTTCCGGCCTTTTATCCGGTGGAAAATGGGACAGCGCTGATTACCAGAAATCAAGCTTTCAACGCGATTCCATACTATGCCTGGGCGCATCGCGGCAAGGGCGAAATGAGTGTCTGGCTGCCGAGGAGCGTGGCTGATATTAAAATAATTCCGCAGGTAATGGATGAAAAATAGCTGGTGGTAAAGATTTTTTTCGAGAGACGAATGGGATATTCAATTTTTCTATTGGCAGTATGATGACGGACCTTATGGTGCAGCAGTACCATTGTCCGGACAGGGATATCGCACCACTTTGGGCCAGGAAAAGGGCTGCTTTGGGAGTAAATCCGTTGCTGATATCGATAATTGGCAACAAAATAATCTGCCGCAAATGACAATCGGATTTGGAGCCGATCCATTTCTTCTTTTTGAAGAGATTTATCAGGAAGCACTGACGCAGATGGGAAAATCGGAAAACCGGCGTGATCTTAAAAAATATCCGGAAATTTTTGAATATATCGGCTGATGTACCTGGAATTCCAGCGATTTAGGCCAAAAATTAAGCGAAAAATGGGTGCTGGAATCGATTGATACGTTTACCAGGGACAAATTTCCACTCGGCTGGGTGCTGCTTGATGATGGCTGGTTCGATCAAACCGATCACATGCTCAATCAATGGATCCCGCATCCGGAGAAATTTCCGCAGGGCTTCAAAGCCATGATTCAGAAATTAAAAAATGATCATCATCTTCAGGAAGTGGGCGTGTGGCATGCATTTGACGGCCTCTGGAATGGCATCAATCCGGATTCTCCATTAGGAAAAAATCTGGCGAATGAACTTTTTTCGTGGTGGTGCAAAACCCGGCCGGATCTGGCCGATGCACCCAGTAGTACTTATCATTTTGTCAAGCCTGAATCGGATTCTTTGTAGTCCTTTTATCAAAAATGGTATCTCAATTTCCAGCAGCAAGGTTTATCGTTTGTCAAAGTAGATAATCAACTGGTGGTGGAAAAAATGTGTGTCGATAATTACCCAATCTGGAATCTGGCAGAACAAATGCATCAGACCATAAATGAATCGGTGCAACAATATTTTGATGGAGCCATCATCAATTGTATGGATATGACCGCGGATGCCTATTTTAATTTTGGATCAACGGCCATTGCCCGCGGTGCTGAATTAAGGTGGAAAGCTGGCAATTGCCTGTCAAAATTCACCAACGCAGATTGAAGTGGATGGTGAAATACAGCGATTTACTTTTTCCGACAGATTGCTGGTGATTGATATTCCCATCAGAACATCACAGGTTCGAAAAGTCGAAATTTGGTTTTAGGCAACATCGCTTTACCAAACCTCGACGGACAAATGAATATAATACGAGAAACAAATTTGATTTTGCTTCAGTTCTCAATCGAAAATACTGGTTGGGTAAAGCTGGTCAACTTACGCGGGCAATAAAGCTTTACCAAACCCGGCACCTTGCGACTTCTTTTGAATTCGGAGCATTAAATATCAGATAAAGTTCTGGTACAATCCGGGTTTGAGGTTTGGCAAAGCGGCATCAGGCATTTGGACGCAATAAAAGTAAAAAAATGCTGATTTTCACTTCAAAAACAATGATTGGATAACAGGATTATCGTGATGAACAGGAAAAGAAATTTTTCCCCTGATATAATGAGTTGATAAAAACAAAAAGTTACTCACCGTGAACCATGAACCCTGAACCAGCCAACCTGAGAATTTACAAAATTACTTAAAATAACACCTGAAATTTTAAAAAGAAACGTTTTTCTTCGGAGAACTCGCTTTCAGTGGGAAATTGACCCCCTCTGTCTCTCCCCCATTTTCAAAAAGCGAAAATGGGGGAGGCAGGAGGGGGTCTCTCATTGATTCATACCCTTACAAATTTCCATTTTAGAATTTTAGGTAACAATAAATCCTGTCAATCCAGCAAATCCTGTTATCCTGTCAAAATTTAATATATATTGCTCTTCAAATCCTGTTTTGTGGCACAAAAATTCCTTGATAATTACATTAAAATTGATTAAATACTACTGTAAAATCATATTTTCATTTCACTACCGGACACTTTTTGATTAAGCAAAATCAGCCCTCACCCTAACCCTCTCCCAAAGGGAGAGGGAATAGCTACGCCCTCTCCCTTTGGGAGAGGGTTGGGGTGAGGGCTTTAAGAGTGGTTTAAAAATGAATCATTTAAATAATGTAAAAAAGTGTACGGTAACAAAATTTTTATTAATCTCAAAAAGAAAAAAACAAATGAATCCTGATTTCCAATATTTTAACAGCGAAGAAGCTGCTAAAATTTTAAATGTGAACGTATCCTCGATTAAGCGCTGGACGGATGAAGGCGAATTGGAATGTGTAAAAACCGTTGGCGGGCATCGAAAATTCCTCATCCAGCATCTGGCGAAATTTTTAGAGCGCCACCAAACAAAAATTTCAAAAGCCAATATTTTTCCAGTCGAGAATGAAACCGATTTGGAAATCAGTCTTCATATCCTGAGAGGTGATTATCAATTTTTAATAAATTATGTTTACGAGCAAGCCCGGCTTTGTGCGCGGATACAAGTACAACGTGTATTGAATGGATTGTACCTGGGTCAGACCCCTTTGTACACCATTTATGATAAACTTGTCACGCCGGTTTTATACCAGGTGGGAGATCGCTGGGAAAAAGGTGAATTGACAATTATTGAGGAACATCTGACCACGCAAACGATTCGCGACTGTTTGATTCGGCTGCAGGGGGTGCTCCAATTACCGACACAGAAAATTGGCAAAGCACTCTGCCTGATGATGTCCACCGAATTACATGATATCGCGCTCAAAATGGTGGATCATATCCTCGAAATTCGGGGCTTTCAAACTTATTATAGTGGTCAATTAACGCCTTCTATTAAAATCGAAAAAGTATTTGAAACTTTTCGGCCGGATCGGATTTATATTTCCAGTACTTCAGTACCAGATCTGAATATTGCCCAGGCTGAATTTGATAAAATTTGTTATATCAGTGCAGCGCACAAGGCAAAGGTTTTTATTGGGGGACGTGGTTTCAATATGATTGAGCACCAGCATCCAGCGGTTGCGAAACGAATTTTTACCTTTGAAGATGCTTATTTAACATAATTCTTAATTTTCAACCAACTGAATAATCCGATCAATTTCATAATCCGCAAATTTTCTCCGATTGGGAATCTCCTCCGGATATATTTCCTGGACGATGCCTTTCATCATCACGGTTGTCATTCCCAGCTTTTTTGCGCCCTCTAACTCATTACACGCCCCGTCACCAATGAAGACACAATCAGGAACCGTTGCAGAAAGACGATTCATTGCCAATTCATAAATTTCGCGTTCCGGTTTGACAAAGCCAACTTCACAGGAGAAGATTGTAACATCGAATAGCGGTGCAATTGGTGAACGGTTCCAGGCAACAATTTCGTTAAAATCGGCATTACTTACCAGCGCTATCTTTTTACCCAAACTCTTTAATTTTTGAGAACGACAACATTTTGGGGTGGAATTTTTTCCAATGATTCGATGAAGCGCTGCATTCGGACATTTGCTGCGAAATCAATTTTATCTTCCGAAATTGAAGAATCAATGGCATGAGCCATCTTTCGCAAAATTTCCCGCGGATCCCGAATTTCCCCGGAGAGTCGTTCACGAGACTGCTTAAAAAGCTGATCGTTCCAGGCCTTTTGTGGAACTCCCAGAATCTCGGAAGTTGTTAATTTCTGCATTGGGATGCGATCTGTTAGAGTATGAAATAAATCAAATCGTAAAACACGTTTCTTTTGCAGCATTAAATGTAATGGATTCGCCATTTTTTCCTCTTATAATTGAATGATTTTATAGACTTTATCGTTTCTTCTAACCAGTGCTGGCGTTTTGATGCCAACCAATTCTCCCTGATTGGCCCAATTCACAGATTCATGTCGTAAATTTTCAATTGAATTCACCACAAACTCTATGACGCCAGTCGTCGGGCCAATGATCAATAGTTTATCCGCAATATTTAGATGACCGGCCTGAATTAAAATATCGGCAACTCCCACTTTTTTATAATAATTTTGAACCACCCCTACAAATTCTTTACGAGTGGTGGCGACACTGCCGGCGCTGTCCGCCCACTCATTGATTGGCTTTCCCAGATAAAATCCGCTGGAAAAACCACGATGATAAACCGTTTTTAAGCGGTGAAGGAGCCCGGCTTTAAATTCATCCGATAATTTATCCTCAAACCAGGCATCAATGGCCTGCCGATAACATTCCACAACGGTTTTTACATATTCCGGGCTGCGGGCACGACCTTCAATCTTGAAAGCATCAATCCCGGCTGCTATCAATTTGTCAATAAATGGAAGGGTGCATAAATCTTTGGGACTCAGGACATAATCGCGCCCTAAAATCAATTTCTCATTACTTTTTTTATCGACCACCTCAT
This sequence comes from Caldithrix sp., assembly GCA_020722815.1. Classification (GTDB taxonomy): domain Bacteria; phylum Zhuqueibacterota; class Zhuqueibacteria; order Thermofontimicrobiales; family Sulfurfontimicrobiaceae; genus DYKB01. Next base: position 9,643 of record DYKB01000082.1, on the reverse strand, counting down.
ATTCACGCCGGCAGGGCTGAATACATTCACCCCGATTGGCGGATTTGCCATATAAAAATTGTGAAATGAAACAACGTCCCGATTCACTGACACACATCGCGCCATGGATAAAAACTTCGATTTCCGCTGTAACTTTCGATTTAATTTTTCGAATTTGCGCCAGCGAACATTCCCGCGCCAAAACCAGCCGGCTGACACCCAGTGCGGCATACATTTCAATAGCCGCCGAGTTGGAAGCACTCGCCTGGGTCGAAAGATGCACGGGGAGCTGAAATTCACGGGCATAGCGCAGGACAGCCAGGTCCCACGCAATGATGGCATCGATTTGATTCTCGCGGGCTTTTTTCAGAATGTGCTTTACTTGCGGCAGTTCATTTTCGTAAATAATGGTATTTAATGCCAGATAAGCATGAATTTGATTTTCATGGCAAATCCGAACAACTTCTGGCAAATCGCGAATGGAGAAATTGCTTGCCCGGATCCGCATATTGAGACCGCGAATACCAAAATAGATCGCATTGCAGCCGCCCTGGATCGCGGCCCTGAGCATGGCGAAATCACCAACCGGGGCTAAAAGTTCTGGTTTTTTTAGTTTGGCTGCTAATGGTGGATTCAAAACGGCTCCGGGGTTAAGTAATTACACCGCCTGTTATCAGACATTTGAATTATATCCAATTGTAATGCCTGTATTATCAAAAAAGTTTCATCATCAGGGCGAATTCGGAAAATTAAAATATCATAAACAGGAATGAACTTATGGTGCGATTTTCAGTTAATAATAGAAATAAAATGAAACCTGAAATAATTCTATCTATTGGGAGAATACCGGATGATTTTCAGACGAATGCCATTTTTCTTTGTTTTATTTTCATTTTTTCTATTGTTGAACGTGTCCTGTGAGCAGATAACCGGCAAACCACCGCTTTCGAAAGAAAAATTTTCGCTGGTTTATACCGATTATATTCTGGCTGTCGATCAAAAAGAAACCGAATTCGTAGGCGCGGTGGTGGATTCAGTTTTTAAATATCATGAAGTACAAACAAACGATTTTAAGAAGACACTTCAATATTATATGAAAAATCCGGAACAGTGGGAAGAAATGATGAATCTCATTTCCAAAGAGTTGGAGAAGCGGTCTCATGAAATCGAAAGTGCTAAAGCCACAGCGCAACAGGCAATCCAAAAGGCTCCAGATCCGGCACAAGCTAAACCTAAACTGGAATAGAATACGAATTTTTCAAAGTTGAAGTATCAACACCTTCGCATTCCGAGAATCCGCAAAGGCAAGGTAATGATCCCCACGACTAAATCCAGAACCCCCTTAACTGTGAAGCCAATGATTCGAAATGGCAACAGAATTAACCAGATAAAGGGGTAGGCAACCAACGCCATAATCGCTAACGGCCAGCATAATACAAATAAAATGCACCAAAGTAAAAAACCGATCATTTGATACCTCGATTGTATCCATCTCATTTTTTAAAGTAAAATTCAGACCTTCGGGGTTTATTTAAATTCTGCAACGGCGGTAACCCGGGACTTATTAAATAAATCGCGACGGTCTTATACATTTGGAATGCACGGCCTTATTTGTCCGTGCATTCCTGGTGATTTCAAGGTATATAGTACGAGAAATTCGCGTTACGGTGGCTTTAATTTTATCGTTTTTTAACATTTAGCTTATAGGTTTTTCCATAAACTGAGCCAAAAACACCGACACCACCCTTTATACCACTGGTAAATTGTGGATAATCTTTGGTGGTGATAAATTTATGATAATTATCGTCAATCGCCAAAACCTGAAGTGAATTAGCGCCCAGGAAAACCAACATCGAAGAATACCAATCCACCACAAATTTACCCGGATAATCGACCGAAATTAGCTCCGCAAATTTAACCGGTGCAAAAATATGGCGCGGTTCACCATTCGGCTCGCCTTCATACTCCTGAATGTCCTGCGGTTTTTTCTGGCCAAAGAAGGGATTGATATATTCCGCATTTTCAAGGGGTTCATTGCAATACATATCCACCAGAATTATCTGGTCAGGCGATTCACATTCTACAAAAATGGGTTTTTCCTGTGCGAGACCTTCATAATATACCTGATTGATTGAATCGGATTTGAGTACCGTTGTTAATTTTAATTCCGGCGGCACAGTCGTTTGTGCCGTAACAGTCCGCCCATCGACATTAATCCGTAATTCATAGGTCGTTTTGGGTTTAATGATAAGATTTTCATTAAAATAATAACCTGGTTTTGGGCTGTCTTTAAGTTCGGTGACAACTCCGGAACCAATTTCAGTGATGGTTACGGCTGCATTGCGAATCGCTGCTTTGTCTATTGAATAATCGGCATCCAGCGGCTGCAAATAAGTGACAAGAATTGCTTTTTCCGCAGTCAGCGGTTCATCACCCCATAAATAGCCGTAGATACTAATTTCTTTCTGATAATCGGGTCCTGCCGGCGTTTTGGCACAACCAGCGATGAACAAGAGTCCTGCGAACACAATCAATAATAATTTATGTAAATATGACATTTATCGCTCCTGTTTAACGAAATTTGTTTGAATTCCAATCCATTTTATTTTCAAATAGTCTGATCTTTATCGCCAATATTAGAATTTAAAGGAGATTCCTGCTGTCGGCAAAAATGGCAGCATATTAAAATCTTTTCGGCTTGCCCGACCATTCTCAAATTCATAATAGCGAAACCAGACATTTTTGTTATTATATAAATTAATCATCTGCAGATAAAGTTCGGTATCCAGTCCAAACCATCTGGTAAGATAAAACATGCCGACATCCAGCCGATGGTAGGCGGGTAAACGATAGATATTCTTTTCTCCTTCCAGCGTGGTGACATAAGTCGTCCCACTGGGATTCATGCCCGTATAAATTCCCGTCGATTCGGTATAAGGCTGACCCGTTCCAAACCGAAAAGCAAAATTCAAGCGCCATTTTCGACTCGGAAACCAGTAATCCTGAATGGCGGTGATGGTATGCCGCCGGTCATAAGTTGGATAGTATTCTTTATCAAAATTATAGCCATCGACTTTTTTGCGGACCAAATTGTATGAATAGCCTATCCAGCCTTCAAAGCCGCGGTAATTGTTGCGAATATAGATATCGCCGCCATACGAATATGCACGCGCTTTATAAAAATTCATTGCTGCGTTCAGTTTGCTCCAGTCTTCATCTCCCCCACGCGACTCAAAGTCACGAAATTCAGCGACGTTCAGATAGTTTTTATAATAGGCTTCAGCATTAATCGAAAAAGTTTTTTGATTATCAAAATTCCAGCCGAGAATATAATGATCCGCCTGGCCCGGCTCAAAAGTTTTATCCACCGGGAACCACATATCGGCAAAACTCAGCCCCTCTTGCTGCACCTGATTCAAAAATTGCGCAAAACGACCATAGCTCAGGGTCAAATTCATCTGATCCGAGAGAAGATGTTTGAGTGAAAGCCGCGGGGTCAGTTTTGTATAACGACCATCCGTATAATGTTCCAGACGTAAACCAGTCTGCAAAATGTCAAAAGTACCCAATCGATAATTATCCTGAAGATAAAGGGCATAATATTGGCCATCGAATGAATTGGGATATTTTAAATTGACCACCAGGTAATTTAAGTCAAAATCGAGCTTTTTGCCTTCAAAACCAAAATCCATGGAGTGATTCATATTTGGCGTATAGGTCAAAGAACCTTTCACCGCCAGATCGGAGATTTTATTGGAAATTCCAAAATCGTATTCGTCAAAACGGATTTTTGAATCACTGTCAAATCGACTGCCAGCAACCACAAAATGTGAAAAGAATTTACTGGAAAAAAGGTGCGTCCACTGGGCACTGAATGTTTTATTGCCCCAATCCAGCAAAATATCGGTCCCCCCCTGCTCCATATTCAGCTTGTCATTCCCAAGATACAGACTCAGGCTGGCCTGATTATTTTGATCAATATCAAAATTGATTCGCGCATGACCATCGTAAAAGTAGTATGGCAAATCAAAATCCACGATTTTGGAAGCCAGATCGAGATAGGTTCGGCGTCCGGAAACCATCCACGAGCCATATTTCCAGGGACCTTCCAGCGTGGCGGTAGAACTTAGCAGACTAATACGCGTAACACCTTCAAACTGCTCGCGGTTTCCCTCTTTATTGACGACATTCAGCACCGAAGAAAGCCGGCCACCATACATCGCCGGGAAACCACCTTTAAGTAACTCAACCGACTTTACAGCATCCGTATTGAAGCTGCTAAAGAAGCCAAACATGTGATTGGGATTATACACATCAATTTGATCCAGGAGAATTAAATTCTGGTCCGGACTGCCGCCGCGGACATAAAGTCCTGCGGAAAAATCTGATAGCGTGGCGACTCCGGGAAGCATTTGCAGTGCCCGGAAGAGGTCCGGTTCTGCGACTTGTGGAATGGTGCGCAGTTGTGATGCCTGCACCGCAATCTGGCTTGGTTTTATATCCAGTTCCCGTTTATCGCGTTCTGCGGTCACAACAGCTTCCTGCATGGCAATGGGTTCCAGTTCCAGATAGATATCCTTGGTGATATCCTCTCCATCTTTCATGGTTACTTTCACAATTTCGGTTTTATATCCGATATAGCGAAAGTAAATTTCGTACGTGCCTGGTTTTAATGATGAAAGCACGTAAAAACCTTTCATATTCGTCGTGGTGCCAATCGTGGTTCCTTTAATCCAGACATTGCCCATGAGAATTGGCTCCCGCGTCTCTTTTTCCCGCACAAAGCCATGAATTGTACCGGCGAATAGAAACTGTGAAGACAATAGCAAAAACAGACCGATGAAGAAAATTCCTTTAAGTTTCATTGGTACTCCTTTTAAGATGTTCATAATTAATTTAAGAAATGATGAAGCAAGCGAAAAAATTAATAGCTCAAATAGATGATAAAAGTAACGTTTAAAGCCGAAAAATGCTCTTTTTCGAATCGTTTTGATTCGCAATGAAATATCTCATTTTTAAGCTGTAACTAATACGCAGCAGAAGTTAGAATTGTTTCAACAAATTTTTGACTATCATACAAGAGATAAATTTATGGACGTTTGTTAATTCAGTGGTTCTTGAGCATTAGAATATGACACCAATATGGTGAATATGGTCCAGGCGAATTACAGCCATTGATCTTTCGATCGCGAAACAAGGATTAACGATTTGTGATTTTTGATGTTTTTCGGGGAACATCTCCTTCGCAAATCAAAAATGGTTAATCGGCATTCGTTAGTCTGTAAGTGCATTCACCAGCATAAATATCGCAGCGATTAGCGTGAAAATTCCGGAAATGGTTTTTAGGCATTTCGGTTTCGTCCTGAGTGCAAGTCGACCGCCGATCAGCCCGCCTATGATTGCCACCGCTCCACATGGAATCGCCAACGTCGGATCAAACCCGCCATGTAAAGTATTGCCTGCCGACAAAACCAGTCAACGCGGTTGCTGCCAGCATGGTTGTCGCTGTACCAACAGCCGTACGCATTGGTACTCCACACCCAACGATCATCAATGGGACCAGAAATGATCCCCCTGAAATTCCGACCATCCCGGAGAAAAAACCGGTACCCATGGTTAAGGGCACCGCGATCCACAAATTGATGACATATTGATTGATGCCTTCTTGATATTCCAATAACCAAACCGTGAAACAGGGGCCTTATATGGCTGTTTTTCGGGCAACAACATGGCAACGCATAGGTAGGTTTTCCACCGTTTACGACTGAGCTCATATCACTTCGGCTCATGCGCATTGCGAGGCGTTTTTTGCTGAAACCTGTTTTTTAGGTTCGCAATCCCCTTGAATAACAGCGGAGATTGCTTCGGCGCAAAAAAAAACGCTCCTCGCCATGACAGAATGGGGGCATTGGCGGACAGAATCTAATTAGCATTTAACAAACTTAATATTATCTTCGGAAAAACGTTATTCCTTGTTGTCTTTCTATATTTTATATCTTCATCTTTTCTTCCGCTAATAAGTGATTTATTTACAATGATATTATCAGAAACACTCAATATTGCAACTAATTTTAAGCTTGCAATTTCAGCAGCTCTGAAAGCCGCTGCTGTTTCCATCTCTATCACATTGCATCCCATACTTTTTATTTCATCAATATATACAAATTGTGCAAATATCGTATCGATACTAAATGCTCTTCCGATATGATGCTTAACATTGTTTTTTGCACAAATATTTTTTGTAGCTTTGATTAACTCTTCAAAAAATGGTTGGTTTGGAAAAGCCTTTTCACCAAATGGATCATTTTCCTTTAACGGACTTCCTTTTAAATATCGACTTGTACCATCACCACAAATTGAGTATTCAGGAATTACGACATCACCAATTGATATATTCTCATCCAAGGATCCAACCGATCCGATAAAAACAATTTCTTTGCATTTTGTAAGTCCAAGGGCTAAAACCACATCGGTTAATACGGGTGAACCAATACCCGTTTTTATGTAAGTGATATTTATTAAGTTATAAGCTATATTCCATACTTTAATCGTGCATACTTCACTTATTAATGTTGCACGATTACGAAACTCATCAAATATTGTTGGTTCCCACCAGGGTGCGATTATTACTTTTTGATTTATTTTTGAACCCGAAATACCAAATATCTGTTTACAGGTATCTTCAGATGAAGAACCATATTTTTTTATTCCATCTAATAATATTTCGTATTTCATTCAATGATACTCCCATCAATGTATTGTTTTTATTATTTTTCGCACGCTCAAGGGGTCTCCTTAAAACGATTCTCAGGCAAATTGTTTATTAAGTATCCTATCAATAATAAAGGTTGAAACTGTCTTCCTGAGTTCAGCGTTCCCTTCGACAAAAGTTTAAGGCAAGTTTGTTAAACGAAGTATCTAAAGACAACCGAGGCTGCAGGATTCTTCGCTTCGCTTAGAATGACAGGGTAACATTATTTCGCCTACAATTTTTGAGTGGATACCATTTTAGCATCATTCATTCTGCTATAAGCTCCGTAATTTCAAGCCGTAAATGTTGATGCAGACTCCCCGATGTTCCAAAATGTTCATACCGAATATTTCCTTTTTTATCAAGAATATATGTTTTGGGGATTGGCGGGACATTGTACTGAGATAAAATTGAAGAATTACCTTTTAAAATTATGAAACCAATATCATATTTTGAAATAATATCCTGATAATTTTCTCCTGCATTATTTGATTCAATATTAACGGCAACAATTGCAACGGGCAACTGTGAGAATTCCCGATGCAATTCAGCGAGAATAGGCATTTCAACCAGGCAAGGTGCACACCAACCAGCCCAAAAGTTTAATACAACGACTTTTTCACTAAAATCCTGCAATGAAACATCTTTACCAGCCAGATTTTGCAGCGTAAAATTTTGTGCCATTCTTTTATGCGAATCCTGCTTTAACTGGAACACGATATCATTGAGATAATCGTTTCTTTCTTCGTTCAATTTTTGTTCAATACTTGCCGAATCCATCCCAAGTGCCAATAATGACGATTTATATTGATTTTCCAGGGATTCATAATCCAGGTTATTTAAATACAACTCCCGATAAATAGAAACTGCTTTTTCAGCATTCCCCATCACCATATTCGTCATGGCGAGCCCGAGTTTAATTTTGGTCCCTTGAATATTTTTTGTTTCGCTATATCGATACTTTTCATCGGGTACCTGCGCGAGAATACTATCGGCAAAGGAGAAGATTTTTATGGCCGAGTCATTATCGCCGACTTGTAAATACAACTTGCCTAATGTGTAGTAATATTCAGGCGTATGCAAATTTGAATTATCAGATAATTTTGAAATCGCTTCTCTGACGTAAATAATTGCGTCATCTAAAAACAATCCACATTTACAAAATCCTTCTGCAACAGCATGGTAGGTAAAATGTTGCGGGTCGAGCTTAATCAGTAATTCTCCCAGTTCCTTAATCCGTTCTGGTGGTGCGAACCGGGGATACTCGGTAATTCTTATATTCTCATGTAAGAGTGATTGATTCGAATAGATCAAAGTATAGGCGTCAAACAAATGACCGATAATGCCATTTTTTACTATCGTATCGGGATATTTTTTTAATAGCGTTTGAAATTTTTCCACTGCGATTAAAAGGCTATCCATATTCCCCTGTACTTTGGCCACAATAAAAGAGTTGTTCGCCAACCGATATTCGTTTAGCTCCTTATCGGAATAACTTTGGGGTGAAGAAAAACAAATAAGTGGAATGATGAAAATAAAAAGCAAATACTTTGACATACTTTTCTCCTTGTTTATTTTACCTGGCGCATAAGCGTACATACGAATGGAGCGCAAAATCGTATCCGCTCAATAATAGATGGTATGGACATCAATTTTAGTTTACAAGAAAAAAAATTTTATAGCCGAATGATTTATAGCAGAATAATTCTGCTATAAATTATTCTGCGAATATTAAAGCGAGCCTAAAACGGCAAGTTTTATTCTCAAATTACCATTAAATATTGAGTGGATACGCAAAATCATTATAAATCGCTGACTATCCGGGTCTAAGGATTAAAATTTACCCAATCGAAGACAAATCAAAAAACCGGACATTGTTTTCTTCTTGTTGATATAAATAAAATAATCAATACCAAATCCAAATAAAGAACCATGTAGAAAAGCTTGGGCAGCCCCAATCATCCCGATATGATGTGATACCAATTTTTCATATTCAGATGTTGATGGCCAGTTATCTTTTACCAAACCACCCCGTTCAATAAAAGGGTTTAGCGTATAACTGGTTGAGTCATTCATGGTGTCGTTCGCGGAATTATCTAACACTTCCCGATGAAAATCAGCACCGGGCGTATCCCTTGATTGCGAAGACAGTGGCATTGATTGAAGGATGAACACAATGAGTGCAATTACTCTGTTGCTAAGTTTTTTCATGTTCTTATTCTTTCTGTTGTCATAACCGAACACTTCCCCAATACGAGCATTCGGCAAAAACACCTCGCAATGCCAGATACTTCTCCGATGAGAAAAACAGCCGGCAATTTGGCGCCAGATACTTTTCCCAAGAGAAAAGCACCCGGCAATTCAATGCCAGGCACTTTTCCAGCAAGAAAAGTACCCGGCAATTTGGTGCCGGATACTTTTCCCGCGAGAAAAGTGCTTTGCAACTCGATGTAGACTACTTTTTCCGTATGAAAAGTGCTTTGCAACTCGATGTAGACTACTTTTTCCGTATGAAAAGTGCTTTG
>DYKB01000082.1:0-288 GCA_020722815.1 Caldithrix sp. | reverse complement strand
CAATCCGGTGCAGACTACTTTTCCCGTATAAAAAGCGCTTTGCAATCCGGTGCAGACTACTTTTCCCGTTCCTCGTTCCCACGCTTTGCGTGGGAATGCATCCCGGACGCTTCGCGTCCAGCATAATATTGATCATCCCATCATCTTCTTCTCCTCGTTCCCACGCTTTGCGTGGGAATGCATCCCGGACGCTTCGCGTCTAGCATAATATTGATTATCCCATCATCTTCTTCTCCTCGTTCCCACGCTTTGCGTGGGAATGCATCCCGGACGCTTCGCGTCCAGCAT
>DYKB01000154.1 GCA_020722815.1 Caldithrix sp. | reverse complement strand
AACGTTGGCTGGATTTGACCCATCCGGTTGGTTGAGGTAACACCTTATTCACCTTGGTAATCAGAAAAACCCGAGACACCCCCAACCTTATTATCTTATTGGTGATGATAATCAAATGAAAAAATAAGGTAATAAGGTTAAATTGCAGGGACCCTCGAATTGTTACGAAGGTCAATAAGGTCGATTGGGTTTGATCGCGCGGCCTGGTTGATTAAAAACCTTATTCACCTGAGGAATCAGTAAAACCGGAAACACAACAAATTTGATACTATTCGCTGTGATCGGTTACGAAAAATATCGTTTAAGATTATTAAATTCATGTAATTAGGGATTCGCTGGTTCTGATTCAAAAAACATTCAGCTTGTTACTCCTCTGATATTTCAACGCTGACGCCTGCGATGCTGAATTGATGGATGTTGTTTTGAAATTATTTTGTTTCAAAAAAATAAAACTATCATCGATTTACAATATTTGGATAGTAATCATTTTTTTTGAATTGTATAATTGGAATATGATCGAAATTGATCGTTTATAATTTACCTATCATGGGAGGTTATTCAATGAATAAAAAAATGATTCCGATAATAATGTTCTTGATCATGTTCATTAACATAGAATTTTGCCAGGGGACGGTTAAGTTTTCACCGGGGTCTAAAACGGGAGTAAATTACAATAAAATTGTTTGGCTGGAAAGTCCTTTTCTTTTTGCAAAACCTCATCAATGGCAGCCTATTGGACCCTGGGGCGGAAAAACAATTGATCTGGCTATCGCCCCAAATAAAACCAATATTCTTTATGCACTTTGCGAAAACACGGTGCTAAAAAGTGAGGATTATGGTTTAACCTGGAATAAGACAGGGGAAATTGAACAGGTTAATCCGGATCGTCCCGTTGGTCCTCTTTATCATTTATCGGTACATCCGGATTTAGCGGATTGGGTTTATCTTGGGGGACAGTTTACATTGCGGCAGAGTCGAAATGGAGGTCAGACATGGGAGGTGGTTATAGATTCGCCTGGATTTGATTTTAATTATGTCGTATTTAATTCTAGAAACCGCCAGACACGCTACGCAACAAGTTTCGACCATACCACTGAAGACCAGATAAATGGAGGTGGTATTTTTAAGAGTATCGATGGCGGTGGCACCTGGCAGCTCCTTCAGACACCATTTACTGGCAGTTCAGTCTATGATCTGGAGATTTCCGAAAACGATACAAGCTTGCTTTATGTTTCAACTGCTCAGGGTTTGTTTAAAAGTACAGATGCTGGACTATATTGGGTTGAGCTTGATCCTGAAATTCAAGGAAAAATTTATAATCTGGCCCTGGCGCATGATGATTCAGCCATAATTTATGCGAGTTTTTTTACTTTATTCTGCCAGGATGGCGGTGTAATTAAAAGTTCCGATGGAGGTAAAACATGGACACCTTGTGATAATGGTTTGCCGCGGAAGTGTATTGGTGCGTTTGCAGCAGATCCATATAAAGCCGACCGTTTGTACGCGGCTTTATCACCCGCACCTCTTAATAAAACTTATGGATTATATATCACTGAAAATGGCGGCATGAATTGGAGAAGGCTAGCGAATACATTATCCGACAGTATTTTTCATGATATCGAGTTGGATCCGCTTCAGCCAGGCAAGCTCTATTTGGCTGCTGATATTTTTGGCATTTATGCCAGCGATAACCATGGCCTTAGTTGGCAATCAAAAAATAATGATATAAATTTTATTTCCGGACCCGTTACAATTGATCCCACCAATGTAAACATCATATTAATGGCTGAAGGCAGCAGTATTTACCGAACGGTTGATGGCGGAATATCCTGGAAACGCATCCTTGCGTTGGAAAACTCCTCAGATTTTTGGACAATTGCAATTTCGCCTGCTGCAACAAACGTGATCTATGCTTTTCAGGGATTATCAGGATTAAATAATATGCTCAGGTCGAATGATGGCGGTGATTCGTGGGAAATGTGGACTGATTCGGTATTACCACAACGAGCGAAATTGAAAATTGATCCGGTTCATTCCTTTATTTTATTTGCTGTGACCCGTACGCAAGGTGTTTTTAAGAGCATCGATGCTGGCAAAAGTTGGATGATAAAAAATGCAGGGCTGCCATTACGATATGTGAATAACATTGCATTTAATCCATTAAATCCAAACACCCTTGTTGCAGCGACTGATAAAGGAATTTATAAAAGTTATAATCGCGGCGATCATTGGCTGCATATTGGATTAGATAGTACCGCCATTCAAAATATTTCTATTTCAGCCCGGGATACGTTAATTATTTATGCGCTAACGACTTCACTTCCTGACAGGTACAGTTGCTTGCGACGCAGCGATGATGGTGGAATTAATTGGCAAAATATGACTATGCCTCACGCAATGGAAGTATCAAATTTTGTTATTGATCCTTTCAATCATCGAACAATATGGATATCAATGTTCGATGAAATTACCTGGACAAGCCAGGTATTTTTTTCAAATGATGGCGGGCAAATTTGGTGTTCTCCGGACGAAGGTCATTTTAAAATATTTATATCAGATATTGTTATTCCTTCTTTTGCTGGCCAAAAGGTATTTGCTTTGACTTATAACGGTCTTTATCGGTTAGATTTTACGAGTTCTGTTATGACTGAAAAATATAACGGCCCTTCGGATTTTCGACTATTCCAAAATTACCCCAATCCATTTTCAGGATCTTCTGCAGATTTTAATTCCTTGAATTCACCGCAAATTTCTTCCGGTACGATCATCGAATATCAACTGAACAAAGAAAGCTGCGTGAAATTATCGATTTATAACCTGATCGGTCAATTGATCACCGACCTTGTCAATCAAAATCAAGCTCCAGGTCGCTATCTGGTGCCGTGGAATGGTAGAGATGCATCCGGCAAAATATTGCCCACTGGGATTTATTTAATGAAACTAGAGACTTCTCGGTCTGCTCAAATAAAAAAAATGGTTTTATTTGAATAAAAATTCATTTTTTTATTTAATAAAAGAAGTTAAATAACATGAAAAAGAATGTATTCTTTTTGATCTTAATCATTAGTTGTCTTTACTTTTTTATTGTGAAAGCTATTTCACAATCTAATATTTCACATGTTCCTGATGAAATGGTTTTCAAGACAGAGGTTCCTTTCAATTCGATTGACCTTTTAAATAGTATTATTGTCACGGATCAATCATGGTTCAATAAATTGGCAATTCAATTTGAAATTAATGAACTGGAACCGATCTTTGGGACCACTAGTCCTCCCCGTTTATACGGCTGGTACAAGATTAAATTCAAGGCAAAAATTGAAGTATCTACGATTGTATCTATGTTTCAACAGCAATCTGCAGTTTTAAAAGCAGAGCCCAATGGAATCGGAAGATTTTTTACATCAACTCCAAATGACACTTATTATTCAAGTCAATGGAATCTTGCTCATATTCAGATGCCGCTAGCATGGGATATTACTTCTGGGAGTGCTCAGGTCATTGTTGCCGTAATTGACGGCGGCATCAGAACTACCCAAGAAGATTTGGTTGCTCAACTGTGGATTAATCCAAATGAAATTGCCAATGGAAGCGATGATGATGACAATGGGTACGTTGATGACATTAACGGTATTTTTACTAATACCTGGAATACTGGTCAGACACAAACTTTATTTAACCCGGCCGATCTTCACGGTACCCAAGTAGCGAGTGTATGTTGCGCAAGCACCAATAATGCTAAAGGTATTGCTGGCATAGCAGGAGGAGGTTTTGGGGGACAAATCGGCGCAAGGTTAATGATCATTCGAGTTCCCTGGAGCAGTACTCCAGGTACTACAGATGCTGCTTCAATTGCACGAGGAGTGGGATATGCAACACAAAAGGGTGCTCATATTGTTAATATGAGTTTAGGTTTTCAGTCGGGATATGCTCCAATTCAAGATGCAATTTTAGTTGGTGTAGAAACAGGTAGAGGCGGAAAGGGAATTATTTATACAGCAGGATCAGGGAACGTTGATAATCCTCCTCAGTGGCCAAACTATGGTGAGGCGGTTTTTCCAGCTTCTATGGGAGATGTAATAGCTGTTGGATCCATAGATCAAAGCGGTTTATGGTATTACACAAGTAACTATGCTAATTGGCTTGATGTAGTCGCACCAGGAAAAAATATTTGGGTTGCAACAGGAGGTACTGATAATTCTTATGCTGGTAATGGTATTGTTGGCACATCATATGCAGCACCCCATGCCGCAGGTTTAGCTGCTCTTATTTTATCAATAAACTCTAATTTTACTTTGGAAGAAGTTACTAATATTATTAATAATACAGCGACCAATATTAGTGATCCAGACCGTACAGGGCATGGTGTTATTAATCCCTACCAATCCCTGCTCATGGCCCTGGCCTACGCCAACCAAACCCAATCTTCTTT
>DYKB01000081.1 GCA_020722815.1 Caldithrix sp. | reverse complement strand
CCCGTATTTGCGAAGGAAAATCGCTATCCACTGGTATTTGCCCGGGCTGCTGGTAAAGAAACCTTGCTGGCAATATTTAATCCCGCGGAGAGAAGTGAGACGGCAGAATTTAATTTGAACATCGCTGCGAAACGACTTCAGCTACTGGCAGGCAGGAAAATCCCAATTTCAAACAAAAATCATCACTACAAATTATCTGTTCCACCAATTAGCGATGCGATTTATAAAATTATTTATTAGTTGGGATTGAGTTCCTTGAATAATCAATTCGTATCCGCAATGACATCGCCTAATGCTGTGTCCAGCCTGCGTTGACTTCGTAAAAATTTGACCTCTTCCAGCTCCGAAGCAATTCGGGGAAATGAATACACAACTTTAGCTTCCTCCGAGACATTCACCTCGCCGTTTAAATCTAAGACCAAATCTTTGAACATATTTTCTACTATTTTGGGTGCTAATTTCTCTTCAGAAGTTGCTGAATTGACGACATTGACGACTTGTTCCAGCGTCTGGGGTTTTCCCCCCGCCATGAAAATCGCTTTGAACAGTCGTTTTCGAATATTGTTCAGATGTCGTTTATGGCGGGACATGGATATTTTTATCCATCTGACCAGCGGAATTGTGAAGAAAATTACCGAAAAAATAAATGGAATAACGCCCAACAACAATTGCCCATGCTCACCCAAACCCGCGAGAACCATTCCTAATACCTCGCCAGTGGAATTAAAAGCTTCCTGCTGCAGGTCATAATAGCCAGGTGTTGAACTGGCATTCGTCATGAAAATGAACGAAAATAAAAGATTGAAACCATTCATCGCCGTGATTGCCAGATTTTGGCCAGAAGTATTGCCATTCAATATCTGTTCCGGTTCATATTCATCCCAGTAATGCACCACTGAACCGCCTTCCATCTTGCCAAGACCGCGCAAGACCTGATCAAACTCCGCATATACCACGCCGTTTTCCGTCACATCGACGTTGCCCTGAAAACGCACCAGACAATCGGTTAAAAATGCCTGAGCTTCATCGAGTTTCCAGCCGGCCAGCGCATTTAATTCAGATGTCACCAGCACCCCTTTTTGCTGTTTCAGATAGGCGGCGACTTCTTTCTGGTTCGAGAGCGGATCAATCGGTACTTGCGGGGGACCAAAAACAAAATCATAAACTGCCGAGATAAAATTTTTCTTCTTCTGATTGATAACCGATGGCTTTGGCCGATATTGTGGATACTGGTATCCCCAGCGATCTTTGCGATAGGTAATATCCGGAATAATAGTGCGCCAGCGGAAAATATTAATAAAAATATTGAGTACGGTATCCAGCTTAATAACAGAACGCCGCTTTCCGTCCTTACTGGAAGAACTGGCAATGATAATCGCTATCAATATGATCAGGAAAATGACAAAATAGACAACTAGTGTAATCGTAATCCAGGCTTTGAAAATAATGGTAAAAACTTTCCAAAGCCAATCAAGAACACTTTGTGCAATTTCCTTTGCTGTTTTTTGTCCCCGGCGGAAAAGATGGGGACCAAAATTATAAATTAGATCAGCATTTTCAGTTACCTGCAATCGACAAATATATTTATTCAGTAATTCATTTAAAGCATCTTTGGTTTCGTCAATTGAAATACCGGTAACCGCCGCCGCTTCGGTCAGGGTGAAATTCAGTTGCCCTTTGTGAAGTCGGCGTTCCAAAATTTTAATAGTTTCTTCTGGTTTCATAATCATTCAAATCAGTGTTGTTAAATTATCAGGTGAATTGAACCAGGATCTTGTATACCGATCCTTAATAAAAAGAATTTACGGAAATTATCATCATAAGTTAAAAGATATTTTTCAATAAATCAACTAAATTTCTAAAAAAAATAGCACCAAGAACTGCCATTTCTATTTAGCGTATTATCAAGCCTGAAGGGATCACAATGTGAAGTTTTATTTCTGGCCTTCGAGGTCTATTGGATTGAAATTATATTGCTACCAGGTCAGATTTGATTCAATTATTAATTCTACTGAATGCCTGTTCGAAAATACCAATGAACTATCATTTCCAGGAGCGTTTTTTGAATACAAAGCAATTTCTGTTGTTTGTTTGGGCAATTGCTTCGGCAAAACATGTTCTGAGCTTGTTGAAGGAAACGCCACAAAATGACAGGTCGTGGTGTTTTCAGGCAGACTCTAAGTCGTATTAAAAATTTTTAAAATATATATTGACTTTTAAATATTTAATTTCTATATTCTATTATTCAGCAAGGTGAGTTTATGCATTACAAATATCCTTTCTGATTAAATTTCTTATACTGCTGCTTCCTGACCTGATTGTTATTACTGGATCGTTGCTGCTTATTGTACTGGATTTTTTAATCCGGGGTCCCTGTTTGAGTCATTTCATAATTGTCGTTTCGAGGTTTTTTTTTCGATAAGAGGTGGAAATATTTCGTCGGGACGTGCTTTCTGTTAGGTCATCGCTGTCGCAATAAAGCGGGGTTGTCTCGTCAATTAAATTATTTCTCCCTGTCGAAAAATATCGCCTTGTAATGCTGAACTATTACTATTTTTGAATTGTTACGGTTAGCTAAATTTTTAATCTATAATGAGTCATTTAGATGAGGAGGTGATTGTAAAATTTGTGAATCATTTATCTAAAGGCTATTTGGTTAATTGAGATTATGCTGCCGTTTCAATTTGAGTTTTCTGTCATTTTTTCCACATATTCCCAATAATTTCTGTTTTACTTTTATCATTCCTCTGTTTTTCTGATCCTGTACGAAAAGAATAAATCGAGCGCATTTGCAACTTTAGCACGGAGACGAGTTAGTAACTTTTTAAAAGGGTGAGAACCGGGATTTTTCTGCCTGATTCTCGATTAATTTCACTATTTTTTTAAATTTTAACACATTCGTGGGAGGTTGTTTATGTTAAGAACGAACCATCATTCCGTATTAAAAGGATTTGTTTATGCGCTATTCCTGTTTCAAATTGGATTTTTCGCCAATCTCATTGCACAGGAGTCAATTCACGCTATTGGTGGAGATGATTTTGATCAGGGAATTGAGTTGACTTATGAGGAGGTATCACGTGTTCCATATCTAATCCTGGTTGGACAAACCAAAAGCTTTGGGCTTAATTCCGAAGAAGCTTTCATTATGAAATATAAGCTGGATGCGGCGCCAAATTATCTGAATTTGGTTTGGGCCAAAAAAATGGGAAACCAATTTGGTGATGTCGCCAATGATGTAAAAGTAGACCAAGGCAACTATGTCCTCTGTGGGAGAGTCTGTACGGGAACTGAAGAAAATGAAGATGTTTTACTGGCCAAATTCAAATCGGACGGCACCCAATTATTCGCCTATACCTATGATATTAATGGCCTGAAAAAAGGCGAATATGCCACGCAAATGGTAGTTGATGAAGATCATTTCTATTATCTGGTCGGTTCAACGATGGCCATGGATGGTAAATATGATATCCTGGTTGTTAAAATTGGCATGAATGGCAATGTCCAATGGGTTAAAACCATTGGTAAAAAAGATCAGCGTGATATTGGTCGTTCCATTATGCGGGATTTTCAAGGTAATATTGTAGTCCTGGGTTATACCAATGAAGGAAGTGCCCGAAATATTGTCATGACCAAGCTTAAAAAGGATGGTACTTTGATCAAATCGATCATTCTGGATGGTCAAAATTCTCAGGAAGATTATGGATGGGATCTGGTTGATAATCCGCTTGATAAGACTTATATTATTACCGGATGGACTCGTAGCGCCAATCCAGATTTGAAGGCTGATTTGTTAATTTTTAAAATCAAAAACGATCTGAGTGGCGTTATCTGGTCAACGGTTATGAGTGCAGCTGGAAAATTAACTGAAGCTGCGTATTCCATCCATCGCACCACAACGAATGATTATGTCGTTACTGGCTTCACGGAAAGCTTCTCCATTACACCTGCCGCAAATAATACCGACATGCTGATTGCCAAATTTGATAACGAAGGGAAATTAGTATGGGCAAAAGTGAGTGAACCATCCTTACATCTCAATCAGCCGGATGCGGCGAGAGGCGTGGCGTATTTTAAAAATACCAAAGCTAATTGGGAAGGGTACGCTTTCACCGGATATATTAATCCGCCAACCGAGGGACTTGGTGGCCAGGATGCGCTGTTAGGGCTGATAAATGATGCGTCGAAAGAGTGCTTCAAAATAATTGAGCCCAGAGTGAATAAAATGGAATTTAAGATTAACGAATATGATGAACCAGCGTCACAGCAGGCTGAAAAAGCAAGTCTGGAAAGTGAAAAAATGGCACCCAAAACCAAAGCAATTTGTGGGTGTGAATCTGATAAGTGTGACTGGCAGTTACCGATTGATATCAAAAGCAAGAGTGGTTTCCAATTTATTCGCACTTTTGGGGGACATTCGCTGGGAACCGATGGGTACGATGACGGGCTAGATCTGGCTGCTGCACCAACGGGCATGACTTATTATGCCTATTTCGCCCGTCCAGTCTTTCCGAATTATTTTGAAACGGATATTTGTGGCTGGGTTGATCCTTATACAGCAAGTGCCGCCTGGGAATTGGCCGTTGTCAATGCCAAAGATGATGTCACCTACTTGAGTTGGGATCCCGTTTTGCTGCCTGATGGGCGGTGTGGCGATGGCTGTTTCCTGCTCAAAGTTGATAATGTTGTCATTAATATGCGCACCCAAAATTCTTTCGAATGGAAAGGAAATGCAATTTTTAAAATTGTGTATCAACCGGCTGTTATTGTCACTTACACTTTTCCGACCCAGGGTTGGTATCTGGTTTCATTACCCCTTTATCCGGAGGATGATCAGGTCAGTACCCTTTTTCCAACTGCAATTGCCGCTTTTGGTTGGAATGGGACCATCTATATCCCAGTGACCAAGATGGAACCGACTATCGGCTACTGGATTTTATTGCCAGGGCCAGCAACTTCGAAGGTTCGGGGATGTACGCCGCTCAATTCCTATACCAAAAATTATAAAATTGGCTGGCATTTGATTGGGGCAACCATGGGAACAGACCTCCCCTTCGCAGATCCAGATGACAATCCCGATAATTCCGTTATTGCCGCATTTTTATGGGATGGAATGAGCTATGCGCGCGTATATCCACCAGGAACAGGTAAACTGAACGAAAAAGTCGGTTATTGGCTCGGAGTAATTAAGCCCTGTACCGTAACCATTCCCGGTTTACCACCCTTAAGCGAAAGTGCTGTTTCGCAAGAAGATGTCCAGGCTTTCCAAAAAACTTTTGGTACCGAACCACCCGCTCCACCTGTTATTGCTAGCGAAAATCAGGAAGAATTGTTACCAGAAAAGAACCAGCTCTCTTTCAACTATCCGAATCCATTTAATCCGGTAACAACTATCAAGTTTTCACTGGCCCAGGCGGGTATGACCGAACTCACTATCTATAATGTCATGGGACAACCTGTTCGCACCCTGTTGAATCGGGAAATGCAAGTCGGTTTGCATGAAATGAACTGGGATGGTCGTGATGACCAGGGAGAAATGCTCTCTGGCGGTGTCTATTTCTATCAAATCAAGACACGAGGCTATTCTGAGACCCGTAAAATGGTGCTGTTGAAGTAATTTTAACCAGATCATCAGACCTTCAAGGTTTTTAAAACCTTGAAGGTCTCTTTTTTTCATAATGCTAACCAATTTTTTTTTCGGAGAATGCCAATGAAATTTATCATAAAATGTTTCTTCGTTCTTATTCTTATATTACCAGTTTACTTACATGCTGGTGATCCGGCTGGCGCAAACTGGGGTACTTGTATGACCTGGCAGGATACAATATGGGTTCAGTCTGATGAATTTTTATTTACCCTCGTTTTTGGTGGGCAGTCCGATGCGACTGATGAATTTGATCTGGGCATCGATTACCCCTCAGCGCCGCCGAGTATGACCTACTTCGCCTGTTTTCCGCTACCTGTTTTTCCGGGACAATTACAAAAAGATATTCGAAAATGGGTCGATCCGTATGATCAACCGCGGGAATGGTCCATTTCGGTCTCAAATGCCATTGGCCGAAAAACGCTGATGAAATGGAAGGTGCAGGATCTACCAACTACCGGGGAATTTACTTTAGTGGGCCTGAAAGACTCAATCAAAATGCACCTGCAGGATACGGTTACTTTTCGCGATGACAAAGATATAAAAATTCAATACCAGATTTCCACCGCGATTCAATCCGGCCAGACCGCGGATAACCTGCTCCCGAATGATTTCAGCCTGTTTCAAAACTATCCCAATCCCTTCAATGCAATGACAACCATCAGTTATTATTTGAAGAAACCGGGTGAATGTGAACTGAAAATATTTAATCTCATCGGCAGCGAAGTGGCCACGCTAAAACAGGGAGCGCCATCGGCCGGTTTTTCTGCGATTCAATGGGATGGCCGGAACCAACAGGGGCAGATGACCGCCAGTGGGGTCTACTTCTATCAATTAAAAGTTGACGGGCACATTCAAATAAAGAAATTGATCCTGCTGCCATAATTCCCGCTTTGCCAAACCTCGCCGTTCCACTGGAATGAAATAAACGAAAAAATTTACATAAACCCACCAAACATCGCTAACGCTACTGGTTTGGTAAAGCTTGATGCCCCACTGAATCCGGCCAGCCCAGCTTTACCAAACCTTGCACCTTGCGAAGTTCAGCGATGTATTTTCATTAAATCACCTTCATCTATTCAGTCATATACCGGGTTGGAGGTTTGGCAAAGCCTCCCCACCGCTTTGCCAAACCTCGCCGTTCCACTGGAATGAAATAAACGAAAAGTTTTATATAAACCCACCAAACATTGCTAACGCCACTGGTTTGGTAAAGCTTGATGCCCCACTGAATCCGGCTAGCCCAGCTTTACCAAACCTGGCACCTTGCGAAGTTCAGCGATGTATTTTCATTAAATCACCTTCATCTATTCAGTCATATACCGCGTTGGAGGTTTGGCAAAGCCTCCCCACCGCTTTGCCAAACCTGGCACCTGGCGAGCTTCAGTATCATTTTTTCATTGAATTACCATCATAAATTGCGCCTGAATCCGGGTTGAAGGTTTGGCAAAGCACATTGGAAAGCCGGCAAGCACTTTCCATTAATTTGGAAACAGTTTCAGATTTATTGGCGTGTGAATAAAAGTCCTGTTATCACCGAAATATGCTCTATTCAACTCAGCGCGAAAATATGTCATTTGCATTGGAACACATTGGTAAGTAAAAATAAAATTTCATACACAAAAAAGTACAAATATTAAATTGTTTAAATAAAAAAAATTATCTTGACTTTAACGTAAATATTTTTTATTCTCTTTTAAAAAAAGCTATTGACTGATGGTACTTGATTTCAAATTTTTGTAAACAGTTTTGCATCGTAAGTGATAATAGATTCTATTCGTTAAATATGACATCTCCGATGATTTAGGAAGGATGATGCCCGTTAGCAGGGGTGATGATAAGAACTTGTTGGATTTTTGTGAATGTCTGTAAAGGTATTTGCCTCATGATTGAAATGCCGAAATCAAATATACCTTTGGAAAAATATTGACCCATTTGGAAATTAATAGTATAATCTCTGCGTTATCTCATGATAGCGATGGCTTCGGTTGAATCGCGTAATAAACGGCTGTAAAAAATATAGCACTGGAAATTATAGTTCATAAAATAGAAGTTTTCTTTTTTAAATTCATTGCCGTACCAAATTTAGGAGGTTATCTTGAAACTTGTTAATGTACTTTTTTTAATCATTGCAGCTACCGCGATGATGGCTTCAGCTCAGACGGACAGTTCGGTTGTTGTCGATAATGTGGACAATTCCGCATTGGTCTATCTTGAAAATGAGGCGAATGTGGTTTTTTCGTCTAAGGGTGATTTGCTGGTTGCCTGGCAGACAGCCGATGATGTTTCGCAAATTGCTTTTAGCAAATACGATTATGATTTTGGTGAATGGAGTGCACCACAGAACATCTCTTCCGCCATTATCCAGGCGATGAATCCATCGCTGGCGGCGGATAAAAATGGAAATGTGTATGTTCTCTGGCAACAACAGGATGATACCGCTACTTATAAGACTCGGGACGCATTGTTTTTCTCGAAGTATGATGGTATCGCCTGGTCAACCCCGAAAGATTTAACCGGTTATGATTTGGATAATGGTGAAGCGACAATGGCCATTGGTTCTAGCGGGGAAATCTTTATCGCCTGGAATACAGATGGCGACAAGACCATCGAAGCTGTTTTTTCCATGCACTCAAAAGATGGCGGTGAAACATGGAGCCCGGTCGATACCCTGAGCGCTGGCCATGCCGCCTTGAAAGATCAGAGTGATGCTGGCCGCGTTATCCTGGCCGCTGGTTCCAATGGAAAAATGGCGGCAGTTTGGGCGAATAAGCCGGCAGGATTTACCAAAATGGAAACTTTTTGCAACCAGTTCGACGGTAAGTGGAGCTGGCCCGTGATGGTAACCGATTCTTCCGGTGCTAAAAATGATCGTTATCCTTCCGTTGTGATTAATTCCAAAGATCAGATTCAGGTCCTGGTACAGGATTATGAAAATAATAGCAATCGTTTTCTGAAACTGTATACCAAAAGCTGGGACGATCCTACTTTTCAGGCCACGTTTGATACAATTGTTGCGAAAGGCTTTCAGACCTCCTATCCCTGGATGGCTATTGATAAAAATGATAAACTTCATGTGACTTTTCGCCGCAAAGCAATGGATGCTGTAACGGTGAACTGGGAAGTGGCTTATGTGAGTTCTATTGACGGTGGGAAAACCTGGCGTGAGCAGTTACGTATCAGCCGTTTTGCACATGATGCCGCCTATCCCTCCATTACAGTTGGCGATTCCATCGTAGCCGCTGTCTGGCGTGAGAGCAGCGCCAGCAATAGCAGCGCCGGACCCTATGCCATCGTCTTTACAAAACTCGACAAAGTCATGCCGACTGCTGTACCACAAACATTGGAAGGAGTTCCTTTCACTTTTGAACTGGCACAGAATCATCCCAATCCTTTCAATCCGGTGACAAATATCGCTTATACGATTGATAAAACTGGTTACTATCAATTGAGTATTTATAATGTTATGGGCCAAAAAATTCGCACCCTGGTCGATGGTAACCTTAAAGCCGGACAGTATCTGGAAAAATGGGATGGCCGGGATGAGCATGGTCATCAAATGACCAGCGGCGTATATCTCTATCGTCTCCGCGGTCAAAATCGAAGTATCACTCAAAAAATGATGTTTGTACGTTAATTTGTTTCGTAGTATCCTGTCAATTTTTACAGAAAATAAGACTACCTGTCATTGCGGGGAGCGTTTTTTTCGAAAAAAGCTTACAATGACGGTTTTTTTTCCTGAAATATTGAATGGATACGTTGTTTTTTATAATTTGCCCGGACTTTATACTAAAGCCAAAATGGTTTTCTGATATTCATGTAATCATCCTAAAGTACTCAACCTAATCCTCTCCCCCCGGGCTGATCGTGTCCCATATCTTCTCCTGGACACGGGGAGATGACGAATTCCCCTTCCCTATTTTGTTAGGGAAGGAGCCAGAGGATGGGCAAAAAAGGATGCGGACATCACAAAGAAATATTTTTTGAATTAAGTTTCATGGTGACAAAGATAAAAGTTAAATTTTATTTTTATCAACACTATTTTCTAACCCAACCCCTTCCCTCAAATCAGGGAAGGGGAGTGGCCACTTCCCTGGGTTCAGTAACGAGAGGTGGGTCCAGATCAGCCCCCGGCAGCGGGTGAGGGCAAGAAAAAACCGAAAACCACTATGGCGGCTGTATATTTAAAGTCCGGGTTGTTCATTCGTTGAGGAGGATTTGACTTGAAAAAAATGTTCCTCACCATTTGGGCGCTTTTATGCGTGTATGGCATTGCCATGTCCGGTACCACCGGCAAAATTGTGGGCCGTATCCTGGATATCGCCAGCAAAGAACCCCTGATTGGTGTAAATGTGGTCATTGAGAATACAAATATTGGCGCCGCGACGGATGCAGAAGGCTACTATCTGATTCTCAATGTCCCGCCCGGTATATATTCATTGAGGGCAAGGTATATGGGTTACTCGATGGTACAGGTCAAAAATGTCAGCGTGACGGTAGACCAGACCACCACCGTGAATATTAACCTGATTGAAACCGCCCTGGAGGCAAGTGAGACGGTGACGGTGGTAGCTGAGCGGCCGTTGATTCGAAAGGATGAAACTTCAAAAAGCGCGGTAATTGATGGGAATGCTATCACGGATCGGCTGCCGGTAGCGACCATTAACGATGTGCTTGCCATGCAATCCGGCGTGGTGACTGATGCCAGTGGAGCCATTCATCTCCGCGGCGGTCGTCTCGGAGAAATCGCCTACCTGGTAGACGGTACTTATGTTCGTGATCCCTTTGATAACAGCCTGGGGGTGAACGTCGATGTTGAAGCCATCCAGGAAATGGAATTGATATCCGGTACATTTAATGCCGAATACGGCAACGCCATGTCCGGCATTGTCAACGTGGTAACCAAAGAAGGAAGTCCGAAATATCAATTCAAATTCCAGTATGAATCCCCGCAATTGAATCAATCCCCCTATCATAAGGCGGATTGGTTACTTGATACAGATCTGGTGAAAGGGCTTTCAGCCGCGCAGCAACTGGCATATCTTGATGCCGTACGAATTCCTTCCGGCGCTTCTGGTTATGCGCATGTGAGTGTACTTGATAGCAAATATGCCCCTGATAAAACGCTGTTACCGGTTTTAGGACGTTTTAACAGCAGTGCGAGCGGCCCTGTACCCTTTGTGAAAAATGCCAGTTTCTTTATTGCCGGTACTTTTCGGAATGAAGATAGTTGGCTCCCGTTTGGTTTTTCACTGGATCGAAATGTTTCCTCAAAATTGACTTTCAAACCTGCCACCAATCTTAAGCTACAATTGAGCGCAGATTGGTCCAACCGCTGGTACCAGCTTTATGATCATCAGTACAAATATTGGCGTTTCATGGAAGCGGGCAATATGGGCAGCTATCCAATCTGGTTCGATGAAAAAATGCGTCTCACATTGCAAGGTACGCATACTTTAAGTGCCACCACATTTTATAATTTGAGTATCTCCCGTATTTTCAATAATTCCAGTCGCGAAATCGAGGAGCGGACGGTTATATATAATGAAGAAACCGGTGCGTTGATTTATAGCGACTATCTTGATCGCGGTTATTGGCAGGGTGCAGAAGGAAATTTCCGAACAGGTGATGATCGCTACTGGAATCGTACCCGTACCACGACTTATGATGTGGATTTTGACCTTACCAGTCAGGTCAACCGGTTTCATCAGCTAAAGACCGGCCTGGAATTCCGCACCCATGAAATATTCCGGCATCGCATTGGTATGCCGCCACGGGCCAATCGGGAATTCTTTGATAAAAAGCCTTATGAATTTGCCGTCTATGCCCAGGATAAAATCGAACTGGACTATTTAGTCGTGAATCTTGGTTTGCGGTTCGATTATTTTGATCCCCGATCATCCTATTTTCCTGATCCCGGACATATTTTACAGACGATTACCGACGAAACTGGTCAGAGCACCCTTACGACCGTTCCTTCAGAAACAACGCCATCCCGTTTTCAGGTCAGTCCGCGTGTCGGGCTGGCGCATCCTATCACGGAAAGCACGGTTTTCCATTTTGCTTATGGGCACTTCTTCCAGATACCGCGTTATTATGACCTTTATTTGAATAATGATCTGGAAGATATTCTTGCGAATGATGCGCTTGTCGGAAATCCTGGACTGCAACCCGAAAAAACGGTAGCGTTTGAGGTTGGATTCAAGCAAAAGCTGGGTGAAGATTACGCCCTGGATGTAAATGCCTATTATAAGGATATTAGCAACCTCATTTCAAGTTTTTATTATTTTTCCGGCCGTGATTACACGATTTATATAAATGCCGATTATGGACGGATTCAAGGTGTGGATTTAACGCTGACGAAGCGTTATTCCAATCATTTCAGTGGCGCATTAAATTATACCTTTATGATTGCGAAAGGTAATGAAAGTGATCCCAGTGAAGGGTATTCCTTATATCGGGAAGAGGATGCACATCTAAGGCCGAATCGAAATTTTTATCTTGATTTTGATCGCCGTCATAGCCTCAATATGAATGTGGGCTTTGATTTTCCTAAGCGATTTGGTCCGTCTCTGGGAGGCATTTATCCGCTGGCGCAGGTCGCTGCTAATTTTATTTTTTATGCCGCGAGTGGCCTGCCTTATACACCGACCTCCCGTGATCCGGATGCCAGCGTGCTGCCGGAAAAAAATTCCGCCAGAAAAAGCTGGGTAAAGCGGGTGGATGTCCGGCTGAGTAAAAAAGTGAACATCGCCAGGACGGATTTTGATTTTTATTTACGTATTGAGAATCTCTTTGACAATATAAATGTATTACGTGTCTGGACTGCTACGGGTGATCCCTGGAATCAGGGACCGACTTCAAATTATTCCAAGGACCGGCAGGCTAATCCAGAGAATGTGGACATCCGGCGTGATATACGGGCCGGTTTAATCGTTCGGTTCTAGTTTTAAGGAGAATCCTTTATGATTTGGAAAACCAAAAGAAAGTATCTATTATTGCTTATTTTTCTGCTTCCTTTGATTTTGATAGCGGGAAAAAACACGGACCGAACGGAAATCGATGACGTAATGTATTTAGCTAAATCGCCGGTCCTGTTGAAAAATATGGGTGTCGCTGATGAGGCCGTTGGCGTTATGGATAAGGGACAATTGCAGAACCTGACCATGAACTATGGCATGATTAGCGATACCAGATATGAAGATGTCGGAAATGCACCAACCCAATATTTTTTTGATTTTCGATATCCCCGGAAAAATTTTACCGGTTTGTGTGACGATTTTTCCATCTTTTTTGCCCTGCGTCAAAATAGTAAAAACGGCAATAATGGCAATGTTATCGACGGCTGGACGGATAATGACAATGAGGACTGGGTCGCGAAAGATGGGTCTTATGGCAAAACACATTATAATCCAGCCACCGATCCCAATCCGCATCCGGAATTGAAATATCCGCCGGATAGCCCAACCACGCCCTATCTTGCCCATAGTGATCTGCCGTCAACCTGGCCGGTCAATAGCAATGGTGAACAATTCTGGCCTGGTTATTTTCGCCGCGATCCAAAGACCGGTGAACAGGTGGAAGGTGAATTTGCGTCGGATCGCGATGTGTACGCTGTTTTTACTGATGGCAATAATCAGATGGGAAATGTGGTCGGATTGGAAGTTGAGATGATGGCCTATTGTTATGGCCGACCCTATGCTGATAAATTTCAGTTCTACGAATTTTATATCCATAATAAAAGCGGACAGAAACTGGATAGTTGCTATATCGGCTATTACCTGGATCCGGATTGCAGTGATTATGGTGAAGAAATACTCCTCCTCCCTGATCCCAAATTCGATAATCCGCAAATTCCGGATATGATCCTGCAACGCGACATTGACAAAGCTACCCGACCGAACAGTAAAGGTGTAATGGAAAGCTATACCTTTGGCATGGCTGTCCTCGAAACGCCGAAAAATGTCGGCGTGACCGGCTTTCATTACTATGAAGATGCCGGACCAACGGAAGATAATATTCTCTGGCCGATTATTACCAATAAGCCGGCTGATCCGGATGTTGCATCCTTTGCCGATCAATATTTCCACGGTGCCGATCCTCGTTTCGATGATGTCAACCAGATTGCTGCTGGATTTGATGCGGTCTATATTGTTGCCAGTGGACCATTCAGTATGGAACCGGGAGAAACGGTGAAATCGACAATTGTCGTAGCGGTTGGGGAAAATGACAAGGATTTTATCAAACAGGTTAATCAGGCTGATGGGATGTTTAAATTTAGTTTTCTCGGCCCTTCAGCACCGCCAGCGCCCGGTCTGACAGCTATTTCTGGTGATGGAGTGGTGACGCTTTACTGGGATGATCGTGCAGAGCGTACACCGGATGCCTTTACCGGGGGAATGGATTTCGAAGGCTACAGGATTTACCGCAGTGAAGATAATGGCCAAACCTGGGGCAAAGAGATTATTGATGCCAAAGGTAATCTTATTGGTTATCTGCCTTTGGTACAATTTGATCTTGAAAATGGTATATCTGGTCCTGACAGCCGAAATCCGTTTGTCGATCTTGGTGACGATACCGGCATATTGCATGTCTATGAAGACCGAAACGTTCGCAATGGTATTTCCTACTCCTATACCATCGTGGCTTATGACCAAGGCGATTCGATTATTTATTCCCTGGAGTCAGCGCGTGGTACCAGCACGGCCGATCGTAATTTTGTAACCGTTATACCCCGTCCGACATTCAGTGGTAAAATAGCTGCCAATGTATCAGGTCTGACGCATAGCCGCGGCATTGGGGAGGGGACAGTGAATGTGCGGATTATCAATGACGAAGAACTCACGGCTGATCTGTATGAAGTTCGTTTCAATGGAACGCCGGCAAATACTTTTGACATTGTGCGTCAAAATTCCGGGCAAGTACTGGCCTACAATCAACCGATGAATACACAGGATAATGCCGTTGTCGATGGCTTTATGGTAACGGTTCAAAGTACTCAGCGAATAGGTGGTGTGGAAAGCGTTACGGATGGTTTGGGGAAAGATGTCCTTGGTTCAAGAAAAGCCGACAGCAGCGGTTCCTGGTATGTGGAGACAACCGATCGGACCAACGCCGATTTGACCAGTCGTTCCCATGATTATGAAATCCGATTTGTAAATCAGGGGGCAATCGCCTACAGTTGGGGAACACCCACCAATTCAAAGGCCACATTCAACACAAATATAGAAATTTGGGATGTGACGCCGGGAGTTAATCAGCAGATTTGCTTTCAAATTCAGGATGTCAATAATAATGCGGCATTTGATGAGGGAGAATCCATTAATATTATCCGGATTCCTTATGCCAATCCTCAAATCGGTGATGCCCTGGTTGCAAATTATCCGGCAGATTTTCCATATCGTGTGAATGTTAATAATAGTATCGGCGATACGCAGAAGCAGCCACCTCAACCGGGTCATATTGTGCGTATCTTTTCTTACCGGGCTTTGAGCAGCGAAGATAAGTATACGCTGCAATTCAATCTGCCGGATTTCGACGCGGACGCTGTGGATCTTTCAGAAATTCGCGTGGTACCAAATCCTTATATGGTTGGTGCTGCCTGGGAACAGTTGCAGAACAGCCACAAAGTTCGTTTTATGTTTCTGCCGCCTGAATGTACGATTCATATTTATACAACAAATGGTAATCTTGTCAATTCGATTAAACATAACAGTTCATCGGGCGATGCAGAATTCAATTTGGTGAACGCTTCGAATCAGGCACTTGCATTTGGTATGTATGTTTATGTTGTGACAACACCGCAAGGCCAAAAGCACACGGGCAAGTTTGCCATAATCCGTTAAAATTACAAAGACAGATACATTATAAGTACGAGGAAGTCTATGAAAAGAGCGCTCATCCTGGTTTCACTGATGGCTTTTATGATTGGATTTTTATCTAATCTTCATGCTCAGGGAAATAGTGATAAAAGTGGCACCACTGCAGCTCAGTTCTTAAAAATTGGCGTGGGCGCCCGGGCGATGGGATTGGGGGGAGCTTTTGTGGCGCATGCAGATGATATTTTCAGCCTGTACTGGAATCCCGCGGGTATTAACAAAGTTAAATCTCTGACTTTGGGTGGCAGCTATACACAATGGTTCGCTGATATTCATCATCAATTTTTTGGATTAGTGTTGCCTGTTAATCGTTCGAGTTGTATCGGATTTCAGGCCGCTGCTTTGACGATGGATCCGGTGGAAATCACCACGATTGACCGTCCGCATGGCACTGATGAATTTTATGATGCCGGTGATCTGAGTATCGGTGTCAGCTATGCTACCAGCGTTACCAATTTCTTTGCGCTGGGTATAACGGCCAAATATATTCAGCAACAGATTTATAATGAATCGGCCAGTACTTTTGCTTTCGATATTGGAAGCATTCTGGATATTCCGTATTATGGTTTAAAACTGGGAATGGCTTTTTCCAATTTCGGTGGCAAATTGAAGCTGGATGGCCGCGATTTGACCAAAGAATATGATCTCAATCCCAATAATACACTGAATGACGGCGTCGAAACCCGCTTAAAAACCGAACCCTGGGACCTGCCGGTTAATTTCAGCGTTGGTCTGGCTATTGATATATTCGGCATAAATGGCAAAAGCCTGAGTCCTTCCCATATTCATCGCCTGACCCTGGACATTACCGGCAATCATCCGGCGGATGCAGCAGAATATGTGAATGTGGGATTGGAATATACCTTCAATCGATTATTGATATTACGTGGTGGTTATAAGTCGAACCGGGATGTTGAGAAAATGTTCTATGGCGCCGGTCTACTCATTCCGCTAGGAAATACCAGTTTCACGTTTGATTATGCACTGGCATCGTTTGAAGAATTGGATTATGTACATATATTTTCCGCAAGTATATCATTTTAATTTGCCCGCTATTGAGATGACAGGCTCAACGGATAAATGACTTATCTATACGGCAATAAAGGCAATGTTTGAGTTGGATTGCCGATGCATCGCTTCTGGTGCATACGATAAATAAGTTTGAAACAGAATCTAAACTGGGATTGTGATGAGTTTTGAATGGATTATTTTAATTACCATGCTGGCAGCGTTTTCTCTTGGTGTATTCCTTCTAAAACTACCGGCAGGCGTTTCATTAATGCTCGGTGCTGTTTTAGGCGCACTCGTTGCGGGAGAAGGGATCCCTGTAAGACACCTCGTGGAAGGTGGATTCGGATTTCTTGAAGCCATCATGATCATTGCGACAGCCATGATTTTTATGAAAGTAGTCAATGCGACGGGTGCATTGGGCACAATCAGCTTCGGATTGATTAAGTCGTTACACCCTTACCCGACTTTGCTAATGATTATCATCACCTTGTTTGTGATGTTCCCTGGCATGTTGACTGGTTTATCTTCCGCCTGTATATTGACAACAGGGGCGCTTATTGTTCCAGCCTTGCTGGCCATGGGAATGAGTAAAGTCGCTGCCGGTTCGCTTATCGCGATGGCTGCCGTACTCGGTGAAATTGCACCCCCTATCAGTATTCCGGTCATGATCATCGGGGGTGGCGTTGACATGCCTTATCTTGGTTTTAATGGTCCTTTGTTCATGGCCAGTTTTCCGGTCGCTGTCCTGGTGGCTGTTTATTTTCGGATGCGGCATTTACAGCACTTCAATATTAGCGAAGTCCTGGAGAAGCTGCCACCACCGGTTTATACGAAACACGGTATCAAGCTGTTCTTGCCAATCGTATTTGTAATTTTTTATATGCTTGTTGAACAACTACTGCCGCAATATGTGCCGCATCTTGGTGTGCCACTCATCTTTATGCTTGGGGCGCTGCTTGGATTTGGTACCGGCGAAAAATTCAATTTTTTCAAATTAGCGCGATCAGCCGTACGCGATGCCCTGCCCATCATGGCCATCCTGGTTGGCGTCGGCATGTTTCTACAGATATTGACCCTCACCGGCGTCCGGGGATGGATTGCTGTCAGTGCGCTTGAATTGCCGGAAGAGATTAAGTATCTGGCAGCGTTTATTATGCCTTTTTTGGGCTCGGCCTATGCGGCTGCTTCGGTCATCGGCGTGCCCTTGGTGTTTGTTTTTCTTGGAAAAAATTCGATTGTGGTGGCAGCGGCACTGGCATTTATGGCGGCTCTGGGAGACTTGATGCCACCACCTTCATTGCTCTGTGCTTATGCAGGCCAGCTTGTTGACGAACCAAATTATTTTAAAATTCTGCGGCAGAGTATCCCCACCATTGTCATCGCCATACTCGCGGCGATGCTAATGCTCTACTTTGCCAATCCCATCGGCGCCTTGTTTAATCTGAATTAGCGTACCCGGAGGTGACATGCTTTTCTGGATATATATTGCCATTATCTTATTGCTCACCATTATCATTCTGATCGAACTGTTTAATGAAAAAGACTGGCGGAAGCAGATAGCGCTGGCTATGCTGCTGATTGTTTTTGTATTAAGAATTTTACAAATCAAATAGACGGTGGAAACGCGATGCTTGAAAAATACAGATGGACAGCCATTTTTATTTTGCTTTTAGCTGTAATAATCATGATTTTTGCCGGATCTCAATTTGTTGAAATGCACCGGCTCGAACCGCTTTATCCTTCACAATATCTCACCGAGGTGAAAGGTCTGAGCGAATATTTCTCAGCAATCCGGGGTAGTTCCGGAGATACGGAAGTTTATATTTTTGACAGCGGTCAGCCAGGTGCAACTGTTTTGCTGCTTGGCGGAACGCATCCGAATGAGAGCTCCAGCCTTATTACCGCTGTTATCATCATAGAGAATCTCAGAGTTACCAAAGGCAAGTTTATCGTAATTCCCCGCGCCTGTCAAAGTGGTTTTACCTGTACCGATCCCATGGAAGGGTGTCCGCAAATGTTTACTATCGCCTCGGCGAATGGTCATCGTAAGTTTCGATTTGGATCACGAGTTGCCAATCCACTGGATCAATGGCCGGATCCACTGGTTTATTCGCATTATCCATCCGGCCAAAAACTCTCCGGTTTTGAAACGCGGAATCTGAATCGTTCCTATCCCGGCCGACCGGATGGTTCTTTTTCTGAAAAAGTTGGTTATGCGATTGTCCAGTTGATTCGAATTGAAAAAGTCGATGTTGCCATCGATCTCCACGAAGCAGCACCAGAGATTCCGATCATCAATGCGATTATCAGCCACGAGAAGTGTCGTGATCTGGCGGCTACCGCTATCCTGAATCTGGAATTCAGCGATCTCAAATATGCGATGGAAATGTCACCCGATAATTTTCATGGCCTGAGCCATCGCGAATGGGGTGATAATACTGAAACCATGCCGTTTCTTATGGAAACCTGCAATCCCATTCAGGGACGCCTGCGCGGTCGCACCCATGCCGGTCTCATTATTGACGGTGTCGATGCCTGCTATGCCCGGGCTGTTAACACAAAAGCTTTACGTATCACATATAATCCGGCTGGCCAGCCGCTGAAGGAACGGGTTGGACGTCATCTTCAGGGCATAATCGCTATTATAGAAGCTTTCAATGAGTTGTACCCGGATAGAAGTATTGTCTGGGAGAATCTGCCCGGTTATTCAGAACTGATGGAGAACGATGTTGGGAGTTATTTGCGTTAAGGACATTGTATGCTGCGAAATTTATTTAACACGAGCCTTTTTTGTATCCATTTAGTGCTTAAAAAGGGGGCATAATCGTCAGGTTAAGGCTGTAACTATTTTAATTTAAGTAAGTTGTTGTTGAATTGCCACGAGCCTTGGCTCGTGGATCAAATTGCCTCCAAAATTATTAAAGTGGGTTTTAATCCACTGATTATAAAGACTCGGACTTAAAAGTCCGGTGATTCGGGGGGGTGCTCAAGGGACCACGAGCTAAAGCGCGTGGCAATTCAATGGTAACTTATTAAAATTCAGTTTTTCGGGTTCTCGGACAGGCTTTTTAGCTCGTGGCAATTCAATCGTAACTTGTTGAAATTCATATTATACAGGGTTCGGTATTTGCGGACATAATCGACTTATTCCGTTTGAAATAACATAAAATTTTTAGTTTTTCAAAAGTTTAATGAAGTAATAGAAATCAGGAGGTAACAATGTTTTTACGAATCATTATGGTTTTTACGCTGTTGCTGGCGATGAATCTGTACGCGCAGGAGACCGTAAAATTTGAACAGCCGGTTCTGATATCATCCGCCGGACAAAGCGCCGATGTCACCCTGGCCAGCATGCTATTGAAAAAAGGAAAAATAGAACACAAGACCGTCGCCATAGCCAAAGAATCCGATCTTGAAGGGATGAAGACCTTGATGATTGTCCCCGGATTCAGTTCCAAAGGTTTGGGTGCTGCTGGTATCAGCCGTGAAGAAGAGTTAAAACGGGTGCAAAATTTGATTAAAGCCGCAAAAGATAAAAAAATAAAAATTCTCATGGTACATCTTGGGGGAAAAGCCAGACGCGGAACCCAGTCAGATGATTTTAATACGATGGCTGCTGAATCATCCCGGACGATGGTGGTTGTTTCACAGGGTGATGAAGATGGTTTATTCAGCAAGATCGCCAAAGATAAAAAAATTACGATTCACCTTGTTGAAAAAATTGCACTTGCGCTTGATCCAATTAAAGCCTTGTTTTAACAAATCAATGATAAAGATGAACACAGGAGTTATCCGATGATGCTTAAGTTAGGCCGGTGTCACAGGCACGTTATAAATCTGCTCGTCATAATTCTGCTCGTTTTTTCTTTTGCGCTTGTTTTAGCGCAACAGCCGGCCAGTAGTCAGAATGGCATGGTTGCGACGGCGCACCCGCTTGCCACGCGGG
Organism: Caldithrix sp.; assembly: GCA_020722815.1. Classification (GTDB taxonomy): domain Bacteria; phylum Zhuqueibacterota; class Zhuqueibacteria; order Thermofontimicrobiales; family Sulfurfontimicrobiaceae; genus DYKB01. Next base: position 6,718 of record DYKB01000081.1, on the reverse strand, counting down.
CTGCCTTGCAAATGTTGCAGCAGGGTGGCAATGCGATTGATGCGGCTGTGGCCGCGGCTTTTGCCATTGGCGTCGTAGAACCGGATGGCTCCGGACTCGGTGGGGGAGGTTATCTTGTATTTTACGATGCTCAGCAAAAACAGGGCTACGCTGTTAATTTTTATCAGAAAGCTTCATCCGAAATTAACAATATTAATTTCGATCGCAAAACGGATCGCTTTTCAGCCAAAGCAATTCTTGTTCCCGGCAATGTTGCCGGTCTGGTCCTGGCATTACAGAAATTTGGCACGTTGCCGCTGCCGGTCATTCTTGAACCCGCTATTCAATATGCTGAAAAGGGATTCCCGATTGATGGAACACTGGCACAGATTATACTGGATCAGGTGATACTATTACAAGCGGATCCCGAAACAGCAGCATCATATTTACCGGATGGCTTTCCGCTGATGGAAGGTGATACGCTGCGGCAGCCGAAGCTTGCAAAGACGCTCAGGAATATTGCTGAAAAAGGGCATAGCGGTTTTTATGAAGGTCCCATAGCCGATTCGCTGGTGGCGAAAGTGACCCGACTCGGTGGCGCATTGACGCATGCGGATTTAAAGTCCTATCAAGCAGAAATTGTTGAACCAGTGCATGGAACATACCGAGGATATGCGATTCTTTCTGCGCAAACGCCACAAGCAGGTCCGAGCATTATTGAGGCAATGAACATCCTTGAAAAGGCGGATATCAAATCCATGGGACATTATTCAACTTCGGCACCCACGCTACATTTTCTGGCCGAAGTTTTCCGCCGGGTTTATGCCGATCGGAGTGCCTATCTGGAAGATCCACACTTCAGTCAGGTTCCTGTCAATGAGCTTATCTCCAAAGCGTTGGCTTATGAACGCTTTAAGAGCATCGATATGAAAAAACCTGTACCGGAAAAATATCGGCAAACGCCGCCTGTTGATATGGAAAGATTTAAAATTCCGCATCGACCCGATGGAATAACCGAACCTCTTCCACCAGATGAGGCCTCGCCCAAAGATCCATCTATAGATCAACCATCGCTGCTGAGGCACGAATCCGTTTCTGATTTTGAAACAATTCCACCGGAAGGACATACCACTCATCTTTCGGTAATGGACAAAGAAGGGAATTCGGTCTCTTTAACGCAAACGTTGGGGACATTTTTTGGGTCGGGCGTTACGGTGGAAGGTGTTTTATTAAACGCGTCTCTCGCTAATTTTTCAGAAACGACCCGGGTAAATAGTCTGGCTCCCGGAAAAATGCCGCGGAGTACGATTGCCCCGACAATCCTGATTAAGGGCGGGGAGCCTTTCCTGAGCATCGGTTCCCCGGGCGCTGGTCGTATCATCTCCACAATTGTCCAGGTGCTGGTCAACATTATCGACTTTCACATGAATCTTCAACAGGCGAATGATGCGCCCCGGTTTCATTGTCAAAAATTTGATGATTTTCTGCATCTTGAAGATCGAATTCCGGAATCCGTCCGTACCGATCTGACGAAAGCGGGACACAATCTGCGTGTTTATGGCGCGTTCGATCTCTTTTTCGGTGGCGTGCAAATGGTGCAATTTGATGCCAGCACCAGAACATTTTATGGATCGGCTGACCAACGGCGCGGGGGAACGGCTGGCGGTGAATAATTTTAAGAAATTGCTATATATTATATGGAACGCTTTGTGCCCGATAAGTTCGTGCCGGGCAATCATGTAATACCTGAAATTCTAAAATGGAAATTTAGTAGGTGGTTATGAATCAATGAAAGACCCCCTCCTGCCTCCCCCAAATTCCAAAAAACAGAATTTGGGGGAGAGAAATCCTGATTTTCTCCCCCATTTTCGCTTTTTGAAAATGGGGGAGGTTAGGAGGGGGTCAATATCACTTTCAAAAACGAATTCAGCCGATGTGAAATGTTTCATTTTAGAATATCAGGTAATAACTAAATCACTCGGACTTTATATGTTATTCGCGATTTCCCTCACAAGTCTTGTTTTATTGGCGCTATGCATCGAAAGCTTGTATATTCGACGTCGGGTTCAGTCCATTCGCTTACGGATTCATGTCAACGGCACGCGCGGAAAGTCCAGTGTCACCCGATATATCGCAGCAGCTTTACGCGCCAGTGGTTGGCCAACCGTGGCAAAAGTGACCGGCGAAATACCACTGTGGATTGATGCGAACGGTGCCGCATCGATTATCAAAAGAAGGGGAACGCCGCGTGTTCAGGAGCAGTTCAGGTTGATTTCCCGCGCCGTCCGTTCTGGTGCCGGGGCCATGGTTTTGGAGTGTATGTCCATCAATCCGGAATACCAGCAACTGGAAAGCCGTTTTTTTCGACCGCATATATATATCATTACCAATATCCGCGATGATCATCAGGAAGAATTGGGCCGGCATCAAAAACAGCAAATTGATGCCATCTGTTCCGCGATTCCACCCCGCACTCAGGTCATCTGCCTGGATGGAATTTATCGAAATGCGGTTGAGACAGCCGTGAAAAAACAGGGCGGATCACTGACTGTTGCCAATCCTGAAAATATTATGCCCGGAAAACCAGGTGTTTTTGCAGAAAATATTGGCCTGGCACTCTCAGCCTGTGTGGCGGCAGGGCTGGAATACGCTCAGGCACTCCAGGCTATTCTGGATGAAGCTAATCGGATCGAATTATTGGCCTGGAAGATTCCAAATAGTGCCCAAAATCTCCATTTTGTAAATGGATTTTCGGTCAACGATATACAATCGGCAGCGACCTTTCTGCGCAATTGGCGTCAGCATTTTTCTTCACTTACTGCTGTGTACGTCCTTTTTAATACCCGTGCTGACCGCCCGCTTCGTTCGCGCACATTTGCCCATTGGCTTGCCGAAAGAAATGAGTTGGCTGGCGTCATGGTGACCGGCAATCATAAAAAAGCCATGCAGCATATCTTACGAAAATCCGGCATGGAGCCGGCGCAAATCCAGGTTCTATCCAACAATGATTGCAAAAATATTGTCACCTGTTTGGAAAGAATTTGCCCGCCCAACAGCCTGATTCTGGGATTCGGGAATATCGGTGGCCTGGGTTTCGAAATGGTGCATTCCCTGAAAAAGGCAATAAACACCGGAGTCGTCCATGCTGATTGAGATATTTTTTATAGGTCTGGTCGTCGGCTTTATCTACTATGAAATAATCGGCATTTCACCGGGTGGTGTTATTGCACCGGCCTATTTCGCGCTGTTCATTCATCAGCCACAACGGATTCTGGTGACACTTTTCATTGCGCTTGTGGTCTGGATAATTATCCGCTACCTGTCGATGCACCTGATTATCTATGGCCGACGTCGTCTGCTCCTGGCGCTGCTGCTTGGTTTTACCTTAAAGTTACTACTCGAACAGGGGATTCAGGGAACAGAATTTTCGCATTTGGATTTGCAGTCAATCGGCTACATCATTTCGGGATTGATTGCCAATGAAATGTCGCGCCAGAATGTTATACAAACGCTGGCCAGTCTGGGAATTGTCATGTTTTTGACTTATTTTATTATCATTCTGGTTTTTTAATATGGAAAAGCATCATCATCTGACACTGGCGCTTGTCCTACTTTTTTTGTTTGCCGTTAGCATGTATCAGATGCTGGAGAAATTTTATACGGTAACCGAACCGCGTCCGGATCGTCAGGTCATGCTTTCCGCTAGGCAACTGGCGAAAAAATGGTTTGATGTTCTTTCAGCAGAAAAACGCGCCCGGGGAATTCCCTTTTGCACTGATTCACCGATAGCGTATCAGGCCCTGCTGGGTGAAGAATTCAGTTCCATAACCACCTCGCTGGGTTCGCTAGCGGCAAAGGAGATTGCGACCAATCCTGAATTTGCTGCCCTGACAGTCAGATTGCTTCATGATGCGGGAATTGATTCCGGGGATCATGTCGGTGTAACTTTATCTGGAAGTTTTCCGGCTCTGGCGCTCTCGGTCCTCGCGGCGGTACAAACGATACAACTGGAACCGCTAATTTTCAGTTCCGTTGGCGCTTCTAACTATGGGGCAAATCAATCCAATTTCGCCTGGCCGGATATAGAGAAAATTTTGCAGGAACGCGGTGAATTAAAATTTGCCTCCAGGCTGATGACGCCGGGTGGCGATGAAGATAGAACCGGTGGTCTTTTCGATTCCAGTCTTGCCGAAGTTAAAATGATTTGTCAGCGCAATAATGTCACGTTGTTTGTGCCGGGTTCATTGCAGGAATCTATCCGTACCAAATTAAATCTGCTGGAAGCCCATAAAATTCGTATCTTAATCAATGTTGGCGGTAATCAAAGCTGTCTGGGAGCCTGTGCGCAGGGGGGGGGTATCCCAAATGGGTATCATGAAAGAATCGATATTTGCCGTGACGCCGATCGCGGATTGTTGATGCGCTGCAATGAGCGCGGCATTCCCATCCTGCATTTTCTGAACATTAAAGACCTTGCTGCCCGATATCAGATGGAACTGGCACCCGGGCGAATCATGCAGGAACCACCGTTTCTGTATCAGCGTAGAAAAATAGAATCGTTTCCGGTAATTTGCAGTTTAATTTTAATAATCCTTTCACTTTATTTTATTCGATTGTTTGCTATTGAACACTTTTTATTATCACCAAATCTGACCCCTCACCATCACCCTCTCCCCAAAATGGAGCGGGAATAGTTACGCCCTCTCCCTCAGGGCTGATCGTGTCCCACCTCTTTTACTGGACACGGGAAATTGAAGTTAAATGAGAAGACGGCTCAACAACGGGCTTGATTTGTGAAAGTTACTTATTTGAACTCATTCCCCCAACCCTTTCTCTTGAAAAGAGAATGGGGAGTAAACGGCTTCTCCACCTCTCTTTCAAGAGAGGAGGCCGGGGGGTGAGTTCAAGAGGCGCCGGTCACGCACTAATTCTTTTGTATTTTTTTAACTTCCCCGTGACCGGTACCCCAATGTGGGTCAAAATTAACCCTCAGGGAGAGGGCTGGAGTTAGGGTCACAAGTATGGTTTAACGATGATTTCTAAAAAAGTATTCGGTAGTAATTTAAATTAAAGGTTGTAGAATGATGACAAAAAGATTTTTCATTATCTTATTACTCTGTTTGTGCCGTTTTTCAATGGCTCAGACGGTGCGATATGGATCGCTCATTGCGCATGTTGATAGTGTGATTGATGGTATGCCGCGCACGGTTTCCGGCGGCGAATACGTCTCTCCGGACAGTTTATCCCGTCATGCCTGGAAGATTATGTTTCAGAATGTTCTGATCGGCCAATACCTGGCAGGTCAGGAACAGGCAAAATGGCTGGGCTATCAACTGGTATGTTTTACGGACACGACCGATGATGACAAATGTTATTATCTGCTGGAACGGCTGCGGGAGCCCGGTTCACCTCATTGGGGATTATTTGCCGTTAACCCGGCACCCTTGCGGCCGAATCTTGTCATCCAGAGCCCACACCCTAAATACGACATGAATACCGGCAAACAGGGAGTACACGTATTCCAACGCACCGGCGCGAGGGTATTTTTTCTCAGTGGAACCCATCGCTGCAATAGCGGGGAATACTCCTTATGTGATGGCAGCACATCCGTCTGCGGTAACAATGAAAGATATCGGCTATCAGATCAGCCGCATACGGTTATGGGCACTTTTCAGGCGAATACCGAGGTGCTGGAAGCCCTTTTTAAAGATTTGGTCTATGTGCAGTTGCATGGATTTGCGAAAAGACAGGACGACCCGGATATCATCATGAGCAATACCCATTACGGTCGTCCGCCTGTTGACTATCTGGTGCAACTGCGTGATGCTTTACATGGTGTCGATGCTTCGCTCACCTTTAAAATTGCTCATCTGGATAACTGGACCTACCTGACAAGTACTACCAATATGCAGGGGCGGTATATTAATGGCGTATCAAATCCATGCCATACCAGCGCAAAAAAGAATTCCGGCCGCTTTCTGCATCTCGAACAGGCTTTTAGTAAGCTAAGAGATAGTGCCGCAAACTGGGATAAAATGGCGCAGGCATTGATGATTGCCTTTCCGGAGCAGCCATCCGGTGTCGAAGACAGCGAGGTTCTGGCACCAATGAATTTTGCGCTTTATCCAAACTATCCCAATCCATTCAATCACGAAACCATCCTTTCATACCAACTGGAAAAACCGGCTTTCTGCGTGCTGTCGATATTTGATATTCTTGGCAGAGAAGTGAAAGTACTGGTTTCGGCACATCAATCCGTCGGACGCTATCAAATTCATTGGGACGGCGCGGATGCCATGGGCCGGGCACTGAATTCCGGTATTTATTTTTACCGACTCCAGGCAGATAATGTTAGAAAAGAGGGTAAAATGCTGCTTGTAAGGTAAAGCGAGTGACCAGAATGTCCTTTACAATGTTATCCCGACTTTTGTAGCTGATAAATATTAGTCCCGCCGTCTATGTTTAGTCTAAATCCCAGGTGAAAGGTTTGGCAAAGCTCCCCTCCGCTTTACCAAACCTCGCTGTTCCACCGAAATCAAATAAACGAAAAGATTTATATAAATCCACGAAACATAGTTAGTACCCCTGGTTTGGTAAAGCTTGATGACTATCAGAACCCAGCAATCCCAGCTTTACCAAACCTTGCACCTGGCGAGGTTCAGCATCATCTTTTCGTTGAATAACTGTATCCCACCGGTCAACTACACCCTATAAAAACCCGAGATGGCCAGTTCTTTGA
>DYKB01000023.1 GCA_020722815.1 Caldithrix sp. | reverse complement strand
AATTTGGCCGACAATTTACTGAACATTCTGAACACCGTAGGGCAAATTGTTCATTCGCCCCGACATTGGCCAAATTAACAATTTGGCCGACAATTTTACCGAACATTCTGAACACTGTAGGGCAAATTGTTCATTTGCCCCGACATTGGCCAAATTAACAATTTGGCCGACAAATCGGTTGTTGATTTTTTAAAAAGTTCTTGTTATATTATATAGACAGCAGATCGGCAGTTAAGAGTATTCGATTATCAAGAGGAGCAATTCAATACATGAATGAAGACCAATTATTAAAACGAATCACCATCAATCCCGACATTTTCGGTGGCAAGCCGATTATTCGGGGACGGCGATTGGCGGTGGAGCATATTTTAGGCATGCTCGCGGCGGGTGATACCCCGGAAACTATTTTAAGTGGCTATCCCTGGTTAATGCCGGAAGATATTCAGGCGTGTCTGGTGTATGCCCATCGTTTAATTGGCCATGAAAGGATCGAACTTTTACCAACTCCGGAAGCCGCATGAAAGTATTACTCGATACCTGTGTTTGGGGTGGTGTCAAAAAGGCATTGGAATCTGCTGGTTATGATGTCGTCTGGACTGGTGATTGGTCAGAAGATCCTGGCGATCGGGAAATACTTGCCCAAGCTTATCAGGAAAACCGAATTTTAGTAACTCTGGATAAAAATTTCGGTGAATTGGCAATTGTTTATAAAAATCCACATCATGGGATAATCCGCCTGGTTAATTTATCCACTCAAGAACAGGTTGAAATTCTATAAAAAATTCTTGTTAAATATCAAAATGAATTGTGCAAACATGCTATCCTTACAGTAGATTCAAAAAAGGTTCGTATTCGGTTACCGTGAACAATATCCTGATACTGGCATCGTATATAAGTTTAGGTTGCAAAACGATAGCTAATGAACTGACAATGCTAATATTGTGTTGATGAATACGCGTTGAATCTGGTTTCAAAGCTCTGCTTGAAGCTCCTATTCAAAAAACGCCAGCTTATCCCCAAAACCCTGCGGGAGGTTGTCGTTACGGTTGAACTTTCAGTTAATCTGTTTTATCAATTTTCCATAAAATCATTCTAAAACAAACCTCCCGCAGGATCTTCGCCCGCAAAACCCTGCGGGAGGTTGTCGTTACGGTTGAACTTTCAGTTAATCTGTTTTATCAATTTTCCATAAAATTATTCTGAAATAAACCTCCCGCAGGGTATTCGACGGGACAGGGTATGGGATTCAGGAAGATGACCGAGGCGCTCATTTGGGGCTTGAGGGCTTTCATTTTAACCTCGAGGGGCTTCCTTTTTCGGTCGAAGGCTTTTATTTTAACCTCAAGTGGCTTCCTTTTTCGGTCGATAGCGTCATTTTTCAGGTCGATGCCTTCAATTTTCGGTCGAAGGCGATCTTGTTCGGGTCGAAGGCGATCTTGTTCGGGTCGAAGGCGATCTTGTTCAGGTCGAAGGCGATCTTGTTCAGGTCGAAGGCGATCTTGTTCAAGTCGAAGGCGATCTTGTTCAAGTCGAAGGCGATCTTGTTCAGGTCGAAGGCGATCTTGTTCAAGTCGATGGCGATCTTGTTCAGGTCGAAGCCGATCTTGTTAAAGTCGAAGCCGAATATGTTTCGGTCGATGCCTAATCTGGTTGGGTTGAAGCGAATCGTACTTGTTCTTATAACTTCACTCCTGAGCGTTTTAAAAAGAAAATCACCGGTTATTGCACTCATAAATTGATGTAAAGCGATTGAATTTTAATAATTTTGACTTTAATCGTTTTGCCCAAAATGGCTTTGCCAATGTATAATTTAGTGAAAAAAAATGACAGGATAACAGGATTTATTGGGTGGGTTGGGTGGGGGGTATATTTTGTCAATCCTGTCATCCTGTCAAAAATTTTATGGGGTTAATTGTTTTGGATAAATTTTTCAGCCACTTCGGGAATTTAACGAGAAATTCATCCAGCATTTTAATCACTAATCGATGCAAACCGATCTGTTTTTGATAATATAGACCCAAATTATTTTGCCATTAATTGTCGTTTTTAAAATCATTCTTTCGCTCATCTTTTTCCCTTGATTCCAGCGATATTTTTAATATATTATGCTTGCATCTGGTTAAAATTATGTGCCAAATAGTAAGAGAAATTATTCTTTCAAGACGTGTTTACTTTACACAGGATTATCGTTCATGAAAAAATTAAAAAAGCATCATGGTGTGATCGTTCCCTTGGTTACGCCTTTTACCGAAAATGAAAAAATTGATGAAAGAGCGACGGTTCGGTTAGTCGAACATCTTATCGCCAACAAGTGTCATCTGTTTGCACTGGGAACAACAGGTGAATTTGCCTCCATCCCGGAATCGGATAAAGTGATTTTTGTGAAAAAAGTCGTGGAGACCGCCGCACCGCGCGTTTCCATTTATGCCGGGATTTCGGGAAATTGCCTGGCTGATTCTATTGAGTTGGCGAAAAAATTCGCTGATTTTGGGGTGGATGCGGTTGTTGCCAATGTTCCGGGCTATTATGCTTTGACTGAGGATCATATTCTGCGGTATTTTGAAAAATTGGCCGATAGGATTCCCCTTCCACTGATTATTTACAATATTCCAACGACCACGCATCACTCAATCCCGATCCCGGTGGTGGAAAAGTTGAGTCACCATCCCAATATCGAGGGCATCAAGGATTCGGAGCGGAATGTTGAGCGACTGGGTGAATCGATGAAACGTTTTGTCAGGCGTGAGGATTTTTCCTATCTGGTTGGCTGGGCGGCGCAATCGGTATTCTGCCTTGCCCGAGGTGCGGATGGCATTATTCCCAATATCGCGAATCTGATTCCGCAGAAATTGTCTGCAATTTATGAAGCAGTTCTGGCGGATAATCTGGAACTGGCCAATCAACTCCAAACGGAGGTCAATCAAATTGCAGAAATTTTTCAGAAGGACCGGGTTATCAGTCAATCGCTGGCCGCCTTAAAATTGATGATGTCGAAGAAAGGGATTTGCGAACCGCATGTTTTGCCGCCATTTTTGAGGCTTTCTGCTGCGGAAGAGATGGTAATTGAAGAGAAAATGAGGACCTTTGGTATCTGATCTGAATGAAAATTTTTTAAAGTCACCACAGATTACAAGAGTGTTTCAGATTTTAGTTCTGTGAAATCTGTGGCATAAGTCGTTGCGATAATTAAAAAATCACTTTATATTTTACCTGGAATTCTAAAATGGAAATTTTTAATGTTTTGAATTGATTGTGAACATCATTAATTTCAACTTCAGAATTACAGATTTTATGAGTTTTTAAACTTAACGTTGTAATACTACCATGCACTTTTTTATAAATCTTCTTTAAACCACATTGGTGACCCTCACCCCAATCCTCTCCCAAAGGGAGAAGGTGTAGCTATTCCCCCCTAGGGGAAGAGGGTCAAGGTGAGAGGGGTCAGCGCTGGCGAAATTATAAAGTGTGCAGTAGCTTAATAAAGGATTTCATTATGAAAATTATCGCTATTGAAAAGGAACTCTCCGGTGTAACCAAAGAAATGTTTACACCAGAACTTTTAGCCGCCGAAGCCCGAAAAGTGTGGGAATTGTATCCGACTGGTTTTATTCGGGAGATTTATTTTCGTACGGATCAATCGAGTGCGGTTTTGATCCGGGAATGTTTGGATAGGGAAGAAGCCATGGATATTCTTCAAGAATTACCGCTTGTTGAAGCCAATCTAATCGATTTTGAAATTATTCCGCTGAAGCCATATCCGGGGTTTGCACGGCTGTTTAATGAAGCTTAACTCATTTTAATAACAACATCTTACGACTCGCGCGAAAGTTATCAATTTTGAGTTGATAGAGGTAAAGTCCTGGTGGAAGTTCATTCGCATCAAATTTATATGAATGGGAGCCGGCGGAAAATACGCGATATAGGCCGGTTTCCACCGTCTGTCCCCGCACATCAAAGATGGTGAGTTCGACCGTCGCTGTTTTTGAAAGATAAAACCGAATCAGGGTGGTTGCATTAAACGGATTGGGATAGTTTTGCTCCAGTGCGTAGTCAGTCCCAATACCAGGTGAATCTGGCGCGACAGGTGTTAATTTTGAAATATTTGAATCGATCCAGTTCATGCGCTGGACAAGCCACCATTTTAAGATCTGAATTTCCCGGGCATAGTCGTCATTACTCCCCGAACCCGGCCAACGTTCAAAGTTACGAATTCGGGCTTCCTGAATAATACTGGTGAGCGAGTCGATCACATTAAATAAATAATTGGGCGTGAAAATCGTTTTTCGCAGTGCCCACCATCGTTCCTGTGCGCTGGTAGCAAATGCTGACGTATGTCCCAAAATTTCCCACCAAAAAGGAACCTTTGGTGAGTCATTTGGTTTGTAGGAATTATGATGAATTTCCCATTCATCAAATCGAAGCGCATCTTCCTGAAACCATGTTCTTCCCATGCTGAGATTAAAATCCCAGATTGGGCCGGCTTTTAATTTACCATCATTCTTATCCCGATCTTTATGCAGGAAAGCGCTGATGCGATAGGCATCGATGTTCTTGAAAAATTCATTGAGCAGGAAATGATCGACAAAAGAATCCAGGTCAATATATTTCTGAAAACCATTTTGCGGATCATTTCGCTGGGAACTGGCCATCACGGTTTCGAATTGTTCCATAAAATTTCGGATATAAGATTTTTGGGCCGGAAGGATTTCATCGGCTGCGGGATAGTGGTACTGATAACCAACGCCGCGTTTCGAGTGCCAGCCACCGACATTTTCACCATCCTGTTTATCTATTTTGATGATATAACCACCTGTAACGGCTTCTCCCTGAATATCGAGTGAATCCAATTTTGCGATATCAACGCGATTTTTATCCCGTTTGATTTTTTCCATCAGGATGTAGAGTCCCCGATAGTCCCCATTCAACACCAATTCACAGAAATGCGTGCGACTGGCATAGCGTCCCATCAAATGCGAGAATTTATAGGCAAGCACATTTCGGATGAGAGATCGATCAATATAGGGTCCGTAAAGAATCCAGTCGTTTTCAGCAGGCATTCCAAGCAGGATGACATTTAAATTATTGCCCAGCCAATCCTGAGTTTCCAGGCGATATTGTGGTTTGGGATAAGACATCGAAGAACTTCCCCGCAGCTCGATGGCAATTGGGCCGTTATAGCCATTAAATGGATCCGATAAAAAATTCCGTTTTCCATCACCATTGTCGATAATGCCCATCGTTGCCACAATACGTCGCTCATCAACAATTCGTTCACCATGGGTATCAATCACCACAATTGGCCAGTTGGAGGAAGTGAATTCCAGCGTGCCATTTACAGAAGTTCCGAAAAGATAATTTGGCAACGGATAAATCAATAGCAGGATTATATAGCACAGGAGTTTGAATTTTTTGCAGGTCATTTGAATAAATATTGCCTCGGTTAATTTAATACAATTAATATTCACTACCGTTCATTTTTTTATAAATCATCGTTAAACTCCACTGGTGACCCTCACCCCAACCCTCTCCCAAAGGGCTGATCTTGACCCCCATCGCGTTACTGGACACGGGGAAGTGGCCACTTCCTTTCCCTGATTTGAGGGAAGGGGTTGGGGGATGGGTTAGAAAATAATGTTGATAGAAATAAAATTTAACTTTTATCTTCGTCATGATAAATTTAATTCAAAAAATATTTCTTTGTTATGTCCGCATCCTTCTTTGCCCATCCCCTGGCTCCTTCCCTAACACAATGGAGAAGGGAAATTCGTCATCTCCCCGTGTCCAGGAGAAGATATGGGACACGATCAGCCCAAATGGAAATGGCGTAGCGATTCCCTCTTACCCTGGGAGAGGACTAGGGTGAGAACAGGCTTTGACGAATCAAAAAGTGTACGTTAGTGAAAAGATAAAGGAAAAAAATTAAAAATCAAGCATTTTAAAGAGATTTTCAGGAATCAGTTTTCGGGGAAATGATTTTTTGCCAATAAAAAAGCGTGGCTCAAACAAACCACGCTCTTTGAAGTTATTGAAATTTCTATGCTTATTTTATGATACCCATTTCTTTTTGCCACTGAATACTTTTTCGTAAGCCATAAGACATCGGTGTTTCCGGATTATAATTCAATAAAGTACGCGCTTTGGTAATGTCAGCAACATAATACGTCACCTCACCCGGACGGGATGGAAGATATTCCACGCGCGGTTCCTTTTGGAGCGCCAGGGCAATGATATTTACGAGATCTTCCAGTGAATTTCCGCGTCCATAAGCCAGGTTAATTGTTTCGCGCTGAATTTCACCAGTGACGACTTTATCGATGCCGGCGATAATACCATGAACACAATCATCGATATAGGTAAAATCAAGCACTTTATTTCGTCCAAAAACTTTAATCGGTTGTTCATCTGCTATTTTTTTAATAAATAATGGAATCACCCGTTCCATTCGTTCGAGATCACAATCATAGCGGCCATAAACATTGCTAAACCGAAAAACCAGATGGGGCAGTTTGTAGCATTGAAAATATGAGTAAATCATCGCTTCGCCACTGATTTTACTGGCAGAATAGGGGCTCTCGGCCACGACAAAATCGGCGACTTTTTCATGCGTAATTAAATGATGAATATCGCCATACACTTCGCGAGAACTGGCAAAAATGATAGGGATGTTATTCAATCGACAATATTCCAGTACGCCAAAAAGCATTTCCACATTTTCCAGTGCCCGGGCTGGATTTTTTACCAGTTCAAATACTTTCGCATGAGCAGCCAGATGGACGACGACATCGGGTCGGGCTTCCAGTTCCAGTTTTTTCACGCCACGCGTGACATCAATCAAATTTAAAATTTTGTAATTAATTTCATCTGTCCAGGTATTCGGGCGAATATCAACTCCCTCGACGGTATCGCCACGCTTCATGAGATGCTGAGCCAGATTGGTACCGATCTGTCCACTTGAACCGGTGATTAATACATGCATTTTAGAATCCTTTCTCATTAAAACAGTTTCATCTTGAAAATGAGTGTCTCATTTTTTTATACTTTTAATAAATAAATTTCCTGATTTTGTGTTCAATTGTGTTATAGAGCGAGTTTAAAATCGATTGATGATATTCGTGTTAGAAAAAGTCAGGGGGAAAGCAATTAATATGCCAGGTGAAGGCTTCAATGGTCTGGCATTTGTGAAGTCCATAACCGGTCTGAATATCAATTCATAATTTTTTTACTTGACTTTTTGCCTGGAATCTGCTTATTCTATAGTTTGGTATTTAGCTGTTATTTGCGACCGTACACTTTTTGATGATGCAAAATCCTCTCCCCTAAGGGGAGAAGAAATAGCTACGCCCTCTTCCAGTGCAATCAATCGCCTACGGATAAATCCGCAGGCTAAAAATATACAAGCATCCTAGAGGATGCTCAGAATCCCCAGGACGCTTTTGCGTCCTTGAATCCTTGAGCCTGAGGGTTTACCCTCAGGAGGATTAGCCATTCCCCCGTGTTCAGTACCCAAATGTGGGTCAAGATCAGCCCATTGGGAGAGGGTCGGGGTGAAGGTAATTCGTGTAGCTTAAAGAAGATGGATAAAAAAGTGTACAGTAGAAAAATCTGTTAATAGGGAAGACAATTTATAAACAAGGATTTTTGATTTTTCAAAGGCTACTTTTTATGTAAAAATATGTTGTATAATAAGGATGAGATATAACCACCGATTTCGCAGATTACACATCGATAAATCTGCGAAATTTGTGGTTTTATTTGTGTTTCTAAAATAATCAATTTTTGACTAGAAGAGGAAATATTATGGACTTCATGCCTGCCGTTTATGAACACGCTGCCCGATTTGTCAACAGATCGCCTTGGGACGTGTCGCGAGAGCCGGAATTGCTCATTCAGGCTCATGCACGCGCCTGGGAATTTTATCATCACCAACCAATCGTAGTGGGAATCGATGTCTACAATCTTGAACCAGAGGCTCTGGGCGCTCAAATTGATAAACCGGATGAGAATGATATTCCGGCAATAAATGTTCACCCCTTCCAAACGCTCCTGGAAGTGATTGATCTCCCGCTTTTAAATCCAAAAGTGGCTGGTCGGATTCCAATGGTTATCGAAGCTGCGCGACACCTGAAAGGCAAATTGCCATCAGCCGATGTCCGGGTTCCGGTGAGTGGACCATTCTCTATCCTGAGTAACCTGGTTGGGTTTGAAACGTTACTTATGGAAATAATTTTGCAACCGGAAATGGTTCAAAAGGCATTGCAGCAGATTGTGTCAGGGCAGGTCAATTTTTGTCGCGAAATAGTTGAAAATGGTCTGGACATTACATTTTTCGAATCAGCCGCAACTCCCCCGTTGATTTCACCAGAACTTTTTCGTGATATTGAGCTTCCTGCTTTAAAGCGGATGATTTTTAAGGCTGCTGAATTAGTTGGGCATCCGGTGGCATGTATTATTGGTGGTAATACGGCGCCTATTATTGACGATATTCTTCAAACAGAAACGGGTTATGTGATTTGTCCTTCGGAAACGGATCAGGCTGATTTTATGCAGAAGATTGCTGCCTATCCCGATGTAATGGTGCGAATCAATATGAATCCGGCGACATTAACTGGCGATGACGTTCAAATTAGCTATGCAGAAGCTGATCGAGTGATAGGCCTGGCCCGAAACCGAAAAAAAGTTTGCATTGGAACTGGCGTTCTCCCGTTCGAGGCGAATCCTGAAATCGTTAAGAAAGTGGGTGAATATATCAGTTTTCGAAAATAATGATTGAAAGTACCGACTTAACATTTTTCATTCGGAATTCAATTTCCTGGTTAGTATTCGTATTTTAACGACGATGGAGGTCGAAAGTGAGGAAATTTAAATTATCACCATCTACGAAAAGTATTTGGTTTATGGTTGTTTCTCTGCTTGGATTATTTTGGGTGTATTGTGCAAGAAATACAGGAAATATCATGACAGTAAAAGGTGCGCTTCCAGCATCTGAAATGGGCTTAACTTTAACGCATGAGCACTTGCTGGTCGATTTTATCGGTGCTGATAGTACCGGTTACCATCGGTGGAACAGGGAAGAGGTCATTACAAAGGTTTTGCCCTTTTTATTGGAAATTAAAAAATATGATGTGAAAACGCTGTTTGAATGTACCCCTGCCTATCTGGGGCGTGATCCAATTTTAATGACCATGTTAAGTGAACAAAGTGGATTAAATATTTTGACCAATACTGGTTTTTACGGGGCGATGGAAAATAAATTTTTACCAGATTTCGTAACGACGGAATCCCCGGAAGAACTGGCCACCCGTTGGATAAACGAATGGGAGAATGGCATTGAAGAGACAGGTATCAAACCAGGATTTATTAAAATTGCTGTCGATCGGGATGCTGAGCTTTCACCAATTCATCAAAAATTAATTCGGGCAGCCGCGAAAACGCACTTAAAGACCGGCCTGACGATTGTTTCCCATACTGGTCCTGAAGCACCGGCATTCCAACAACTATCAATTTTGGAAAAGGAAGGCGTTGCACCGGAAGCTTTTGTTTGGGTGCATGCCCAACGGGGAACTGATTCAGCGCACGTGACAGCCGCACAAAAAGGTGCCTGGATTTCGTTAGATAATGTCAAGGCAGACTCTATTCAACTTCAGAAATATGTAAAGAGCATCCTTAATTTGAAAGAAAAAAAGTTACTGGGAAAACTGCTCATTTCGCATGATGCTGGTTGGTACCGGGTTGGGGAGCCTGGAGGAGGTTCTTTTCGACCATTTACGGATATTTTCACCCATTTAATCCCGAAATTAAAAGAAAAAGGACTTACTGAAAATGATATTCAACAGATAATGGTGAAAAATCCGGCGCAGGCTTTTCAGGTGAGGATTAGAAAATTGTTGAAGCCGAAAACAGTGAATTAGACAATACTTCCGGATTTACTGACCGATAAATCCATTACACTTTCCAAAATCTTCTGATTGGAAAAAATGTGAAATAAAAAATGACACAGACCAGAACCAGTGTCACCAAACCGAATTCAAGATTTAGTTTATTCACCAGGAAAATCGATTCAGTCTCGATTGCAGAATCCTGATAATTGGCAATTGTGGCAGCATAAAGATTGATTGCCGCGTGAATTCCCATTGCCAATTCCAGCCCATTGGCTTTCAGTGTTATCAGCGTGAGAAATACGCCAACAACAAAATAGTTTAACATCGCCATCCAGAGATTTTGGGTGGCTTCAGGATTTAGTAAATGCATGGAAGCGAATATAATGCCATTCAGGATTGACAACACCAATGGATTGCGAAAACAAATACCCGTAGCCTGAAGGACATAGCCACGCATGAGTACTTCTTCAGCGGTCGTTTGCAGGGGAGTAAAAATTAATGCCGCAATGAAAAACGGGATATATTTTTTCAGGTTAAACACAAGCTGGTAACTGCCGGGATATACATAATATTCAATAACCGATGCAATGCCACTAAAGATGAAGAAAAATAAAAATCCCTGAAAAATTCTGGACCAATGAATTTTCCGTCCTGGGGTGAATAAGGTCTTGATCGACCGCTGATGAATAAAACGGACCGCAATGAAAATTCCAATGAGCAGGAGGATGAAACTGCAATTTACCGCGATGAAAGTGAGTAACGGGTTCACGCCGGCAATGCGAATTTTTACCGGATCAAAATAGGTTGTGGGATCATTATCATAAGTTACTTTAAGTACCAGGGCTCCCAGAAATATCGCCCCTAATATTTGTCCAAAGATAAGAATGACTAAAATGGCTGCCAGATACCGCCACCACCGATTTTCACCCCGATATACCAGAAATAGGAATTTCTTGCCCATTTAAATTTTTCCTTTCATTTTATATTCCATCTGAATCCGGTCCCATTCTTCGAAAATGGCAAGAGCCGTATCCGGATTGGCGCCGGCGCCAAATTCAAATTGCGCGATAATGCCACCGCATGGATCATAGAGATGTTGTGCGACTTTTTGGACTGCCTCTCTTCCGACTGCTGGATTTGGATTGGGGAGGACATGCTGCCGATCGATTTCGCCCCAGAAGGTGATTTTACCCTTCGCCCGACGCTGTAAATCTTCCATATTCATACAGAAAAGCTGTGAATTGACCGCATCAACACCGATTTCAATTAAATCCTCATAAATTTCGGCAATATGACCATCGGAGTGCATAAAGATAAATTTATTATTTGCATGTGCCAGATCGCAGTAATCTTTGTATAACGGCTTGAAAATTTCGCGCCAGAGACGGGGTGGAATTAATAGTTGATTCTGCGCGCCCCAATCATCCATGAAGGTTAAGCCATCAATTGCAGTCGATGCCCAGAATTCCAGTTCCTTCAGATAAAATTCATGGATGGCGTGTAGCAGATCGAGCGTACCCGTTTCCGGCATCATAATATCAATCATTGAATTTTCGGAGCCTCGTAAAAATTGATAACGCTCCCAGGGACGCGGACAACACCCGCCAATCATGAATTTGGTTGAGTTTTCGTGCTGATATTTGATAATTGCACGGGCTTTTACGTAATCCGCCGGCAAAATTTCATAAGGCGGTCGCACATTCTTCCAGTCGGTAATTTCCTGAATGATTGGATCACGAACCTCGCCGATGACTCCCGCCTGAATATTGGTAAACACGGCCCCCCACTCGTCGATAAAAAGCCCTGGCGTATATTCATCACCTTTCCGTCGCGAAGAAGGCTGATAAACAACGGGTGGTGATTCAAAATCCAGCGTAAATTTTTCTTGAATCATTTTTAATGTTTCCGGATAATGGATGGACGCCCAGGGAAGTATCCAGAGGTCACGCGGGACACGTTCTGGATATTCAAAATTTAAACAGCGTGAAACTAACTCGCGAGATGTTTGAGCCATGGAATTACCTCATTTTAGATTTTTGAGATGATAGTGCTAAATTAGATTTATCGTATCGATAAAATACAGCATCTGTTATTCAATGTTTTTTCGTGAAGGTGCCAGCTTTTAAGTTACATAATTTCATACGAATTGTCAATACTAAATTATGGAAAAATCAATCTGGAAATTTCAACTGCAACCTGATATTGTAAGGTTAAGTCGCGCTATGAATTATTTCAAACGAGTCCCGGCGGGTATTCACGGTGTGAATACATGCCGACAAATCTGGCAAATAAATAATTCCTGATTAAGAAAAGGCTTAAAAGATCATGATAAAATTTTTTGTTATTGTTAGATCCGTTTTCGCGGATTAGCGTCAGTGTCATCCACAAAGAGGATGTACTCTAATTCCAAAAAACAGAATTTGGGAGAGAAGTATTTCGGTTCAGTCTTACATTTTTTTTAATAGGGGAGATACAGGGGGCAATATCTTACTGAAAACGGGTAAACTCATGAAAAAACGCTTCATTTTAGTATTTCAGGTGCTATTTAAATTAAGAGTAAATACGCATATCTGGTTTTATTATGATAAATGTAGCATTAAGATAGTGGGATATAAAATTTTTTTAATAATAAAACCGCCGTCTATTCAATGTGTAGAAAAATTTAACTTTTTAAAATTTAATGTTGAAAATTTCAACACATTATAAGATATTGAAATTATAAGGGTTAACTTAAATCTAGAAAATGAGCGAGATGAAGTGTTAAAAAATTCAACGTTTAAAAAAATTATATTTTTAATTTGTTAAAATTTTGTACTATCATAATATATTGATTTTTAAGACTTTAAATTGGATAAATTTTTTTGGCACTAAAATTGATTTAGAACAGATAGAAAATTTTAATTTTTAATTATTACATTTACCTTATTTAGAGGAGTCTACTATGGTCGTTGTATTTGTCATTCTCACTATCGCACTGTTTGTTACGGTGGATTATTTTATTCAAAAACGAAAAAATATTGGTTTTGCCAGTGTCGCGAAGCCCGTCTCCCGGCCACTTTCACAGGTATTGCAAATGATTCCGAATGGTGCATTTCTTCAACCCTCTTTTACCTGGAGTCGAATTCAGGATAATGGTAATCTGTCAATTGGATTAAATCCGATGTTATTAGGTATTGTCGGAGAACTCGATGATATTACTTTGGTTTCTCATCATCAAAGAGTAAAGAAGGGCGATCCTTTGTTCCAGATTCGGAAGGGTGAAAAGAAGTTAGCGATAAAATCACCAGTCGATGGAATCGTCATGAATTTAAATTCACAAGTACTGCAAAATCCAAACTGGGAAACGGTAAGTCAGAACTGGTTATATACCATTAAACCCGAAAATGTTGCCCAGGAAATTCCACTCTGGTATATTGCTGAAAATGCCAAGAACTGGGTCAATGAAAAATACAAACAGGTAAAAGAATTTTTCATGCAATCTATTCCACAGACACAACTTGGTGTGACCATGGCTGATGGTGGGGACCTTCCAACTGGTATTTTATCGCATTTTGATCAAGGTGTGTGGGATAAATTCCAGAATCAGGTCCTTCAATAATTTATAGCTTAAAATCCATTAAACAAACATTTGAATACTCAGCTCTACAAGTTGACTATTCCAGTATACTTACTAAAAATGGAGCGAGTCCCATGAGTTATGGAATTCTCTTTGATGTTTCTCGCTGTATTGGATGTAAAGCTTGTATGGAAGCCTGTCAGCAAAGTCATGGTCAGGCATTGAATGAATCAGAAAATCTGTCAGCGAATAATTTTACAGTTGTCAAAACGAAGAATCTGAATGATACGGAAATTTATTACCGTCAACTTTGTATGCACTGTGAAAAGCCGAGTTGTGCGTCGGTCTGCCCGGTAGGTGCCTTTACCAAAACACCTGAAGGGGCTGTTTTATATGATGCTAAAAAATGTATCGGTTGTCGTTACTGTATGGTTGCGTGTCCCTTTGATGTTCCCAAATATGAATGGGATAAATCGCTGCCACTGGTGAAAAAATGTGATATGTGTTATCATCGAATAACGCAAGGTCAGCCGACCGCCTGTGCTGAAGCCTGTCCGACTGAAGCGACTGTTTTTGGCAAGCGGGATGATTTGATCAAGCTCGCCCGGGAACGGATACAGAATGAGCCGGATAAATATAAACCGTATATTTACGGTTTGACTGAAGCGGGTGGTACTTCCATACTTGTTATTTCACATGTTGATTTTGAAGAACTTGGATTCAAAATCAAGAAATACCAACAGGATTTTCCGCAATATACCTGGCAAGTCATGCGAGAAATTCCCAATGTTGTCGCTTTTGGGGGTGTTTTTCTTTATGGTCTCTGGTGGATTATTAATCGACGGATGACACTGCAGGAAATTCCCCTGGCAGAACCGAAAAATCCCCAAAAGGAGGTGAAATAATGGCTGGTTCCGGACTTCTGTCAAATGTAAAATCTCAACTCACCTTTTGGAGAGTCGTCTTTTTTATTATTGTTGTTTTAGGCCTTTACTCAACTTTTATTCGCCTTTATGAGGGATTGGGTGCAGCGACCAATTTAAGTGATAAATTCCCCTGGGGACTCTGGATTGGTTTCGATGTAATGTGCGGTGTCGGACTTGGTGCCGGTGGATTTACCATGGCGGCGATGGTATATATCTTTAATATTAAAAGATTTAAACCAATCGTTCGACCATCAATTTTAACCGCTTTCCTGGGCTATGTACTGGTGATTATGGCTTTGTTACTTGATATTGGCCAGCCGCATCGCATTTGGCATGCGATTATTTGGTGGAACCCCCATTCAGTGCTGTTTGAAGTCGCCTGGTGTGTCATGCTTTATACAACAGTACTAGCCCTGGAGTTTAGCCCGGCTGTATTGGAGCGCCTTAAATTTGAGAAATTAAGTCGTTTTATTAAAAATCTGCTGATCCCGTTGGTGATTTTAGGTGTCCTTCTTTCGATGTTACACCAGTCGTCACTGGGTTCGCTCTTTTTAATCGTGCCAGAAAAATTGTATCCACTTTGGTACACACCGCTACTGCCTGTACTTTTCTTTATTTCATCAGTTGCGGTTGGTTTCGCGATGGTGATTTTTGAATCCTATCTCAGTGCGCGGGCTTTTTCAAAAAATTTGGAGCGCCCACTGGTAATGGAATTAGCGCGGATTATCGTCTTTGTTCTGTCACTCTATCTGGTATTAAAATTAATTGATATGACACGGCGCGAAACCTGGCAGTACTTGTTCGTAAATCGGACAGAAACTTATTTCTTCTGGGCTGAATGGATAATTGGTGTTTTTGCACCAATGATTTTATTGGCAACTCCCAGAATCCGGAAGCATCAGTTAGCATTATTTTGGAGTGTCTTAATGGTGATAATCGGCTTTGTCATGAGCAGATTGAATATTGCGATTACCGGTATGGAATCGTACTCGCAGGCTGGATATTTTCCATCCTGGATGGAAATTTCGATCACCATTTTCATTGTCGCCATGGGATTTGCTGTTTTTCGATTTGTTGTTAAAAATTTTCCGGTTTTTGAAAAGAGTCATACTGTTTCTTTAAGTCAGCGTCCAATTCGGATTCAGGTGCAGGATACTCCGTTAACTGAAACGAATATGTAATTATAATTGCCGGTTTTATTGAATCGGTGACGAATGTCATCAATTTGCTCGTAACTACTCAGGTTAGCTGGTTCAGGATTCATGGTTAGAAAATCTGTTTTTTAATATTTTTCAACCCTGAACCGGGAACTATTGAACCCTGAACCTGACCCTGATTAGTTATTATTAAGAAAAGTTAGGAATCCTGAGGATGTTGAATGCAAAAGGTGTTTGATACAGGAAAGCAATGCCAGAAATGTGTCTGGATGATGGCAGGGATTGTCAGCTATCACTTGTGCCCGCTTGATTATAATTGTGAAAAATGTGAATTCGATCTGGTCATGCGTAATTTGTTTCATCTTCATGCGCACCGGGGAGAAACGCATTCATTCAAAGAAGAAGGTTCCGCTGACCTTCCAATATCCACTGATCGCGATTGGCTGAATCCGGTCGTAAATCAATATTTGATGCATTTAGTTGATGGCTGTTCAATTTATCTGAATCGTTGTTATCATCCAACACATTTGTGGAGTCTTTCAGAAAAAGACAATCTGGCATTAATTGGTATCGATTCATTAATTTTAAAAGTGATGGAACCCGTTACGCGGATTATTCTGCCAGAGATTGGTAAAAATTATCAGGAAGGTCAACTAATTGCCTGGCTCATTCGGGATGATAAAACCTATCCGTTGCGTTCTCCATGCGCTGGTACTGTTGTTGCGCTCAACCAGGAAACGATTAATTCTGAAAATAACTGGTTGTTTAAACTTGATGATAAGGGGCATCATCAAAAATTATATAAAGATTGTTCACTCATGCAAAGTCTCCAACTGACCGCCAATAATATCGAACTCATTCGACAATACGTATATGAAGGCCTCAAGCAGCAACTTCCGAATGATTATGTTCGGACCATGGCCGATGGCGGCACCCTGGAACCAGATTTAAAGCGCGTTCTGGGTCAACGAAAATATGAGGAACTTTGTGACCGAATATTCCGGATGAAATAAACTGAATATTCAACGCAAATTTTATCTATTCCCGACATTCAATCCCTAATATTTTTTGGCAATCTTGACATAAAATTGTCGTCTTCATGTCGATATCTTCAACATACGTGGAAGAATGCATCACACATTTAAAATTTTGACAATGTACCAGGCCAAAAGTATGTCCCAATTCGTGCATGATCTCTTTTCGGGTTCGTATATAGAGCAATTTATCATCTTTCGGCAGACCATAAAATTTATTATTCAATCGAAAAGTTGATACCAAAGCGCCCGCTCCATTGAACTGTGCTTCACCGAAAAGAAAAGTTAAAATTGGAATATAAAGATCAACCTGTGTAATTCCCACAATTCTATGGGCATCTGGTGGTAAAGAGTTTAACACCCGGGACAGGATTAAAGTAGAATGATACTGTTGCCGTTCATGAGAATAAAAAAGATTTAAATCAATTTTAAGTCGTATATGTTCAAATTTGAAATGAACACACCGATTCAAATCATGCGCCAGATTTTCCCAGCAAGGTGGGAAATGCTCATTGATAAATGCCAGATAAATTTTATTGCTCAACTACCGCTGAATTCCATATTTTTTAATTTTACTATAAAGTGTCACGCGATCAATTCCTAACAAGCTGGCAGCTCGGGAAATATTTCCATTAGCCTCCTTTAGCACTCGGCTAATATGTTCCCGCTCGATCTCCTCGAGTGTAAAGGCGCTGGAATAGGTTGGTGCCAGTCTATTTGCATCCTGAAAAGGCAAATCATCGATTTGAATGGTTGTTGTTTTACCAACGACCATCGCTCTTTCAATTGCATTTTCCAATTCCCGGACATTTCCCGGCCAGGGATAACTTAATAAGCGCGTTTTAGCCTCTGGTGAAATCGATTTCATGGGTTTATTCATTGCCCGGGCATACTTTTCAATGAAATGGTGTGTTAATAGAAGAATGTCCGCCCGCCGCTCACGCAATGGTGGAACATAGATTGAGAAAACATTGATTCGATAATACAGATCCTCCCTGAATTTTTCTTGTTCCACCAATTTTTCTAGATTTTTATTGGTCGCACAAATTAAACGAAATTCTACCTGAATTTCCTCTGAACCACCCAAGCGAGTAAACCGCTTGGACTCTAAAACACGAAGGAGGTCAACTTGCATTTTAGGTGTAATATCACCAATTTCATCCAGGAAGAGTGTCCCATTATTAGCCAACTCAATTTTTCCCTTGCGACGATACTGTGCCCCGGTAAAAGCCCCTTTCTCATGACCAAAAAGTTCACTTTCAAGCAGGGTCTCTGGAATAGAGCCGCAATTGACAGCCACAATCGGAAAAAATCGCTGTTTGCTCTGGCTGTGTATTGCACGAGCGACGAGTTCCTTCCCCGTGCCACTTTCACCACGAATAAGAACCGTTGAATCGGTTTCCGCCACCATCTGAATCAGTTCCAGAACCCGGGTAATTTCGCCACTTTCGCCAATGATTTCGCTGAATAAGTTCAGTTCTGAGATCTTTTCCTTTAATTGAATATTCTCTTCAGTTAATTCTCTTTGTTTAAGGGCATTTTTAACGAGACGGGAAAGATCATCCGGATCGAATGGTTTGGTGACATAGTCATAGGCGCCCAATTTTAGTGCTTCGATGGCGGTTTCTACCGAAGCATAGGCTGTCATAATAATGACGCTGGTTTCTGGAGCGACCTCTTTGATCTTTTTTTGCAAGGTAATTCCATCCATACCTGGCATTTTAATGTCTACCAGCGCCAGATGGTAATGTTGATCCTGTAATTTTTTAATAGCCGCAGTTCCATTTTCAGCCACCTGTGTTATAAAACCATCCTCAATAAACCACTTTGAGAGAGAGGTTCGTACCGAAAGTTCATCATCCACAATTAATATGTTATGTTTTTTCATATTCTTGGTCTGGGGCAAGAGAGTTAAACTTTCAATTTTTTATATGAGTTGCGTTGGATCAACTGGTAATTCAATAAAAAATTTGGTTCCGACTCCTTCTTTTGATTCAATCCAAATTTTACCATGATGACGCTGGATAATACCATAAACCACCGCCAGACCCAGCCCAACCCCTTTATTATCTTTTTTGGTGCTAAAAAAAGGCTCGAAAATTTTATCTTTAATATCATCTGGAATTCCAGTACCAGTATCCTCGATGATAATTAAAACTAAATCTGATTTTTCTGGTGATGGTCGTTTGAGGGTGATGATGAGCTGTCCCCCGCCAGGCATGGCTTCTGTCGCGTTAACAAACAGCGCGATTAATGCTTGTTGAAGTTGTGAAAAATCACAAATAACCTCCTGAGAGTCCAGCTCAGACTGAATTTGATATTCAACACCAGATAACACAAAATGGTGCTTAACAATACTGATAGCCTGGAACACGATTGAATCTAAAGAATGTTTATTAAAATGAGCGGTTGATTCACGGGCAAATAAAAGCAAATTTTTTACAATATCACCACAACGGAGGGATTCTGATCGAATTAGTTCCAGATCCTCTAAAATTTCATCTTTTTTTTCACCAGGAAGATATTTTTGGGTCTTTTTCTGGAGTAATTTGGCATAAGTAACAATACCGGCTAATGGGTTGTTCAATTCATGGGCCACTGTTGCTGCCATTGTACCCAATGATGCCATTTTTTCAACCTGACGCATGCCATGATATATTTGCTCTAACTCATTGGTTTTTTGTTGGATACGTTTTTCAAGTTCATCTGACGAGGCTTGCAGTTTCTCATAAGCCTGTTGGAGATTTTCCGCCATACCGTTGAATGATTTTGCCAACTTACCTAATTCATCATGTCGATCCAGATCGATACGATATTTTAAGTCCCCACTCGCCAGTGCCGCTGTTCCCAACCGTAATTTTTTAAATGGGATATGGAGGATGATGTAGATAATCAGGGCGATTAGGAATAATGAAACAGCAATAATAAGAATTGTATAAGTATAGGATTTCAATCGTGCTTCGTGAATTGAGCTATCAATACTCTCGAGAGACATTTGGATGTCCAGAATTCCTAAAATTTTTTGTTCAGGTGAATGGGCGTGACAGGGATAACTGCTGCATTCACGGCTGTTTTGTATGGGATTTATCAATTCCAGAATGCGTTGGTTTGAAGAAGAAAAGTAAATACGTTTCGTTCCATTTAGATTTGCTTCCTGAACAAATCCTTTTGAAGTGTGGCATGGCGAACAGGCTTGGGCTTCAAAGGTAACTATCTGTCCGATTCGTGATGCCAGATTGGAAAATTTAATTTCACCATTTTTATTGTAGATATGTATTTGTTCAATAAACGGTTCTTTACCAATTTGGAGAATTGTTTCGTGTAAATCTTCCCGTTTGTTATAGAGCATCATCTGAAAAAAGGATTGTTTCATCAAATCACTTGTTTGTTCTGCAAAATGATAAATACTCTGTTCAAGAATCCGGGAGTGTCGCTTCCAACAGAAAGTGGTATTTAAAATGAAAAGGATAATGACGACCATTAAAAGGATTAATGAAATTTTCAAACTGAGTGAGCGTATAAAACCGAATATGTGTCTTTTGGGCATACCTGATTCTTCATTTTATTCACAGATAAATCTATTGACTGAGTTTTTAGGCTTATGAGTCATAGAACTAATAATAATCAATCAAATATAAAAATGCAATAATTTTTCTTAGATTATTAAAAAAATTTATTAAGGTTCCAGGGTTTCAGTTTGTATCCTTTAAAAAAAATGGATATATCACCTTCAAATGAGTATATAATTCGGCCGTTGGAGTGGTCGATATCTGAATTGGCTACGATTTAAAGTGCGAGACAGATAATTCCCCCAGTCAAAAAGATAAACGTCTTCACATAATCGATTTACAATTAAATATTATTTAATCAAATTTTATACTGGTTGAAGAATCGAAGTCGAAATAATGCCGGGCTTTCATGATAAATGATCCGAAGAATCTGTTGTTTTATTTACACTTATTGGATAGATACTGACTTGATTTATAGAGAATTTTATGATTGATTCAGCGAGAATAAAATTCGTTAATCTTTTTCATCAGTTTTTTTCGAGTTCATTGTCAAAATTCGGGCAGGAGCAGTGTGAGCTGCTTGCGTTTGACGTGTTTTGGATGCTTTTAATTCCGGCTTGTTTTTTTCTGTTGCCGTTTTCAGGTCTTTGATTTTCGAAGTTGTATCTTCATCCAATGATGGTGGAACTACTTTTTCGAGTCGCACCGGGATTCCACCCATCGTAAAATCTTCCTCCCGGATCTGATTTTCATCGAGGATCCAGGTCGTCGGCTGCACTGGTAGCTGGAGTATCAGTAAAGTGACCTGCCACCAATTTTTTTTAACATCAGGCGTAATTTTTTCAATTCGGGCGAAAAATGCCGGTTGGTGCTGTATATAAACTAAAACCAGATCATTTTCCACAATTGGTTTCTTTTTCGGTGCCATTTTTTTTATATTCCGATTTTTTTATTTTTTGATAAAGATGCTGGAACTTTCGTTTTGTAGAATTATTTAATTCTACCGGGTCAGATTACATCTTTTTGTCATTTTGAATTCTGCGTTTTTTAGGGGATGAAAAATGTCGTCGTTTTATTGGCATTCGATTCTTCATCTGTAAAACTTGTCCTGATCCCTGCCAAAGGACATGCTTCCGCAGAATGACATCATCACAGAGTTCATCGGAGTAAATTATTTCAATCTGAATAATTCGTATTAACTCATTTGTTATCGGGCGGAATATAAATATAAAAAGGGTAATTTCCAAGAAAAAAAAAGTGCCGGTCACGTGAAAGTTTTGGGAAACGTGTAAATCCGGCACCTGAGTGTATTCAGGGTTAAATAGGGAACAAGGAAGTATGGGGGAACATACTTTTTATGCTATGAATATATGATAGATAAAAGAAAAATAATTTGCGCTACATCACATTTTCAGAAAAAAATATTGCTGATTCAACCGCCTATTCAGGACTTTTATCAAACACAAATTCGCCAGGAGCCCTTGGGACTGACTTATTTACAAGCGGCACTTCTTGAGGCTGGTTTTGAGGTGATACTACTTAATTGTCTTGAGACAAATATAAAAAAAACAATCCCCACGCCGGTTGAACTGGATTATATGACGCCATTTTATCCCGTGAACGATTTGAGTCCCTTTAAAATATTTGGTCACTTCTTTCATTTTGGTTTAAGTTTTGAAGATATTTATACGAAAATAAAAGAGATTCAGCCGGATTTGATTGGTATTTCTGCAAATTTTACTCCCTATTTTCCGATTGTTGTGGAAATTGCCCGTTTATGTAAACAATATCATTCAAATGTTCCAGTAGTGGTCGGTGGGCATCATGTTTCGGCCAACCCGGAAGTGACGCTTCTTGAACAGGCTTTTGATTTTGTGATTATCGGCGAAGGTGAAGTCACGTTTTGTCTAGTGGCACAATATTTTTTTGCTGGTCGCATAAATGAATTAAAAACATTACCGGGTTTGGGATATCGTGAAAATGGCGAAATTCGACGCAACCTGCCGGCGCGTCTAATCGATGACCTTGATTCATTAACAATGCCGCAGTATGCGGGTGAAACGAAAATGAAAATGATATTAACTTCTCGCGGATGCCCTAAAAGTTGCCAATTTTGTTCGATTCATCAGGTGATGGGAAAAAAGATACGTGTGCGGTCCATTGAAAATGTTATTGACGAAATGAATTATTGGACCCGACGCGGGATTAAACAATTTGATTTTGAGGATGACAATTTGCTATTCCATCCGGAACGTGCAAAAAATTTGCTGGTGAAAATCATTCATCATTTTGGCGAACGGAATTTGTTGCTTTCAGCGATGAATGGACTTTCGGCAGATCATTTAAATGCTGAAATTCTTGATTTAATGGCCTTGGCTGGTTTTGAGTGGCTAAATCTTCCGCTGGTTAGCGGCGCCGATACCGTGCAGAAAAAGTTGAAGCGAAATCAGTCCCAAGATCGATTTTTTAAAATTATTGAGTTAGCCGAACAATTTGATCTGAAAGTCGTCGGTTATTTAATACTCGGTCTGCCTGAAGACACTATTGAGAATATGCTTCAGGATATTCTCACACTGGCTCAGCAGCGACTTCTGTTAGGGCCAAGTATTTTTTATCCCCCTCCTGGTTCAGCCTCTTATCAATACTGTGTTCAAAAAAAATATATACAACCTTATGATTATATTAAGTTTCGTTCAACAGCCGTTTCGGTTGAAACTGAAAATTTTAAACGGGTTGATATCGTCACGCTCTTTCGCTTAACGCGGTTCATAAATTATTTGAAAGAGTTGATCGATTCGAAACGACTACCAGAAGAATCGATGCTTGATAATTATAAAATCAGTTCACTCAATTTGCTGGAAAAGCCAATCGATCATCGATTGAATCGAAATGAAATTGGTGCTTATTTAATTACGAAATACTTTCATCAGCAGGATTTTCATGGTTTACGTCTCGAAAAAAAAGTTGGGAACCAATATTATTATCAAAAAATTGAATATGTAAAATCAAAGTTGATTCTTGAATTTTTCAGGGACAATTTGCCCGGGTTAAAATTTCGTGGGGTCAATCGCAAGGAGTTTTGGCAGGTCTCTTGAACAAATATAAAGCCATTACTGTTGAATTTTTCACCAGCAGATTAATCTCAGCCGGATTATTCAGAGCCAAAAGAACCAGCGAATCTGGCTATTTTAAGCTTTATCGGTTGTTGATTGCAGTCTTTGTAAAAATATTCAACACTGAATGATAACAAATTTATTACGATTTACGGAAATGATATCAAAAAAGTATTGACAAATTCATTTTAATTTATTAATTAAATAAGGTTTATAATCGTATTGAATTTTTTGAAAAAAAGTTAAGATTATCATAAACCGGAACCTATTCATTTTGCAAAAACAGTTATCAACAAATCATCACCAACAAATAAAGCCAGGCTACCAGGTAATTCTAAGTAAATTTATTAATCACCCGATTACAGAATATGCGATTATTGTTTTAATCGTTCTTTCGGTCGCCATAATTATCGCTGATATCGCCCAATTATTTTCAGCAAAAATCCTGGCGATTTTGAATCCAATAGGGGAAGCGATAACGATTATTTTTATCATCGAATTAAGTATTCGTTTTTGGGTTGCTAAAAGTCGACGCCAATTCTGGATGGATTACTTTCTGGATATTTTGTCCGTTCTCCCCCTGTTAAGGATTTTTCGAATTCTTCGCGTATTACGAATTCTACGTCTGGGGATTATTCTGCGACGGCGAATTTTGACGTTTTCTACTATTCTTTATCGTGGATTTTCTGAACAGTTTTTAATTTTAATCATGATTATCATGCTTGTGCTTACCGGCGCCATGGGAATGAGCCATTATGAACGTCATGTAAATCCCGGCATTACCAGTTTTTATGAAGCCCTGTGGTGGAGTCTGATGTCACTTATTGCGGGTGAGCCCATTGGAACGGCTCCCGTTACCACTATCGGCAAATTTTTTACGCTGATTGTCATGATTGGTGGCATGTCGATTTTTGCTATTTTTACCGGTATCATTTCTGCCGTGATGGTGCAACGATTGAAAAGTACAATTCAGGAGAATGGTATGAATTTAAATGTACTGGAACAGCATATTATCATTTGTGGCTGGAATCGTGCGGGACGAATTATTGTGGAAGAGTTGCAGGTTGATAAGCGTTTTAAAAGACGCGATATCGTTATTGTTGCTGAATTTGAAAATGAATCTCATTTGCATCTGAATTATGCTAATATTTTCCGGGAAAAAATTTATTTTCTTTCCGCTGATTATACCAATGTGAATATTTTACAAACAGTTGGCGTTCAAAAAGCCAGTATTGCTATCTTGCTCGCTGATAAGTCACGGCCGAGAACCGACCAGGATCGGGATGCCCGGACGATTTTAGCCGCACTGACGATTGAAAAAATGAACCCGGCAATTTACACCTGTGTTGAATTACTTAATCGTGACAATGATAGTCATCTTAAAATGATAGGCGTTGAAGAGATTGTGGTTGGGGATGAATATAGCGGGAATGTTATCGCGGCTTCTTCGAAAAATTTAGGAATCATTCCCATTCTGGATGAATTATTAACCAGTCGGTATGGAAATACTTTTTTCAAAATGAGAGTTCCTTTTTTATGGATTGGGAAAAAAGTGAGTGATATTATTCCAATTCTAAAAAATGATTATGAGGCAATGCTGTTGGCCCTGGAATCTAGCAGCACCCAGAAAAGCCTGGTCAATCCCCCTTCAGGAACCGTTTTGGGAAAAGACGATCAACTTGTCATTATCGCTGAAAAATGTCCGGAAATAATTTAATTTAGTACACACCTGAAATTCTAAAATGGAAATTTATGAGGTTATGAATCAATAAAAGACCCCCTCCTGCCTCCCCCAAATTCCAAAAAACGGAATTTGGGAGAGCGGAAATCGGATTTTCTCCCCCATTTTAGCTTTTTGAAAATGGGGAGATACAGAGGGGGGCAATTTTTCGCTGAAAACAACGTCACCGAAAAAAACATTTCATTTTTAGGATTTCAGGAAATAAGGAAATGAAAAATTTCTTGATAATGGCAGATTCATCAAAGTATTTAAGGCGTGACACGTGATGCGTTCTGCAGGGCAGACGAGCGTTAAAGGTAATTTAAAATTTTTAATTTTGAGAGGTTTATAATGAATATTTGTGGAAAGGTTGCCCATATTGTTGATGAAACGCGGGTGATTCTCAATATTGGGGAAAAACAGGGTGTTAAACTGAATCAAATTTTTCTCATTTATCAGGAAGGTGATGAAGTGTTTGATCCCGATACAAAAGAATCATTGGGAAAAGTCGAATTACCGAAAGGACGAGTGGTTGTGGAACACGTACAGGAGAAGATGGCTATTGCTGCCACTGAAAAAAAAGCGCAGGATGAGACTTCCCGTAATAAAATTTTAAGCGAACTGATGGTCGATGCCTCTATTCCGCGTGATGCAGAACGCGAAAAACTACCGATTGATCCTTATCACTTGAAGCCCCTCCCACAGGTGACGTTGGTGAAGGTTGGTGACCGGGTTCGAAGCATTGACATTCCGGAAGATTAATTTTTGCCATTCAATTCGTTTTTCTGATTGCATATTTTCCGTAAATTGTGTATATTAATATTTTTGACAAATATATTCTTACCAGTTGCTGCGAATTTTATTTATGGGAGAATCCGATGCCTCAACCAGTAGAAGCCGGTCGTCGGGGAAAAGATGTTCGTTCTGATTGTTGGGTTCAATTTCATGGACAAGATTCAGGTGGCATTCGGCTAAATTTGAAGAGTAAAGTCGAAATTATGTATGGCCATCATATTCGTCAATCAATCGATGAAATACTTGATTTTTATAAAATTAAACATGCAGTTATAGATCTCGAAGATCAAGGTGCTTTGCCCTTTGTCATCCAGGCCCGGTTGGAAACTGCCATTAAACGATTCTGGCCTGAAATCAATCAGGACTTTTTACCGCCATTAAAATCGTATTGTGGTTATGGCACGGTTGCGGACCGTTTTCGCCGGTCCCGGTTGTATCTGCCGGGAAATGAACCAAAATTTATGATAAATGCCGGTCTTCATCAACCGGATGGTATTATTTTAGATCTGGAAGACAGTGTTGCCCCGACGGAAAAAGATGCCGCACGAATTCTGGTTCGAAATGCCTTGCGACAGGTCAATTTTATGGGGGCTGAGCGAATGGTCCGTATCAATCAATTACCAGCCGGCATTGAAGATTTAAAATATATCATCCCCCATCCTGTTCATGTCATCTTAATTCCAAAATGTGAATCGGCGTCGCAAATTGAAATAATTGAAAATACTGTAAAAAATTTATGTAACGAAAGTGGACGCACCGAACCAGTCTATTACATGCCAATTATTGAAAGCGCTCAAGGGGCAATTAATGCGTATCAAATCGCCGAAGCTTCCAAAAATAACGTTGCCCTGGCAATTGGTCTGGAGGATTATACCGCTGATATTGGAACCGAGCGAACGCCGGAAGGACGAGAGAGTTTTTGGGCGCGGATGCAAGTGATAAATGCTGCCCGTGCGGCTGGAATACAACCCATCGACACTGTTTTTGGGGATGTGAACGATATGCTGGGGCTTCAAAATAGTGTTCGCGAAGCGAAAGCGCTCGGCTTTGATGGCAAGGGATGCATTCACCCGCGCCAGATTCGTGTCGTTCACGATGCTTTTCGACCGACGGAAACCGAACTTGAACGGGCAAAGAATATCGTAAACGCTTTTGAAAATGCCATGGCGCACGGTCTGGGTGTAATTTCCATCGGGAGCAAGATGATTGACGCCCCCGTGGTCAAGCGCGCTCAAAGAACGGTTAAAATGGCAATTATGTCGGGAATGCTGGATGAAAACTGGCGTGAAGGAGGTACCGCACATGTTGCATAATCAGGAATTTGTTATAAATGCTGCCGGTCGGAAAGTTCCCAAAATAATCAACGGCGTGCCCGCCGTTCCATATCAGGGCGTGGGAAAATATATCCCGAATGCCAAAAAGGCGGCGCCACCAGTTTGTTCCTCCGCTAATTACCCCCTGGATGGCAATAAAGTTGTCAATGATTTAAAAACGGCCCTGCTTAAGGCCGGGATTCGTGACGGGATGACGATTTCCACGCATCATCATTTTCGTGATGGTGATTTAGTGGCCAATGTACTTTTTGATGTGGCGGCTGAAATTGGTGTTAAAAATCTTCGCTGGTTTCCAAGTGCCGCTTTTCCCTGTCACGCGCCAATTATTAAACATCTCGAAAGTGGTGTGGTACAATATATTGAAGGCAGCATGAATGGCCCATTGGGGGATTATTGCTCGGCTGGCAAAATGCGGGGACTGGCTGTTCTTCGCTCGCATGGTGGTCGCTATCAGGCGATTCAGGATGGAGAGGTTCATGTTGATATCGCCGTCATCGCGGCTCCCACAGCTGATCCTTTTGGAAATGCCAATGGTGTGACCGGGCCTTCGGCCTGTGGTCTGCTGGGATTTGCTTTGGCTGATGCGCAATATGCGGATAGGGTGATTGTTGTTACCGATAATCTGGTTGATTTTCCGTGTTATCCTTGGCAAATTCATGGAAATCTGGTGGATTATGTGGTGAAAATGGATAAAATTGGGGAACCTTCTAAAATTGTATCCGGTACCACTGAGATTACGAAAAGTCCTGATCGACTGTTAATTGCCGAACTGGCTGCCCGATTTGTGGCGGAAGCCGGCATAATGAAAAATGGTTTTTCATTCCAGGCCGGTGCTGGCGGGACGACTTTATCTTTTGGTATTTTTCTGAAAGAATTAATGCAGAAAGCTGGGGTGAAAGCCCGGTTTGTTCGGGGCGGGAGTAATAAGTACCTGGTGCAAATGCTGGAAGAGGGATTGACTGATTATATTTTAGATGGTCAGACGTTTGATCTTGATGGTATACGTTCCATCCGTGACAATCCGCGCCATATTACGACCAGTCCATTTACCAGTTATAATTATCATGGAAAAGGAAATTTCGCCTCTATCGTCGATGTCGCGGTGCTTGGTGCCACCGAAGTCGATACAAATTTTAATGCGAATGTGGTGACGCATTCGGATGGTCGTTTGCTTCATGGCATTGGCGGCTGGCAAAATTGCCTTTTCTCAAAATGTACGATGTTACTTTTTCCGTCATTTCGGGATCGAATTCCGGTTATTATCGATGAAGTAACGACACTCACTGGACCCGGCGAGTTGATAGATGTGATTGTAACTGAACGCGGTATTGCTATCAATCCACGTCGGCAGGATTTATTAGATGCCCTTAAAACTTCATCACTACCCATTCGCCCGATAAATGATATTAAAAATGAGATAGAGGATATTTGTGGGGGAAAACCCGCCCGGCCCGAAAAAGGCGAAAAACCAGTTGCGGTGGTCAAATGGGTTGATGGGACGATTCTTGATACAATCTGGCAAGTAAAAGATTTGCGGATTGAAATAAAATAATTTTTGAAAGATGGATATAATAATAAATATTTGTTGAAGTAGAACAGGAGTTTAATTGAATGAGAAATATTTATAAATATCGAGTACTTCCAAAATTACCAAAACGTCTGGAACCATTACAGGAAATGGCCTATAATCT
This sequence comes from Caldithrix sp., assembly GCA_020722815.1. Taxonomy (GTDB): domain Bacteria; phylum Zhuqueibacterota; class Zhuqueibacteria; order Thermofontimicrobiales; family Sulfurfontimicrobiaceae; genus DYKB01. Next base: position 62,295 of record DYKB01000023.1, on the reverse strand, counting down.
ATGGTGGTGTTGGAATCCCGACGCAATTGTTCTATTTAGACGATTTCATCCCGTATTGTGGGAAAGTACCTATTATAATCCGGTCGAAATACTTGGTCGTACCAGCCAGGCGCATATCGATAAAATATTAAAAGATGATGCTTTCATTGCTGAGATGGATCGGATTTATAAACAATATCAAAATTATCTCTCACGCAAGACCTGGTCAGATCGCGAAATTGACCATGATCAAGAGATGTGTATCGCTTATTTTTCAGCCGAATTTGGTTTGACTGAAAGTATACGAACTTATTCTGGTGGTCTGGGGATTTTATCCGGCGATCACCTGAAAGCGGCCAGTGATCTGGGGATCCCCCTCGTGGGGGTTGGACTTTTATACCGGCAGGGATATTTTAATCAGTATCTCAATGTCGATGGCTGGCAGCAGGAGCTCTATCTGGATAGCGATTTCTATAATATGCCAATAAAACAGGTGCTGAACGAAAAAAATCAAATTTTAAAATTCCCCCTCGCAATTGGTAATCGAAACGTCATGGTTCAAATCTGGAAAATTATTGTGGGTCGAATTCCCCTTTATCTGCTCGATACAAATCTGGACGAAAATCGACCTGAAGACCGGGAAATTACCGCCCAACTTTATGGTGGTGATGTCGAGATGCGTATCCGACAGGAAATTTTATTAGGAATTGGTGGTATTCGTGCCCTTCGTTTATTGGGCATTAAACCGACCATTACCCACATGAATGAAGGACATTCCGCCTTTTTAGCGATTGAACGCATCCGTAATATCATGGAAGAGCAAAATGTAAATTTTGCAGTCGCTCGTGAACTGGTGATTTCCACCAATGTTTTTACGACGCATACACCTGTTCCTGCCGGCATGGACATTTTTGCACCGGATCTGGTGGATCGGTATCTTTTTCAGCATCGTAGTGTATTGGGTCTCTCTCGTGAAGAATTCCTGGGATTTGGCCGCCAGGATCCTTTTAATCACGCTGAATATTTTTCGATGCCTGTTCTCGCTTTAAAAATGGCAGCATATTGTAATGGCGTGAGTGAATTACACGGCCAGGTTTCCCGCCAACTCTGGGAACAAATTTGGCCGGAAGTACCACATAATGAAATTCCGATTGGCTCCATTACCAATGGTGTCCATCCACGCACCTGGATTTCGCGGGATATGGTTGGACTACTTGACCGCTATTTAACCCCGGAATGGGAGGCCAATCCGGCTGATCCCAATATTTGGCAACGTGTCGTTGATATTCCCGATGCCGAGCTCTGGCGTACGCATGAGCGAAGACGAGAGCGATTGGTCGCGTTTGCCCGAACCCGTTTGCGAAAACAATTGATTAATCGAGGTGCTCATAAATCAGAGATTTCAATCGCGGAAGAAGTTCTTGATCCTGAAATTCTTACGATTGGTTTTGCCCGACGTTTTGCCACTTATAAGCGTGCTGGTTTATTATTTAAAGATCCGGATCGTCTTTTAAAAATTTTGACCAATAAAGAACGTCCAGTCCAGCTTTTAATGGCCGGAAAGGCACATCCACGGGACAATGAAGGAAAAGAATTAATCAAATACATCATTAGCTTCGCCCGAAAGCCAGAATTTCGAAAACATGTTGTATTTCTGGAAAATTATGACATGAATATCGCCCGTTATATGGTGCAGGGTGTCGATGTCTGGCTCAATAATCCCCGCCGTCCACTTGAGGCCAGTGGAACCAGTGGCATGAAAGTCGCTTTTAATGGTGGCCTGAATTTAAGTATCCTCGATGGCTGGTGGGATGAGGCCTTTCAGGAATGGGGTAATCTCGGCATTGGGTGGGCCATCGGACGTGGTGAGGACTATGCGGATACCGCGTATCAGGATGCGGTCGAAAGTCGGGCGCTTTATAAAATTTTGGAGGAAGAAATGATCCCCTTGTTTTATAATCGTGGCTATGACGATCTCCCACGTGGATGGATACAATATATGAAAAACTCAATGCAGTATCTTTGCCCCCGGTTTAATATCCACCGGATGCTGACTGAATATACCCGGAATTATTATATTCGGGCAAATCAAAAATGGCATGAACTCTCCTTAAATAATTTCGATGGGGCAAAGCGTTTGAGTGAGTGGCGTACTCATATTCACCATGCCTGGACCAATCTCAAAATTATGAAAATCGAAATGGATGATTCAAAGGAATATTTTGTTGGCCAAAAACTTAAGGTAAACGTGTTAATTCAACTGGGCGAGTTAAATCCCGAAGATATTACAGCCGAAATTTATTTTGGAACGATTGGGTCCCGTGGTGAATTAAATGGTGGTCAGTTTGAACCACTGGTGGCAGAGGAAAAACAAAGTAATGGCACCTGTCGGTATTATGGTGCAATTCCTTGCGATAACAGTGGGCTCCAGGGATTTGCGGTTCGGGTTTTGCCCAATAATCCCCGCCTGGCCCGGCGGATGATTCCCGGCCTCATTTTATGGGGATAGAGGCAGCAAGTCTTTCTAAATTTTCGATGATTATTCATTAAAAAAATCCCACAGAACAATAAAACAAGTTTTGTGGGATTTTTTATCGGTAGAAATTTTTAGGTTTATGGTAACTACCTTGGTTTGCTGGTTTCAGGTCCATGATTCCCGCGACATAAAAAAACCATTTCTTGGTCAACAGCGCTACTTTCCGAATCAATTCGCGGGTCATTTGCCGGGTTTTTAATTTCTCCCAATGTTCTTCTTTAACCCTGAACCCGAAACAAGGGTACCTTGAACCGGCGTCGTTATATTTTATGCCAATTTCACCAATTGATTTTGGTAAATCTTTTCAGCCCGATGTTTATCGAAATAGTTATAAAATAACAGATGTGTTTTGTCAAGAACACGCCATTCAGGTTCATTTTCTATCAATTTAATCATGCTGGTGATAAATTCGTCCTTTTGATCCAGCCCGGTCAGTTTAGCCAGCTTGAGCGTAAATTCTTCTTTGGATTGAAAACGGACATTCTTTATTTTTTGGAGCTTTAAAAAAATTTCCGGTTGAACTTTATTTCGGATTTTATTCAAAACTTTTTCGGATAACTTATAATCAATTCCTTCCAGCTGCCATTTTACCGGTTCACCATCAATTAAAATTTCCTTAATCCGTCGTAGTGGACTTAATAAATGCAGAATCATTTCTATCGTATCATCAATAAATTTACCTGTATCAATATCATGACTAAAGCTTTGATGTTGATGAAGTTCATGGGTGATAACCTCCATATTGGATGCCGAAAGCGCTAATTTTATTGGAAAGCCACTCTCTGATGCCTTTTCGATCGATAATTCACAAATACCATCTTTATTTGAAAGCTGCCATTTCCCTTTAAGGGCCTCATAAGTTGAAAGTTTATTTGTTACGCTCTCCTGGAATAGAGCCAGAAAATTTTTGCTTCCTTTTGAAATATAAATTAACCATTTATAAAGGTGAAAAAACCAGAATATCGCTATCAGGAAAGCAGGAATTGCAGCGGTTAATTCCAAACGTAAGAGTCGCTGACTTTTTATCGGTGCGTTAAGTGTTTTATTTACAATAGATAATCCAGCTTGTTTTAATTTATCAATCGTGGAAATTTGCAGCCCGGCAAGCTTTTCGTAGGATTCATCCCAAATATCCAGTGAATAAGTCGGCGGTTGCACATCCTCGCGGATTTTAATTGACGGATTATTGATGATATTCCCCAACTTTTCTTTCGTTATCGGGGAAGAAGGGGCGATTTGTATATTTAAATGGGCGTATAAGTTTTCCTGATAATGCAGAAAGTATCGATTAAACATTGAAATGGAATTAACCAGCAGGTAACCCATGAAAAGACTCACGAAGAGATTATAGATTAATTTTGTTCTGGATTCGTGCATTAAACCTCCAAATTATTAACATTGACGATGTCCGTATTGTGGTAAAGTAAAATTCAAGTATTCGCCTTTTTAGGGCAGATAGACACCTTTGTTTAAATATTATTTACAGCAAAATGGCTAAAAAGTTCAAAATTATTCTAATTTTTTAATGTAAATACTGTATCTCTTCAATAAATGTGGGTAAAAGTATCCTTCGACAAGCTCAGGGCACGGCCGATGCCGTTGGCTGAGACTGTCGACGCCAGCTTTGCCATCAAATTTTGAGCGGATATTAAATACTTTATATAATGAATGAAAAGTTATCAAAACGGTGTGGGCCTTCTAGAAAAAATTATTGCAAGAACTACTGATAGAAAAGGTGAACTGAATTGGTGAAAAAATATATGTCAATTCGTCGACAGATTACGAAAACTAATTGTTTTTATTTTGCTTCGGATGTTTTGCTGGATGTTTTCCTGGTTTTACTACTACTGCTCCCGGATGATTGTTTTGACCGTTCATTCGCATTTTGCCGATTGCCGGTCGATGCCCGCTTGGTGGTCGTTGTCGTCGTATTGGCATTTCCGTCATCAGTTGTTAATTGTTTTGAAAGTGCGGAGGAGCCAGAACTTCCACCGATTGAACTACTGGACGCCCCTGGAGCATTATTTGAAGATGGACGACGTCGGGAGAAGTCATTCGGTGTTGGCAGATCATTCTCACTTCCTAACTGCTGACTGGGAACCGGGGTATAGTAAAATTCGTTTGCCCACCATGGTTTCGAATAATAGTAACTTGCCGATGGCGTAATCTGCCAGTAATATTCTGAAATATGACCATGATTTTCTTCATAAATCGTAATATCAGAGCCCATATAGCCGGTTTTCAATGGGATAGCTCGCTGGGTATGACAGTCGATGCAATTTTCGCCATGATTAACGTCACTCATAAGCGGCTCAAAAGTATCCAGCGTTTCAGTTTCGATTGAGGTGTTTTGATCAATTGATTGTTCTTCCACAATAGCGGGATGACTCAGCATGGTATAACAGCCAACATAAATGCTGCTGAGAATAATAAGTATACTACCAATTAAATAGCTCTTTATTTTCATAGCGCTGCCTGCCTTTAATTAAAATTAAAAATATCCCATAAACACAATTCTTAAAATTCTATTTGGATAAAGTTTATCATTTGGATTTTTAACTTTCGTGTTCAATAAAATGTTTCGGAGATCGAACTCAATAAAAAGCCGGGTTGCAAAAAGCTCCTGAGCAAAAGCCCAGCGAACACCGGCATTTAAATAACCTTTTCCCGCACCATTGCTACGCAAACTGTTGTCATTGATAGCAAAATCGTACTCTGCATGAATAATTAAATCCTGAATTTCTGCCTGAGAACTAAAAGCCCAATGGGCACCCACAAAAAAATTCAAATCCGAGTCATCATCACCATTTTCCAGACTATAATTCAGTCCACCGTGTAATCCCAGCCCGGGTATCATCGAATAATTTTTGCTCATGGCGGCAAAAAAGCCTTTTGATTTAATTCGATACCGACTGGTTGAGTCCTGCCAGGTATCATATCCCTGCGAAGAAAATCCAAAGGTAATGGCCGGATAACTAAAAGTCTCTGCTAAAAAATTATAACGCAATCCAACACCTGGTGCCTGATTCCATTTAATTGGACCTTCCCCCATGATATTTTCCCCACCAAAACTACCCGATACCATCAATCGTTCAGTGATTCCAATGGACATTCCAATTAAAACGCCCCCATTGGCATAAGTTCGACCGCTTAGCTCGATACTTCGCCGGGGGGTGATGTTGGCGGTTGGACAATCGATCAATTCACGCGGTAATGCCTCCTGGGTCCTTCGATCTAAAGTTTGAATTTGAGAAAAAGCGGGTAATGTACTAAATAAAATCAAAATGGAAATAATGATATCCTTTTTCACGGCTGATTCTCCCCGAATTAAAGCCTGGCATGATAATCTAAACAGTTATTCAAGAGCAATTGAATTTTTTTATTGCTAAAAATAATTTTGTTATTGAATAACCAATTCATCACGCTCAAATTACTACTATTAGATCGGAAAATCAAGAAAAATGTTCCATGAAATGTAAAAAAAAGGGACTTCGAACTCAATTATTTTGCCCCCCTGGATTCTACATCAAGTTCAAAGCCCCTATTTTATGTTTTTAGAATAACACGATTTCCTGAATAATATCCCTTTTCGTTGTCGCAAACGAATTCCGGGAGAAATAACGTTTAACGAAACATCGCTATTACAAAATGTATGCCTTGCTTTCTGCTATAATCCATATTAATTTTCAAACGATGAATGTGATGAATGGTTGTCGCTTCGAAGAAAATCGGCTCCCCTTTGATAGCTGCTTGAATTTCCGGCCAATGAAATACTTATCGTCACCTTTAAATCAAATCTTTGTCTCTGAATGATACGAGGTGAATAAAATGAAAACAGAAATATTGATTTTTGGATGATAAATTTGACCTGGATTTTTAAAAACCCACTTTTTTAATGGCTGGCTTACGATGAAAGATGGGCTTTGATTCTGTCTGTAAATAAAAAGTGCACTGGTGTAAGAAAAAAGTATCAAAAATAAAAAAATAAAGTGGGACTTTAGTTTTTTGGCAAGAATTCTGCTTATTCTTTGTTTCATTTTTATATCAAAGATGCAAAGGAATAATACAATGTTTATGTCTGATACAATCAATTGCCTGTTTTGTATGAATCCAAAAAATGATTTGCCAGGTAATCCGTCATTGTCTTAATATTTTCATCTGATTTCAATCGGTCATATTGATATGCAAAGACTGAAACGCCTCAATCAGGTTCCAGTTTCTATAATTGACGAAATTATCATAATAATAAACTTTTAATGCGATTAAACTGGTATAGTATTTGCCAAATTGGGCAAAGCAAATTTTTTCAAAAGAAACGCCACTCTTTTTCTCGGGTGTTTTACCATAATATGGAAAGAAAATTAAAATAAGCGCAAAATGTCGACGCACCTTATTTGAATTCATTAATAACTAAATTTTCAATGCAGCAGGAAGCCATCTGGCCTGTCAGGAGGACAAACAGTGTCGAATATTAATCAAGTAAATCCAAAAATATTGACCACGAATCAATTTAATTCAGCAACACTTACCTCCAAAATGCAGGAGTTTATCCAGGTAGAAAACCAGGTTCGGAGTGAGATAAATTCCATTCAACAGAAAAAAGATCGCTTTCGCGAATGGACCAAATCTCTGGGCGAAAGTCCCAAGATTCAGGAGATGTTTACCAAATTTGATGTGCGGATCCAGGCGTTATTTCAAAAATTGGATCAATTTGCCCATCAACGCGAAGAACTGGCAGCAGGATTTTTATCGGATACGTTATATATGCCGGTTGTGGGAGATACTATTATTAAAGAATCGACTGGTAATTCTCAAAAAGTCGAAGAAGTGATCAAACAATCACTCAAAACGGCACCCGATACCGAACAGAAAAAAGTATCTGAAACAATTTCTGAAGAGGATTCCATTTCTCTTGCGGCAAATGAATCGGTTTTATTACCAAATGAAATCGAGCCGGAAATTCAAGTGGAAGCGCCAGACAGCGAACCGAAAGAAGCCGCCGGAGCCATTGCAGTAACAATTTCAGAAATTCATTTAGAAAAAACAACCGAAATAGAAAAAGTAACTTCTGACGTTACTGAAGTAATCGATAAACCCGCTTCGTTAGAAACGCCAGTAACAGACGAGCTTAAACAATTAAGTGAAGAATCCTTTGTTGAACCGGCTGCCGCCGTGGTCGATGAGGATGAAGAAGGACCTGAAGTGCCGGCGGCGCTGGAGCGTGAAGCCTTTGTTGAAACCGCGTTAACCGGGCCGGTTGATGTGGATAAAGAATCCAGCGAAATCGAGGTCGATAAATTAGTCGAATTGCCGGCTGAAAGTTTGATCGAATCATCGGATTTAAAATCGGAAGAAGTGGTTTCCAGCGTTTCAGAAATGAATGTGACTGATGATTGGTCGGAAATGGATGCATTTGAAATTCAGCCATCACCGGAAGATCTGGCAGTCGAATCACACAAAGTAACTTTGACTCCCGACGAACAACCAGAAGAAAAAGTTGAAGAGCAGGTAGAAGTAAACGATAAAGCAACCGAAATACCAATGTCGGCTGAGGTACCGGATGAAATCAAAGCCGAGTCCATCGGGCAAGAAATTTCCGTTATGGAACCGCCGCAAAAAATTGAGAACCTGGTGCATATCGAACAAGAAGGAATTGATCCGAAAACGGATGTTCCGATTGATGAATCTATTGGAACAGGACCAACCCCGGATTCGCCGGAATTTTTTGCTACCAGTGAAAACGAATTACCAGAAGCGATAAATGAAGTTTCTGAGACAGCCGAAGAACCGGCGAAGGATGAAGCGCCAACTCCTGTCGTCGAAATTTCAGCGCAAATTATGGCAGCGCCTGAGACGGCCGCCCTTGCAGAAGAACCAGCGGCACTTATATTTGAAATTGCCGAAACTGAATCGGCAGCGACGGTTATTTCACAAGAAGCCGAAGAACCAGCTGCGCAACAACTAGCGGAAACAAATATTGAAGCTGTAGCGCCAGCGGATCGGCTGCCATTAGAACCTGTTGAGATTATCGCACCAGAAACAGGCCTGTCGTCAATTCCTGATGAACCTGTCCGGGATGAAGTTACTGAACAGGGAGAATCAATTGACGCTAGATCAGAAGTTGATTCGAAGCAATCCGATACATCCGGTGAAAATCAATCACCCGGAAGTATTGAAATTGCAACAACTTCTGCTATTGAATCGGTGGAAATAGAAAAGCCATTCGTTAAGTCTGAACTGGAGATAGATTCTCCGGCTGAAACGGATGAAACCGAGTTTGCGGCTTTTGACGATAAGGTTGAAGAAGCGGCAGCTACTACCGGGAAGACGATTATTGATGAGGAATCGGATACTGAATCACTCAGTTTTGAGATAAATGAAAATATTCTTGCAGAAGCAATCCGAGGTAAACATGCGGATTATGAAGATGAACCGATGGATGAAGATTGGGATTCTGTCTCGGTTGCACCGGCTGAAAATGAAGACAAGCCTGAACCTGGAGGAACCGTAACGATTGACGTTGTGGCAGAAACAGGAATATCAGTCGATATGCTGGAATTGGCACCATCGCGTAATTCGGACGATGAAGAAGTGGCCTCTGCATCAAATTATGAGCGTGAAGGAACTGAATTTGTAGAAATTGAATTACCGCCGGCGTCAGATGCCGAAGATGAAGAGAAATTACCAGAAGAAACACCGGCCGATGATAGTGAGCAAATTCCATTAGCTAAAGCCGTTGATTTAATTGGTGTGACTGACAATGAAGAAGAACCATCAATCCAGCCCAAGGCGAATGATGAATCAAATGAATATTTCTTTGGTTCCAAAGATATTCGACGCCCCAGGCCAATAGATTTAACAAATGAAGAAAAAGAATATAAGGACCGGATGCCGAAACTGCCAAGAGAAATTTTTGAGAAAAAATTCCCGCGCGGCAGCGTAGATGTCTCCAGTAAACCCGAAATAAAACAGTCTGGATCAGAAGCTGCTATTGAAAAGGACAAAGAGGTTTCTGAAGAGACTCGTTTTGAAAAGTTATTCAATGTTAAAAAAATAAAATCACGATTTTCACTTAGGAAATTAATGAAAACTAAGGAGGAAGAAGACGCAATGGAAATGGAAAGGGATGTTAATCAACCCGAAACGCCAGTTACCGATTATGAATCTAATGACCGAAAAACTGTTGAAGAAAAACCACAAGCATCACAACCTGTTCATGTTGATGATAAAACAGTCCTTTATCTAGGAATAGATTTGGGGACATCAGAAACCACCGTGGCCGCCAGTAATGGGATTGTTGAGACAATTTTGAGTGTGATCGGGAAGCCCAAAGATGTAATTTCACAAAAATTGTTGAAAAAAGATATTTTATTCGGAATGGAAGCTCTCCGGAACCGACTGGCGCTTACAATTTATCGTCCATTGGAAAAAGGGGTGATAAAAGAAACCGATGCTGATCTTGAAGCCGCCCGTGAATTAGTAAAATATGTGATAGGTCTGGCCGATCCTGAAAAGTATGATAAAGTCTATGCCGTGATTGGAGCCCCAGCCCGATCCAGTTTTGCAAACCAGCAAGCCTTGATGGATGCAGCCCGTGAAGTTGTTGACGCGGTGATGATTGTGAGTGAACCCTTTGCCGTTGCTTATGGAGAGGGTAAAATTTATAACTCGCTTATTATTGATATCGGTGCAGGAACGACCGATATTTGTAGTCTGAAAGGGTCCATGCCGAATGATGAAGATCAGTTTACGCTTCTCAAAGCAGGGGATTATATTGATAATCATCTGATGGAGGCCATTAAAAATCGGATCCAGGGGGCGCAGATAACAAAAGAACAGTGCAAGAAATGGAAAGAAGAATACTCATTTGTGATTGAGCCCGAAAAATCAGCCGTAGCGTCAATTAATATCGAAGGAAAGCCGGCCAAAGTCGATATTACGAAAGATATTCAGGCCAGTTGTGAATCAATTATGCCGGATATTGTTACCTGTATCAATAGTATCGTTGCCAACTTTGATCCAGAGTTCCAGGAAGAATTAAAGCAAAGTATCATTTTGGCAGGTGGTGGTAGTTTGATAAAAAATATCGATCAGTATCTTGAGCGTGCGTTACGTTCACTCGGTAAGGTAAAAGTCTCGCGTGTTGAAAATCCGATTGAGGCCGGTGCCCGGGGGGCATTGAGTTTAGCCAAAGATTTGACGGATGACTATTGGCGCGCTTTATAGATATTGAATCTGATAATAAATAATTATCGATTTTTCAGGATTATTCGTTGGAATAAAAATTAATTGTTATGAAAGATAACTATAATAAATTATAATTAAAGTTTAGTGATTGTTAAGGAGGAAGTTTTTATCATGTCTGAAGAACTCAAAAAGAAGAATAATGTGGCGGATACCAGCGAAGTTTTATATCTCGGAATTGACCTGGGGACTTCTGAAACGACTGTTTGTGCCAGTAACGGCATTAGCGCCCGACGCAAAAGTGTCGTCGGCTGGCCGAAGGACTTAATTTCGCAAAAATTACTGGGCAAAGATATGCTGTTTGGCGAAGAAGCCTTAAAACATAAATTAGCATTGAATTTATTTCGTCCGTTGGAAAAAGGCGTCATTAAAGACACCGATGGCGATTTAGAGGCTGCAAAGGAACTGGTAAAATACATTATTAGTCTCGCGAAACCGAAAAAATATACCAAAGTCTATGCCGTAATTGGTGCGCCGGCACGAGCGAGCTTTACCAATCACCAGGCCATTATCGATGCCGCCCGCGAAGTTGTGGATGCGGTTATGATCGTCAGCGAACCTTTCTCCGTTGGTTATGGCGAAGGCAAAATTTCAAACTCGCTGGTGATTGATATCGGCGCCGGTACAACAGATATTTGTTCCTTAAAAGGAACGATGCCTGAGGAAAATGATCAGATAACCATCGTAAAAGCTGGTGATTATATTGATGATATTTTGGTAGAAAGCGTTAAAAAGAAAATCGATGGTGCCCAGATTACGAAAGATATGGCGCGTAAATGGAAAGAAGAATATTCCTTCGTAATGGAACCGGAAAAACCAGCCGTTACCCAGATTACGATTGAAGGAAAACCTGTTCGTATCGACATTACCAAAAATATCGAAGAAGCCTGTATGTCAATTGTTCCGGATATCGTTATTTCCTGCCGTAATATCATTGCCAGTTTTGATCCTGAATTTCAGGAAGAACTGAAACAAAATATTATTTTAGCGGGTGGTGGTAGTTGTATTCGAAACCTGGATAAAAAGATTGCAAAAGAGCTACGTTCGTTAGGTAATATTAGAATCACCAAGGTTCAGGACCCCTTTATTGCGGGCGCAAAAGGTGCCCTGGCCCTGGCAAAAGACCTGACTGACGATTACTGGCGAGCATTATAATATCATAATTAATTAAAGAAAATTGAGGTGTTTATTTTGATGAAAGCTATCAATCCATCATTTTGTTTTAACCAGTAAATTTTTATTTTTCAAAATAAACACCTTTATTATAATTTTTATTAGAAAATTAATTGAATCGTGAAAATGGCCATTAATCTGCGTGAAAATAAATCCTCAAAATGTATCATCAGATTCATACGCCATGGAATGATTTAAATTTTATGAATTTAAATTGAGATCCGTTTGCGGAGGATTAAATAATGATAGTGACGGGAAATCTAAAAGATTTTAGTTTGTCTGATATAATTAAGATGAGTTGTGTTGATATTCAAACTTGTCAGATTATAATCATGACAAATGCCGGTGAAGGAGTCATTTATTTCTCGAATGGTATGCCAGTTCACGCGCAGTTGGCTAATACAACAGGAGAAGAGGCTATATACCGTCTGTTAGATGAAACGGAAAAATATGGTGGTGTTTTTCGGGTCGAACCCGATGTTGTTTTACCCAAACGAACCATTACCACGACCTGGGATTTGATCCTGGAGAATCGTAACAATCGTACCCGAGAAACCAGCCCTATCCGGAATACCGGAGTTAAAACTTTCGATAAAGATAGTTATCTGGGACGTCGTGAAGCGATCACACGCGTTTTGGAAAATTTCCGTGCGCAAAGTGCCAAACGAGTTCCACCGGTTACGCCAAAGCCAACTCCTGTCGTTCAGCCAGAACAACCTGTTCGACCTGTTACCACTACCCTGAAAGAAGTCGCTCCACCTCCTGCACCCATCGCTGAGCCGGTTCCGGTGGCTCGACCTGCTACGCCGAAACCGAGTATTTCTGGACGTGGTGCTTCTTTAACCAGTGTGCTGAATGCCTTTGTTGAGCGCGGACGCGATATTGTTGAAGGTGTGGCACTGGTGAGTACTGAAGGCTTTATTATCGCCTCGGTTTTACCGGAAGAATTAGAAGATGAACATGTGGCTGCTATTTCTGCTGTCGTTGTTTCATTAGGCGAAAGAATTACGCGTGAATTAAGAAGGGGCACCATGGAACAAGTTTATGTTCGTGGTCAGTTTGGATATGTTTTCCTGACTCAGGCGGGGGGCGATGCCCTGTTAACAGTGATTACCAATCCGAATGCGAAACTTGGTATGATCTTTTTAGATACAAAACGAACCATCCATGAATTGGAGTCTCTTCTTTAATCTTAAAAAGTAAAGTCATTATTCAAAAAGCGAATAGCAGAAGATAATTCTTATCAGGTCAACCAGTTGAAATTAATGACTTAGGCTGAGATTTTTTATTTAGTAAGGCGATTCGTTCAAACGCGATTGAACAGAAGTTAAAAGAAAATCGCCCTGAAACCGGCAATTTTATAATTTTTGTTCCCGATAACGAATCTGTTAAAAGAATATCAACTGCGCAATTTACTGATTGGAGGTATATTACTATGGTATCGAATAAGGACCCAAAATCAATCTTAAATGAGTTAGTCGAACTCCCTGGCGTGATGGCTGCAACTGTAATTGGTCGCGATGGATTCATTATTGAATGCAGTGCCTCAAACACCGAAATTGACCTTGATGCCCTGGGGGCCGTTGTGTCCACAGGTTTTGGTGCAGCCGAAGTGATGGGAACTGAAATTCAACTTGGCTATCTGACACAAACGATTATGGAATATGATCTCGGCAAAATTTTAACAGCCTCATGTGGTGATAATATTTTAGCGATTGTTACCGAACCGAATGCGATCATTGGAAATATTCGTCATCAGATTAAAAAGAATATTGCTGAATTGACCAAGTTGATCTAATCCAAAATAAGAATCAACGGGGGATTTTGAATTTGATCGAATTGGGGCGACAAAATATCATTCGTCCTCATTTTTTTATGGCATCATCAGATCCTGCTGAGTAAAAAAAGTCAAATCCTGTTTTATTGGATTTAACCGGCTGATTTCTGCCAGGTAAATCAAATTTTGGATTAGCTGGATTTTTAAAAAAAAATTTTATTTTAATTATTATAACAAAATCCCCGAAATTTTTATACCAGTTCTGGAACCAGGTGAAAAATATTTAAATTTCTATTTAAGAAGGCATTTCCTGGTAATGCGTTTCTGTTGTTTTTATAGGTTATTGTATTATGCTATTTTATTAATATTTATGTTTTTTGGTTTAAAAAAATTAAAAAAGTGCTCAAGGGGTTTGACCTCACTTTGATTTATTAACAGGAGGTATGGCGAATGCCAAGAGAAATTAAGGATGTATTGGACGATATATTGCAAAATGCACCCGGTGTGATCGGCGCGGTTCTAATTGATCTGGATGGGATTCCTATCAGTATTAGCGGGCGATTCGATCTCCCGGCCGAAGAATTAGGCGCGTTATTGGCGGCGTGTTATTCCTCGTATGCCCAGGTTGGTGCTGATTTGGGACAGGAGCTATCCACCGTTATGACTGAATACAAAAGTCTGAAATTGTATCAGATGGGGATGACCCGTGGGGGATTGATAATTGTTGCTGACAAAGATGCCTATCTCGGGATGATTCGGCTGGAAGCGAAACGGGCAATTAAGGAGCTTTCCGAGATGATGATTGCGAGTGAAAGTTCACGTCAGGAATTAATGAATAGACACAAATTTAGAGCACCCAGCGAAGAAGAAATTCGAGAGGTGATTGCCAAATTCATGTAGGTATATGAAAAGATTGCGACGGATGTTGTTTGAAGCTAGGAGAGCAGTATGAGAATTATTAACCAGCAGATTTATTTTAAAGTACTATTTTTTGGAACCGCACTGGCAGGTAAGACCACCACTCTGAATTGGGCCTATAAAAATATTATTCCCGAAAGCATGAAATCATCCCAGGATGTCCGAAGTGTTAAAACTTCTTTTGGACAAACCATGCTTTTCGATTTCGTCCCGATAAAAATCAGTGATAATATTCACATTCGTTTTTTTACGGCCACGGGTCAGGATTATTACGCCGGCACCCGAAAAATGCTTTTTCAGGATATTGATGGCGTCTTTTTTGTGGTCGATTCGCAAAAACACGAATTGGAACATAATAAAGAATTCGTCACTGAATTTTATCAGCATTTAAATTCATTTGTTTTAGATGCCAACGATTTGTCAATTATCGTGCTCTATAATAAGCAAGATTTGACGGAAATCTATCCAGCCGATTTTCTACGTAAGGAACTGGAACTGGAACAATTCCCTTCGTATGAAACGTGCGCGGTCGATGGATTAAATATTAAAGGGGCTTTTTCGCACATGGTTCAATTGTGCCTTAAAAAACTTGAAGGCCTTCGAGTCCAGCATGCAAAATCCCAAACATAAGGGGAAAACGCAGAATGTCAAATGAAGTAACTCAGGGTATTGATGAAATCATTAAAAATGTCCCGGGAGTTGTTGGGGTACTTCTGACGGACATGGATGGAATACCGATTTATACCAATGGTCGCTTTGATTTGCAGCCTTTCCGATTGTGCGCCTTAACAACTGTTGCCAGTAAATGCAGCCTTGAAATTGGAAATGCGATAGGGCAGCCAATGACCATGATGATCGCTGAATATGTTTTATATAAGGTATTTACGATTTTGATACCTGGACTGGCACAGCTAATTATTTTAGCGAAAGCAAAAGATGCGCAGATGGGTTTGATCCGGATTGAAGCCAATAAGGCTGTTCAAATATTTTTAAATTCCCTGGAAAGTGAAATTCAGGAAGAAACGCTATAAAAATTGGATTCTAATCAGTTTATTAAAACCTGCAGTGTTCATTATTTAAAATAATTTTAATTGGAAACATAATCCCTTGCGATTTTATTATGTCCTTCTATTTAATACTTTCGGAAATCTCCCGCAGTAAGAAAAATTCATTTTAACCACGATTTTTAATTTAAAGAATAGAGAAACTGCGGGAGCCATTCCAATAATACTTATTTGCCACCACGCCAGATTATCAATCGTAATGAATTAATTTGATACCTGAAATTCTAAAATGAAACGTCTTTTCTCCGGTGCCGTCATTTTCAGTAAAAAATTGACCCGCCGTATCTCACCCTTTTTCAAAAAGCGAAAATTGGGGAGAGAAACTGTTTTTTTTACCAAAATTTTGTTTTTTGGAATTTGGGGAGGCAGGATCATAACCGTCAAGTTAAGGCTTAAGTTATTTAAAAACAAAATCTTGAATTAATATAAATATCCGGCTATGATACGCCTCAAATCCTTACCACAATCCTTTCCCAAAGGAAGAGGGTTTAGCCATTCCCTCCCCGGCCGGAAGAGAGGTAGGATGAAGGCAATTTTAATTATACTTATTTCTTAATTTTCAATTAGTTATCACCTTAACCTGACGGCAAGGTGGGAGGGGGGCTTTCATTGATTCATAACCTTACAAATTTACATTTTAGAATTTTAGGTGATAAATATTTATTTTTTATGAATTCCCAACCGACGTGATAATTTTAAATTCTGGCGGTAGATCCATATGCTTTTTAACCGCACATAATTCGGCGGAACGAATTACCGCAGCCTTATATTGCTCCGGGAAATTGGCAGGTAATTTAATGTCAATTTTAATTCGCTTAATCAAGTGAGTGGCTGGATCATGTTCCAATTCCTGAATCAGCCGAATATTTTCCGTCGGGATATTGCGTTGTTGACAAAAGCTCAATACATAAATACCGGCACAAGTTCCAATCGATGCCAGAAAAAGATCAAACGGTGCCGGCGCCGCATTATCGCCTCCTCCCATCCTTGGTTGATCCGTTTCGATTGTAAAACCACGATAATCCGCATTGACCCGTTTGTTGCCGGGAAAGTAAATTTCCATATTCATACCATTTTATCCTTTCGTTGATCAGTTCTTAATAATTCAGTTTTATTAGATGAAGAAATTTGAAAATGATTCATTCAAGAATAATAATTTTTGAATTCACATCGAATCATTTATCATCCGTAACTGAGTCTCGGCTTGATTTTCCCATGGAAACAGGCTTTACCCATTTATGTCCATGCCAACTCTAAAAAGCGCCGGCCTTGTCATTCTGGCCAAAACAAAAAATCTCGTAAGATATTGAAAATTATAGAATTTTCACGCCACTTCGGTCCGTTCAGAATGACAAAAATTACCATTTTAGCGTAAATTCATGTCGTTAGCTGAATTACTCAAAACCATGAAGGTCTTCGCCAAATTTTTTAAATGGATACCAGGAACAATTGTTATCAAATTGAAATTAAATAAATTTCACCCTTTTTTCTCAAAAATTTGAAAGGAGAATCGAATGCGAATTATCATCCTCGGAAACGGTCTGGTCGGCAGTGCAATCGCGATTGATCTGGCGCGGGAAACTCAATTGAAGATAACCGTCGGCGATATTTCAGAATCAGCGTTGAACAAACTTAACGCTTATCCAGGGATTACGAAAATATGCGCGGATTTAAATCGTCCGGAAATTTTGCGAGAAATGATTAAAGAATATGATCTGGTTATTGGCGCATTACCTGGATTTATGGGCTTTGAAGCGATGAAAACTGTTATTGAAGCCAGAAAAAATATCGTCGACATTTCTTTCTTTCCCGAAAATCCATTTGAGCTGGATGCTCTTGCAAAGAAAAATCAGGTGATGGCTATTGTTGACTGCGGAGTTGCGCCAGGATGTAGTAACCTGATTCTGGGACAGGTTTACAGCATTTTAGATGAAACAACCTCCTTTCTTTGTTATGTCGGGGGTCTTCCGGTGATTCGTGAATGGCCTTATGAATATAAAGTTGTATTTTCACCCTATGATGTTTTGGAAGAATATACACGTCCTGCGCGCTATATTGAACGTAAAGAAATGGTTGTTCAACCAGCTCTTTCCGACGCGGAACACCTGTTCTTTTCTGAAGTGGGCACTTTGGAAGCTTTTAACAGCGATGGCTTGCGAACACTCATCGATACGTTGCCAATCCCGAATATGAAAGAAAAAACTTTGCGCTATCCGGGGCATGCTGAAAAGATGAAAATTTTACGGGAAACAGGATTTTTTAGCAAAGAAATCATTGAAGTTGAGGGGCAGCTGATCCAGCCGTTGCAACTGACTGCGAAATTGCTCTTTCCAAAATTGCGTTTAAAAAGTGGTGAGGAAGATTTTACCATTATGAAAATCGTGGTTGAAGGACGAAAAGGTGCGAAAAAATTACGTTATATTTATGATTTATTTGATCACTTCGATGCAAAAACACAGACGACCTCAATGGCGCGGACAACCGGCTATACCTGTTCGGTCATGTCACGGCTAGTTTTGGATAAAACTTACTTCCAGCCTGGTGTCATACCGATGGAATTGGTGGGACAGCATCAAGCCAGTTATCAAAGGATGATGAAGGGACTGGCGGAAAGAAATATTATTTATCGTGAAACGATCGAAGAAATTTGATCAATTGAATCCTTATTATTGATGTGAATTCGATAATCTGGGTAAAAGTCTTCCAGTACAATCCTGAAAAATTTTGTACTCCGTTTGGAAGTATCGACTTAATAATTTTTCTTCGACGCGGATCCGATACGATAAGGCCGGGATCAGTGCCGCAAAAGTCAGGCTAATGCCCGGATATGACAGCAAAGCCAAAGCCATTCCGATTTGACAAAATATTGTTCCCAGATAGTATGGATGACGTGTGAATCGATATATGCCCTCTCTAATTAATTCCTGCCCTTTTCGAATATGCAGATCAGGTGAATAGTTATATTTCAGTGTTTTTATGGCCTGAAATTCAATTCCCCAGCCAATAATGAAGATGAGAATACCACTCAGACGCGGGATGAATTGCCATTTTGCTGTAATTCCAAGCGCGCCAATCTCAAAGAAGCTCAAACTGGTCAAAAAAATGGTAAGTTGGCTGATGAGTTCGGGAAAAAAATTCGCCCAGAAGCCAGCTTTGAGAATTATCGGCCGTTGTCGTCGAATTTGATTGAATTTTCGGTTTGCAGTAATTGTGAAATGAAATCTCAAAGCAATTAAAGCGATGAGGACGATTTTCAAGACTAATAACCAGGGCATAATAAAAAAACTTCTTTCGATTGGGTAAAATTTATAAAAATTGTATTCCATGTTTAACTCAAATTGATGAAATAATATCCAGTTCAAGTTAAAAATTTATCATTAAACAGCATGCTATCTATATCGGTTGTCATCATTTTATGCAGTCCATTGCGTAAGGTCAATGTTTTAAATGATTAAAAAACAAATGAATTGCCACGAGCTTTAGTGCGTGTCCGCGAGCTAACCTTGCAAAGGTTTTTGAAGTTGTAAGCGAGACTTATATATTGATTAATACCTGAAATTCTAAAATGAAATGTTTTTTTGGGGGTGAATTCGTTTCAAATAGCAAATTGACCCCCTCTGTATTTCCCCCATTTTCAAAAAACGAAAATGGGGGAGAGAACCGGGCTTCCTCTCCCCCAAATTCCGTTTTTTGGAATTTGGGGGAGGCAGGAGGGGGCACTAATTGATTCATAACCTCATAAATTTCCATTTTAGAATTTTAGGTAATACTTTATTTCTAACCTTCACAAAGTTAGTATAGGCCAATCTTACAGTTCACGGACAGCCTTTAAAGCCCGTGGCAATTCAATTACAACTTGTTTAAATTCATATAGTTATCCTCGTAATTCGATAACCATACCAGACAGTCTGCTTCATTATGCACTTTTGGCCCCGGTAAAACAGCTATATCATTTTTTTATTTCTGCCATTGAATTGACTTTTACAATTTTTTTGGGTTTATTATTGACAATTCAAAATTTTCTGATTATATTTTATTGTTGTCATTTTTTTCATATCAATCAAAACGAGTTAAAAAAATATGTCTATTTGCTATAACGTGAACTTATTGTTTTTATAATGCTTATATATGACTGAATTTAATACCGAACTGAAATAGGTTCTATTTTGAATTCATTATCTACGTCAGAATTTATCAAAATCCCTGTTGAGCATTGATTGCGAACCGGGTTGAGGAGAAAAATTATGCGTTTTTTTCCAGCGTCTCCTTTTCGTTTACCTAAACGCAAGGAGCTTATCGTACCATTTAAAACATCAATTAATCTGGAAAATCAATTATTAAGTCCTGGAGAACCACTTAAAGTCCGGATTACCTGTCTCCAGGAAAAGCGACCCCCCGATCGCATCCTTGTTTTTAATCATTATTTAAAATTCGTTTATAAAAACCAGACGGAAGTGAGTTTAAAGTGGGAAAAAAAAGATGATGTCTGGGAGGCGTTGTTTGATTATCTGCCTCAGGCTGTTGGTAACTACTTATTAAAATTTTCCAATGGCACACGTGATCCGATTAATCCATATACGCGCTATTTTGCCGTTATCGATGAAAAATCCACGATTTTAACATTCCGGCATTGTCTGGATCTGCCACTGGCAAATTATGGTAATTTTTATCATCGGAATTTTATTCCCGCCGATTATGAATTGCCTTTTAATCCAGCCTTTAATAAAATTTTAATTAATCCAAATTGGATGGGACATCGGATTTATCGATATTATCAGCACAAATATGGAGATAGTATCTATCCATTATTAAGCCTGCAAACGCTGGATCGACCTGAATTTACTGCAAATGCTTTAAATTCAGCACAACTTGATGGATTGGCTGCAAAATTATCGCGTGTTCAGGATTTTTGGGAAAATGAATTGCAATATCCACGACCGCTTATCATGAGTTTTGATATTTTTCCGCCGCAGCTTCCATTGGCCGCTATCGCTGCCGGAATTATTGCACTCTCGGGCTTTTTCCCTGATATCGAAATTTTTGATACAGCTTTGAAAAATAATTTTAATGGCATGCCAATCTATCCCTTCTTTATAAATAATGACGAATTAAGAGTTTCAGCTTCACAGAAATCAGCTCTTATTGGCATACCAGTCACTTCACATCCCTTATTCACGCGGGAATATGGTGCCTATCAACTCAGTCCGGCCATCTCACAACGAAATGGATATGCCAGTGGCGAGAATATGGAGCCGCTTTTTGATTTTCTGGATAATTTAATTCGAAATCGGGACCAACGGACACCCAATTTTCTCACCATTGATTTTCAGGACAATTATATTCCGGAGGTGGTGCGCATGAATTTACGTATTTTTCAAAAGATCATCAAATATGCCCGCCGGGACCAGCTTGTTTTTGCACAAAAATTGGAAATTGCTAAATTTATTCAGCGTAAATTTTTAAAAACGCCGGAAAAAGCATTTTTTCTGCAGGACACATTTCTGGAAAGCCCGGTTCGTGCGACGGGATTTCGTGTAAATTCCAAACAAAAAACGATGGCAATCCACGATGTCATCTATTTTGAGAATAACGAATGTCGTTTTTGTTTTCGACGGAATGAGCTGACTCCATTTTATTTTTTTAATTATCATAATCCCGAAAAGTCAGATTTAGACCATCCGCTGCCAGAGAAGAATATTTCTCGGCAAAAGGTGGTGCTATTCCAGAATCTTGAAACAACCGTTCGTTATACTTTAAAAATTTATACAGAAGAAAAGGAAAATTTTTTCCCAATTGCATTATGGTCACTCCCGGCTACACCTGAGGATATCCAGTTTTCATTAAAGCATAATTTTAATCAATTTACTTTGATCCAAGATCGGCTGCAACGCGAGTTGCATGCGATCGCCATAATTTCAGTTGTCCCGGGGATGAATGAATTTTATCTTGATCTGGGCATTAAACCGCGACGTGAAAGTTTAACGTAAAAAATGATTAAATATTGGTGGAAATTAAACTATGATTTATGTAAAAGGTGGTTCCTTTACCAGAAGTGGCGTTCCGGAGATTTATCCAACTCAGGTCCCGCTTTCTATTTTTAAGCCGGAGCGTCATCAACAAATTTCGGTGATGGATTTTTACCTCGATCCATATCCTGTTTCAAATAAAGAATTTGTGCAATATTTAAACGTGCGACGGACGATTCGTTCGGGGCGGACAACCGTTCTCATTCATCTGAACGTTCCCAATTGTCATATTGTCCGGCGGGGACTTAAATTTTACGTGGAAGCCGGCTTTGAGGATTTTCCAGTTACATATATAACCTGGTATGGCGCTGACGCTTATGCCCGCTGGCTTGGGAAACGGCTACCGACAGCAACTGAATGGGAATTTGTGGCAGATCAAAGCTATCCGGGCGAAGTAACGAGGACTTTTCAGGCGGTAAATTCCGGTACGCCGGATTCCAATGGTTTCTATCACCTTTTGGGAAATGTCTGGGAATGGTGTGCGGATTTTTATACTTTTCGCGACTGGCGGCGGATTAAGCCGGAGAATCCGAATAGTTTAATCACCACCCCTCAAAAGATATTAAAGGGTGGTGCCTGGAATAGTCCGATTGATGATTTACGGCCTGAAACCTATGGTTTTTGTGATCCGCAATTGAGTGCGGATAATATTGGTTTTCGTTGTGCCAAATCGTTGTGATTGGCAGAATTGAAACGTTCATTTACGTGCGCGCGCGAAAACCTTCGCCAAGAACTTCATGAACATTTGATATAATTATAAAAGCTTTGGGATCGATCTCTTTTACGATTTGGCGGATTGTAGCAACCTCTTTTCGGGTGACCACTGTAAAGAGGATATTCCGTTCATGTTTGGTATAAAATCCAGTTCCCTTGATCAAAGTCCCGCCTCGTTGCATATCCTCGGTAATAACTTCAATAATTTCACGCTGTTTGTCTGAAATAATATACAACGAACGGGCATAATCGAAACCATCCATCACAATGTCGATAATTTTACTTGAAGCATACAAACTGATGAAGCCATAGAGTGCCAAAGTAACATCGTGAAATGCCAATCCGGCGAAGCTAATGACAAAAAAATCGACAATTAAAATACCAATTCCTACCGAGGTGTTGCTGAATTTATGGATAATCTGGCCTAAAATATCCGACCCCCCTGTTGTTCCCTTGGCGCGAAAAACGATTCCCAGTCCAATTCCCAGCACAATCCCGCCAAATACCGCTGATAATAATTGATCATTTGTAGCTGCCGCTAATTTTAAAATCTGGTCAAAAAATTCATAGCTAATCGAGACCACTGTAAAGGCAAAAACCGTTCGGGCACCAAACTGCTTTCCCAATACCTTTAATCCCAGAATGAACAGCGGAATATTGAATGCCAGCATGGTCCAGCCAACTGGCAAATCAAAGAGATGATAAAATATCATTCCCAATCCACTGACGCCACCAGGAGCAATTTTAGCGGGAACTAAAAAGAGAATAAGTGCCAGTGCGGTTAATATGGCACCGAACATAATCACCAGATATTCGACTACTATTTTTTTTATCTTTTGTTTTATTGCCATTTTTCCTTCAACTTTCTGATGTGTTTTATAATCATTGTGATTTTGAATGAAAGTTTATATTTTTTTAAAATAAGAACTTAATTATAATTTATTGAAAATTATGAATTTATAGACGTAATTAAATATAAGTCGATTTTTTTGATAAGTGTTATCAGGCGTAATTATATTGTATAATTCATGGGAAGCAGGGATGTATTCCTTATCATTTCAATAGATGAAAAATTGGGTCATGCATTCTGTTCAGTAATATCGGATATAACTCAGACCTGTGAGGCTTTTTTCGTACAACTCCTGATGTTCCATATAATATCGGGATTGCAGTACGAAAACCGCGAAGGTTTCGCACCGGCTTTTTACACGAACACTTTTTCGCATCTGAGAACTCATGAATTATCGGAGTTACCCTGAAAAGTCGGTAACTTTAGCGGAATGAAAAGAGAGATTTATTTAAAAATTTAAGATCTAACATGTGTAAATTTCGTTCAGCTTAAGTTTGGTAAAACGATTTATGAGCATTTGATTTTGACAATTGTTATATTAAATCAAATTTTTTAAACTTTTTGTAATAAAAATGAATCCTTTTTATATATCATGTAGTATAATAAAACTTATGTAAAAGAGTATTCTGACTTTATAGCTTTATTAATTTTTTGAGGTCTATAACCTGTTAAATATTTAAAAGTTATAGACAATTTTCTGGGTTTTGATTTTCGAAATGAGAATATTCCATCCAGAAAAATGACCCTTTTAACGACTAATTTCAGGATAAAGTTTCAAAAAAATAATAAAAAATTAGTCCAAATTATATACGGGGGAATAAAAATTTTTTTCTGAAATTTTCAGGTACCGAATTTACGGGGAGAAAAAACGATCACAAAAAGATGAGGGAGGTGATTCGAAAAATTAAATCCGCGTCTGGTTTACCGGAAGTGAAACAAGTGTGAAGTGGGTGGAACGATTCAGCTTGTGGAGGGAAGCAAAAATTTTATCCAGACCGGAGAGATGAGACTAAGATTTAGCATATTTACAAGGATGCAAAAAAGTAAATTTGAAACGAGATTACAGAAATTAACGGAAAATATCCTCTATGGTAATGGAGGAGGGAAAAGGAATAATAAGGCAGGTTATTGGGATAGGAAGTATAAGGAAATGAAATCAGACTATGACCAACGGATTCTCGTAACAAAAAGAGGAGAGATTTATTTTGATGAGAAAAATCTCATCCGGATACCAAACGGTCTCCTGGGCTTTGAGAAATATAAGGAATTTATAGTTTGGGAGGAGGAAGCGTATCGACCATTTAAATGGTTCATCGCGGCAGAAGAACCTAATTTTATGCTACTGGTGGTTGAACCGCTTCTATTTTTCCCGGATTATGCCCCCAATATCTCAAAAACCGATTTAAAAGATTTAAAAATTTCAGAATCAGATGTAACTAAAATTTACTCAATAATTACATTGGCGGAAATGCCGGATGAAATTACCGTAAATTTAAGTGGTCCCATCTATGTCAATTCCAGCACAAATGTTGGAAAACAAATTGCCTTGACAGGCGATACTTATTCAACTAAACATAATCTTTTTAAAAGTGAATTAAAATTTTTCAAGGAAGATTTAACATGCTAGTTTTAACAAGGAGAATAGGTGAGAGTATAATTATCGGTCAAAACATTAAAGTAATGGTGACTGATATTCAAGGAAATCAAGTCCGGTTAGGTATTGAAGCGCCAACTGAAATTCCCGTTCATCGCGGTGAAATTTATGAACGAATCAAAGAGCAGAATTTAAAAGCTGCTCAAGCTGCCCAGGGCGCTGAAGATGTCCTGACAAAGTTAGGCAAGAAAAAATAATTGCCGGATTTGAACCCTGGCTTTATAACTCGGCCTATTTGAACCGCAAATCCGTTGTTACTTTAGGGTGTGTAACAACGAAGGCCTCATGCAGGGGTGAGGACTTACAGATGAAGCCATCTGAATTTTTTCAGGTGGCTTTTTTTTCGGAACGCTGGAAATAAATGTGTCAAAATGGCAATAAAAATTGCACTCTCCTCTTTAGCTTAATTTAATTTATTTTGGTTTTATTTGAAAAAAGTATTGACAATTTTAGTAATATTTTGTAAAATGTTATAGAATCGTTTGCTTGTTGTTTTATACCGATTAGTTAGTACCACGCTCTACCTGACCCAAAATGATGAATTAATAATTATTTTTGACTGATGAAATTCATGATGAAGTATTATAAATTCCCAACAAGCCTCATGTGAAATATAATTTTTGGGAAGTATTTTTAGCGTTATGAAGGAACTGAAAGAAAATAAATTTTTTTCCCCAACTGAAAAACATTTATCTGTAAGTGACTTGACTGAGTTACAGGAAAAGTTCCAGATACTGGAACAGAAACATTCACAATTGACTGTTTTCAGGTCGTTAATCGAAATTACGCATATTGGGCTTTTTATTTTTCAGAACGGGGAATTGGTTTATAAAAATAGCTGGTGCGAAAAGATTTTATCCGCGACCGATATTACTTCGGATGAAACTTCTTCCGGGAATGGAAACGCAAATGTGAAAACCTTTGAGGAAGAAATCTACCATCTGGCGACCACTTCAAATTTGGCAAACAGAGAATTTTATTTGCTAAAGAATGATAAGCGATTCTGGATTAGCTTAATTGCGGATGCTGTTGAGTATAATGGACACCCGGCGATTGCCTGCATTTTGCTGGATATTACCAATCAGAAAATTGCAGAAGTTGAGCGTGAAAGCTATCTTGAGCAAATATTTCGTAATCAGAAAATGGATAGTTTGCATGTTCTGGCGCGTGGTGTGGCACATGATTTTAATAATATTCTTAGCACGATTCTGGGGACAAATTCATTGATCAAGGCTGAATATCCACAATCGGGTCAAATTAGTCAATTATTGGATAACATTGAAACTTACACGCGCAAGGGTATTGAATTGGTTCAGAATTTATTAGCGTTTTCTCAGACGGAAAAGGTACCCAAGAAAGTCTTTAATCTAAATCGTGTTATTGAAAAAGCAATTGTGACTTTTAAGAATAATGTTCCACTGAATATCATGGTCCATCATCAATTATCACCAGAACTTCTCGCGGTGGATGGTAATATTCAACAAATTCAACAGGTTATCCTTATTCTGGCGCGGAATTCAGTTGAGTCAATTTCTAACGATAAAGGGATAATAACCATTACTTCCGGGAAAATTGATATTGATGATGCTTTCTGTCGTCATTTTAAAGGCTTTTTAGCGCCGAAACCGGGGGCTTCTGTATTTTTGGAAGTACATGACACAGGTTGCGGAATGGATAAAGAACAGGTTCAACGGATGTTTGAACCTTATTATACAACCAAGGAACCCGGCCGGGGCTTAATTCTGCCGATTGCGTATAACTTCGTGAAAAGTAATGACGGTTTTTTTGAGGTTGATAGCCACCCGGAACGTGGTACCAGCGTTAGAATTTACTTACCCGAGGCGAAAACGCATCCTTTTTCGGATGATGAATTGCTTTCGCGACTATTGAAGGATGTGAATACGATTCTCCTAGCTGATGACGAGGAGATTGTTCAGATTACCATTAAAAAAATATTACAAAAATTGAATTATAGCGTTTTTACGGCTGATGACGGCGAGCAGGCGCTTCAATTTTATAAGACGATGCATGATCAGATCGATCTCGTTTTGCTTGACCTGAGCATGCCTATCATGAATGGGGAACAAGTGCTGGAAGAAATTCATAAAATGAATCCAGCGGCAAAAGTCATCCTGTTTAGTGGTTACGATGAAGTTGAAGCCAGTCGGCGAATTCAATCCACAGGCGGCGTTGCCGGTTTCATCGAAAAGCCCTCTTTGATCGATGAACTTGGAAAACGAATCACCAAATTATTCTCACGTAAAGAACAAATTTAATTATGAATTATCCCGTATTTCTGAATAAATATAACCTGGAACCGTTATTTACGCCTTCAGAATTCCTCCAATACCGCCAACGAGAAAATCAAGGTGATAATTTTAATTTACCTGGCGAAGCGATTATTATCTATCATCCGCGTCTATTCGATTATATTAAGCAAATTTATCGCCCCCGGAAGCATAAAAATGGTTTATATCTTCTGACAGTTAAAGATAAAGAGCTCCTTCTTATTTTCTCCGGCGGTATTGGTGCGCCGATGATCACGGTCTTTTGGGAAGAGGTCATTGCAGCAGGCGTTCACCGCGCACTAAATTTGGGGACAACTGGTGGATTGCAAAAATTCCTGAAAGTAGGGGATTTCATTCTTTGCGATCAGGCAATCCGTGATGAAGGCGTTTCATATCACTATCTTCCGCCCTTAAAATACGTCAGTGCCAGCGAAAAATTGACGTCCCAAATCCATTCCTTCCTGGAAAAACGTAATATCAATTTTTATCAGGGAACCTGCTGGACGATTGATGCGCCATATCGGGAAACGACCCAGGAGATTATTCATTATCAAAATGAAGGGGTCCTGTGTGTCGATATGGAAACCGCTGCGCTGTTTGCCGTGGCGCAATTTCGGAAGGTAGAAATTATTTCACTTTTTACGATAAGTGATTTATTAGGTGATTTAAAATGGCAGCCGCAATTCAACGCTGAAAAAGTGCGTTATGGACTTCGTACGACATTTCAAATGGCGTTGGAATTCTTTACTGAAAATTAATTTTTAAGCTTGTTGAAAGGGAAAATTGGTTATGCAAACGATTTTTGATGAGCAGCAATTGTCAAATTATCTTGAAGATTTACTTCAAAAATATGGAATTATTATTCGGAATGATCATTTCGTTTATGCGTCTGGCAAGCATGGAGATGCGTATGTCAACAAGGATGGTATTTATTTACATCCAGAACTGATTAATCAGATGGTAACGATCATGTGCTTTATCGGTCGCAATTTAAATTTGAAATTTTCAGTTGTTGCCGGCCCGGCGCTTGGTGGAATTCCATTGGCGCATAATTTTGCGCAGCAGTGGTTGGCTCTTTTTGGCGAAAGCTTGAAAATTGTCATTCTTGAAAAGGATGGGGAAGATCAGTATGTTTTGAAACGGGGCTATGATCAAATTGTTAAAAATCAAAACGTCCTGTTAGTGGAGGACATACTCACCACTGGTAAAAGTGTCGGGCTCTGTGTTGATACCCTTCGGCAGCACCAGGCAAATGTTGTTCAAATCGTCAATATCTGGCAACGCGGCGCCGAAATTGAAGCACGGGGCGTCTCAATTACACCATTGATGAAAAAAGTGCTGCCAATGTATGAAGCAGCGGATTGTCCGCTCTGCAAGAAAGGCATTCCCATTAATACGAAACTGGGTAAGGGCGCCTTTTTTTTGAAAAATAAAAGTTTATAATTTCTTGAATTTTGAGGCTATAGACAAAAAATGAAAAAAATATCGAAGTTTTCTCTGATATTATTACCACTGCTGCTGGTAATTGTACTGTTATTTATTTATTTGAAGAACGAAATTGAGAAAAATGATCCTTCTTATCCGTACGAAATGCTTTTACAACAGCCTGTTCCAACGCAGCCTCCTGATTCGATGATTCGGGTTGAATTATGGAAAGATTTGCCCTATATTTCAGCCAATGTGAATGGCAGTGCTCCGTTACCGTTTATTTTGGCGATTTCTATGGGCGTTTGCAGTTACGATCAGGAATTGGCTGAGATTCAAAAACTCACCGATGGCAAAATCAAATTGAGTTATACCAGCTATTCCGGACAAAATTTACCGCTGAATTTTGGACAATTTAATTCCATTAAGTTAGGGCACAGTGAGGAAAAAAATATTCCGGTATTTTTAAATAACCTTGATTGGACCTATCATAGTTTTGGAAAATATGCGGCTGGTTTCATTGGTTATGGTTTCCTGAAAAACTATGAAGTTGCGTGTGATTTTGCAGCCGGATCAATAAAGTTATTGGAAACTGATACCCTGGCGTATCAATTAGAAGAATCGGATAGCCTGGCCATTCTTCCTTTTATATTGCATCCGGAATTTCCGAGTCAAGTTTTTATCAAAGCTCGTATTAATCAGCGTGATATGGTCTTGGTGCTGGATACGCTGGTTCCCGATGGACTGTTGCTGGAAGGAACGCCTGACCGCTATCAACCAGGTGTCACTTTTGGTGGATTTGAAAATACCGTCCGCCAGGGAAGAAGTCATACGATTCAACGTGGAACAATTTCGTCTTTGGAGTTAGGTAGAATTCAATTAACGAACATCCCGACACAATTTTCATGCGTCGTGACGCCCGGTGAGGATGCTCCGTTATCGAATGTGCTGGGAATGGCGGTTTTGAAAAAATTACAACTGGTTATCAGCTATCCTAAGAAAGTGGTACGCTTTCAAATAATATCATAAATCAAACTGGGTGAATGAATTTTGTGGAACCTTATCAGCGACTGGCAGCATTTTATGATTCGGATTGGGGGAGTTTTACCAATTCGTATATTCCATTTTTAAAATTGCTCGATCAGGAATTTCATTTGTCCGGTAAAAAGGTACTCGACATTGCTTGTGGTACTGGAAATCTGGCGCTGATATTGGCGGATATGGGCTGTGATGTAACCGGGGTAGACCGTTCACCAGAAATGTTAAATATCGCCCGAGCGAAATGCAAAAATTATTCAACTCACTTTCTAATTGATAACATGCTATCCTTCGATTTGGGCGCCCAACAATTTGATTATATTTTTAATACATTCGATTCCATCAATTATCTGCTTACGCTTGATGAAATTAAGCAATTTTTTACACAGGTTTACAGGGCACTTAAACTGGAGGGCTATTTTATATTTGATATCAATACCGAACATGCTTTCGGTTTTCGACACATTGGCACTCACCATCGTGAAATAAATGGCATTCGATTCATTCAAAAACATCGTTTTGATGCACCCGCTTGTATTGAAACAACCCGTTTTCTTTTCGATGATGGAGAAGAGACCCATGTTCAAAAAGGGTATCAGAAGGATCAAATTGAAAATTTGTTGCTGCTGATGAAATTTAATATAATTGCCTGTTATAGTGCCTTTGATTTGGTGCTTGCCGATGAAAATACCGAACGACTCCTTTTTCTCTGTCGTCGATAAAAGTAGTTATTCAAAAATGTTGGGTAAATTCAGACTTTCGGGATTTTCTAATGAGTGTCTGTCCGCAAAAGCCGCCGGTACTGTCATGGCGAGGAGCGCTTTTGGCGACGAAGCAATCTCCAGTGATACCAAAGGGGGATTGCTTCGGTAAAAAGCACCTCGCAATGACAGGTCTTGGTATTTTCAGACAGACTCTAATGAAGATCCCGTAACAAAATTGAATCTCAGCCATCTCGCGAAAAAACATCGGAGCTCTTGTTCCGATTTTTAGTGGCGATATTGATAAAACGTAAAATTCGTCTGTGTCATCATTGGAACAGGATTTGCCATTTTATCAAATAAGTGACAATTTTGAGAGTTATTTATGAAATTAAAATACTTATGGATTTTAATAAACGTTGTGCTTCCGGTCTCGCTGGTTTTGGCCGGCGGCGAACAAGTGAAATTCATCTTCCATGCCCCC
Source organism: Caldithrix sp. (assembly GCA_020722815.1). Classification (GTDB taxonomy): domain Bacteria; phylum Zhuqueibacterota; class Zhuqueibacteria; order Thermofontimicrobiales; family Sulfurfontimicrobiaceae; genus DYKB01. The sequence goes on along the minus strand of DYKB01000023.1, from coordinate 31,424 downwards.
GCAGACGCGCAGACGGTCCATCTGGGGGGAACTTTCAATAATTGGTCCACAATTGCCAATCCCATGATCGATACGGATAAGGATAATTGTTGGGAATCCTCTGTTTTTTTATCGTATGGTCGTTATGAATATCGCTTTCTGGTAAATGGTAAAAATTGGTACCGCGATCCGTTGAATCCGATGTATGGTGGTTCACATAGTAATTCTCTTGTAATTGTAAAAAATCCGATTCAGCCGGATATTAAGTTGCAATCCCCGGCAAATGGTACGATTATTTATGACAATAAAATTGAAATTTTAGCTGAATTCATTCCCGGATCTAAAAATTTTGACATTTCTCGTGATTCAACGGTAATTTTGTATGATTCAATTCGACAAAATTTCATCTATCACCCGCAAAATAGAATTTTGGAATGTATCATTACAAATTGTACAGAAGGTGAACACTGGATCAGGATATTGGCTCGGGATCAAGCCGGCAACACTGTCGAGCCAGTCGAACGAATGGTCATTATCAATAACGAAGATACACAGCCGATTGCACACGCCGGATTTACACAAATTACGCCCTGTTATCAATCAGTTCAGTTGAATGCGGGCCTTTCATTTGACGCGGATTTTGATCCCATAACGCAATTTGCATGGAAATTAATCAAGGCACCTGTGGGCAGCAACGCAAGTATGGATAATCCTTCTCTTCCATTTCCAAATTTCCAACCCGACCAGCCAGGTCGCTATCTTTTCTCGCTTCAAATCATAGCCGGCGGGAAAAAAAGCGTCCCTGATACCACCGATGTCTGGTCGTTGGCATTACCCTCTCATCTGACACACTTTGCATTCGATGCGAACAAATATTCAGATTCCGTAAAACAGATTAGTTTGGTGGGTGAATTTAATACCTGGCAGGCCAATCAGACGGTGCTGACGGATACCGATCAGGATGGTCGCTGGGCAACGTCAATTGAACTGGCACCAGGTGAATATGAATATAAGTTTGTGATAAACCAGGATGCCTGGCTTCCCGATCCCGAAAATCCACTTACGATTGCTGATGGATGGAATGGTGTTAATTCAATTAAACGTATTGAAAACATGGCGCCTGAAATTACTAATTTTGATTTACAAGTCCAAAATTCACTTGTTTCAATTAAACCTGTAGCCAATGAAGAACATCCCACAAATAAATTTGCCTGGTTTCAGGATATTCAAAATCCGGCGTTACCTGCTATCAATAAAAATCCAGACCAAATATTCTATTTCCCACGAATTTCAGGTGATTTTGATCTCTATCTGATGAGTTGGAATCAGCCGGCTGTCGCTCCGATGAAAAATCTCCGTCTGCAGATTGGGACCAATAATGCAAATTTGTCGCTACTGGATGATTCCCCACGCTGGTGTTATGATGCAATAATTTATGAAATTTATGTTCGCGAATTTACACCGGAAGGAACACTAAAAGGCGTATTATCCAAATTACCTTATTTGAAAAAGTTAGGTGTTAATTGCATCTGGTTAATGCCTGTTTTCGAAAGTCCAGCCGGGCATGGATATGCACCATCTGATTTCTTTAAGGTTAATCCCGCTTATGGCACGATGGCCGATCTGGTGACATTGGTTCAAACAGCTCATGAACAGGGCTTTAAAGTGATTCTGGATTTTATCGCCAATCATTCAGGGGATCAGCATCCTTATTTTAAATCGGCCTATACAAATCCACATTCAGCATTTCGGGATTTTTATATCTGGTACAGCGACGAGCTCCTCAAAGATCGTTTGAAGTATGCCTATCATAATGACTGGGATCAACTACCGAATTTAAATTTCCAGAATCCACAGGTCTGGCACTTTATATTGACCGTGGCGAAATATTGGATGAAATTTGGTATCGATGGATTTCGTTGCGATGTGGCCTGGGGTGTGCCACATCCCTTCTGGAAAACGTTGCGTCGCGAATTGAAGAAAATAAATCCCGAATTGTTACTTTTGAATGAAGTATTGCCCCGTTCGCCAGCGTATCATCAGGCAGAGTTTGATATGTCGTACGATACCGACTTTTATGGAAATTTGCTGGATGTTCTGCAGCAAAAAAAGCCAATCGCTTCGCTGAATTTTGGTCTTCACAAGGCGATAAAAAATTATCCGTCGACGGCCCAGAGCTTACGATACCTGGAAAATCATGATATGAATCGTTTTATCAGCGATTTTGGTCCTGAACGTACAAAATTGGCTGCTACTTTATTGTTGACGGGCCCCGGAACTCCCATGCTCTATTATGGTCAGGAATTAGGTCAGCGTACGATTCGTGAAGCAATGGATTGGGAGATGAAAAATCCTGAACAAATTTCCTTATTGGACTTCTATAAAAAGCTGATTCGTTTAAGAAACCAATTTTCAGCTTTGCGAACGGGTCAACTTTCCCCAATTGAGCTGGATGTTCACCATATTTACGCTTATCTCCGGATGGATAGTTTAAATCAATTCCTGATTGTGTTAAATTTTTCTGATAAACCAGCAAGATTTGCGCTCGAACTCAATTCAAAACAGGCAAATTTTAAATCGGTATCAAAAATGAAGCTCATAGATTTGCTGGATGAAAAGTTGCCGCCAATGATTTATCAAACCGGGGATAAATTATTTCAGACGATGGCAGCCTACGAAAGCCGGATTTATCGTCTGTTATTTTAAATTGAGGGGTAATTTCTAGCAAGAGCATGAAAAAGGAATTTTCACTAACAGGAGTTACTTTTTAAAAATGAAATTCTTGATTCATTTTTTCTGGATGCAGTTTTTTTTCTGTTTCCTGCAAATTCAGGCAAATGGACCGGAAAATTTGTCAAAAAAACTTTTGCCGGGCCATAATTTGCCGTTTTTCCTGCATGATAAGGTTTCAGCGTTTTATTTTGGGCATACTGGCAGTACAAATCAGTTAATGGCAGAGGGCTTTTCTGTGCAGGGAATCGAATTTTTAGAAGATTATCTCATTAAAGTCGATGATGAAATTTTAGAACGCCGCTATGCGTCCAGTGAAATTTTTGATCTGAAATTGGTTCGGCACTACTTTGATAGCCAGATCTTGGAAGAGGTGGAATTAATTGCTGGTGAAAGTTTGATGCTGGTAACCTTAAAAAGTCAGAAAAAATGTCTGGTTTCGTTATTTCCAGGGGTTTCGTTTTCAGAAAACCTGAATGATTATATCTTGCACTGGCACGATACTGAACATACTGTTTTCGTTGCGCAGCGAAAGCATTTGATTCGTTCTCAAACGGAAGATTTTCCTGTCTGGTTCGGAATAACCAGCTTCCCTGAACCTGTTTTTGTGCCGGACGACAAATCCGTTCCGGCGAATCAGCTTTCCGGGATGACGTCGGTGTTTATTCCAGGGCGACTTTCATTTCAGATGGATAGTCTGGCGGTGATAATCTTCGCAGTGGGCGATATTCGGGACGATATCATTCTGAGTAAACGTAAAATAGAACGCAAATTTCAATTTCTTGGCAATCGTCGCGGCCATAAGGTAAATCCGATCTGGCGAAGGGAGTACCCTAAATCTTTTCATCGTTTTCAAAAACCGCAGGATTGCTTTGGATTAAAATAATACGCTGAAAATATCAAGTAAATTTGAGGCCGGAAATGTCATTCCAAACCCCTTTACTTTCATTAATTAAGTCACGCCGCAGTACGCGCACCTTTTTAGAAAAACCAGTTGAACGTGATAAAATTTTGACCTGCATCGAAGCCGCCAGGTATGCCCCTTCTGCTGAGAATTTGCAGCTCTGGCGTTTCTTGGTGTTGGATGACGCTGATTTAATTCAAAAATTTGGTGCACAGGCTTTTTCGGGAATTTATCGTCCCACTCGATGGGCACTTAAAGCACCTGTCCTCATCGCGATGACGGCAAAAGTGGATATTCTGGTAAATCGATTGGGCCGATTGGTACAGGGAACGGCATTTTATCTCCTGGATATGGGAATTGCAGGGGAACATTTTGTCCTGGAAGCGCATGAATTAGGTCTTGGAACATGCTGGATTGGGTGGTTTAATCGTCGGAAAGCCCGGCGATTTTTTAAACTTCCTCTAAATTATCGCGTTGTTGCACTTTTGGCCATGGGATACCCTTCAAAACTACCATCGAAATCAAGAAAGCTGGTGGCGTTAAATAAGATTGTCCACTTTAATTTTGAACAGTCCGAATAATGCTTCAATTCCCGAAAGAAAAGACCTGTTTAAACGCGAAAATTCCTTTTTGGGTCACACATACTCCAAAATCATTCCATCGACTGATTCGATTGAGAAGACATTGTTCCATTTCTGGATCACCAATTGTGGAGGAAACAATCGCTGCATTCACAACCTGCCCTTCCAGGTTAATGCTAATACGAATGGTGACTTTACCATTTAAGCTACTATTCCGCTTTAAGGCGGTTTTGTAACAATCCTGAATGGCTTTATTATGCGATTGAATTGTTTTTGAAAGTTCTTTCGCTGTTCGCTTTGCATGCTTCTTCTGCAAGCTACTTAATTCACCACTGACTGGTAGCGTTTTCTCAAAAGTTGCCTTCTTTTCAATTTCCGTAGTCTTTAACTCCTGGATTGGGGCTTCGCTTCCAAAAAGGTCTTTTGCTTGTGTTCGGGTATTGACACGCCGTGTTTTCGGCGGCCGGACTAAATTTGAGATTCCGCGACCACCTGACAATCCAGTACCGCCGGCACTATAGCTCCCATCACCATAATTTACTCCGGAGGCAAATATTTGGTTGCCCTCGACTTCGCCAAGCACCTGAGAAAAATTTTGATTCGCCTGATCCGCCTGGGTGAGGAATTCATTATCAACCTGGCTGCTAATCACCCGACTTTTGATATATTCAAGAATTCCCACTGAACTGATTCGGGAAGAAAGCTGGGAACTTTGCCCACGTCGTTCCTGACGAGTGGTTTCGCGCTCTTCGAGAAATGTTTCTTTATCCAAAATCCGCGTCTCCTGAGTATCTCGTGCCCGGGATTGCCCCCGGCGACTTTCTTCCTGGGCTTCCGCATCAGATAACGGATGACTTTGCACCTGTCGTTCCTTTACCTTTTCCTCTGGATATGGCGCTATTCCATCTTTTTTGGATTGCTGGAGAATTAAATCAACGTAACGACTCTGAATTTTGGCCATCTTTTCAGTTGATTCATCGAATGAGGTCGTATGAAACAGCAAAATTAGCAGGGAAATATTAAAAATAAATGAGGCTAGTAGAATTTTATAAAAACGGATATCCAGATTGCGCCAAAAACCCCGTTTTAATCGTTTCGGAAATTGGGGAATATACATCCCCTGCAAATCTTGTAACAGGAATTGTCGCCTTGCCGTCTTCTGATTCTCATCCGGGATTTGCGGACTGACGGTCTCGTTTTTTAACCGTTCAGTTCCGACTTTGTGCTTTATTGAACGATAATATTTTTTAGATTCCATAGTTATTTTCGCTTCAGTGCCTGGATAGTTGCCGGTTTACTCTGGAGAATTATTAAAATGGATTTATCTGGAATAAAGGATACAAAAATAATGCCATATACCTGATATCGTTTTTAAAAAGCGTTCAAAATTGAGGCGGATGGTTGATTGATTTTTTCGGAATTACGTTCTCTTTTAAGGAGCAAAAATTGGAATATTTAATCATGAAGTCGTGTAATTTTAATGATTAAATCGTTAGCAGCGGAATACAGGATTCCGGAAGCGAGGTTCTGATTTTCGATGGTTAAATTAACTTTCTGGGAGAGCTGCTGGCCAATTTTAATAATTTGACCAGGATTCAGTTTCATAATGTCGGAAATTTTCAGTTTAATTTGTCCGATTTCGATGTTTATATATAATTTAATTCCCTTCAACAGCTCTATGCGTTCTTGGTGGGTAGCAAAATCATTATTCGGGAATTCCCCTAAAAATTGATTTAGTTGATTGAATTGAATGCCTTCGCTGTCCTTTTCTGATTGCGGCAGCAGAAATAAACGCGTTGTTGTATCTGGCTTGAGCGGACTGGACTTAACCATCTCGCGAATTCGTATTAGATAATTGGTTTTATCAGAACTTAGGGTGCCGGTCCAATAATATTCATTGGAATATGGTATTCGTAAGCGAACATTTCCAATGAGCATCTGATCGATGATGGTAAGCTGGATATTTTCCAGTACAAGTTGTGAATTAATTCCGATGGTCAGCAAATCATAGGCGGTCACTATAAAAGTTCCAATTTCGAGCTTGAGGAGCGTCATGATCTCCCGAACGCGCGTATGCGGCGTTTCCAGCGGTGTTGTCATAATTCGCGCGTTTTCAGAATTTGAATCATCTCCATAGAAACCATGCTCGGCCGTTCTGGCCTTTGCCAGGTTTTCCTGTGGGACATTTTCTGAATTTGGTGAGTGGTGTAGTAAACCAGGTGAAATTTTATGTAGAAAATCTAATTTTTCATGATATTTATACGGAATACTAAAATAGACATTTCCAGAAAGGTAGCCCGTATCCAGTTTTAATTCAAAAATAAGAATTTGTTGATCAAGATCGAAAACGGCTGGCAGGTTTAAAGAGAGGACTTGCACAAAATTAACTTTAGGTTCAGGAGCTTTAAAATGGGTATGATTTAAAAAATCTTCCAACTCCAATAAGATGTTTTCAAATATTCGTTTCTGGCTTTCGCTAAATTGAGGGGGGAATTCGGCCTCTTCAGGTCGTTGAAATTTATGTATCAGAAATTGAGCTAAATTAAAATCAAATTTAATAAAACAGGAGTCGAATTGTGGCGTAACCTTGTATTCTGCTGTAATTGATGACTCAGGATTTATCTGCAGGAAATTATTCAGATGGCTTTGCTTTACTGAAAATAAATCAAGGGTTGGCGAAACGTTCGCGTTGCCATTCAATTTCTCCAGGAGAATATGCATTTTAAAGCGTTCAATTTGAATTGTATCGCCGGATGACAAAGGATATTCCTGTTGGGGAATGAGACGGGTTTTGTTAAGCAGCGTTCCGTTGAGACTCCCTAAATCAATTAAATAGTATTGATCTGATTTCATGAGAATACGGGCGTGCTCGCGTGACACATATCGATCGGCTAATGGTATATTACATAAGATGGAACGACCAATTTGAATCGGGGAATGTTGAAAACGATAATACTTTTCTTCTATCCCGTCCTGAAGTTTGATAATTAATTCGAGATTATTTTCGATTCGGGCTATCAGGTTCTTAAAAAATAAAGTCAGGTCTTTCAGTGTCTTTTGAATCGTTTTATCCTGACGGAGCTGATCGATTAACAGATCAGCACCTTTCGGGATCACGGCTGATTCCGACTTTTTTTGTTTCAATATGATATTTTTAACAAAGGAAGAGGCTGACATTTATATTAACCTTAAGGATGTAAATCAGCAAAATTATTCTATTATTGATTTACGCCAATAAATGATATTAAGTTCAATTTGATTCAATTTCAATCGTCGCCGGTATTAAAAACACTTCTAGCGGAACATATTTTAATGCTGAAATTCGTGCATTTTTTAATATGAAATCAATTGAATTACCATTCAAAGATTGACCGGGAGCCGTCATCAGATTTATCTTCATAAAAGGAAAAGGTTCAGCACAAGAATCGAGAACGGGGTATAAGATATTCCGCTCTGCGAATCGGGTAAAGGCGACAATTCGCGTTCCGACTTCCTGAATGTGATTCAGGTGAAATTCTGAAATTTTACCAGAAAGCGAAGTCGTATCCACTGATTGAATCTGAAGCACCTGAGGATTGAAAGCTATATCAAATTGTATGCCTCGAAGCGTATCAAGTGTCATAATACCCAGCGCAACCGGGGGAATATTATTGGCTTTAATTGAAATTGGCCAGGACCAGATGACGATCCGTTTTCCATAAATCGGGACCGGATAGAGATGCAGCTCCACAACATTTAATTTATCAATTTCAATGTCAACACCTGCCTTTCGGCCGCAATAAGATACAAAGGCGAGCGTATCCTGCTGATCCGGAACATTATGATCAAATTTTTCAAATAATTTACCAATGAAAAGTCGATTTCTTCCTGCTGGAACTTCGATGCGGCCTTCAAAAGTATCTGAACCCGGCGTAATCATGATTTCTGTCCTGGATATTGGTTGCGCCTGCGTCAGATTGTCGGTTACCAGTCCCATTTCAAACACTTCAATTATCATTTTTTCAAATGATTGAATTTGATTCAATCCGGATTTATTTAAATTCAAATCGGTAATTTTAAAACCACTGAATTGTACATTCACAATGGTAGGTGCTGTTTGAGAAAGATCCCCTGACATTGGCGCTTGACAATTCAATAAGAACAACAATAATGCTAACAGAACTCCTGTGAAAATTTTCAACATAAAGACCTCATTTTATCGAACAAGCAGTAATTTTCGGACATATTGCTGTGAATCAATTTGTATCTGATATAGATAGACGCCACTGGCCATTGTTACCCCGGCCGTTGATTTTCCATCCCAGACAACTTTTTGCATTCCGTGCAGAGATTTATTTTGAATGAGTTGTACTACTTCCTGGCCGGCCAGATTAAAAACTTTCAGGTTAACGGTTTTGGGTGATGAACCGCAATAAAAGTGAATCGCGGTTTGTGAGTTGAATGGATTTGGATAGTTTTGCCACAACATGGGCGTCTCAAGCATCAATTGATCAAATTTGAGATCACTTTGGCCATTTGCAACGCTATAATAAAGGTGTTTACAGGTATTATCAATAATTTGTATACTTTGCAGCTTGAAATTAAAGTCAACAGGTGATTGTATCGCTAATTTAATATCTGGATTCACATCGACGGCTTTAAGTGGAGATTTCAAACGATAAATGATGACTCGAAGTTTGTCGTCAACTATTTTTGAGCTTATCTGGATATCTGAAAATAGCGCTGGATCGCATAATTCGGTGATGATTTCAGTTTCATCCACGGTCGGAATTTCAAACGCCAAAACCTGAAATTTTGAAATTCCCGCCAGATTTAAACGAAAAATATATGTTGACGGCGCCTGTATTCTTTCGAAAACCAGGTCCGGGCCAGCAAGCAACGCATTCCCTGATTTTGTAAATTGGTTTCTGTTTTGAAAAATATTATCGAGTAATGCAATTATATCGTTGATGTCAATTTCTTTATCCTGATCATAAACATTTGCAATCTGTTTTTCCTCTTCATTGACGGGAGACAGCTTTCCGATCACCATATTAATAAGCAGACTCAAATCGACAATATCAATTTCATCATTGTAATTTAAATCACCCTTCACCAACAATCCTGTAATTGAATCCACATTGCTATAAACGGTGCGGATACTATCGCCATTAAATGCAGCGACACGATACCAGTAGTTTCTCCGCAACAGGGGCGGCGTATCCTGATAAGTTGTGTCCAATACCTGCGTTGCTATTTTAAACCAGAGTTCAGAGGGCGCGGAAGGTGATAAAGCCCGCTCGATTTCATAGAAGCTGGAACCAGCGCCTTTCCATGATAGATAGACCTTTCTGTTGATTCGTTGTGCGACGAGATTCGCCGGTGGCACTGCAAAGGTGTAAAGAGAAATAGCATTTGAGCCCCCACTCTCCTGATCGGCTTCATTCAGGGCAAATACCTGTCGTGTGTAGCGTTGGTTTGGTTGCAGATTCATCTCGTTCCAGGTTTGTGTATTCTGCGGCAACTTACCGGAAATATCATTCCGGTTTTCATCCTTTAAAATATAGGCGGTTTCATTGGGGGCATTATCCAGCCATGTCCAGCCTATTTCTGTCGACGATTTCACCTGACCAGCAAAATTCGTTGGCGGCGCCAGAATTGAAGCCGGGGTTGACACCTGGATTGTTTCACTATATGCAGAAGGGATCCGATCACCATTAAAGCTGACAACGCGATATAAATAAGTCGAATTTGGGATTAATCCAGTATCGATAAAACGATTTTCTTTCAAATAGTCGGTCCAATTTTGCTGCAGTGGAACCCAATCCAATTCAGGGATAATGGATGGCTGAGTGCGCGCAACCACAAAACGAGTTCCATTATTACCGTCCCAACTTATTGTAATGGAAGTTGATGTTGAATCCAGCACAATCAGGTTTCCGGCTGGTAAAGTTAGTGTATAAACAGAATCGGGTAAAGAAGTTGAGATGACGATTCCCTGTGGATGAATGAGTTTGACCAGCCGAATATATTGTTGATTCGGTTTCAGTTCTGTCTCCCGCCAGGATGTTGTATTGGCGGGCAAAATGGGTGAAATTGCCTGACTATCGGCGGCGAGAATCTGATAGCCTTGTTCTTCTGTGGAATTATCCTGCCATTGCCAATAAATTTCTGTCGTTGTAATCGCATTTCCGATAAATTCCGTTGGATGTGCCACCGCCAGGGTCTTAACCGAAATTAAAGTGTTTGAAGGTGAGATGATACCCAATGGGTTGTAACTCTGAACCCGATACCAGTAGGTTCTGTTGGGTATTAAATTGCTGTCATCTATTTCCGTATTTTTAAACTGATGGTTCCAATCTTTTAGGATTTTCCAGGTTCCCGGAGCGCCATTGACATCGAAAGCGCGCTGGACGAGAAAAGCAGAAGCCGCAGGTGCCGTCCAGGAAAGCTTGAGGGTGGTTGATGTAATATCTATTACCGCTATCTTTTCAACCGGCAGTGCCAGGGTGGCGATTTGAACCGTGAGACTATCGGGATTGATTTCACCTGATAAATTAAAACTCTGGATGAGATACCAATATAATGTACTGGGTTGCAAAGATTGTTCATCTAATTCAGTCTCCCGAAATTGATCCGCCCAATCCTTAATAATTTGATATGGACCTGGTCGCCCTGATTGGTCTTCGGCACGCTGAATCCGAAAAGCGGTTCTTTTCTCGGCCTCCCATCGGAGTTTGATGGCCGTCGTGGTCGTTTCGACGACGGCCACTCGGGATGGGGGAGAGGCTAAGGTCACAAATTGAACGAATGAACTGTCTGGATTAATGTTACCGATTTGATTATAACTTTGAATAGAATACGTATATCGTTCATTTGCTTCAAGGCTATCATCTCTGAATTCAGTCTGTTTGTAGTGATCACGCCAGGCCATTAAAGTATCCCAGGCCACAGGAGCCCGCTGGAGGTCGCTATTTCGAAGAATTAAAAAGGCCGATGCATTCTTCGATTGCCAGGCAAACCGTAACGAGGTAGATTGTCTTTCGATTAAATAAATTGTGTCAACCTGAGAAGCCAAAGTCACGATGGTATCCAGGTTTGAAACGACGGGTTCTGGTTGTCGGCTTAAGGCACGAATTCGTCGGACATAGCGGCGGTCAGGCTTCAAACCGGCTTCGATATATTCAGTGGTATTTTCAGGTAATTGTGTGCTAAGCGCGGTACCGGCAGAATCTTCCAGTAGAAAACCGATTTCATTAGTCGAATTATCCTGCCACCGCCAGATAATTGTGGAATCATTTTGACTCAGTCCATTAAATTCAGTCGGCGGCAAAAGAGGGGCATCCAGTGTAACCACCCGAATTGGGCTTGTTGCGTTGGTTAAGACACTATCACCATTGTATCCCCGGACGCGATACCAATAAGACAGCAGCGGAAGCGCTGTCGAGTCCTGAAATTGAAGATCAACCAGGCTATCTTCCCACTGGACCAGGTATTCCCAGGAAGCAACTAGTCCCTCCGTTTCCAGCGCTCGTTCAATCGCAAAACGGGAAACATTCTTTCCTTTCCATTTTAATAACACGCCTTTCCCGGCGATTGGAGTGGCTTCCAGACTGTCGGGTGGTTCTGCCAGCGTAAACAATGATACTTCATTGGATGGCAGGCTTTCGGCACCATCATCAAAAACCGCACTAATTGTCCGTGTCACCAGCGTGTTGGGTGTTAAATTTTCTTCGCGCCATGAAGTCTCGCGTTCAGAAAGCGCTGGGGAGATTATGCTATCCGCTTGATTCTTAAAGTGAAATTTGACCTTTTTTTCACCATCATATTTCCATTCCCATTTAATGAAATTCAACCCCGTATCACTGGCGGTCAGGAATTGGGGTGAAGCGGGACGAATGATGGCATAGCTATTAAAAAATATCCTTCCGGTGGTATCTTGAATTGTGTTTTGGGTCCAGGTCGTAAAAATTTCGCCGGAATTTGTCATGAAACTCTTCAGTTGCGTATCCCGATCCACCGCGTTCCCCTGATCGAGCTGTACTGTTTGTCCGAGAATTTCATATCCCATTTTATAACTGCGCGCAAAAATATGATCCAGGGCCGCCTGCGGATCAGTTTGGCGCTGGCTGGTTTGCGGGTAGATAAAAGTAATATTATTTTGAAAATCAATTACCAGCGATGGCCGGGCATTTAGGAGACAGGAGGCGATAAAAAAGTCATTGGATTCTGGCTTTTGGGACCAGCTAAAAGTTCGGCTATAAATGCTACTATTTCCCTGTCCGGTGGAATTACGGCCATCGTTCCAGCAGAAAATCATGGTGTTACCCTGTTGATCAACAACGACATCCGGGGCGCTGCAGGGTGTAGTAACCGGTGGAACAAATGAATTGACCTGAAAATCGTTATGGATTGGATTTCCATTGGCATTATATTGACGCGCGAAAACGAGTGGCGTCCCCTGATTCGTGGCAAATTCATAGCGATTATCGACCCAGGTGATAACAAACTCCCCTCCCGGTGCGGCGGCGATATTGGGATCAAAAGCGGATGGTGTTAATCGGGTGTTCTGGTCGACCCGTTCCGTTTTTCCTAATTCCAATAGCCCTGTTTTTTTATTTATCTCGATGCTTCGGGTCATGATGCGCCTGGAGCTGTCAACCCATGCAATTCGGGCGGTATTCTTTTTATTAATAGCAATAACAGGTGAAGTTGCATAAACCGGTACCTGTTCATCCTCACCGACCAGGATGGTCTTATCAATAATTGTTTTGCCCTGGGCATCGAAAATCCGACCATAAATTTTAGATTCTCTGGAATTGTGCAAATCCTCCCAGACAACAAAGAAATTTCCATTTTCATCTGGCGCTATATCAACATTTCGACTAACGATATTGGCATCCTGGTTACTGGGATCAATTTGAAATTCTGAGTTTTGTAATTTATCCGGATAATCAACAATTCGCCCATAAACACGTGGTTGCAGGGATTCGGTTTCGCCAATCCAGACGGCCATTATTTGATTTGTATTGTTGACCGCAAGCGCTGGGGAATAGATATTGGTTTTCTTTGGAATAATATCATCCAGCCGGATATCGTTGGTCTGAGGCATTAATTCCTGGCTCAGGCCAATATTCATATTTATTAAAATAAAGACGGCGCAGAGAACAATCACTCGCATTAGTTGTGAAGCACTACGTTGTCTATTCCTCAAGTACATTGTTCGCATCCTTTGATAATTTTTTAAAAATGATCATGATGGATTGATATGTTCTCACAATTTTTCAATATGTTTTTTTAATTAAGAAATCATAATTCTAATCAATTTTAGAGATACTTTATGATTAAAATCGAACCTGAATAGTCATCATCCCGTCCCACCCCGTGATATCTAACTTATCTTTCAATGCAGCGCCAAATAAATATTGCAGTTCAATCCCCAATATAAAGTTTTCAGAAAATTTTCGTTGAGTTCCGGCGCCGCCATTAAAGAGGGTGGCATCACCGAGTTGCCGATCGCTATGTCCAAATTTATTAATGCCCAATTTAGCCGTCAGTGATTGCGCCGGGGAAAAGTTATAAATCGTTTTTAACTGGCTGTAAAAGCTGTTGCTGATAAATTTTTTTCCCTCATATTGAAAATTCTGAAATCGATTAAAAAATTTATTATTCGCTTTAAAAATATTTTTCAGCGAGAAATTAAAGATGAACGGATGTTGCCGAATAACCAGATAGCCCGACCATTCATACTGATTTCCCTGCTGAAAAAATGATTTTTGTTCAATTTTATCCGCTGAAAAAGTGCGAAATAAAAAATCTGTTCGGATAAATACACTGTCACTTTCGAAATCAAGTCCCAGATTGAGCGTAACTTCATTGCCGGGTTTGAGCCGGAATGTACTTTTTTCGGCAAAATTATATGAACCGCGTAATAAATATCCGATCCCCCCGCCGGCTATAAATTGATTTCCCAATCGAAAGGCTGTTGAAATTCCTGTATCGAAATCAAATCCTTCACCATATCGTTTGACACCAAAACCAAAAATATTTTCATAAAGCTGTTCAGCTACCATCGCCTCGCGTAGATTGAATTGATTTTTTCCATAAGGCACACTGATACCAAAATTAAGGAGGAGATGCTCTTCATTCAGATAATAAAACCCTTTTATCTTGCCGTCGGTCATCCCGTTGAGTTCTCGATCTAAATTCTGTTGAAAAAGTGCCCCGGCATAAGATGTCGAAAAAAGTAATTTAAATTTATTCGTAACAGGATTTACAACTGTTAAGGGTGAAATAAGCTGGGAGATCGAATATTCAGCGCTGTCCTGTTTTAGCGTGAGCGTTCGGTACCAAACACCGGTTGAGATATTGGCATATCGCGCAGGATAACGGAACGCTGGTTGCGACCAAATCGGTAGTTGCCCGGCGAATATAAAAAGTAACAATATATTTTTAATAGATTTCATTGTAATTTCCCGTTATTGTTTTGATTAACCTAACGTCTGGTATCCACGGACGGAAGCGTCCCGGTAATGACGACTGTTCCGGTTGCGGCTGGCCGGCTGGCTGAAGGATTTTCTGCATCAATTGGCAGTGAGTGCTTCACTAAATTTTGACCCGTATTTTCCAACCGACTTAACGGCGTACGTTCCACCATTTTCATCATTAGATTTGAAAGCTCTTGTTCGGATAGCACTTCGTTTTTAAATAAATCCACCTTTATCCGGGCATCTGTAAAATGGGGATCGATTTTAACCGCTTGCTCGAATGAGTGATTTGCTTCTGTAAACAAACCCTGATCTTCGAAATCCAGTCCCTGGGCATAAGCCAGATATGCCAACAAATTTTTGGTGGGAACTTCCTTAATAGCTTCAATTTCTGAATAAGCGAGCTGAATCCCCAGATTTTCGATAATTTTAAAAACCAGATTCTTTTCCAGTTCAAAAAAATTATGAATGCCACCGCTTACAATAATTTCCCGGTTTACTAATGCCCCTGATTCTGATTCGACAACAGCGGCAATAATTTGAACCTCACCTTCTTCATTGCTTTTAAAACCACCTTTTACTAATTTTTGTGAACCAAGAAGTTTACCCAAGCGTGGTACTTGTTCGGGAGCGAAAAGATCGGTGTTTGATAAATTTAATTCCTGGATAAGCTGTTCCAATCGCAATCGTTCGAGCATTTTCAGCATCCGGACTTTCGATAAATCGGTAATCAGCATCTGGGCCAGACCTTTTTCGAGCGGCGTCAATCGTTCCCAATTATCCAGATTCTTGAAATAGAGTACCGCGATGGTATTTTCCGGAATGAGGGCGAACTGTAAGCTTCGTTCAGCCTGAACGGCTTGTTTCACCTCGTCCGCTATTTTTTTTCGAAAAATATCTTCAATCCGTCTATCAATTAAAGGTGCAATTTGATTAAAGATTCTCGATTTTTTGCATCGAGTGTATTCATTAAGGGCTTCATCATATTGGCCTGAAGCCTCATAAATACGTCCCATATAGAAGTGAACCAGATTATCATCCGAATGAATGGCATTGGCGGCCTGGAGTTTTTTTAAGGCCAAGGCGTAATTTTTTTGTTCAAATAAAGCAATTCCAATATCACGTTTAATTTTATAATCATTCGGCGCTTTTTTCTCAGCGAGAAGAAATTTTACGAGTGCATCGTTATATTTTTTGTCCTGTAACAAGCTTTTCCCTTCCCAATAATGATAGGAAGTGCAATTAAAAAACAAAATGAACAGGACAGGTACCAGGATTTTTCGCATATTTTCGCCATCTGCTTAATTTGTCAAACTGGGTTGTCAGTTATTTTCTTTTCGAAATAGCAATCGGCTTTCTGACTGATTGCGATTTATATTTATGATGGAATGCTATTGCATAAAGTTAATTACGATTAAAATTTTGTGATTTGTAATTTCCATAGATTTTTAGACCCGCTGTATTAAAATTGTTAAATTGAGATTTCATTTAATATCTACGGAAGGAATAAATGCATTTTGGGGTGAAATACACTTCGAAAGTATTATGAGACAAGCGGCTTAATCAAATCTATTTTTTTCTGGGCAGCGGCATAATTTGGATTATACTTCAGGGCTTCCTGAAATTTTCGCATGGCGTTTTGATAATCTTCTTTATCCAGTAAACTTAAACCTTCGGAATAAGCCAGGGCTGCCTCGAGTGAACGATTTTCGATCTTTTCGATTAATTTACCTTCATATTTCGAAAGCTCAACATCTAGATTTTTAGTAATTTTGAGGGCTAATTCTTTTTCAAGATTAATAAATTCTTCCGCTTTGCCGGTAATTTCTTCGGCTTTGATGAGCTCGCTGGTCTCGACTTTGATAAGACGGGCATCGATTCGAACCATTTTGTCAATTTTTGAGAAACCACCAAATAACATGGCGTGCACACCTAGCTGTTTGCCAATTTGCACCACAGATTTTTCATCAAAAGCTTCACCTTTTTGTAATTTCAATTCATCCAGAATATATTGAATTCGCTCACGTTCCACCACTTTCAACTTAACAATCTTGGAGAGATCGGTAATAAGCATCTGCGCCAGACCTTTTCCCATTGGCTCCCAGATTTGCTTGTCATCGCCAATTGAGTTATTGTCAAAGTCGAGAATGGCAACCGTCTGAATCCCCGGATCGTTTTGATTTTCAATTTGATTGGTGCCCTGTTTTTCTTTCCAGACAGCATAGTAAATTTTCATCATTTTGGGCGGGACCAATTCCGGATCGAACTGAATGTTTGGATCTAATTCGATTATTTTTTCAACAGCTTCCTTTGCCTGGGTATAATATCCCCTGGCGACTAATGCAAAGCCTAATAGTTGATAAATTTCAACGCGTTGTTTTTCGGATGCGGATTCAATTTTAAGCAGTTCATTTAATTTTGAGATGGCTTCTTCGAATCGGGCTGAATTATACAATGTTCTTGCGTTTGTTATTTCATTGGTCAGGTTGACTTGTGACTGGGCTGCGGTTAGCATTAAACAAATTATGCTGCACATTAAAATAAATTGAATGTGTATTTTATCATGGTTAAAAAATTTTTTCATTAAAAAATCCTCCTGTTTTTGATGAACAAGCTCAATTGAAAAGCTCAATTACTCCTGATAAAATTTATTAAAGATTATGTATTTCATTGACCAGTTAACAATTCATGGTTTAAAAAGTCTTCTATAAAAATATATCAATAACTTTGCAGAAAAAATGTAACGTGTATCAAATTTTTACTTTTTTTCCTTCAAGTTGAAAGTTAAATGTTGAGATGAACCGGGGGTGACGACAACTTCTTGAAATCCTTCAATGACTTCATGATTAAATCTTTTAATTGTAATGCGATAAGGTTGGTCTCTGGCGGCTAATTTAAACGCCATCGGGGTGGTTCCCATACTGTCGGTTACCCCCTCGATATAAATGACACCCCAGGTTGGGATTGATACGATACTGACTTCTCCCATGGTGTTTGGGGTGGTTTCAGGAACTGATTTTTTAATTTTTGTCAAAGTTGCAGAAATATTATCCGTTTTCGCCGGTTGAATTACAATTGATTGCGTCCACGCCTCATATCCAGCCAATTCAAGACGAATTTTGGTTTCGCCAGCCGGCAGATCCTTTAGCGTTGCGGGGGTTTTTTGCGCCAATTTTTTGCCATCCTGAAAAATATTTGCGCCGGATGGTTTTGAAATTATGTGTAAATTACCGGTAAGTATTTTTGGATCTCCGGTAATGTTTTCGGTCGGTTGAGTTGGTATTTCTTCATTTTGGGTAACGAGTGGCTGTAATTCAGCTTTAATATGGATGGTTTCAGCTTTTGCGATAAAAATTTTCTGAATGTAAGGCTGAAAATTTTGTAGGATGAATTCAATTTTCAGGGAATCCCCTGGTAAAACAGCGAACTCAGTTGGTGTCGTCTGGTTGATTGATGAATTATTAATCCGAATCGATGCTTCCGGCGGAATGGAAACCATTTTGACAAGTGCTGATTCCGCAACCACCGGTGCTTCAGGAATTAATAGTTTATAGGCAGTTACGGAGATTAATCCCATTAAAATCAGAATCGTTGACCAGAGAAAAAAAGAATTCTGGTAAAATGGCCGTGAAGTTTTTTCGGTTGAGAAATCATTGTAAGAACGCGTTTTTTCAACATGTTTGGGTGAACGAAATGTCGGTTGCATTTTACTCGGAGCGGATTCTTCCGGCAGATTTGCGGCATCCGCTTCTGTTTTTGGAACCATCAAGCGCGTTTTCCGGGAGCTATGTCCACTTCGGGAAACAGTTTCCAAATCTTCAAGCGCTTCAAGAAGCTCTTCCGCTGTTTGAAATCGCTTCGCTGAATTTTTTTCTAATAATTTAAGGACGATTTGTTCGAATCGCAGCGGGATTTGCGCTTTAAATTCATGCGGAGGGGGGGGAAATTCTGCCACTTGTTTATGGCAAATAGTCAATGGCTCCCCGATGAAAGGTGGACGACCCACTAACATTTCAAAAAGCACGACTCCCAGCGAATACAGATCAGATCGGTGATCCAGTTTTTCGCCTTTTACCTGTTCCGGCGACATATATTTGGGCGTGCCCATGACGGTATCTTTGAGTGTTAATTGGGAGAATTGTTCGCCCTTCACCAGACCAAAATCAGTTAAAATAGCATTATCTGATTCATCAAACATGATATTACCTGGTTTGATGTCCCGATGAACAAATTCTTTTACGGTACTATGATGGTAAATATAATTAAGAGCCGAAGCCAGATCTTTCGCAATTTTAAGCCAGTGATCAAGACGGAGTCCATTTTTATTTTCCGGTAATTGGAGAATCGTTCGCAAGCTCGTTGGCATATAATTCATCACAAAATAGTGGATGCCATTTTCCGAACCACTATCGATTACTTTAATGATGTTGGGATGATCGAACATTGCCATGACCCGTGCTTCCCGAATGAAGCGTTTAACCAGTTCTTCATCTTCGGCAGCACTGGTGGCTAGTACTTTAATGGCAACTTTTCGGTTAAGGGGCCGCTGAATTCCCAGATAGACGGTAGCAAAACCACCTTTGCCGAGCGGCCGATCACCGATGATTTTAAAACGACCATTTCCTAATTCGGAACCTAATAAATTATCTGCCAATGATTAAAACTCCCTGATATATTTTTAACCATAAACTTTCTTGAGATCTTCGATAACCTCCTGGCCGGTTTGATACCGTTTTTCAGGATCTTTTTCCAGCATCTTGAAGATGATATTCTCCAGTTCAGGAGGAAGGTCTTTTTTAATTTCCGAAACGCGACGTGGTTGTGCCTGAATGATTTTAACAATGATGGAAGCTAAATTCTCACCTTTAAAAGGTCGTTCGCCAGCCAGCATCTCATAAAAAACGACTCCCAATGAAAAGATATCCGAGCGTCCATCAATCGGTTTGCCTTCAATTTGTTCGGGAGACATATAACTGGGAGTCCCCAAACTGCTTCCTGCCTGTGTCAATGTGCTGGAATCGGACATCTTGGCCACACCAAAGTCGACGATTTTAATTTGTCGCATGCCGCCAGTATCCACCAGCATGATATTGGATGGTTTAATATCGCGATGGACTATTTTAGCCTTATGCGCAAAATCCAGGGCCTGGCAGGCCTGAATTGTAATTTCCACTGCATCTTTTGGCGCAATGACTTTCTTTTCCCGCAATCGGGTCAGTAAATTAACGCCATCGATATATTCCATGGCGATGTAAACCTTATTGCCATCCTCAATAATATCGAAAACCGTCACGATATTGGTATGATTCAATCGGGCTGCCGAAAGCGCTTCTCGTTCGAATCGTTCTTTTAATTTATCATATTCAGCCGGTTCCAAACCGATATCCATCCGAATTTCTTTGAGGACAATTGTTCGTTTCAATCGATGATCGTATGCTTTATAAACACAACCCATGGCGCCTTTGCCAATCTGGGATTTGATTTCATACCGATTCTGTAGCCATTTGGGTGAAGTGACCACATTGCTCATAATTCGGGTGGCTTCCTCATCAATTGATGACGGCGTGGCAACGGCGACGTCCTCAGATGCCGTATCTGAATCTATATTAAATCTCTGTTTCGATTTACTTCCTGCAGCACGAGGTCCTTTTACGAGAGTCTGAACTTCTTCTGATGGTCGAAATTGTTTGGGAGGTGTACCTGGACCAGCGACCGCAGGCATCGGTTTTACCTGAGCTCTGGCGCGTGCCGGCGCCACTTTTTTGCGTAAACTCAGAATCGCGACCAGAATAATCACAAACAATCCAATTGCGATATATGGGATGAGTGTCTTGAATGTCGTTCTGGTGCTTTCCACGGTTTCTGGTTCCTCGGTTCGGCTTGCATTCGCTAATAATTCACGCGTATCCCGAAAATTGAATCCTAATTTTTGCACATTTTGAAGTTTCTCAATCGCGTCGGCAATTCGACCCTGGTTTGAATCAATACGGGCCTGTGCATAGAAATTGGCGGCAACAAACTGCAAATTACTCGAATTAAGTTGTTCGGCGCGTGAAAAGAATTGCTGGGCGTCAGTCCACTTTCTTTGGTCAAGTGCTAATGAACCCTGCGCATACGCTTTCATCGCCTGTGCATCGGTAAAATCTGGTTTAATTTGAAGTGCTGAATCAAATTTAACAATTGCAGCCGGCCATAATGCTTTTTCTGTCCGTTTTACCCCTTCATCATACAATGACTGCAGTTTGTTTTGTAAATCATCTGAAATGACCGGGGGTTGGGTCGCAATTTTTTCATCAGTTCTGACGGGCGTCGCTTTTTCTAATTCCTGTTGGGCAATCCGGAGAAGCGAGGTGGTATTCTTATAATCCGCGTCAATATTTCTCACCTGTGAAAAGTGAATAATCGCACTTCGCCACTGTTTTTTATTATAAGCGCGTAAACCATTTTCATATTCACTCACCAGTTGTGTTTGGTGATCAGTCTCATTTTTAATTTTATTAATCGCAGCTTGCAATCCCGGGAAATTTTTATTATAATTTTCAGCTAATTGGTAATTGGATAGTGCTGATACCTTATCTCCTTTTTGTTGGTCAGCATTTCCCTGCATAAAATAAATTTTAGCGATTTCAGAATTCCATTTGGGAAGATTTGAATAATTTCTGTCCAGCCGTTTTATTTCATTTATTTTTTGAATTGCCAGATCAGCATTATTGGCATTAGCCGCCTGCTCCAGTTCTTTTTCGATTGAGGCTATTTTCGCTAAATTATCCAGGCCTGCCAGGGCAGCTTGCGCACGCGTATGTGATTTATTATATTTTAAAGCCGCCTGGTAATAGGTTTTTGCATCATTCAATTGACCTTTTCCCCGATAACTTTCTCCGGTATAGTACCAGAGATCGGCATTTGCTAATCCCAAATTTTTCAAACCATCTTGCGCTCTTCTGAGCGCTTCATCATAATTATTCGCCTGTAGATACATTTCAATGAGTCGAAAATGAGCGGTTGCATTTTTGGGCTCTTTTTTTATTGCGGACTCGTAGGCCGAAGCAGCGTCTTTTGGTTGTCCCATTTTCCGATAGGTATCACCCAGATAGATGAAGGTCATTAAATTGCCAGATCCCTGAATCACTGCCTGTGTCAGGGCGTCTTCTGCATCTTTATATTTACCCAAACGTAAATAAACCTGGCCTAATTCCAGATATGCATCCGAATGTCTGGGATTTTGCTGCAAGGCTTTTTTTAGCAAATCAATTTTTTCATTATCGGATTGGGCGTTCTTTGCCTGTTGAAAGAAATCATCCGCACGCTGAGCGTGAACAGCCGGTACAATTAAGATAATTTGCCCAATTAGGAAATGAATTATTAACAATGTGATGAATTTTTTCATCAAATGACTCCGTGCTTTGCTATTGATTCTCCCCGGTATTTCTCTTTCCTTGCTAACGGATCAGGATTGTTTGAAATTAAATTCACCGTAATATCCTGACTCGAAATATAATTAACTCCGGTGGTAATCGTATACTAAAAATTATTAAACTTCAATGTTCACTCTTCACGGTTGGTTGATGAAGTGTTGCGTTCTATATATATAAATTCTTCGTGACGCCCAACCGTGAACCTGTTTTGTTCGGATTATACAAATTTTTTTAATTCCATGCCAATTTCGAGCATATCCATAAAACGATCAGCGCGATCTTTTGCTAACATTTTCATAATAATCTGTTCTAATTCTTCGGGAATTTCCCGATTTATCTCACCGGGTGGTATGGGATTTCCTTCGAGAATATGAAAGATTACCGATGATACAAATTCACCCCAAAAAGGTTGTTTGCCAGTCACCATTTCATAAAATACAACGCCAAGTGAAAAAATATCAGTACGTTTATCAATTTCAGCATTGCGTATTTTTTCTGGGGACATATAGGCCGGCGAAATTGTCGGTACCCCTGAAGTTGGCAAATAGCTGAAATGATTCAAGCGTGCCAATTCAAACCCACCTAACTTAACTTCCTGATTTGACAGGATTTTTATATGAAAAGGCCGAATATCGAAATGAATTACCTGATTGCGATGTGCGTAATCTAACGCAAAACAGAGCTGTCGGATAATACGACAGGCTTCTGGTATTTTAAACCTCTTTTGACTTTTCAGTTCCATGGGCAAAATGATATGTGGCACATATTCCAGGACGATAAAAATGGTACCATTTTGAACGAATACATCTTCGACTTTCAGGATATTGGTATGATTTAATCGCGCTGCCAACTGAATCCCTTCAATGAGGGTCTTTTGAGATTCGAGGTGATCCGGATTTTCGCCATCAGTACTGATTCGATCAATTAACACCGCTCGATTCAAGCGCATATCATCAGCCAGAAACTGTTGAACATTTCCGAGACGACCCAGCAGCGATTTTAATTGAAATCGTTTTGAGGGTGAAAATTCTGGTTGATAGACTTTAAATTTCCCCGATTGACGCTGTTTTTCTTCAGTCGGTGAAATTTCTGAAATATCATGCTGAATTTTTTCGGGCTCTGGCGCTTCCGGAAGTGTCAAATCATGATCTTCAGATTCCCTGTTCGTACGCTTTTTCTGATAATTTTTAAAAATAGCGAAAATAGCCAGTGCCAGGATAAAAAAGGCTGAAATCCCGGTTATATAATTATATCGCTTAAGTTGAATGACCTGCACAAATGTATTTTTTAAAGTCCCCCAGGTATTTTGAGCTGTGGTCGTCACAGAATCCAGCGTTTCTGAACTGGTTCGTGCCAACAGCGTGTCGGGTTCACCAATTTCTTTTCGCGTGAAGGGTGAATCCGTAGCTGTTGTGATTTCCAGGACACGCGTCGGTGTTTCTGCCACTGGCCTGGATTGAGCCGGTTTCTCAATCTCGGGTTCTGGTGCCGTTTGAACGACGGTTGTTACACTTGGATTAATCGATAGAAGCTTTTGTTTAACATCCAGATAATCGGGAAAAACGCGCTGGATTTTCTCAAAATATTCGGCGGCCGCAGTATTATTCTGGTGACGAAGTTCGAAAATTCCCTTTTCATATAACGCTTGTGCCAGTATTTGTCGATATTCTCTTAATTTTGTTAAAGAATAATTTTTTTGCGCTATTTGAGAATATAAATCGAACGCGACAACTAAATTATCATTTTGGACGGCAGCTCGTAATTGTGTTAATATCTTTTCAACCGCCTGGATTTCTTGAAGTTGTTTAGTGCCTTCAATTGCCAATTCATTTGCCGGCTGCCATTTTAGCGCCTGTTGAAAGAAGACCGTCGCCTGTTGATATTTCTCCTCCTGAAAGTATATTTGCCCTAAATAAGCATAAGCGGCTCCATTTTGGGGGGCTATTCCAATGACACTTAAAAAATGGTAACGTGCTTTATCAAAAGCCCGATTGAGAAAATAATATTGACCTAATTCCAGATGAGCTGGTGTAAAATCAGGATTTTGATCGACTATTTGCTTTAAAATTTCTATTTTTTCAGACAGATTTGCCGTTTGTTGAGCCTGATGATAAAGCTGTTGGGGATCCTGCTGCAAATTCTGCCCAAAAAGTAGAAATGGAATTGAAACCAGCAAAAGAATATTTGTGTACTTAGGTGACAACATCTATATTTTTCTGTTTATTATTATTGCCCGAATGAATCCTTTATATGCTAATATTCCTTTTTATCCAACAATGAAAGAGCCTACTTTAAAAAGACACTGACCGGCCATTCTGATCCACGCGAAGAATTTATCTTTATAATACGTCAGGAGATGCTTCGCTTTGTTCCGAATGGCAAAATAACACTATTCACGCTAAACTATCGAGCGGAAAAATTTTTTGGTATTGGCAATGGTGGTGGTTCTGGTAATATTTTGACGGGCTTTTCTCCACCATCTCCACCACCTCCACCACCGCCACTAAGTACCAGCGCGCTACTGATGACAGCAACACCACCGACGCCGGCCCAGACCCACCATTTTTTATACCATGGTTTTGCAATCCCGGAATCCGGTATAGCAACAGGCGGTGTTACATCGGTTGACGCTTCATCTTCCAGGATATAATCAATGATTTTTTTGGCCATTGGATCAATGGTATTTACCAGAAATAATGCCTGACTTCCCTCATAACTACCTGTTTCTTCATAACTTTCTTTTGTTCGTGTATCATAACATTTCAATGAGATGGAAAAGAGATCGCCAATTTTTCCAATATTGCCGGCAACAATTTTATCAACTTCCAGAATTTGGCCGATTTTAATAATCTCTTCATTTTCCGTAAAAGGTCCGGTGAGATAAGAAAATTCTTTCAGCTTGTTCAGTACCAATTTATTCTCCATGACGTCAATTAATTGGGAACTATTGATCTGCTCACGCAGATATTCCGTAATTCCATCGGCAACAGTGACATCCATCCCGGTTGCATCCAATCCCAGAACAGCCACTTTATGAATCCGTTGCGCCTGGGCGGATAGAAAACCACTCAATATTATTGAGAAGAACAGAATATACTTTATGAATGATTTATGCATTATGCTCCTCCGTTCAATATGTTTCATCTCCTGAACACTATTTTAACGTAAAATTTTATGATAAAATTATTTTAAATACACTGTAAAATCAAACAAGCTTGTTTCTGTAATTTAATCCTCATCGGTGATACCGATTGGAGAAGTGACCGTATCCTGAAGATTTCGATCAAATAAAATTTCCAGGATTTTATCTTCGATTTCGGTCATCGTGAAATTCTCTTCGGGGATTGTTGCTTTATAATGATAATTTGTCACCATCGCATCGGTTTCGAGAATTTTCGCCATCACCAGGGTGATGTTGTCTTTTCCACCGCGTTGGTTGGCCATTTTAATTAATTCATCAATACTCAATTCGAGATTCATATCAGCATTTTGAATTGTGGCCAGAATTTCTTTTTCATTAATCAAATCATGCAGGCCATCAGAACAGATGATAAAAATATCATCTTTTTGCACGGGATCAACACGTAAGTCGATCTGAAGTGTCGGAGAGACCCCAAGTGCCCGCGTAATAACATTCCGATGGGGAAATTTATCAGCTTCATCCGCCTGAAGTTTGCCGGCATGTAACAACTCATTTAACCAGGAGTGATCAACTGTTTGTTGTTCGATCCGATTTTCACGACATCGATAAGCCCGGCTATCACCAACATGGGCGATACAACATAAATTTTCGCTGAATGAAAATCCGACAACGGTTGTTCCCATTCCCTGCAAATCGGGATTGTCATTTGCTGTATTATAAATTTTTGTATTCGCTAGCTGAATTGCATTCACCATATTAATAGCCGATTCAGGGAGCGAGGAAGCGAAGTGAGTATTTAGTTGATAAAAATATTTGGATAATTCTTCGGCAACTTTAGCGTATTTTTCGAGAAAAGCCTGCTGATTTAATATCAGATTTACCTGACTGATCGTTTCAATCGCCATTTGACTGGCGGTTGCACCGGCAACATGTCCCCCCATCCCATCACATAAAAATGCCGAATTTGTATCATTCAATATACAATAGCTGTCCTCATTTGCTTTTCGTACCATTCCAATATTGGTGGCAGCTTTAAATTCAATTTTCATTCAAATCTCCTCATGAATCTATGCCTGCTATGAATAGAAAATCGCATCATCCATTCCCGCATATCTATCTAATAATAATAGAAATAATTGCCAAAATCAAGGATAAATTTGATTAAATTTTAAATTTATCATAACGACTCGAATCAACTGGCGTGTACAAGATTGTTTAAATTAGAGTGGTTATAAAAGACCTCATTCAGTTTTGAATTAACCTGGTTACAGGAACAACAGAATTGGTCTATTACCTAAAATTCTAAAATGAATCGTTTTCGCTGAAGTCTTGACGCCCTCTGTCTCTCCCCCATTTTCAAAAAGCGAAAATGGGGGTACTACATTGATTCTGAACATCAAAAATTTCCATTTTAGAATTTTAGGTATTATAAAAATCATTGTAGAATAAATCAAGTACAACTTATTTATAAATAATAAATTAAATTAACATTTTGTAACCAATGCCGTATTCAAAGGTCGTGAATAGTCCCTTACTATTACATTCCCATGATAATAGAATAGCATCATTTAGAATTTTATTGGGTGATTCAGGTCAAGAATTCAGAATTTTTATTCATTTTGTACAAATTGAGTAACAAAATATCCTGGATTCAGCGTTTCACCGGTGGCAAATTCCAATAGTTCCTGCCAGTTAAATTTGTTGCCCTGCTGGAAAATATTTTCTCTTAAAAAATTTCCTGTCGCCACACTCTTAACTAGGGAAACCGGCGTGCCTGGATTCTGGTTAAAAATATTTTTAATGACAAATGCATAAAGCTGTGATGCCATTAGTTCACCCAGCATGTAATTATGATAATAAACCGGTGCAATCGTGAAATGGATTTTGGCAGCCCAATCAGCCTGATCCCGATTGGCAGGGCGTGTTACCATCTGAAATTTTTCAACCAGATCCCACCAGAGCTTATTTAAATCCTGGTCAGGATTTTGGTAAAGCGCTCTTTCGAAGCGAAACATCACCTGGGTCCAACGGGCAAAAATGAGCTGCTGCAGGCGTAAGTTTTCATTGATCGTTGCTGAAATTGGCTCAACTTCAGTCGTGGTCAAATTTAACATTTCCTGCATCCAGTAAGGATTTCGTGCCAATCGGCCAAAAAACATGGCGATTGCCTCGGTTGTAAAAGCATGTGCTGGTTCCCGAAGCAGATAAGGCAATTGAAAATCTTGATATTTATCATACACGGCATGGCCTGATTCGTGCAAGGCCGTTTCCATCCAATAAACATCATTTTGGAGATTCATTAAAATTCGCACATCACCTTTTCGATCAATGTGGGTACAAAATGCATGGGGATTTTTTCCTGGCTTTTCATAGAGATCGCTTTTCGCAAAAATGCTGTCCACTGGCAAATTGATTTCACGAAAGAATTTCCTGGTTAACGTCGCTATATCCCGATTTGCATAGTATTTATCCAGATCTATCGCGGCGATCATTGGCGCTTCCTGAAAAAAAGGATCATGATAGTGCCAGGGACGTAGCATTGCGGGAATAATTCCATAATTTTGTGCCAGTTTATCATCGATTAAATTTTTAATTTTTTTGAATGGTTCCTCCGTTAAATCCGCGAGTTGATCAAAAATATTAAGCAAATCGCGCTCTTTTTGTTCCGCTAATTCGAGGGACATGATGAAATAATTTTCATACCCCAATTGCCGGGCGGCCTTATTACGAAGGGCTACCAATTTTAAAAGATCGTCTTTGACGGCTTCGCCTACCATTTTACTGGCCAGCCACGCTTTTTCTCTTTTTTCAACGTCAGTTTCATTCTTCAGGATTTCCTGAATCTGGTGGTTCGTTACTTCTTGACTATCAATTTTTCCACGAAAGGTGCTAAATTTATTTTGTACACTGGCTTCCAGATTTGTAATTTCATGAAGCAGCGAACTGTCCATCTGATTTCTGGTGTAAAGATTATCGAGCAATTCCAGTTGCCTTTTTAACAACGGCTCTTTAATCTGTCCCGAGGCGATGAACTCTTTTAATCGATGGTATTCTTTTTGATTTGTAAATTCCTGTTTAAATTTAAGTTCCAGATCTGCCTGCCGGGCATAATCGGCTTCCTTTCCGGAAACAGCCGCTTCCCAGGCCGCGAGATTTTTGGCGCTTTCCAATTCAGGCAGAACTTCCAGCTTTTTCTGCAGAAATTTTTCAAATTCAGTTTCCATTTTGTTACCACCACAGCTATAAAAAATGGTACTGGTGAGAACACACATCATCGCCAGCTTTTGTAATCGGTTCATTGCACCTCCAGAGAAAAAAATTACAGGGCAAATTGATTGCCAATCTGCATTAATTCGTTGAAATTTTGAAAAATAATGTCAGCTTTTGATAAATCCTGATCGCCGCTATTTGTATTTTGATAGCCCGCACAAAACATCCCGGCTGCCTTGGCAGCCTGAACCCCCACGCTGGAATCTTCTATTACCAAGCATTCAGCCGGTAAAATATTTAATTGTTGCGCTGCCAGTAAAAAAATATCTGGTTCTGGCTTCAAACGGGTGACATCGTCGCCTGTGATAATTGTTTGAAAATATTGCATTAAATCATGTTTTGTGATGCCGACCTGTACTAAACGGCGATGCGAACTGGAGGCTACTGCCAAGGGATAATTTTTGTGAAAGAGATATTTTATAAAGTTAACGACCCCGGGGGTTGGTTCGACTAATTCCTGGAAAATTTCGATGAGATTTTTTTCATGATGGGGAATAATGGCTTCAGGGGTTAGGTTTAAATTATATTTCTGAATCCAGTCGCTAAACATTTTCCGGGTGCCGACGCCCACATAATTTTTGTACTCTTCCTTCGTAATATCAACGCCATAAGGATTCATTGTTTTTTGTTCTGCCAGATGATGTAGCGGTTCGCTATCGACGATAACACCATCATTGTCAAAAATCACTCCTCTAATCATGTCACGCCATATCTAAAGTTATACTAGGTTGAATGCGGATTATTTTAGAATTATCAGTTTGGTATAACTTAATTTAGCCAGAGAGGTTCCCAAATTGAAACTGCTGTCCGGGAAAATAATCAAAATTTTACTTGACATTTTCACGAAATGTATTTATTTTGTCTCGTTCGTATTTTGCATAATAATTTATAACCGATTAAATTTCATACATTTTACAGGCATATATTTATGGACATGACGATTCTGATTCCGATTCTTGGTTTGGGTGGTCTGGGACTATTTTTTGGACTTTTTCTGGCCTATGCTTCTAAAAAATTTGCTGTTGAAGTTGATCCCAAAATTGAAAAACTCATTGAAATATTGCCAGGTGCAAATTGTGGTGGCTGTGGTTATCCGGGTTGCGCCGGATATGCCGAAGCTGTTGCAAAGGGAATTGCAAAAATTGATTTATGTGCACCGGGTGGGGGAGCAGTTGTTAAAAAAATTGCCGCGATTATGGGGCTGGATGATATTGGAACGAAAATTCCTGTAATTGCGGCTGTCCACTGTCAGGGGGGCAATGCAGAAGCGATAAATCGTTCAATTTACCAGGGGATTCAGGATTGCACCGCGGCCCAACTTATCGGCGGCGGGCATAAAGGATGTACTTATGGATGTTTAGGGCTGGGTAGTTGTGTCCGTGCCTGCCCGTTTGATGCCATCCATATTGGTCCCAATGGATTGCCAATTGTGGATGAAGAAAAGTGTACGGGTTGTGGTTTGTGTGTTAAAGCGTGTCCACGTAATATTATCACGCTGATTCCAATAAATCAAAGAGTCTATCTCGGTTGTGTATCCCAAGATAAAGGAAAAAAGGTAAAAGAGGTCTGTTCTGTTGGCTGTAACGGCTGTACGCTCTGTTCAAAACCCAAGATCACCCCGAGTGGTTCGATAGAAATGAATGGCAATCTGCCGGTTATTAAAAATATTTATGCAGAAGATTTATTGGTTGCCTATGAAAAATGTCCCACTCACAGCTATGTCGTGCGGCAGATTCCCGAAAATTATGAAAAGAAGGAGTAGACAGTTCGCATGGCAAATAGTATCCGGCAAAGTAAAATTCGACTGGAAGTCACAGATCGGAAATTAGGGGATGAGTGGGCTGAATGGGATGGTTGTTTGGAAGATAAAGAAATCAGTGCCGATTCCGGAAAACGGCTCTTCATTGGCTTTGCCCTGTTAGCTGCGCTCCTTTTTAGTGGAATTGCGTTCCTTTTTTGGTATCTGATTCAGCCGAGAATTATTCAATTAAGTTCATTGCTGGCCAATATTCTTAGCATTATTTTTCTGGGAAGTGTCGTATTGCTTTTTACCTGGCTTTTTTTGAATATCCTCTCTGTTTTTTTTCAAAAAAACCTGCTTTTACAAATTTTTAGATTTGAATTTTCGCTGACTTTCCTGGCTCCATTAGTGATTCGATTAAGTGAGCGATTTGGATTTTCAAAAGATCAAATTAGCAATTCGTTTATCAAAGTAAGCAATGTACTGACCCGAATTGCCCGTAAAAAGTTCAAACCGGCAAAGTTGTTAGTGCTGTTACCGCATTGTTTGCACAAATCTATTCGTCAAAAACTCATAGAACTGGGTGAAAAGTATCAAATTGGAATTTTTGTGGCATCTGGTGGCAGTTTGGCACGGAAAATTATTATGGAACAACGTCCCGGTGCTGTAATTGCCGTCGCCTGTGAACGCGATTTAATCCTTGGTATTCAGGATGTCTTTTTTAAAATTCCCGTGCTGGGCATTCCCAACCAGCGGCCCGAAGGTCCGTGCAAGAATACCCTTGTTGATTTTATCGAAGTTGAAAACGCGATTAAGTTTTTCCTGCATCTTTAATCCATTCTGATTTTGCACAACCCTTTTGAATAAAAAATGTCCTTTTTGAATTTTAAAACCTTGAAATTTTAAAAAAGTTTTAGTATATTGATCATAACGGCTCTAAGATTATTTGATATTTATCCGAAAAAGCTTTCTAAGTAATCATTGCAGGAAAATTTTGGTGATGAAGGTATCGTCCTCCGGCAATCAGGGATATCCTTTCGGCAAAAAATGTCTCGTAATGGCACTTCCTGTTTTTTAAGACAGACTTTAATTAAAGTTTGTCCGAAATTGTAGGACAAATTGTAATTTGTCCAAATCGGGCAGCGGATACGAGCTCCATGCGGGGCAAATTGGCAATTTGCCCTACAAAATGTGTT
>DYKB01000080.1 GCA_020722815.1 Caldithrix sp. | reverse complement strand
TGAAAAAGATTGCGAAAGATAACGTTTGCTGGATTTGACCCATCCGGTTGGTGGAGGTAACCCCTTCTTCACCTTGGTAATCCGCCAAACCCGGGACACCACCAACCTTATTCCCTTATTGGTGATGATAATCAAATGAAAAAATAAGGTCATAAGGTTAAATTGTCGGGACCCTCGAATTGTTACTAAGGTCAATAAGGTTTATTGGGTTTGATCTTGCGGCCTGGTTGATTAAAAACCTTATTCACCTGAGTAATCAGTAAAACCGGCGACACAACAAATTTGATACTATTCTTTGTGATTGGTTATCAGCTAATATATATAGTTCGATTTAAACCAAGTATTTAGATGCTTGAAAAATCAAAATGATTTAATATTACTCCTGTTTTTATTGACGGAATAGCCTGACAGTATTAAAATTCGACAGGAATGTATCATCCCAAAACAGTTTGCATTAATTGGTTTCAATCAGCGAAAATTTTTCACCATTTTTATGCTCGATACTATCCAGTAAACAATCAACAATATGTTTGGAATTTAATTCAATAAATAAATTATTGTTAATTTAAAAATTGAATGTCAGATCATTCCTGTCTATCCTGCGAAACATTCGTCCAGATCTTTAATCAGGGAATAATGAAGTATATTATTACTATGAGTTATCATCTGAATTCAATTAAAATGAATAAAAAATTTCGTTATAAATGGTTTTGGCATACAAATTGCTAAAAGATGCCCGTTTATTTTAAGTAATTTCAGGTAAAAATGGAGAAAAATCATGCAATTATCAGCAAATCCTCATGAAATGGTTCAACTCAAAGAAGCGCAGCGGATTCTGAATATCAATCGGAATATGATGCATGATTTGATAAAATCAGGCAGCCTGCCCGCCCAAAAAATTGGGAATGAATGGCAGATTTTAAGAAAAAATTTAGTTATCTGGCTCGAAAAAAACCATCAGGAATTGGAATCTAATGAAAATTCATCATATTCAGTTGCAAATTGCAGCACACCAGCATATTATGATGATTGGACATAAGTAATTCTTGTTTGGAGGAAGCGTGTATCTTTTTTTTAGATTGAGTGAATCACAACAATTTTTTAATATGTATAAGCGAAAAGGCTTTCTGAGTTTAAATCAAAAAGCCTTTTTTTGTTTTAAATTCCAGGCATCAAATTTTACTAGCCAATTTTATTTTTATAACTAATAATCAATCCTTTTCCAACCGGAACCAAAATACTTTCCAGCTCCTTTTGGCTATAAATGAAATTAAAAAATGAAATCAGTTCTTCATTATGAGAAATCGCCCGATCCGCGATGATAACTCCCCCGGTCCGTATTTTAGGATATGCAAGCTGAAAAAAATCAAGGTACTGTTGGACTGGTGCATCCAGAAGAAAGAGGTCGAAAGGTGTTTGAAATTGTTGAATGGTATCGTTTAGGTCGGCATCGATGAGTTCAATTGTTTTGGTCAGATTGGCATTCTGAAAATTCAGGCGAGCGATTTCCGATTTTGTCGGATCACATTCCAGGGCAATAATATTTCCTTTTGCCGGGGCAACGGCGGCGCCCAACCAGAGCGTATTATTCCCGCCAAACGTCCCAATCTGGAGGATACGTTTGGCGTTCATAGATTTAATTAAAAGATAGATAAAATTTCCGGCCCCACGGGGTAACTCAACCTCACCTGCTCTCACCCTTCTGTGATCAGATGCAATATTTTGGAGTGAATAATCGGCGAGTTTTTCCTTTTCTCCGAGAATCATAATGTAATCTCCCAGTTAACAATCCTTGTCCAAGATATTAATTTCTTCTCAGGTTTCTGCGCCTCAAAATGAATCAATTTCTGATGGAGCATATCAAGCGTTTCAACTACCTGTTTTTTTCACTTGATTTGACCCTGAAGAATTTTTTTTCTCTTTTAATGATAACCAGTACGTTTGTGTTCCCTATTTTATTTGCCCGAATGGCGATAGACTTATTCATCTCATCAATTTTAAATCAAACTTTTTGTTTATTTAAGATAACGTTATGAAAAATGCACAGATTAAAACAAACTTGATAAATCTGGATTGTATTAATATATAAAATAAAATGAAAAAATCAAGCAAAAAATATTGAAAATTGATGAATAGTAGATATAATTTTGAAATAAAAATGATAGACTGCTATAAGTAATTGCTACACCATTTTTATCAAAAAGTAATATCAAATCAGAAAAAGTGATCAATTCACTTGCCAAAGCTATTTTAAATTTTTATAATTAATGTTCGACTGAGTCAAATTAAATTCTGCTGTCATGCAGAATTCTGTATTGAGGGTGGGATGAAAAATCTCGAGATTTTACCAGCGCGAGGGATTCTTCGTGAGCAAACCGGTCCTGCGCCCTGACGAAGGAAACGTTTTCCCTGAATGACAGCAACTATGAGTTTATCCTGATTACTAATGTCAATTTGACTAAAAAGTATCCGTCCGTTCACAGATTAAATATGGAGGAATAAAATAATGCTCCAGAAATGTTTTCTCATGACTGTTTTCGGCTGTCTATTGATGACCATGACATGTCTTAACTCGGAGAATAAATTCGCCCGGGAAACGCCTGTGAGTGCATCTTCTCCTTTCGAAAAGGCACGCCTGAAGATGGTCGCGACCCAGATTTATAATCGGGGAATCCAGGATTCATTGGTCTTGAAAGCACTCCGTAAAGTTCCCCGACATTTATTCGTCCCAACTGCATTGCAAAATCAGGCCTATGATGATAATCCATTACCAATTGGTCGGGCACAGACCATTTCTCAGCCTTATATCGTGGCGTTTATGACTGAACAATTAAATTTAAACGGTACTGAAAAAGTGTTGGAAATTGGAACCGGCTCGGGTTATCAGGCTGCGGTTCTGGGGGAAATTGTGCAAGAAGTATATTCTATTGAAATAATTGAATCACTCGGCATCCAGGCGCGAAATTTATTGAAGGAATTGGGTTATCAGAACATAAATGTCCGAATTGGGGATGGTTACGAGGGCTGGCCTGAACAGGCACCTTTTGATGCGATTATCGTCACCGCAGCGCCGCCTCATATCCCCGATCCATTGCTAAAACAATTGAAAAATGGGGGACGGATGATTTTGCCGGTGGGTGATTTCTGGCAGGAATTAATTCTTATTCAAAAAGAACAGGACGGCTCAATTAAAAAGAGTTCGGTACTTCCGGTTCGATTTGTTCCCATGCGCGGTAAGGCAGAAAAAGTAAAAAATTAAACTTGTTATATTGTGGAAATTTGATAATGACAAGTCATATTTTCAACGACAGCACTGCCATAGCAGATAATCAACAAACAATGAAGCCTGATGATTATTCAATGTGCAGCGCTTTAATGATGTTATCAATAACATTCTCTTCTTCAGGACAAATCCGCGTTCCGAAGCTTAATATACCACTGCTGGATGCTTGTGCAACTTGCTGGGCAATTAAAAGCATATCTTTTTTAAAGTTATCAGCCTGTTCGGGCGTAACCCGGTGGTGTAAAATTTTATGTACCTGCTCCAGGTCACGTAAAATTTGTTCATAACTGATAGATTGCGTCTGTGGTCCTGATGGATATTCTTTGGCAATAGAAAAGAGAATTTCCCTGACGAGGGGTTCCCGATAGTAATCCGCTTCCTGTAATTCTTTTAAAAAAGCTTTAATTTCTTTTTTATCAATTTGCTGATCGGCACCAGCCACTATCTGAAAGATCCAAACCGGAACGGACTTTATCAACTGCCATTCAACCGGGGTAAAAAGTTTTTCAAAAATCATATCATACTCTAAAAATTTAATAATTAAATAGTTATGTGTATGAAAAAATGAATTGATTAGGTATCACCAAACAAATCGAATGAACGACCTTCTAATTATTTTAGCTCCTGTTAATTTAAATTTGGTAACGACTCAGGTTCAAGGTTCCACCGTTCCCGGTTCAGGGTTAAGAAATATTGAAAACAAAATATTTTTAACCGTGATGTGAACCATGGACGATGAACCAGCCGACCGGAGTCGTTTCCAAGTTTGACAAATTTTCTGAACAATTTCAAGTCTTTTTTTTCTGACTTAATTATTATCCGTTTCTGTATCCAGGAATGCCTTGTTTTTTTGGAACGGGCTTCGGAATTCATTCAAAATATTTTTAAACAAAAACTTATATGTTTCGTAAATAATGTGTGAGCATAAGTTCAGGCAGCACCTGGCCTGAACTTGATATTAAGGCAGCGAAAAGGAGGATTAGATGGATAATATGAATAATAATAAATCCCCACATTCGTACTACCGAAAGTTGTATCGTTCCAAAGTTTCCAGGACAATCGGGGGCGTTTGCGGCGGTATTGCAGAATATTTTAATATCGAACCAACACTCGTTCGGATTACTTTTGTCATTCTGGCTTTTTTAAATGGAATGGGTCTGATTGCTTATCTGGCAGGATTGATTATTATTCCTGAAAATCCAAAACGGGAACCAGTCCAGCCGGTGGCGAAAAGTGGCAATTCAGATTCAAGTGTCACCTGGGGGATTGTTTTGATTGTCATTGGTATTTTTTTGGGACTTAAGCAACTGGATTTTTGGGATTTTCACTGGTTTTTCTTCTGGCCAAGATTCTATCGGATGGATTTGTTCCTGCCAACTTTAGTTATTTTTATTGGAATTTTCTATTTGTTAATTGCTTTTCGAGAAAAAAATGAATCTCCCGATGAAGTTCGGGATGACGCCAGAAGTCAAACCACTTCTAAACGATTACAGCGGATACCCTCACAAAAGATGATTGCCGGGGTGTGTACAGGGCTGGCAGACTATTTACATGTAGATGTCACTTTCATCCGGCTGGGATGGGTATTGTTGAGTCTGTTAAATATGTTAATGGGAATTTTAATTTATATTATTCTGGCAATCGTGCTACCTGAAGCCCGTTATGAAAGCCAGATTTTCTCAAGAAAACCTGAAAATAAAATTCATATTAGCGAGGAGGAATGATTATGAGAGCATCGAAAGCACATTTAGTTGTCGGTTTACTGTTGATAATAATTGGCGTATTTCTGCTAGTTGGCAATTTAACGGACTGGTTAATTGATTTTAACTATGTTGTACCAGGAATTTTAATGTTGATCGGAATTATGTTTTTTTCATCAGTGATTTCGCGCAATAAACCTGGCTCGATATTCCCTGGAGTCATTTTCTTTTTATTGGGTTTTTATTATTTGATGCTCAATTTTAGAAGTATTGGTGATTTTTTACATGAATTTGAAATGCGAACAATAATACTGATTATCGTTGGCCTGGCATTTTTTGCCCTTTATGCCTTAAAACCCCAGGATGTTGGTCTGTTAATTCCCGGATCAATTCTATTAATTTTAGGAGCGTTTTTTGCACTCACTGATTTATGGATTATTAATGAAGAACTGTTGTATAAACTCTGGCCAATTTTACCCATTCTTGCTGGTGCAATACTGGTCGCGCGTGGTTTATTAAAGCAACCTCAAAATGATGTCTAGTGTTCTGTTGGACGGTTTTATTTTATAATAAAATGTCATTTTGTGTTATTTTTAAAAGAGTTGATGCAAATATTGATAACTCAGAACACAGAATGACATTTTTATTTATAAGTGAGCTGTTCTGACTCTTCAAGTCTTTATATTGTCAATGAATACAATGAATTATTGCTTGACAATGGCTTAAAAAGTTGTTATATTCCTTAATCTATAAAAAACAACAGGTCATATTAATTTTAGGATG
This sequence comes from Caldithrix sp., assembly GCA_020722815.1. GTDB lineage: Bacteria > Zhuqueibacterota > Zhuqueibacteria > Thermofontimicrobiales > Sulfurfontimicrobiaceae > DYKB01. Next base: position 21,775 of record DYKB01000080.1, on the reverse strand, counting down.
AAAAGAGTCGACCATGTTTTTAGGAATTAATATCTTATTAATTTTTTTCTTTTTTTTAATGCTTTTTTTATGCCTCCGGCTTAAAAATTATTATCTGCTTTCAATTAATGCCTTGGGATTTTTAGCCGGATTGGCAATGATTATGCTTGAAATTACCAACAAAGATGTAAAATTGCCATCTTTAGTCATCCTTTTCATATTGCTTAGTGCCCTGATCGTTGATTTTTTATATTCACTCAATGATAATCGGATTTATCGCCTTTTTTTCCCTGGAAATGAATTCCAGAATATCGTTTTCAATGAGGGCACGCAGGATGAACATATTAAAATAATTTTTGCCTCACGTATTTTTGAAACAGAAATCAATTTACACCAGGATGTGTCATCGGAAATCAGCGATCAGGTGATTGATTTTTGGTATCAGGGGAATGTCGCCTTTCTGAAACGTAATTTCACCGCTGCTATTGAAAATTATCAGCATTCCCTGGATAAGGTGCCGACAAAAATCGTTCATTTAAATTTGAGTGCTAGTTATCTGTGTCTGAAAGAGTACGAGAAGGCGATTTATGAGTGTGATCAGGCGCTTCGCATTAATAATGAATTCTGGGCGGCCTGGCTTAACCGGGCCGTTGCTTTTGGTCAGCTGCACCAGTTAGACGAAGCGATTGGCAATCTGGAGCAGGCGATCCATTTTGGGGCACCAATGGAAGAGGTATCTCTTTTTAAAGGTAGCATTTTACAAAAATCAGGACGCTTAACCGATGCCCTTAATCAGTATGAGGCGGCCTTAAAAGTAAATAAAAATCTCGTGGCTGTCTGGTTTCAGAAAGGGCTTTGTCATAACCGGCTGAATCAACCGAACCTGGCTATCGAATGCTTTCAAAAGGTCATTCTTTTTACGCCCGATGATCACCATGCCTATTATCATTACGGAAATAGCCTGTATCGTTCTGGTAGATATGAAGATTCGATTAAATATTATGATAAAGCGTTACGATATGCATCAGAGTATGATGAAGCCTGGAATAATAAAGGGATTGCGCTGAGTCGCCTCGGCCGTTATCGGGAAGCAATCCGGTGTTTTGAAAAGGTTCTAAAATTAAAACCCAATTCGTCCGAAGTTTGGAACAACCTGGGACTGGCCCTGGAACACGCTTCATTTTATGAACGTGCTATTATTTGCTATCAGAAATTTATAGAATTGGCCTCGAATCAGATGAATCCGCGCATCGAGAGTGCAAAAAAGCGAATAGAAGCCTTGCAGGTGATTTTAAAACAATCTGATTTTTCATTAGCGTTTGGTTCAGAAGATGCAGTTCCACCTGAGAAGTCGGATTATCTGATTACCTGATTTAATATATTTAATAGCGATAAGTATTTTTAAAAAGTTATGATTTTATCGTTTTCAGTAATTTAAGTTATTCATCCTTTTGTTCAAAATAATAATGATATATTTATAGCATGGCCTCATCTAGATTAACTTCATCATTTTGTTAAATTTTTATTTTATTCCTCTGCATTTTGAGGGTATGGTATCTATCTTTGCTACCTGATGGATAATGATCTGTTTTGCGTTGGTGATGAGAAAGATGTGATATCAGGGGAAATGGTTATTTCATGTTAAAGGTTAAAGTTGAATTACAAAGGGGGAGTTATCCAATATTTATCGGCTATAATTTGCTTTCCAAGGCAGAGGAGATATTTAAATTTTATAATTTTAATGGAAAAATTTTATTAATTACCACCCCGGATGTCGAAAAAAATTATCGTAATTATATTCAAGGATGTTTAAAATCATATCGCGGTCGAGTTTATATTAAAAGTATTGCAAATCCAAAGCAATGTCGGAATTTGAAAAATATTGATGAAATTCTGGCATTTTTACTACGCAATCAATTTAATCAACAATCCGCCATTATTAGTTTTGGTGGCAAATCGATTCACGATATTGCGGGTTTTACGGCTTCCGTTTTTCATGAGGGGATTGCCTATGTACAAATTCCGACCAGTTTGTTGGCACAATTAAGTTCAACTGTGGCGCCACGCTTTTTTCTGGATTTCGCAGATAAATATTCATTTATTAGTTCTGAAATTATTCCGAGTTTTGTGTGGTCGGATTTGTCACTTTTAAAATCATTAAATCCAAAAAACTATATAGCAGGGCTATTAGAAGCGATTCGTATCGGTATCATTAGTGATGAAACACTTTTTACCTTTATTGAGCAAAATCTGGTTAATTTATTTCGACAGGATATCAAATCTTTACTATTTCTCGTGCATAAAGTTTGTGTTTTGAAAACCGATTTATATGCCAGAAACCAATTTTCACAGGGTGCCCCCCGGATCCTAAATTATGGAAAAATAATTGAGTGCATTCTGTTAAATTCGACCCGGGAATGGAATATAAAGCCAATTGAAGCCCAATTTTTAGGTGTTTTAATAGAAGCAGTCTTATCCTATCGATGTGAACATCTAAATCAGGAGGATTATCAGCGAATTGAATCAATTCTATTCAAATTAGGATTGGATATTTCAATTGATAAAATTGATTTTAATAAACTGCAAGGTTATATTCAGGGAGCGAATGATTGTCCGGAACATTTTACTTTTCCGAAAAGAATAGGGGAGAGTGTGTTCGTTAAACGAAAGGCAATTTAATTGATGGAAAATCATTTATCGGTCCGCTTGAATCACGCATTGGAATTAAAACGATTAAAGCATTATGAGCAAGCCTTTGCGGAATTCGAGAAAATTATCGAGGATTTCCAACCTGCCAAAATAGATTTTTGCCTCTCGAATATGGCACATATTCAATATCTGCTTCAAAAATATGAACAGGCGCAGAAACTTGCTGAACAATCTTTGCGACATAATCCGAAAAACTGGTTTTCGCTGGGAATATTAGGCGAAATTTTTTTTAAAAAAAGGATGTATGAAGAAGCCCGTCAGGCCTTTCAGGAAGCGCATCAACTCAATCCAGGTGATAGTTATTTGATCACGCGCCTTTCCAAAGCTTATGAAGCCTGTGGACAACCAGAATTGGCTTTTACGCTCATTCAAAATGCTTTAATTCAATTTCCAAACGAAAGCCAATTATATCATTGTTTAGGGGATATTTACAAATCGAAAGGGGAAATTGTTCAGGCAAAAAGCAATTATCTGAAAGCAATTGAGCTCAATGGTGAAAATCATTATGCTTTTCGCCAGTGGATTGCTACGCTGGAGGCTGAAAAATCAAAACGCGAAATTTTGGCGGAAGTCCAAAAGCTAATCAAATTGCCTTCGCAAGCAAAAAACAGCTTTTTACGTGAATATTATAGCAATTTACTGAAAGAAGTGGGACGAAGCCGTGAAGCGACCTCTGAACTGGAGGTGGTTTATCGAACAGATCCGCGAAATTTGTATCGTAAAACCCGGCTGGCGAATCAATATAATCAGCAAGGGCAACATTCGCAGGTGATTGAACTATTGGAAGCTGATTTTGTAAACGGAGTGGTGGATCAATACCTCTTCACAGAGTTAGCGAAAGCCTATCTGGCACTTCAAAAAATCGATAATGCACGCAAACTATTAATTCACGCTATAAAATCTTTTCCCAATTCACGTCCACTGCGTGAACTTTTGATGAAAGTCCGATAAAATGTCAATTACTCCGGAAAAATTGAATTTGAAACTGACAGAATTAAACGATGCGATTAATGAAGGAATCCGCCGGGGACTTATTGTCCTGGCTGGTGGTTTTCAGACAGGAAAAACAACATTGTTACGACAATTAATAAGCAATCGGGGATTTTCGCCAGCACAATATCTTTCAGTTAATCAATTCCTGTTAAAACAACTGCAAAATTATCTTCAAAAAAATAAAGAGCTTAATTATAAAGCCTTAAGTATGCTGAAATCCAAAACAGCAGGTATTTTTAAAAATTCAATCGAAGCTTTTTTGGATGATTTTTTTAAATCCCATCATTTGCTTATCCTCGATTCAATAGAATTACTATATAATTATCCCGTAAACCTGCCACAAATGGTCTATCCCTATTGTAGTGCACCACATACCGTGATCATTTCCCTGCCGGAAGATGTTAAAAAGTCTTTTGTGTTTAACTGGAATTTATCACTTGCCAAAGTTATCACAATGGAATAATTTCCAACAACCATGGAAAAAGTACTGGTTGGCGCGATTCATGTGAATAGTCGAAAGGCGTTTCGTTTTTTAACCAAAAATTACGAGCTACTTTCCATTTGGAAAAAATGATTCAGAATTAATGGCTTGAAAAATCTGAAAAGGCACGAGTCAATCACACCTGGCTTAATAAATTAAAAGCCTGAAATTCAGGCGTTCTATCACCTGACAACCTAATTCTTTGTTTTTATTATCTAAAAGAGAAGTGAATACGTATTTGGCACAAAATTTGTTATTTCAATTTCATAAACGTTATCTAACAGATTTGGATGATTATCAAATTTTGACAACCAGATCTTGAAAAGGGCAAATATGAAAGAGCTTTTTTATTTTACATTTGCAGATTTAATGGTTCAAGCAGAATATACGCAGGAATCGAATTCTTTAAAATATGCGTGCCATCGGGACATGAATTTTGGAGAACGCGTGGCAATTGAACAATATTTGCTTTCTAATTTTGCCCTGAAAACAGAGTATTACAAGCGCCACCCCGCGGTTTTTATCTTTCTGGGGGTAGATAAGCGATTAATACGTGAATTAAATTTATTCCATTTAAAAAATACACTCAATTCAATCGTCTCCCGTGAGAAAGAAGTGGACGAAAAAGTCAGGATGTTGATTAATGATTCGTTACAGAATTATTATTTCGAACAGATTGGCGATACAATTCTGGCACTTCGTCAGGAAGTGAATGGAAATTGTCGTTCAGAAGTGATAATTGAAAATCAGTCAAAAATGGCTGAATTACTAAAAGCCTATAATTTATATGCAGGAAAAAACATTTCATTAGCTGAAGTGATTCCTGAAGAGTTAAAAGCTTATATGGAAAATTAAAATAAAGCTGGGGGACGTGAGAAATCCTTAGGAGAATCTAGGAATGAAAAAGTTTAGCCACCTGGTGCTAATCGTTTTAGGGACAATTATTTTAAAAGCTCCTCATACCTATGGGGAATTTAAAGACAATCTGGGAATTGGTGGAACGCTGGGATTTCAAAAATTATATGGCGATGGCGGCGTAGAATCAAAATTTTCTCCCGTTGGAGGCATTTTAGCCAATTATACCTTTCGGAATAAAAATTTTGGAATCATTACCGGCCTGACATTAGGATGGTTGGAATCAGCGCATCCCGTAATGAATAAACATGCCGCCCCGAATCTGTTATCCTTGGATATTTTAGGCGCTTTTTGGTTATTACCCCAACAAGTTGTTAATCCTTATATTTATATTGGATTGGGAGTTATTAATTTCTCATATCCTGCCAATCCCCCTGGCGGGCGATATATGGACGGCGCTTTCATAATCGGTGGCGGGATGGAGTACATGCTCAATCCTCAATTGGGTTTAAATGTCCTGATGGATTACCGATATACGACAGGGGATGACTTTGATCTCATGCACGGTGGTACGACCGATGGTTATCTCCATGCCCGCGCAGGGGTCACCTATTACTTCCGACCACGTAACGCCAGTGATTGGGCAACCACGAAAGATACGCAACTGGATGCGGATCTGGCTAATCTGGATGAAATGGATAGTCGAAATCAAAGTGATTATGCGACCGATGATTTTGTGACCTTAAAAGCCCGAATTGATGAACTGAATGAGATGATTGCCGAAAAAGAGAATGAGATTCGGGAAACAAAATTGCTTATCGATGCCAAAAAAGAAGAACTCGCCAATCCTTCACTGCCTGAAATACCACCGTCGTTACCCGAAGGAACAAATTCAAATATGCCGTCAGTAGTGACCTCTGGTGAATTTTCAGCCGATTATACGGCAGCGTTGGAACGTTTCTTTGCAAAAGACTACGACGGTGTAATTTCCGTTATGACCACTTTAATTCAACGGGAACCCCAAAATTCTCTGGCAGGTAATTGTCAATACTGGATTGGTGAAGCTTATAATGGCAAACGTGATTATCAAAATGCGATCAGTGCGTTTGAAAAAGTTTTAAATTATCAGAATTCACCGAAAATTGATGACACGCTGATGATGTTAGGAAAATGCAATTTAAATGTTGGCGACCAAGAAAGTGCCCGAAAATATTTAACACAGTTAGTAGAACAATTTCCAACCAGTGAATATGTCGTTAAAGCTGAAGAATATTTGGCTAAACTATAATTTTTTTGGACTCCTTGCTTTGAGGCCTATAATCATCAGTTTTATGGTTGGTTATAGGTTTTTTTTTTGCCCAATTATCATGATACCATAAAGTTGTTTTATAGGGGCTTGGGCGTAATGCGTAAAGCGTGATACGTAATTTATTCGAAAGCCTAATTCGTGTTTGTCCGCAAACGCATCCGGTACTGTCATTGCGAGGAGCGTTTTGTGCGACGAAGCAATCTCCTATTGTTCTATGAGGGGATTGCGAGCCTAAAAAACAGGCTTCGGCAAAAAACGCCTCGCAATGACAGGGTTTTGAATTTTCGGACAGACTCTAATTCACGTATGACGCATCACGTTTTTATTTCAATCCAAAGAGTTCCAGATACTGTTTTCTCACCAGATTTTCTAATTCCCGATAAAAAGTCTGTATTTCGCTTCTTCGCATCCCTGTTTGATGCCAGATTGGTAACTTTTCAGCGGTTTTATCCAAAATTTCGGCTTCAACAGGCGCTAATTTTTGCAGCATGCCTGTTTTTTCCTGATTGACAAGCGCTGTAATATTTAAATATTTGGAACCGGAACCGCGTTTTATGGGGAAACACTGCGCTTTTAATTTTAAGGCAAAATCACATAAAGGCGCCACCTGGTTCTGACCTTCAATCAAGAGTGGTGATAAATTTTCGCCACCCTCAATCCAGGTTGGAAAAGCGACTGAGCATAATGGAAAGCCTAAAATCGTCCAGATAGTACAAAAAGTCGGTGATTCATTCGGTTTGACACCCTGTACCAGAAATGTTGCCGTGGAAGAATAACGTGGAATAAAATCCTCAAAAGGAATAAATTTCGTCTGGTTTTCATGACAATCGCTGGCCTGTTCTTCCAGATCAATTCCGGTTAGTGAATGCTTCAGGCATCGGCTGGCTTCCTGAAGGATAAATTCTGCTGAAAGCGTATTCATTGCCTGCGCCTGATTGAACAGATTTTCAGCCATTGAGTACCGGATATATCCATAACCGTCATCAATTGGGCCGGTGAAAGAATAATTGGTTCGAATTAAATAACCAAACGGGGCGACAGTGGGATTATTTGCGTCAAATTTTGTGAAATGAAAATTTCCCGTTTCGAAATAGGCCGCCCCGCCTTTGGCATCGATCACCCCAAAATTGGCGTTGACACCCAGGGGTTTCGGCATGTCATTTAGCATCTTTTCGAAATCAACAACCGTTTCACAGGTCTTTAAGGCCATTTTCATGACAATACCTTCCCGATCCTTTGCTTTTGTCGTGTCGTTGATATTCAAATTGTATGATGCGGCGTTCATGATTGCAAAACCAGAACTGTTACAACCCGCCCAGACTTCTTCGCCAGTTTTGTCCTTTGTATTAACCAAACCAATGTATTCATATCGTCCATCTTTAAAAAACATGAGCTTATTCTGAAAATCACTGCTATCACGATGCTTCCAGAGTATCGGGCGGCCATCCGGTGTGGCTTTTCCGGTGATAATAGCGGTAGTACAGGCGTTCACAGCAAAAAAATGAATGAAACAATATAGGACTAAAAGAATTAAAATAGATAATTTCATGGTGCCGCTCCTGTTTAGAGAAAATCGGTGGTTTTAAAATGAATTTAAAATTTAAAATTCTGCTCACATCAATATTTTTAATATCCTGGAATCTGCTCGTTCAAGGCAATGTCACGCAACCGGCTTCAGTTCCTTTACTGAATCTGGACTATCAGGTCAACATCGATTCAAATGAAATTAAAATTGATTTGGATATTCAAAATTTTAATATAAAAAGTCGTTCACCATATCTGGTCTTTTATATTGGAAATATTAAACTTAAAACACTAAAAATTAGTAGCGATTTAACTAATCAGCAAATTGATTATCAAATCCAGAAACATATTCTTTTCATTCGTCCTTTAACCGGATTTGAAAAGAAGCTGACGCTTCATTACACCATTCAGCCTGGTTATTTGGCCAAACATGGTCACCAGGGCTATATCGATAAAAATTATTGTCTATTGGCGGGTGAACAATTTTTTATCCTACCCGCGGCTGGAAGGGCTTCCCGAACCCAAATCAACTTTGTCGCGCCTGAAAACTGGCAAACATTTCTCCCGCCAATTGTTGATTCAAATTATGAAGTTACCCAAAATAAAATTATCACCACCGATACCAGTTGGACGGGATTTTATCAATTGGTTAAAAATTGTTACATTTTTGGTAAATTTTCAGCCAGTTGGGATCAATTCCATTCACTAAACTTTATATTTTCAAAGACAATAAGCGATTCCATTCAAAAAAAGGTACAAAATTTAACAACAGAATTAATTCAATTTTTTAATCAGCGCTTTCAGCAGCATTTGTCCCATTATCGCTTTTGTTTCACTGACGTTGCCAGCGATTCGGAGAAAATTATGGGTGGCGTTGGACCGTTTTCAATGGGTTTTACGTTTTCACCGGCTGAAAAACGTGACTGGCAACTCCTGTCGCATCGGCTGTTCCATGTCTATTTTGATCGATTTATTGGCATAAAGTCGTTTCATCTGCCACCGGACCTCTGGTTTTTAGAAGGAATGGCGACATTTTATGAAATTTTAGCACCTGGAAATCTGAATTTAAATGAATTTGGAATCAAATCCTATACGCCGGACGAAGAATTTAGCCAGCTTTATCGAAGATATCTTTACTTTCGAATAAAAGATCCTGAATTGTTTCGAATAAATCCGACAGAAAAAATTCATCTTTTGAGTGGGCAGACAGAATTTTTGCATTATACCCAGGCGCCACTCCTCATGCTGGCTATCCAGACTCAATTTGCCCGAAATAGGACGCAAATGAATCCTGACTTTTTATGGCGTTTACTCGGGCCAATGAAATTTCATCCAGAAAAGGATCTGGAGAATTTCATTCATAATTTTTCCGATTCAACTATTCAAAAATTCTGGCGAAATTATGTTGCTGGCGATGATCTGCTCGATTTACGGTCAATTTTTACCCAAAATGCTGAAGATAATTTTCCATTGCAGCGTCAGGAGATTGTCCATGAACTAAAAGCGTATGAATCGCTCCTTTCTACTTGGTTTCAAGATGAGCCTGAGAAATTTTTACAAACATCAGTTTTTGAGAATGATTTTTTCCCTTTAATGAATAACGCTGATTTTCAGCCGATCAATTTTGCTAATCCAAATGTGGAAAAATTGGTTTTTGATTTTTCTCCAACAATATTTTATTCATTGAAAATAAACAGGTTACGCCTTCATGTTTGTAAAATCGATCCGGCCGATCCAGCAAGAAATTTTAAATTATCTCAACCAAAAAATCTGGAAATCTGGAACAAATTTCTTAAAAATCACAAAATGAGTCCATAATCAGTGTCTGTCCGAAAATACCCAATTCTGTCATGGCGAGGCGTTTTTTGCCGAAGCAATCCCCTCATCAAACGGCGGAGATTGCTTCGTCGCCAACAACGCTCCTCGCAATGACAGTACCGGCGGCTTTTGCGGACAGACTCTAATTAACATCTTCTTACGCATTACGTTTCACGCATCCCGCCAATTATCAAACAATCGATCTCCGGACCGGTTTCAATTCCTCAAAAACAACAATTTCCTCAATGCCCGCCTGAAGCAACATTTGATAGGCAACGTCAAAATATTGACCAATTTCGCCAGGTCGATGGGCATCTGATCCCACCTGAATCCCCACACCGACCTCGGCACAATAGTTTAAAATTTCCTGTTGAATGAACGGCTGGCCCCATTTGTGATTGATACCCCCGGTATTGATTTCCAGTACCATATTTTTATCACCTGCCAATTCTATAATCCGCCGACATCGGGATAGATAGTAGTTCTCCAGATCGCCAAAGAATGGACTTGATGATTGGGATGTTCGATGATCCATTTTGCGAATCACATCCAGATGGTTAATCACCTGAAAAATTCCCATCCGGATAATTCCTTCGATGCCATCAAAATAGTCATCGAGTATCTGTTTGGCACCCCGTTGTTTGATATATTCTAAAAAAGTGGCGTCTGAAAATTCCCAAATGACGAGGTCAAGCCCTTTTTTATCCCAATCGAATTCCTGAAGTTTTCCAGGCAGCAGATGAGGCGACCCGGCCAGTGAAGTAATTTTAACTCCCATCTCTTTGGCTTTATTTAAAAAAATTTGCACATTATCGTAAATTTGATTTTCATAACCAGCAACATAATCAACTTCCAATCCAAATGGAACCCCTTCGATTTGAAATAGTTTTAGAAAAGATTCAATTTCATCATGTCGCATGCAAAAGAGAAAATCCTCATTCGGTCCAATACTGAGGATTTGGGGCAGCGGGGCATGTTCACGAATATGTGGAATAATTCCCCGACGTTTCGCCTCATCCAGAACAGGCTTTAATTGATGTGGCGCTGGCTTAAGGGGGGGATTAACATGCTCTCGTAAATGAATATGGCAATCATAACCAATTTTTTGCCAGGCATTTTGTAAATTGACCATTCAGTCTCCTTTTTTAATAGATTCAAGTCCGTTAAGTTAGTTAAATTTTCGCTATGTGTCAATAAAAAAATTGTTAATTAATGCTGCATTTATTATATTTAAATTTTTAAATGCGCCAAAGGATTTGGAATTCCACTGTAAAAAGTTGTTATAAGAGAATTACTACTCAAATTCAAGGTTCAATTGTTCCTGGTTCAAGGTTAAAAATATGTAAAACGAAGGATTTCTAACCGTGAACCCGGAATCCGCCAACCTGAAAAGTTTTAAAAAATATTACCGTCATGTTATGGGAGTCGTGTGTGAAACAAATTCGCTTTTTATTCACAGCTATTCTTTTTCTATGGGCATATCTTTCCTTAAATGCCCAGTCGGTCGATCTGGAATATCATCACTGGATTTATGATTTCCTCGCTAAAATGGAAACCCGCGGATTGTATCATAAATTTGACGCTGGAATGAAACCTTACTCCCGTTGTGAAATCGCTGAGCTTCTCTATCAGATACACCAAAAAGTCGTAAAAAATCCCGATTTGCTTTCCAAGGCCGAAAAAGGCTTATTGGAGCAGTTTAAGGGCGAATTTTATGATGAATTGGCTGAAAAAAACATTGAAATTCAGTCCAGATATTATGAAAGACATCCTGTTCGCTGGAAAGAAGGCAAAAATCGGCTTTACCTTGATTTTTATTTCAGGGAAAATTTACAATTATTAACTGGAGATCAATATTCCGAATCAGAACATAGAACGGAAATGACATTGGGGGGAATTTTACGCGGTGATCTGGGTAAAAATTTTAGTTTTTTTGTCGATGTGCAAAACCGGATGCGTTCGGTTGAAGATTCCCTCAAAGAACAATTTGATCCCTCTCAGGGGCAGCCAGTGGTGACAACAGGCACTCATGCCTTTTCTGATCAGGCAATAGCTTATTTTAAATGGCAGCTTCCCTGGTTTACCATGAAGTTCGGTCGCGATTACCTCCGGTGGGGACCGGGTTATCGGGGAGGGCTGACAATCTCTCAAAATAATCCACCTTTCGATATGATTTTGCTGCAAACCAGATTCAATCGGTTTAATTTTCAGTACTTTCATGGTTTTTTGAATAGCAAATTTGAAAATAAATATCTGATTGGCCATCGGGTAGAACTGAAAGCAGCTAATTGGCTCTATTTAAGTGGCACCGAAACAGTTATTTATGGGAATCGGGGCGTGGAATTGCAATATTTAAATCCACTCATGCCCTATCATGTGGCAGAGCATCACCTCGGTGATAATGATAATAATATGATGAGTTTTGATATTTCTGCCTATCCTTTGAAAAATCAAAAATATTATGCCGAGTTCATGCTGGATGATTTTAGTTCATCTGAAGGGTGGTTTACCTATATCGGTAATAAATTTGCGTTTCTGGTTGGTGGTTATTGGGTCGCTCCACTTGGAATTAAAGACCTCGATATAAGGCTGGAATACACACGAGTTGAACCGTTTGTTTATACCCACTATGATTCAGTGAATATCTATATCAATTATGACCAGGTAATTGGCTATTGGACAGGACCAAACGCGGATAATCTCTTTTTTGAAGCGAATTACTGGTTGTTTAAAGACGTCTATCTGAAATTGGGATGGGAACAGGTTCGACATGGCAGGGGAGATGTGTACACTTTTCCGACCAAAGCCGATGGGGATCGGAAATATTTTTTAGCAGGTGTGGTGGAAAAACAGCAAATCTGGAGTTTTCAGATAAAGGATCAACTTTTTAACGATGTATTTTTACTCTTTCGTTCGAATTTTATCAATACGCAAAATCCCGGAAAAGTTGCTGGTCGTCAGTCGTTGGATAAACAATTTTTATTTGAGCTGTTTTTAAACTATTAAATATGTCATCTTTGGATAATTTGTGATCCTAATACTATCATTTCTGACTATCTTTTATATTTTTTGTATTTTTGCCTTGTTTCGCGGCTTAATGCGATTGAAATCTGGTAATTCCAATCAACAGCCAACAGTCTCCATTGTTGTGGCGGCTCGCAATGAGTCGGCGAATATTATTCAATGCCTGGATTCGCTGGAAAATCAGGACTATCCGGCTGAAAAATTGGAAATTATCGTAGTGGATGATCGTTCTGAGGACGATACGGCAGCATTTGCAAAAAATCGTGCAAAATATAATCCACGGCTTAAGCTTATTCAAATCAATGAATTAAAACCTGATTTTTCTCCCAAAAAATGGGCCCTGACGCAAGGAATACAGGCTGCTACGGGCGAAATTATCCTTACCACGGATGCAGATTGTCGACCCCAGCCAACCTGGATTTCCACCATGGTGCGATATTTTGAACCCGAAATTGGCCTGGTGGCAGGATTTTCACCCCTGGAAAATTTAGAAACACCTCAGGGAATAGGGAAGAAGCTCTTCGCGCTGGATTCACTCTCTCTGGCCTGTGTTGCAGCCGGCGGAATTGGTTTAGGGGTATCGCTCACCTGTTCCGGCCGAAATCTGGCCTATCGCCGACAGGTCTGGGAAGAAGTGGGAGGATTCAGCAAAATCAAAAAACTGGTTTCAGGTGACGATGATCTTTTGCTCCATCTTGTGATGCTGGAAACAAACTGGAAAACCAACTATGCTTTGAATCCCAAAACACTGGTTTATTCAAATCCGCCGCCAACTTTTCACGCGTTCGCCATGCAACGAATTCGCCATGCTTCAAAAGGCAAACATTATACAGTAAAACACAAACTTATTTTGATTTTGGTTTACCTATATAATATCGCTTTATTTTTGGGCGGAATCAGTTTTTTGTTTATTTCAATGAAATTATGGTTATTTTGGCTGCTGAGTTTTGTGATAAAGAGTTTAACCGAATTCTACTTTTTATTTAAGGGAGCGAGTAATTTTCAAAAAAAATATTATATGAAAATTTTCCCGTTGGCTGCCATTCTTCATATTCCATACGTTGTTATTTTTGGTTTGTTCGGTACCTTTAAAAATTTCAAATGGAAGGGTCAGGTCTTTCAGGCGAAGACTGTACCAAATTAATCTGTAAAGTAAATCCTGAGTCTAAGGAACTTAAATGACGCTTTTTGCTATTTTTTTAATTATCGTGACGACCATCTACATTTCAGGTCTCTATCTGTTTTTTATTGGATTATTTTTTCCACGTAATGGCCATTCCCCAAAACGACCATTTATTTCAGTCATCATCGCGGCCCGAAATGAAGAGATAAATATTGGTAACTGTCTAAAAGCACTTTCACAACAAACCTATCCATTTGAATTATTTGAAGTTATTGTGGTCAGCGATAATTCGATTGATAAAACCGATGAAATCATTTTAACCTTTTCCCAACAGTACAGCAACATCCGATTACTTCGAATTGATGGTATTCCGGATGGGATTACGCCCAAAAAAAATGCCATTCGACAGGGAATTTATGCCAGTTCCGGGGAAATTATTTTAACGACGGATGCTGATTGCATTGTTAAACCGACCTGGATTGAAAAGATGGCGACCTATTTTACTGACGAAGTTGGCATGGTGGTAGGTTTTTCGCAATTTGGTGAAAAGGGGCAGCCGCAGTCGCTATTGGAAAATCTGCAGGCGCTGGATTTTCTCTCATTGATGTCTTCGGCCGCCGGATCAAGTAATGTGGGATGGCCACTGGCGGCTTCAGGCCAGAATTTAGCTTATCGTCGCTGTGTTTTTGATGAAGTTGGTGGTTTTGCCCAAATCGGTCATCGTGTTTCAGGCGATGATGTTTTATTGCTCCAACTGGTGAATCAAAAAACGAATTGGAAAATTGTTTTTGCATCTGACGCTGGAACTTATAATGTAACCCGGCCCGAAAAAACTTTAAAGCGATTAATCAATCAACGAACCCGATGGGCTTCAAATGGCCCGTATCAGATTTTATTGAATTTTCCTTTTTTTGCTTACATATTAAACGCATTTTTAATGAATTTACTGGTTTTAGGTGGCAGTTTGCTGGCATTGGCCGGTTTATTTCCGGTAAAATTTATTTTTACTCTTTTTTTACTAAAAGTTCTGTCTGAATTTCTCATCACCGTAAAAGGCGCGATAAATTTCCAACGGACTGATTTACTAAAATTTTTCCCGCTCTGGATGGTATTACAAATTCCCTATGTCGTGTTGGTTGGGATTTTAGGTTCCTGGGGCAATTTTTCCTGGAAAGATCGGTCGCACGGGATTTTCAGGCAATACTTAAAATGGGGCGAAATTGAAAAGAAAGCATAAACTCACTATTAACAGGAGCGCGAATTTTTCATGGTGATTAAACCAGATATCGTTTTAAAGGGTGTTCATAATTTATTAAGCCGACGGCCACTAAACTCCAGTACCGAGATTAGATTGACCCATCTTTGCACCCAACGTTGCCGGCAATGTAGTGTGTATGAAAGAAAAAATCAACCGGCAACCATGAGTCTCGAAAATTTTCGATTGATTTCACATCGATTACAGGAATATGGGTCATATATTGGTTTTATCTCTGGCGGCGAAGCCACACTGGTTCCCTATTTGGACAAAATTTTGATCGAAGCAAAGAAGACTTTTCCACTGGCCTGTACCCTGGTGACGGGACTTTATAATAAAACCGAAGTGATTGAAAAATTTTGCCGGGTTGCCCTGGAGAATCATATTAATATTCAAACTTCGCTGGATGGACTGGGGGAATTGGGGGATGAACTTCGTGGGGCAAAGCAATTCGCTGATACCGTTTTTAAGCATATCGAATTGATTAATAAGATGCGCGCTGATTCAAAATCAATTTTATATGCCAATATTGTCATCAATAATTTAAATCTGGAGCAGGTACCTGAAATTATTCGACGCTTGCGCGATCTTGACTGGAAGGTGACAATTGGTGTTTATCATTCCCTCACCGCAACCACTCGTTTTGACGAACAGCTCAAGCTGGTGAATGATAAGCGATTGGAAAAACTGATTGATTTTTTGACGGATAATCCGGATATTCTAAATCTCCGGACCTTTATCAAAGGAATTCCTGAATTTGTTGCTACCGGTAAGACAGATATTTGTGCCTTTACCGATTCACCCATCCTGTCAACCCGATTGACGATCATGGAAGATGGCAACGTACACTTGTGCTGGGGAAAACCGATTGGGAATTTATATGAACAGGATTTGAAGTCAATTTTCAGGAGTGAGGCATATCAGAATCGACTTCAGGAATATCGCGGGTGTTCTGGCTGTTGGACGACTTGCTACACACAACGTTATTTACTGGTTCATCCACGTTCAGCCGGAGAACTTTTATATAATATTCAAAAAGTGATTGGATTAAAAAAGAGAAAAAAATAGGGAGGTCCTGACATGTTCCGAAAAAACTCATCTATTTTCAAATTATATTTTATCCTGTTAATCTTCTTCGTAACTTCAGCTTATGCCATACAGCCTTTTTGCTGCTTTTCTATCGTGGTGGGGAAGAAGGCGTCGGTAGATGGGGCCGTACTTTTTGCGCATAATGAAGATGATACACCGCCACAGATTGTTAACTGGTATAAAGTGCCACGGCTTTCATCTTCGCCTGAAGAATTTATTGTTTTAAAAAATGGCGCACGCGTTCCGCAAGTCAGTCAAACCTGGAGCTATCTCTGGCTGGAAATGCCGGGTATGGACTTTTCCGACAGTTTTTTTAATGAATGGGGGGTCGTCATCGCCTCGGATGCCTGTGCCTCGCGTGAAAAGGAAGGCGAATTGAAAGATGGGGGTATTGGCTATGAATTACGATGTCTCATGGCCGCCCGTGCCCGAACTGCCAAAGATGCTGTAAAAATTGGCGGAAAACTTGTCACTGAATATGGCTATAATTCCTCCGGCCGCACTTATATCCTTGCCGATCCCTCAGAAGCCTGGGTACTGGC
Source organism: Caldithrix sp. (assembly GCA_020722815.1). Classification (GTDB taxonomy): domain Bacteria; phylum Zhuqueibacterota; class Zhuqueibacteria; order Thermofontimicrobiales; family Sulfurfontimicrobiaceae; genus DYKB01. The sequence goes on along the minus strand of DYKB01000080.1, from coordinate 5,074 downwards.
GGTGGTCAACGGGAAACATTGGGTCGCCCAACGTGTCCCGGATGATGAAGTCATGGTAATTCCAAATTATTATACCATTCGTGAAATTAATCTGACGGATACCACCAATTTTTTGGGCTCGCCGGATATTGTGGATTATGCCATTAAAAAAGAGTGGTACATTCCATCACCTGACAACGCCTTCAATTTCTGCGACGCTTATAATTCTCCTGGAAGTGCAAAAAATGACGGGAATATTCACCGAATGTGGCGTGGAGTCAATTTATTAGCCAATGAGCCATATCCGGTAACAGCCACATTCCCATTTTCGTTCAAACCGGCCAAAAAAATTGCGATATCCGATTTATTCTCCGTATTACGTGATCACTATGAAGATACATCGTATGATCTGACGGCTGGTTATCAAGCCGGCAGTCCACACCATACCGATGAAAGCACCATCTGTGCTGAAGCGACACAATATGGCTTTGTTGCGCAGCTTCGGGATTGGATGCCTGTTGATATTGGCGCTGTGTTGTGGCTGGCCCCACGTCGTCCCTGTACGCAGCTGGCGCTTCCCTGGTATTGCGGCATAACTGAAATTCCCGCCGGATTTGCCCGCGCTGATTTTCAAAACGCCCTGAAGAATCATTTTAATCGACCGGAAGAGATTTATGAAGAAAATCCACAATTAGCCTATTATCAATTTTCAATATTTTCGGAACAAATGGATGATAATTATGGCAAAAAAATCCACCAGATACGGGAAAAATGGGCAGAGTATGAAATGAATCTTCTGGAAAATCAGGCTGATTTTGAATCCAGAATATTAAAAATTTATAAACAAAATCCTGAACAGGCTCGTATGATGTTAAATGAATTTATCAGCTTTAAAGCAACACAGGTGCGGGAAATGGTAAAGCAGCGCATGGAATGATGTGATGATAGCCAAATAGTGTCTGTCCGAAAATACCCAATTCGGTCAGGGCGAGGCGCTTTTGGCCGAAGCCTGTTTTTTAGGCTCGCAATCCCCTCATCCCCAACGGCTGAGATTGCTTCGTCGCCAAAAACGCGCCTCGCCATGACAGTGCCGGCGGCTTTTGCGGACAGACACTAAATAAGCACTACTGTTTCGCGATTTTTATCATAATTTTGACAAAATGCCTTCTCTGAATCAATAAATTGCGACTCCCTTAACAAAGTTGGTACATCAGCGATGATTGGATAGATCATATTACATTTGGGACATTTCAAAAGCCCCTCCTTAATGAACTCAATTTTTTTATTCTGTTCATTAAGCGTGTACCTGGAATAAATATGCTCAATATGAATTTCATCATGTCCACAACTCGGACATTTTAGTAAATTGAGAAGATCCTTCTTCATTACTACCTCCTGAAGTATTTTGAGTTTGGATAAAAGACATTAAATCTGTCGGATTTGTCGAATATAAGTAAATTCGACCAATTTAGTGCCGTTGTAGGTTTAAAAATACATTTTTATGAATTAATCCGAAAATAAACCAGGTTCGGTCTTTTCAGAATTAATTGCAAGTCTGGTAACGTATTGCACATCAGTTGCAACATGTTGTTCAAAATGAGACAATAATTCTCTCTCAGGTTGAATGATAAAAAATCATTTGTTCATATTTGTTGGACTACCATAAAAATGAATTTAGAACATTATCCATACATGGCTTAAGATTAGAAATAACAAATAGTTACTTGAAGAGTAGAATCCGAATCGAGACCGTGAATTCATTATCTAGCACATAAATTTATAATAAAATTGGAAGAGGAAAAAATAGTTTTGCTATTCCTTTGCAATTTTTATGTCGATTATCATTAAATTATCGCAATAATTATTATATTGGGTGGGTTGTTCTGGTAATATAATGGTTGATTGGTTATATCTAACGTTTGAAAATTTTCTTATGGAAGAATGTTCGAACTTTCACAACTAATCAGGATAACAGCTTCGTATCGAACCAATATGCCCCGCAAACAGAATCAGGGGGGATTTTTTGCGCATGAGCTAATGCATATGGTACAACCGAAAAGAATGAATTTTGCTGATAGAACAATTCAAAGAAAATTTGAAAATTTAAGTTTAGGGGGGGAAGTAATGAATGATACTGACATTCCGTGGCTAATTCGTGTTAAATCGAATTCAAATGCTGATGATTTTATTTTTCTACCTCCTGGGAAAAATACTGATGAGTTGTTCAAAGTTGAAAAAAAATTAAAAGGAGATGTCGATGCCGTATAGCCTAATGGAACGCCGGTTAAAAATATAGACACCGGCGAAATTGTTAGTGATGGTGTGTTTAAACAGTCTGACGTACGTAATACGAATATTGAAGGCGATACAAAGAGAGGACATACAATCTCAGATTTTTCAGCATATTTTTATAAAGGTAAATTTTCCGGGAAATGGGCAATTCCAAATAAATTTAAGCCAGGAGATTTTAGTTTACCTTCTAAAAGGGAAAGATTGTATAAATTATAATATTGACTATTTATTTTTATCTCACCCAATCAACCCCCCCCTCTCCAACATCACCAACGGATCAAACGTCGCAAAATCAGCCTGGTGGATGAGCACGGTTTCGATGCGTTGGGGACGGCCTTCGCCTTCTTTGGCGTGGCAGGCGATGATGTTGATGATCTCGAGGGGCAGGTTGTGTTTGCCTGCCAGGATTGCGCCGGAAATGGGGTGGCGGGCGCATTTGCCGCTGAAGCTTTTCCTGACTTTTCCTTCCGTGTCCATTTCAAATTCGAGTAATTTTCCCACATCGTGGAGTAAGCCGCCGGCAATGAGGAAGTCCATGTTGATGGAGTAGGGAAGATGGGCGTAATATTTTTGCTGGGCTTTGGCTAATTCCATCGCGCCGTAGGTGACAGCGGCGGTATGTTCAATAAAATTAATCCCCTGGGTGTTGGTTAAGAGCGTGAAGGGCATGGCTTTCAATTGGTCAATGCTTTCCCATTTTCCTTCTTTGCAGCCGGCGACCCAGGTCTGGATGACCTGTTCTTTTAATTGTTTATCCTGAATTTGATCCAGAAATTCATTAAAAAGTGAGTTTATATCCTCAGGTGTAATCATTTGATAGTCCTTTTTTAATTTGCTTTTGTCCGAATATGCACTTTATCTGTCATCGCGAGAAGCGCTTCTTACCATAAGGCAATTTCTTTGGTTACGTAGGGGGATTGCGAGCTTAAAAAACAAGCTTCGGCAAAACTTGTCCTGATCGTTGTCGAAGGAAATGTCGCACAATGACAGGATTTCATCTTTTAATTTATCATTCAACATTCAAAATTCAGCACTGCTATAGGTTTTGAATGATTGCATCCGTCATTTGTTGCGTCGTCGCAGCGCCGTGTTTAAATACATCCGGGCCACCTGTGAGGCGAAGCATGTCGTAGGTTTGGACTTTGCTAGCCTGAACAACCCTGGCAATTGCCTGACGAATCTGGTCGGCCTTATCTTTTTCATCAATATGATCCAACATCATGCAGGCGCTGAGGATCATGGCGATGGGATTGACGATAGACGGATTTAATTTTTCATATTTCGGTGCTGAGCCGTGAGTCGGTTCAAAAACCGCACAATCTCTCCCGATATTGGCACTGCAGGCAAATCCCAATCCTCCCACCAGTCCCGCAAAGCCATCCGAAACGATATCCCCAAACATATTTCCTGAAACAATCACGCCGTATTCTTCCGGATTTTTTGTCAGCCACATCATCTGGGCATCGATATTGGTGCTCCGGAGCTGAATGCCGGGGTATTTCGCGGCGATTTTTTTCGCTTCGGCTTCCATCATGCCGGAAGTTTCGCGAATCACATTGGGTTTTTCACAGACAGTGACTGATTTATAATTATATTTTTTGGCATATTCGAAAGCACCTTCCACGATTCGCTGGCAGGCGCCGCGACTGAAAATTCGGGTTGAAATCGCCAGGTCCGGGGAGGGGACATGGGAAAAATTTTTCATCTTCGGGTGGGTTTCCATGGCTTTGCGAACGGTATCGGGCGGATTTGTCCATTCGACGCCCGCATAAAGTCCCTCGGTATTTTGGCGGAATATGACCACATCCACCAATGGTTCCTCGACATTTCCTTTCGAACCGCGGCGGATAAAATTCAATGGATTGCCCTGAAACGAGCGACACGGGCGAATACAAATGTCCAGATCGAAATGCTGCCGCATGGTGACGATTGGGCTGTAATAGACATAGCCTTTGCCTTGCAATTCAGGGGACAGTTCTTTATCGGCTTTATCTTTGGGTTTCGAAGTAATGGCACCAAAAAGACCCAACTTGTGCTTCTCTAATAAATCGATTGTCCGCTGTGGCAAGGCATTTCCTTCTTTTATCCAGAAATCCCAACCAATATCCCCATGAACGTAATCTGCTTTAAAACCGACAGCGTCCAATACACGAATTGCTTCAGGCAGAACGATTTTACCAATTCCATCGCCAGGCATTGTTACAACGGTTCGTTTAGACATAGATAGCCTCCTATTAGATTCGAATCAGGTAGGTAAAAATTGTGAGCAAATATATTTGTTATGTATCAAGAATAATAAAAAATTGTCAAAAATGCAAGGAAAATTTGAGTGTTTGAAGGGAATAAGTCTCGATTCAGTGGTTCGATTAATTTTAATTATGAATTCATATAACACCTGAAATTCTAAAATGAATCGTTTTCTTTGAAGTCTTGACCCCCTCTGTCTCTCCCCCATTTTCAAAACGCGAAAATGGGGGTACTACATTGATTCTGAACATCAAAAATTTCCATTTTAGAATTTTAGGTAACATTAAATAAAACAAAAAGTTAAAATTAAAATTTAATAGCCGATCCCGGGGTGATCAATAAAAGCTTCTGTCATACCCGTCCGTTTTATCGGGCGTCAAATTGTCGGAAGGATAATGGCGCCCCGCCAAAAAAGTGCGGGAATGAAAGAGTCGACCCATCCTGTGAACGGTTACTTGTAATAACAATATCGGCGGCTTCTACGGACAGATACTAATGAGTGTCTGTCCGAAAATTGAATAACCTGAGTGGGTAAGACGGAGGCCAATGCCTCCAT
>DYKB01000153.1 GCA_020722815.1 Caldithrix sp. | reverse complement strand
GATGAAATCAATTCACGAAGTGAATTCCTTACTGCTTATGCGGGTGAGCCATACGAAGACCACGGACGTTTTCAAGCATTATTTGAATATGAAAGCATGATGGGGGAATTGCTCAATATGGATGTGGTTAATGTACCCACGTATGATGGATTTCAGGCATCCGCCACGGCTCTCCGTATGGCTTGTAGAATAACTGGGCGGGATAAAGTATTGATTGCCGGATTAATTGGGCAAGATAAATTCTCCAAAATCCGTGATTATTTACAACCTGATATAACTATTGTTCAAGCGCCAATAGAATTACCGACCGGTTTAGTGGATTTAGCCACCCTTAAATCCATAATTTCAGAAGACTTTGCCTGTATTTATTTTGAAAACCCCACCTATTTAGGGGTCATTGAGTCAAATGGAGAAGAAATTTCAGCAATTGCCCATCAATATAAAGCTCTATCGGTTGTCTCGGTTAATCCGATCAGTCTAGGAGTAATTAATCCACCGGTAGAATATGGTGCTGATGTGGTATGCGGGGATATTCAACCCTTGGGTATACACATGTTTTATGGCGGTGGTCACGGCGGTTTCATTGCTACCCAAGATGATCCGCGTTTTGTCATGGAATTCCCATCGAGATTATTTGGGGTTGCAGCAACGGATGTCGCTGGTGAATATGGCTTTGGGGATGTGGCTTATGAGCGTACCTCCTTTGCTAAGCGGGAAGAAGGAAAGGAATGGGTTGGCACAGCAGCCGCTTTGTGGGGGATCACAGCCGGTGTTTATTTAGCTTTGCTTGGCCCACAGGGAATGGCAGAACTCGGAGAAGGAATCATGCAAAGAACTCGCTATGCAATGGATCGGATAAATGAGATTGATGGTATCAACATACCTTTTTATTCTTCAGCTCATTTTGATGAGTTTTTGGTTAACTTCGATCAAAGTGAGAGAAGTGTCCAATCCATCAATCAAAGGTTACTACAAAGAGGGATTTTTGGTGGGAAGGATATCAGCCGGGATTTTGCCGGCTTGGGGCAATCTGCTTTGTTTTGTGTAACCGAAGTGCATACTCAGAACGATATTGATATCCTTGTTTCTGCTTTAGCGGAGGTGATCCATGATTGAGCAAATCAAACCAAAACCAAAATTACGGCGATTTCACCAAGCCCGCTGGGATGAACCGATCATTTTCGAACTCAGTCAACCCGGACAAAGAGGTGTTATACCACCTCAGGTTGAGGAAGGCATTAAGAATCGTGTGGGTGATGTTTTGCAAGCATTGCCAAAATCCATGCGCCGAACGAAACCGCCCCAATTACCGGAGTTATCCCAAATGCATGTTTTAAGGCATTATTTGCGTTTATCGCAAGAAAATTTGGGAGTAGATTTGAATATAGATGTTGGTCAAGGAACTTGTACCATGAAATATAGCCCGAAAGTGAACGATCAAATTGCCAGATCACCTAAAATACAAGACTTACATCCTTATCAAGATGAAAGTACAGTTCAGGGAATTCTGGAGATTATGTACCGCCTGGAGGAAATTTTTAAGGAAATTTCTGGGATGGACCGCTTTACCCTGCAGCCAGGCGCTGGATCGGCGGCGATATACACAAACGTATCAATGATTAGAGCTTATCATGCATATCATGGAAACCGAGAGCGCGATGAGATTATTACAACCATTTTTTCCCATCCCTCGAATGCAGCTTGTGCCAAAACCGCTGGTTATAAAGTGATCACGCTGTATCCAGACGAAAATGGCTTTCCAGATGTGGAAGCTTTGAAAGCGGCGGTTTCAGAACACACTGCCGCACTATTAATCACGAATCCAGAAGATACGGGAATATTTAACCCAAATGTAGACAAATTTGTGCAAATTGTCCATGATGCTGGAGGATTATGTTCTTATGATCAAGCAAATGCAAATGGAATCTTAGGGATAACCAGAGCTCGAGATGCCGGATTTGATCTGTGCCATTTTAATTTACACAAAACCTTTTCTACCCCGCATGGTAGTGGAGGACCAGCTGCTGGGGTTTGTGGTGTGACCAATGAATTAGCTCCTTTCCTACCAGTTCCTGTTGTTGAATTTGATGGACAAAGCTATTATTTGGATTATGAGAGACCCCTCTCCATAGGAAAAATTCGCCCCTTTTACGGGGTGGCGCAAAATATATTGAAAGCTTATGCCTGGATCATGAGTCTTGGAGCGGATGGCTTGCGCGAAGTGGCAGAGATTGCTGTATTGAATAATAACTACTTGATGAAGAGAATCCTTGAAGCGAAAGGCATTTCGATCCCTTATTCTCTTGATAATCCAAGAATTGAACAGATCCGTTATAGCTGGGAAAAATTAACGGAGGATACCGGTGTTCATTCAGAAGAAATTGGTTTTCGTGTCGCCGATTTTGGCTCTCATTATTGGACCAGTCACCATCCATATATTGTGCCGGAACCGATGACTTTAGAGCCAACCGAATCTTATTCAAAGGAAGATTTAGATGAATATGTAGAGATAATAAAAAATATCGCAGAAGAGGCATATCAGGATGCGGATTTTATTCACGGTGCCCCTTACAATAGCACAATCCATCGCATCCATCCAGAAAGCTTTGATGACCCGGATTCTTGGGCAGTAACTTGGCGGGCATATAAACGTAAAACCGCCCAACTTAAATGACATAAAATCATTTAATAGATAAGTACAATGGCTGACAAGAAGAAGATCGGTTTGATTGTCAATCCAGTTGCTGGATTAGGTGGACGGGTTGGTTTGAAGGGCAGTGATGGCGAGCAAATTCAAGAGAAAGCTTTATCGCTTGGCGCAGTACCGTTGTCACAGGAACGAGCAAAAGAAACCTTAACGATACTTTTACCTATACGTGATCAGTTTGAATTGAACACCGCGGCTACAACGATGGGTGAATTGGTGGCTAAACAGTCTGGTTTTGAACCCGAAATTATTCCAATCCTTCATCATCCAATGACTACCGCTGAAGATACGATTGAAGTTGCGAAAATTATGAAAGAAAGGACAGTGGATCTCATCCTTTTCGCCGGTGGAGATGGGACTGCACGGGATATCTATAATGCTATTCAAGGTGAAATCCCTGTGCTCGGTATTCCGGCTGGGGTTAAAATGTTTTCGGCTGTTTTCGCCTATAGCCCAAGAAGTGCCGGTTTGCTTGTGAAAGATTTTATCACCCGTAAGAAAGTGCTCTTCCGCGAAGTAGAAATTATTGACCTTGACGAGGATGCTTACCGCAGCGGTATGGTGATTACAAAGTTGTTCGGCTTTTTAAAGATCCCTTTCTACCCTCACTTAGTTCAAAATCAGAAAATTCCAACCCCGGCACATGATAGCTACCAAATTGAAGCAATTGCTCAATGGGTTATTGAGAAAATGGATAACCTATCCATATACGCGATCGGTCCCGGGACTATTCCAAGTCAAATCGGGAAAATGTTAGGTATAGAAAAAACCTTGGTGGGCATCGATTTGGTGAAAGATAAGGTTTTGTTTGCGAAAGATGTCAATGAACGGCGATTAATTGAGGTTTTAAAAAGCGAATCATTAAAAATCATCGTTACCCCGATCGGTGGACAAGGTTTTTTATTCGGACGAGGAAACCAGCCATTTAGCCCAAGAGTGTTAGAGAGGTTATCGAAAGATGATATCATCGTCGTCAGTTTGGTAAGCAAAATCAATGCATTAAGAGGTAAGCCACTTCGAGTGGACACCGGTGATGCGTTAGTGGATCGAAAATTAGTCGGATATATCCCTATCATTACGGGATATCGAGAGAAAATTATCTACCGGGTGACGGATTAAATAAAAAAAGAGAGGTTATAAATGAAAAGCCTACTGGAGAAAGTCGCAATTATTACCGGTGGTGCTTCGGGTATCGGAAAAGCAACTGCACTGCTATTCGCTGAGGAAGGTGCGAAAGTTTCTATCATTGATATAAATGACGCAGCGGGTATGAAAGTCGTTAATGAAATCACTGCTAAAGGAGATCGGGCGATATATATCCATTGTGATGTTACCAATGCAGATCAATGCCAAAAAGCAGTAGAGGAGACAGTGAAGACATTTGGCGGGATAGATATTTTATTTAATAATGCTGGCATTATCCGTCGGGCAGATATCTTGGAAACAACCGAAGAGGAATGGGATCGGTTGATGGCGATCAATGTTAAATCGATATTTTTAATGAGTAAATTTGTGATCCCGATTATGGAACAAGCCGGAAAAGGCGCTATCATTAATACAGCTTCAGGGTGGGGGTTAAAAGGTGGGCAAAAAGCTGTGGCTTATTGTGCTTCGAAAGGGGCTGTTGTCAATATGACTAGAGCAATGGCGATTGATCATGGCCCCAAAAATATTCGAGTTAATAGCATCTGTCCCGGTGATACCGATACGCCAATGCTCCGCAATGAAGCCCACCAGCTAGGACAAGATGAAAATGAATTTCTAATAGATGCGGCGTCTCGTCCCTTAGGTCGCTATGCAGAACCAATCGAAATTGCTCGGGTAGCTTTATTTTTAGCTTCCGATGCAGCTAGTTATGTGACCGGTGCAGCGTATGTTGTAGATGGTGGGGGGTTGGCATAATTAATATTTTTTAATTTGTCAGACATTTGACATTTGCGATAATTTCTGTTACACTAGAGTTGTC
>DYKB01000152.1 GCA_020722815.1 Caldithrix sp. | reverse complement strand
AAGGGAAGGAGAATTTATCGTAAAAATCAGTTTTCTTAAAAGTCAAGAAAAACTTATGCGTAAAGATTAGCCCGAACCGGACGGTGAAGTGTGCCCCTGTAGATGATTGTGTATCTCCCCACCTGAAGCTTAAATTATGGAAGATTAATTTCCAGCTCAGGTATTGCTGAATCCAGCCCGACATCCCGGAAAGCCCGGCCTGTTGTGGCAGTGGGTCGTGCTGGCGAAAAAAAAGCCGGCATGACGTGAAGGGGAGACTCGATGGCGGGTCGTTGCGCTGGGTTGTCAATTTCAATAATGGCAATTGTAACGACAACAATATCAACAACAACTATTTGCGTTTAGTGCGTTCAGGAGAATCATCTATTCCATGTTTACCTTTCAACAAGTATATCAGGCTTATCTGGATTGCCGGAAAAATAAACGCAATACCAAAGATGCCTTAGCCTTTGAAACTAACCAGGAGGAAAATATTGTCCAACTGGTTGACGATCTGAATAACCGCTGCTATCAGCCCACCACTTCTGTCTGCTTCTATATTAAACTTCCCAAGCCGCGGGAGGTGTTTGCGGCCGATTTTCGGGATCGGGTGGTGCATCATCTGATTTATAATGCGCTTTCCCCGATCTGGGAGAAAATTTTTATTTATGCTTCCTTTGCTTCCCGACCCGGAAAAGGGACGCATCTGGCCACGGATGTTTTACAAAAATATCTACGCCAAATCACTTTCAATGGGAAAAAGCCGGCTTACTATTTAAAACTGGATGTTTATAATTTTTTCATGTCCATTTATAAACCGCGCCTGTTTGAAATTTTATGTAAAAAATGTTCCGATGAACATCTCCGCTGGCTTTTGGAAGTTACGCTATTTCACGATCCGGTGACAGATTATGTACTTCATGATCCGAAAAAATTACAGCAAAAGGTTCCTCATTATAAATCGTTATTTCAGGTTGCCCCAAATTATGGTTTACCTATTGGTAATCTTACCAGCCAGTTTTTCGCCAATATTTTTTTAAATGAACTCGATCATTTTGTTAAACGGACTTTATTATGTCATTACTACGTCCGCTATGTGGATGATTTTATTCTATTGGCAACCAGTCCTCAGCAATTACAGCACTGGCAAAAAGAAATTGAGTGCTTTTTAGCGCGCCGTTTGGAACTTCAACTCAATACGAAAGTCACCCGGATTGATTCGGTTTTTAATGGCGTTGATTTTGCCGGTTTTATCGTCCGGCCATTTTATAAACTCTGTCGCCGCCGGATTCTGGGCAACTGCCGGCAGGTTCTCCGGGAAATGCAGCCCACCTTATTGGTTGATGATGGCATTAAAAAAGTCTGGAATTATGATTCGGACCAACTGGATCATTTATTGGCCCGGATCAATGCCTATTTAGGCCATTTTAAACATGCCCGGGCGAAAAAAGTAATTTTAAAAATGTATCAGGATTTCCCGTTTCTGAAAGAATATTTTACGCTTTATTTCCATAAAATCAAACGTAAATATAAAGTTCCAAAGGCGATCATCCGATTGAATCAACAGGTTGGCTATTTTCAGAAAATTTATAAAAATTCGCTGGTAATTTTGCAAATTGGCTGTTATTTTGAAGCTTTTGGAAAAGGTGCGGCGCAATTAAGTGCCCTCACCGGCTATCAGATTAAGCCGTTCCGACATGGTGTGGAACGATGCTGTGGTTTTCATCAGCGTTTTTTATCAAAAGTCGGTGCGAAACTGGAGGCGAATGGGATAAATTATGTGATTATTCGGCAAACGGGAAAATATTTGCATTCAGCGATGGAACGACTGCCACATAAACGGGTTGAATTTAAGAAGTAAAATACTTTTCATCAGAAATTGATAGTATTTTAAAACGCATAAAAAGCGTGTGCAGGAACGCCGCTTTGGCTGTCATTGCGAGGAACGTTTTTTGTGACGAAGCAATCTCCGTTGTTGAAAAATGGGATTGCTTCGGCAAAAAACGCCTCGCAATGACAAAAAATAATCAAAATTAAGGGTTCATATACCTAGTAAAGGCGTTTTACTCCTGAATTGCACGCTGACGGAATAACAATAATTTATGAAAATTAAGAATAAGGACCAACCTATGCCTCCAGATTCTACCTTTTTCACGAAAGACTTAACAACATTGGTTGATTGGGCGAAATTTATCGGGACGATTGTCAGTATTTTAGGCGGATTAGCTGGCCTGCTGGTAATTTATTTTACCAAAATTTTACCCTGGTATCGGGCGCGGCGGCGGAGCCGGATTCTGGAAGATCGGGTGGGGGCGAAGGTCTATACCAAGGGGATTATTGAACAGGCGATTCGCTACTATATTGAACCGGAATGCCAGGATCTGGATCCATCCGGGCGGGAAAACCCGAAATTGCTCGTTGGGGTCCGCCAGAATCTGTTCGCGGCGGTGGATAACATGCTCAATAATCCCACCGAATATCGCTATTTCTTGTTACTGGCGGATTCCGGCATGGGGAAAACCTCATTTGTGATAAATTATTATGCCCGCAATCTGTTCCATCACAAAAAAGCGAACCTGGTGATTTTACCGTTGGGTATCCCGGATGTGGATGAACGGATTCAAAAAATTGAGGACAAGGAAAATAAGATTCTGTTTCTGGATGCCTTTGATGAGGACACGCTGGCCATTGTGGACCATGTGGAACGCTTGAAAACGCTGATGGAATTAACAAAATCTTTTGAAAAAATTATTATCACCTGCCGCACGCAATTTTTCCCACGCGATGAAGAGATTCCCAAAGAGACCGGCATCGTCAAAATTGGCCCCAAAAAAGCCGGTGAAGGGGCCAAATATGTCTTTCATAAACTCTATCTCTCGCTCTTTACCGATCAGCAGATCACGCAATATTTAAAAAAGCGTTATCCTTTCGGGCAGAAGAAACGGCGCCGAAAAGCCCGTGAAATGGTGGCGCGAATCCCGGATTTAGGCGTTCGCCCCATGTTGTTGGCGCATATCGATGATCTGGTGGAGACCAATCGGGAAATTAATTACGGCTTTGAATTATATGAAGAGATGGTGGAAGCCTGGCTCACCCGTGAAGAAAAAATTATTGAGGACTTAAAAAAAGACCATTTACGCCAGTTTTCAGAACGTCTGGCGGTGGATTTATATGTAAATCGTAAACAGCGGGGCGCTGAACGAATTCATTATGATCAATTGGTACCGCTGGCCCGTGACTGGAACATTCCTTTGGATGACTGGCAACTGCGCGGCCGTTCTTTGCTCAATCGCGATGCCGATGGGAACTATAAATTCGCCCATCGTTCGATTATGGAATATTTGTTTGTGAAGCGGGTAATGGATGGAAAATCTAATTTACGTCCTGATATGGAATGGACAGATCAGATGCAGCGATTTTTTGTAGAGATGACCTGGAAGATCAATCCTTCTTACCTGAAGGCAAATGGCATTTCTATCGTGGATTAATTTAAATCACTCATTAAGCCAAAATTGAGGACTAAAGAATCTGTTTTATCCAGTGATGATGTAAATAAGATGTTGCATAACCAGGGTTTTTTCGATTCCAATAAGAATGAATCTGGTAAAGGAATTAAACATCATTATTTGTCGATGAAATTTGACAAAGACCTGGTAGTAATTGATCTAGCGACCGGTATAATGTGGCAGCAAAGTGGTTCTCCTAAATATTTATATTGGAAAGATGTCCAAACGTGGATTGATGATCTGAATCGAAAAGGCTATGCCGGTTTTCATGATTGGCGCCTGCCCACGCTGGAAGAAGCCATGAGCCTCATGGAACCAAAGGAACTCAATAGTGGTTTGTATATCGATCCCGTTTTTGATAAAACACAAAGGTGGATCTGGACAGCCGACCAGGTTGCTGGCGGGTCGTTGCGCTGGGTTGTCTATTTCGGCTATGGCAGTTGTTACGACTACTATATCCTCGACTACAACTACTATTTGCGTTTAGTGCGTTCAGGACTTTCATCTACAGGTGAGTGATTTGAGTATTTGGTGATTTGAACATTTGATTATTTATAGGGTAATAAAAGCACCGAACCCGAATTAACCCCGCAATGAAATATAAAAAAGAGGTCAAAAAGCAAAATTATTAAAACCGATTCGTCTGTTCCCCTCGCATTCCACCGCTTCGGCGGTGGAATGCAAGGGGCCGCCTGGTAGCGAGTTGCCTGGCGTCTGCTCATCCGCAACCTTGAGGTGGGGCACCCCCGGTTTAAACCAATTCATCCTTCCTTTGAAATAGTTCATTCTTGTTTTAAATTCGTTTATCTTTTTTTGAATTAATTCACCTTTGCTTTGAATGAATTGATCTCTAAATTGAATAAGTTCATCATTTTTTAAATTTATTTATCTTTGCATTGAATGAGTTCATCTTTTTTTGAATTAATTCATCTTTGCGTTGAATTCATTTATCCTTCTTTGAAGTATGTGAACGTCACCTGGAAAGCGGAGGTTATGTAAAGGCATTTAACATCTTTTCGTCTCTGCGAGATTATTTTTTGACTTATTCGTCACTTTTATGAAATAAGCGAATATGGTTTAAAGCCGGGGGGAGCTACGATTCGTTACGAAGGCCAATAAGGTTCCCGGTGTTCTTATGCGTTGCGGCTCGTTGCACCAACCTTATTGACCTTAGTAATCCCGGAGCCCCTGGTCGCATCAACCTTATTGCTTTATTGGTGGTGTTCACGAAAT
>DYKB01000022.1 GCA_020722815.1 Caldithrix sp. | reverse complement strand
ACACCACCAACCTTATTCCCTTATTGGTGATGATAATCAAATGAAGCAATAAGGTCATAAGGTTAAATTGCAGGGACCCTCGAATTGTTACGAAGGTCAATAAGGTCGATTGGGTTTGATCTTGTGGCCTGGTTGATTAAAAACCTTATTCACCTGAGGAATCAGTAAAACCGGCGACACAACAAATTTGATACTATTCCCTGTGATCGGTTACAAAAGTTTCACGCTACTTATTTAAAAAATTTAAAGATATATTCATAAAGAATTATCGTTCTTGTTCTAAAAATCACCCACACAGATATCAGATTTCTTACACAAACAATTGAATTACTTAATTCATAACTTACAAAATATCAATTGGTTAGCATGAAAAAAAATACGACAGGTTTTTATAAAAATGCAACAAAATTAAAGCCAGAATGCATCGCAACTACATTCAATATTGTAAGTCGAAATTTTATTTTTAAACTGGTGAAGATTGCATTAATTTTTATTGCTTTGGCACTTATCGATTTATATTCACAGGAATCAAATCCACCCAAAACGAAATCGTCCACTGCACCTGCTGCAAAAGCTGCCGGATCCAACACAAAACGGAATGTGAACAGGCAAAGCGTTTTACAAACGACCAATAAGGATAAAAAAACGAAAATCAGTCCAAAAGAACAACAAAAAATACTCTGGGAACGCGCCAATGCTCTCAAAGAGCGCAAAAAATTAGCAGCCGAATTTCGGCTTGTCACCGAAGCGGTCAAACAATTTGAGCGAACATTAAAAGACTATCCGGATCAGGAGTTTACGCCGGTGACGATGTTTCAACTTTCGCAGATGTACATCAAAAAGGAAAAGATTGCTTATGCCTTCGAGATGGAAAAATATGAGAAAAAATTGGCATTATTGGATAAAGGGGTGCTCAAAACCGAGCCGGACGAACCACATATTAATTATACGCCGAGTATTGACGTCATGGAGCGTTTATTGACTGAATATCCTGATATCGAATTTTTGGAAAGTGCCCTGTATTGGTATGGACTCTGCTTATTCGATGCCAGTGAACGCGAAAAGGCCGCGACCGTTTTTCAACAGTTATTGGAAAAATTTCCGGCAACAGTGTATGCGGACGAGATTAAATTTCGAATTGGTGAAAACTATTTTGATTTGCAAAACTATCCCCAGGCAATGGAATATTATAGCAATTCCATCGATAAATGGAATAATCCATATTTTGGAATGGCATTATATAAACTGGCGTGGAGTCATTATAAACTGGATGATTATCCAAGTGCTGTCAGTACATTTTTTTATCTGCTGGGGGATCTGGATCTGGTCGATAGTTTAAAATTGGAAGAATTTGGTCGGACCAAACTGGATTTGCGTGATGAATCAATTGAATACCTGGCGGTCGCTTTCAGTGAGCTTGGCGGCCTGGAAGTCCTGCATAATTTTTTTCAAGATGTAAATGCCCCTGAAAAATATCGACTCCGGGTCACCCATTCCCTGGCCGATGTCTATCGAAATCGCAGTTATTACGAACAAGCGATTGATATTTATCAGGATATTCTAAAACAAAATCCCCAATATGAAAAAGCACCACAGGTTCAATATGGCCTTTTCGAGTGCTATGAAAAACTAGATATGCGCAATCAGGCAGTTGAAACTCGCAAAAATTTAATCATTAATTACGGAGCAAAAAGCGAATGGGCCAAAAAATATCGTGATCCCGAATCACAAAAAATGGTCAAAACAATGATTCAACAGGCTGATTTTATTCTGGCAACGCCTATTTTGACAGAAGCAGATCAGGCTTTAACTTCGTCGGATAAGTCCAAAGCGGTGGAATTATTGCGCCAATTTATTGAAAATTTTCCAAAAGATGAGCGGGCACCCCGAGCGGCGTTTAATCTGGCAGAGACCTATTTTGAATTAGGAAATTATCGAATGGCCGCGAAAATATATCAGATTGTGCTTCAAAAATTTCCACAGAGTCAATTTAAAAGCGATGCCGCCTATAACCGGGTCGTTTGCTTTGATCAATTATACCAAAATGAAAAAGAGACAAAACCCGATACGATTAAATTTGCCAGTAATGGTAAAAAGGTTCTGGTTTTGACAAAATCAGCAGGACAGAAAGAATTTCTACAAGCCTGTAATGAATATGTTAAAATTATCCCAAACAGTGAAAAAACGGTGGAGATACTTTTTAAAAGCGGAGAACAATTTTTTAATTTAGAGCAAATGGAGATTACCCGGGCGATATTAAATCGAGCAGTATCGATAATCACCCGAAGAAGTCAGGGACGAAAATATTACGCCCCAATTGCTTCCCTGCTGGCGCAAACGTGTTATAAAATGGAAAAGTTTAAGGAAGCCGAAAAATGGTATGGTGTAGCGTCAAGATTTGCAGCGGATTCCGTCAACCTGCGCGATGTTTCCCAAAAGATGATGGCCTCTTCCCGGTATAAAATCGCTGAAAACCTGATGGCCAGTGGTGACAGTCTTAAAGCGGCGCAGGAGCTGGAAAAAATCGCCATGCGTTATGGCGGATCCGAAGTTGCCGAAGTTGCAACTTATGATGCTGCCGTACAATTTGAAAAAGCAGGCCAGGAAGCGAAAGCGGCAAAACTTTTTGAAACATTTGCGACCCGGTATCCCAATTCAGAAAATTTTGAAAAAGCAGCGCTTCGGGCTGGTGTATTATACGAAAAAAACGGCAAGGACGATCGGGCAGCGCAAAACTTCATGAAGGTTTACCAGCGGAATCGGAATTCGGAGTTAGCGGCTGGTGCTTTATTGAGTTGTGCCCAGGCGTATGAACGGGCCAAAAAATGGACATTAGCGGCATCCGCCTATCGTAAATATTATCAGGAATATCCACAGGAGGACCCCAAAAAGCTTTTTGAAGCCGTTTTTAAAGATGCGCTGGCCACTTATGAAAGCCGAAACCTGGTGGCCGCCCAGAGCTTACTCCAGAATACGATAAATTACTCGAATCAGCTTCGAAATAGTGGCGTTGAATTCGATGAGTATTTCGTAGCGCACGCCTATTTTCTGCTGGCGGAAATCGACTTTAAATTTTTTACGACAATCAAGCTGATGCCCCCGCTTGAAGCCAATATGCAAAAAAAACAGATGGTTTTAAATGCCTTGCTTCAGAAATATCTTGAGGCAACAAAATTTAAAATTGCTGAATGGACTACCGCGTCATTTTATAAAATTGGTCAGGCGTTTGAGAGTTTTGCCCAGTCAGTAATGGAGTCACCAATTCCTGAAGAGGCCACCGTCGAACAAATTGACCAATATAAAGTAGCAATTCGAACCCGGCTGGTTTTCCCCCTCTGGGAAAAAGCCATTGAATATTATCAGGGAAATCTCAAATTGAGCCAGGAATCCAATTTGCAAAATGAATGGGTTGAAAAAAGTCGTACCAGCATAATAAACCTGCAGAAAGAGCTTTCCAGAAGCAGAACTGCCAGCGCGAAATAAAAGATTTTGGCGGTATGAATATTTTTTGTTAAAAATGACGGCTTGTGTAAATAAATTTTTCAAGTACAGATTATTTCTTTATTTTTAAATTACTAATTGGCGGTAAAAAAACCTTTGATTTGCCCGTCTGTTTATTCGTGAGAATAATCTGACTTTGAATAAAATCACCTTTCAAATCTTCAATTTTTGCAATCCAATTTTTATTTTCGACCGTTTTACCTGCAGATTTCAAATTGGCTATTTTCAAGATGCCATGATGAACAGTGTGATAAGAAGCCGGAATTTTCCAATGATTCAATTTTTGGAGTTTGGTTTGATTGAGGTTAAATCTAAACAATCCGGATTGCATCAAGCCAATAAATTCCATGTCATTTATCCAACTTAAAAATTTGAATGCCTCATTTGAAATTTCCCGCAGCTGCCGGGTTTTGATATTATAAAGCAGCGTCGTTTCACTGCTTTTTTCCTGCCAACAGGAAACAATAATGCGTGAACTGTCCGGACTGTAACTAAACAGACGCAGCCGAACCTTTTCGATCAGTTTCTTTTCCTTTTTCGGATTCCAATCGCGCTGGATGAAATCCAGTAAATCCGGCGTTTTGGGGCTGACTGGTTTGAAAATGAAACTTGTTTTCAACTTTACGCAGGGATAAATTAATTTTCGTGCCGCATTGGGATCAATAACAGACAAAGTTACATCTTTAAACTCCCGATTTTTAACCGGTTGAGAATTTAGCCAGTAGATCACTGAATCGGAATGGGTGGGAAAGTCATTAATTTGTCGTAATTGGACTGCTATCTCTTCTCCCCAGGAATCCACCATTTTCCAGTACAACCCAATTCCTTTTGGCAATTCAAAAAAACCAATCGATTTTAAGTATTTATTTTCCGATGGATTTAAAAAGTGAATCTGACCACAATTTTCAGGTTTCGCAACCTCCATCAGAAAAAGTCCAAAACGACTGGAAAAGATTGAATATTTTTTATCCGCCGAGATAGCAAATCGTTCAAGGACAGGATTCAGATGTACAATTTTTTCAGTCGTGATATTTTTCATCAAAATCGCTGGCGCACCGATATTATTCACCCCTTCTTCAATAAAATAGCTTTCAAAGATCAAATTTTGCCCATCTGACAACCATGCCAGATTATTGAATCGACAATAGCGGATGGTTTCCTCCTGAGCAAAAACCAGAGATACCGTGGTGAGAAAAAATAGCCTAAGCCAACGATTCAACATTTTATCACTCCCAAAATGAGCGCTGGAATTTGTTTCAAACTTCTTTTCAAATTTTAATCGTCCCAGAGAAATGGAAATTCAGTAAATTCAACCGATTTTCCTGCCTCGCGAATAATTTCGGTTAAAAGTCTTCCCTTTTCCGCAACCACACAAGGACTCATATCAGTCATAAATATATCTTGCACCTGTTGATGGGCGGTCGCTAAATTGCTTGGGTCGGCAGCGGTCACCATCGGATTCATACCAAATGGTGGCGATGGATAAAGGTACTCATGGCGATATAATTTTATCGTTTTTTCTTCTGTTAAAAAAGAATTATCATTTTTATTCGCATCAAAGAATTGTTCAATTAATCGATCTGAATGTGGCACAATACCTCTTTTAAACTGATTAATTTTCCTTAAAATTTCATGATCAAGCAGGAGTTTCTCAAAACTGAACGAATTGAGCGTTGAGAGCATACCAGCACCGGCAATTAAATTGATTCCACTGGTTGCGGCCGTCAGCGCACCAATACTGGATTCAATTCCTGTTTCAATATCCAACATTTTTGTATCACTCACACACGCATAAGTATGCGTGGGGAGATTAAGCCAGTTGGTCATTTGAGCGCAACCCGCCATATAAAGCATCGTCTCAATGCGACCAACCGCCGGCGCAATGGTGTGCATATCAAAAACTGCTGGCGCATTTCCGGCAATTACCGGGGTGCCGGCGCGAATCGTCTGTGTTACAACGATTCCGGAAAGGATTTCAGCAAGATATTGAACCAAAGCTGAATACAAATCAATAGGGGCTGTCGCACCGGGTAGAAGCATGGGAACTAATTCCACCGGAAAACCTTTTTCGGCACAAACGTTGAGTGTCTGACAGGAAAGTTCACCCCAACGTAGTGGTGAGACAGGACAACAGTCCAAAATTGCCAGTGGTTTTTCTGCCAGTGCTGTTTGACTGCCACGCATAGCGCATGATAAATCATAGAAAATCTGGAAACTCTTGAATTGAAAAAGCCCGCTGACAATCGGTTTATCGGAAAACAACAGTGAAAGATAAAACCGATAGCAATCGGATAATGCGTGCGGTACATCTGATGGAATCAGGCTGGTTGCCTGAAAATCGAAAATTTCCAGCCGGTTCATGATCTTGAGTAAATTGAGGATGTCTGATGTTACGACCGGCCGCTCTTTCTGGGTGCTCCAGTCGAATAAATTTAAAGCAGCCGAACCCGGCACGTAATGAGAATTTGTGCCGGATAAATTTAACAAACTATTTCCGGTGGTATTATGAAATGTAATTTTTGCTGGCGCTGTTTTTAACGTTTTCTCAATCAAATCCAGTTTAATGAGGAGGCGTGTTTTATCGTGGGTTACCGAAATTGCACCGGCATCCAGTAAAATCTGACGCGTCGCCGAGTCTTCGAACCAGACACCAAATCTTCCCAGCAATTCGACGGCGGCTTCGTAAAGTCTGGACACAACCGATGGCGTTAAAAGCAGCAATTGTGGTATAATTCTTTCTGTATCGGTCATCTTAACTTTAGCCATTTGAGCGAATAGGTGTAATTAATAATTCAGCTATATTTTCCGGATCCAAGAATTTTGATAAATCAAGTAACCCGCATGTTATAAAATTGATATAAAATTTCACAATTTTCACGAAAAACAAGTTCCCGGATAAACCTTTTTTTTTTTTTGATGGTTGAATAAATAAAAGAAAAAGGCCTGAAATTTTCAAAATATTTTGTAAATTGTTCGATGAATTTAATGAAATCGCTTAATGGAATGAAAATACAATGAAACCAATTGTGCTCATCGATGGCTATAATTTCATCCATCATATTCCGCAATTAAAAACTTTATTAAATACTTCGCTGGAAGCGGCGCGCAACAAACTGGAACAAATTTTGACTGAATATTTACGCGTTAAAAAGGTTAAAATTATTCTGGTCTATGATGGGTCAATTACCGGGAATGCTCTTCAGTATACCCATACACCCGATTTACAGATATATTTTTCAAAACCACCTCAAAAGGCCGATCCAGAAATTAAAAGAATCATTCAACAGCATTATAAAAAAGCACAATTACAGCTTGTTTCCTTGGACAATGAACTCATTCATTATGCAAGAATTCATAAAGCCGCGGTTATTACGCCAATCGATTTTATTAATCGAATAAAAGGAGAACAGGAAACTTTTGACCTCTCTCAAAAATATAATAATACCATGTCGGATGCCGAATTAAAGGAATGGTTGAAACTGTTTGATGTCGATCCGGATAAACACGAGGGAAAACGTGGAAGTTAAGCTACAATTTGCTGAAAAAATTTTAAAACATCGAAAATCAGCCGCAGGCAGCGTGGTTTTGCTGATTATCATTCTCATCGTTTCGTTTATTCTCTGGAGTGGGTCAATTCTGGAAAAAGTAAGTGGTACACTGGATGAAGAACTCGGCCAACGGCTCTATGCGATTTCGTTACTCACCGCACATTTAATTGAAGCGCAATTTGGTGCTGCCGCAAAGGACCAACTTGATTTTTATGGCTTTGAATTGAAAGCTATTTTGAATTCAGTTAAAGAAGAAAATCAATTACAAGCGGTTTTTCTCATTGACGAAAATTATAATGTCATTGCTGACGATAATTTACGATTGAAACTACCAGAAAAACGAACCTATGTCCAGGATGACAGCTTCTGTCTGAAAAGGGCCTGGAAAGGTTTAACCACCGCTTCGCCACTTCATATTGTCGAAGGAAACCATTTTAAAAGTGCGTACGCACCGGTTATCAACGATGATCAGGAAATTATGGCCATTCTGGTTGTTGAGGCTAACGCCAATTTTTTTGATAATCTGCGCGCATTTAATCAATCATTAATGCTGGCGGGAATCATTAGTCTGATTATTATCCTTTTGCTGGCAGTATTTCTCTACTGGGTGTTTATGGTTTTATTAAAAAGCTTCGAAATTATGCGCCGCTCAGAACGATTGGCATTGATGGGCCAGATGGCTGCCAGCATGGCTCATGAAATTCGTAATCCATTGGGGATTATGAAAGGAACGGCTGATGTGCTGCGTGAATTGTATGATAATCCGGAAAAACCAAACGAGCTTTTTGATTTCATTCCTTATGAAATTAAACGCCTGAATCGTCTCATCAATGATTTTCTGACCTTTGCCCGCGGCGTTAAATTAGATAAACGTTCGGGTAATATTCGCGATACGATTCTGCAGGTAAAAAAAGATATTAGCCGGGAACATCAAAATCCGCAAATTCAGATTATTTCCCGGATTTCGGAAGATTTACCGATTTTTGAATTCGATGCCGATGCCATTTATCGGGTAATTTATAATTTGGCACTCAATAGTATTCAGGCAATGGAAAAAGGCGGGAGCTTAACGTTGAAAGCGACCAAAACCGTTGAAAAGGACCACCCGTATATTTGTATCGAAGTGATTGACACTGGCGGTGGGATTTCTGGCAATCTGGAAAAAATTTTTGACCCGTTCTATACCACCAAAACCAAAGGAACAGGCCTGGGGTTGGCCATCACCCAGCAAATAATCGAAAAACATGGTGGCTGGATCACCGTTGAAAGCGAGGAAAATAAAGGTACGAAAATGACATTTTATTTGCCGACGTAAAACACAAGTTTTACTGACCGACGAGCGTAAACAACAAATTTCAAGATTTAACTTTTAGATTGACACGCAATTCGTATTGCGCAATACGCCATCACCAAAGTTATCTTAAGCATGACGCATCACGCATTAAATTATCAATATTAAAAGATAGCTTCATAACGACCAATTTTTTTGGGGAGATTTATGTCAACATGCTAAAATTACAAAATTTAAAATATGAAATCGGAACGCGTCAAATCCTGGACGATGTCAATCTCCAGGTGACAAATGGCGAAATCCATGCGATTCTGGGACAGAATGGGACAGGTAAATCGACATTGGGTGCTATTTTGATGGGTTTAAGTGGTTATCAGATAAAGTCCGGCCAGATTATTTTTGATGGTCAGGATATTACCACCTGGACTATTTCTCAGCGTGCGCAATTCGGCCTTACTTTGGGCTGGCAAAGGCCAGTTTCATTTGAGGGTATTACAGTTGAACGCTATCTGCAAATTGCAGCACGTGGAAAAAATTCAGATTATCGTTCTTACCTCTTCTTGCTGGGTTTGGATCCCGATACCTATCTTTCCCGCAATCTGGATAACCAACTTAGCGGCGGTGAACAAAAAAGAATCGAATTGGCCGCTATCTGGGCGATGAATCCCAAATTGGCAATTTTGGACGAGCCTGATTCTGGAATCGATGCGCTCTCGCTGGAAAGGATTGCATCCGTCATTCAGAAAATTCGGGCAAATGGGACGACCATCATCCTGATCACGCATCGGGAAGAAATAGTCAATATTGCCGATCGGGCGTCTTCACTCTGTGCCGGCAGAATCTTACGTACGGGTGCACCACCGCAAATTATTCGTTTTTACCAAAACCACTGTCGGGATTGTGCACATGTTAACCAGCCCTATGAGGAGAATTTTGATGAACTACGGTAACGAATTTGAAATGATTGTCGATACGCTGGAAAAAAGTGGGGGTGAACGAGAACTCCTTCAGAGTAATAAAGTTGCCAGCATCGTTGTGTCGGGTAATAAAATTTTAATGAAAAATTTAGTTGCAGGTATTCACCTACAGGCCGAAGAGACAGATGCCGGCGTGAACGTTAAATTTAAAATAGATGATAATGTAAAAATGGAATATCCGGTTCATCTCTGTTTTGGCGTGGTGCATAAAACTGGCAAACAAGTCATTAATTCAGCGTACATGATTGGAAATAATGTAAAAGTCGAATTTATGGCCCATTGCTCCTTCCCCCGGGCTGAAGATGTACAACATATCATGCAGGCAAAAATGGATATTGCCGACAATTCAGTGGTGAAATACCAGGAAGTGCATTTTCATGGTCCTGAAGGTGGAATTGAGGTTATTCCCGTCGCTCAGATAAAATTAGGGAAAAATTCTATGTATACTTCCGAATTTAAACTCATCGAAGGGCGGGTTGGGCGTTTTGATCTTGATTACGCAATTGATGTCGGGGAAAACAGTGTGGCCGAACTTAATGCCAAGTTATTTGGTAAAGGAAACGATCAGATTAAAATCAAGGAAGTCATCCATCTCAATGGCAGCCATAGTAAAGGGATTGCGAAATCGCGAATTGTCAATACCAATGAATCGTCTAGCGAAGTTATGGGGGAGGTCATTGGAAACGCACCTTATGCACGGGGTCATATCGATTGTACTGAAATTGTTGAAGGCCTAAAAGCCAGTGCCAGCGCTGTTCCCCTCGTAAAAGTAACCCATCCCCTGGCAAAGGTAACGCATGAAGCGTCCATTGGATCGGTTGATAAACAACAAATGGAAACGCTGATGGCACGTGGTTTAAGCGAAGACGAAGCTATCGATGTGATTGTCAAAGGATTACTTACATAATTGAAATTTGTTTTCAATTGTGAAATCGTTTTACAAAAAAGGCTCCTCTCCATGTCCGAAAATTCAAACCAAACCTCTTCACAGTTCTTCTAAATTATATTTGCATACTTTTGAAACAGTCGTTTCCTCTCTGGTATTATTTTTGAATTGTTATTTTTTTGTATCCGCACATTTACCACTTCAGGAGGAGAGATAATTTACTGACGGGCATGACCTGAGGAGATTTTTTTATGAAATGGCACTTTTTTACAATTTTCTGCTTCAATTTTCTTTTAATAAATATAGTAATCTCAACTGGATTTACGGCTGATAGTGATTTACAGAAAATTCAAAATGAAATCCAAAAAAATAATGCGAATTGGATGGCCGGCGAAACTTCAATTTCAGAGAAATCAGATACCGATTTTCGAAAATTGACAGGGGCATTCATTCCCGAAGCTAATTTACCTGATTTTTTACCCAAAAAATTCACCCAATCCGCGAAAAATCTCCCACAACGATTTGACTGGCGTAATTTTAATGGAAATTGGATAACACCTGTTAAAGATCAGGCCAGTTGTGGCAGTTGCTGGGCTTTCGCCCCATTGGCAGTCATCGAATCAATCATTCGTATTCGGCACCAGCAGGCGGATTCCGTCATTGATCTGTCGGAACAATTCCTGATTTCATATTCTGAAGGCGATTGTCAGGGCTATTATGCTGACAAAGCACTTGATTTCATTCAGGAATCAGGTGTTCCCGATGAAACCTGTTTTCCTTATCAAAATTCAGATCAAATTTCTATGGACGCTGTTTGTTCTGATTGGGAGCAAAGACTTGTTCGGATTTCGACCTGGTCATTTCTTACCACTCATGTTACGAATGATACCCTCATCAAACTGGCGTTGCTGGAAAATCCGGTGTTGACGTACATGACTATCTATTCTGACTTCAAGGCATACAAAAGTGGTGTTTATAAACATCTCTATGGTAACCGAATTGGTGGGCATGATGTTGTAATTGTCGGTTGGGATGATAATCCACCGGAAGGGGGCAGCGGCTGTTGGATTGTCAAAAATAGCTGGGGAAACGGTTGGGGCGAAGACGGATTTTTTCGAATTCACTATGGCGATTGCCAGATTGGAACTTACACGATTGATGTGGACATGCCAGGGGCTGAACCAGGGCTACTCGTTACCCCCTCAGCTATTGAGTTAGATTTATTAGCCGGACAGCAGAAGGAACTTCCGCTGACGATACGAAATACCGGCTCAGCACAACTCTGGTATCAAATTCAGATAGCGCATGATTCGCTGGCAACTGATCCTATTTATCAAAACACAGTTACATTAAATCAAAGTGCCGCGAGCTCACCAGTGACGAAATCTACGCCTGCCAAGCGGCCTGCGTCAGCTACGTCGTTTACGCAGGTTGTGCCGACATCGATGCCAATAAATAATGAAAGCCGCACCCGTTCATTAAATGAAGGCAACTGGCAACCACATCCGAAAATGAAAACGACATTGGGAAAAACTTACTATTTTTTTGAAGATTTTGAAGAAACAGATTTTCCGCCTCAAGACTGGATTAAAAAAAATGGTGCGGGAACAACGGGTGGTGATTATCTGGCAAACTGGCACTTAACCAATGAAAAACATTATACTTATGAAGGCAAATTCAGTGCCCTGTGTGGGTGGGGCTATAATCTGGATGAATGGTTGATTCTGCCGGAAATCAATTTAAGTGAAGTGCGTGCCCCATATCTGGAATTTTACTGGATGAGCAGTTACGAGTGGAGTGTCAGTCCCTATGATCACGCTGATTTATTCGTAAAAATCTCATATAATAACGGACAAACTTGGGAGAAAATCTGGACCTTTGGCGAAATTGGGGAGTGGGCAAATTGGCAATGGAATCGGACGCAAATTGATTTAAGCCAATTTGGCAAATTATCGTCCATAAAGATCGCCTTTCACATTCTGGCAAACGATAATGCCGACATCGTGCTGGATCGTGTCGCTTTAAAGGGTGATTACTGGCTGCAGGTTAACCCGGAATTCAATCAGTTAGCCGCCCAAAATCAGGATGAAATCAAGCTATCTTTCGATACCTGGCTGGCGAATCAACCACTGGAAGCCGGAAGTTATTTTACCAAATTAAATATAATTTCTGATGCCCATTTCCAGACAGTACCAATTACCTTAAATATACTTCCAAATCAATTCAATATAAAATTTGAATCAAATTTCCATGCATTCGCCGGGAATCCAGGCGACACTCTCCACTGCCCCATCACTTTAATAAATGAAAGTCATCGGCCAGAACCAGTGGCGATAAAAATTGAATCAAATACCTGGCCAATCAGTTATTTGCCTGGAGTATTTCCGGACACACTTGCACCCAATGAAAAGTATGAATTGAACCTGAAAGCTCCGATTCCAGCAAGGGCAGCCAGAGGAATGCAGGATTTCACAAATTTGATTATTTATAATCCGGAAAACCCACAATTAGCCGACACGCTTTTAATAGAAATAAGTGCAGGACTTACTATCCCCTGGCAAAATTATTTTGACAAAACCACTTTAAATCAGCTTAAATGGTGCATCGTTAGCGGTGAACCGAAGCTAATCAATCCGATGATTTCATCACCAACGAAACCATATTCACTAAAATTAAGTACTGATGCGAATATCATCGAATCGACAGCAATTCTTCTGGTTCCTGAAGAAAAGTATAACTTAAGTTTCTATTATGCAGAAGCGACTGAAAAGCCAAATCAACTTCTTAAAATACTATATGATAATGGTAGAGAATGGAAACTACTCTGGGCCGATTCATCGCGGGGCGTGACGAATAAAAATTTTCGATTAATGGAAATTTTACTGCCCAAGGATGCCTGTCATCCCGCGTTCAAGTTAAAAATAGAAACCACAGGGGAAGCGCTCGCTGGTTCCTGGTATCTGGATGATTTGATACTGGCGACCCCGCCGGTAACAAAAATTTCAGATGAATCTATCCATTTTGAATTTTCCATCGGTGATTCAGCGACTCATCCCCTGCAGCTTCGGAATACAGGCCAATCACCTCTGAAATTCTGGCTATTTGAAAAAAAACCGAAGAAGACGACTTTCACTGGCGCAGAAAACCAAAATTGGATCATCCGGGCTGCCGTCGTCCGAAGTATTGGTGCTGCCCTGGAACCAATTACCAGAACATGGGATTATCTCAATAGAAATTTCAAAAAATTCGGAAAAATTCCGATTGAAATTGATTACCAGGCGCTCAATAAATTCGATATTACTTATGAGGATTTGAAAAACAGCCATGTCGATCTTCTGTTAATTTCAAATTATCCGGTTCAGGGAAGCCAGCCGGTAGAAATGACCTTAACCCCTCAGGAAATCAGTGCCATCAAACGATTTATTGCCGAGGGGCATGGATTAATTGTATCCGGCAGTGCTTATGGAACACAATTTGCAAATCTTCTGGGATTAAAAAGTGGCCTGGAGTTCCGCTGGGTCGATCAACAAAGCCCGCAATTAACGTTTCGCCAGGATTTTCACCCCATTGCACGCGAATTAAGTGTGCCATGTCCACTCAATCCATCGCACAAGACGTGTGCGCCGCTATTTACAGACTGGGATGGAACACTTCAGGAGGGGCAATTACTTGGAAATTCGTTGGATAAAAAATTTGGAATCATCGCTCATCAAAATCGTATCCTGATTTCAGGAGTACCTGAATATTGTCGGGAGGGACTGTCAATTGATAATTTGCAATTTTTATATAATGCAATTATCTTTACGGGAAACACGACGCCCTCTTATTTAACCTATACACCTCAAATGGGCACCATAGCACCAGATACCGCAGTTTCGATTGAGCTGACCATTAACAGCAATCAGATGTGCGCGGATACGGTTGCAGCTCGGGAGATCATTCTGGTGACGAATGATCCGGAAAGAGAAATTACAATGGTGCCCATTAACATTTCATTACTGCCAGCCGACTATTATTTCAAAGTGAATCGCACTTCTGCCACCGAAAAATGGCAAAAAGCTGGACATAAACAGGAATTTTTCCTGATAATCAAAAATAATGGGCGATTAGCTGATTCCTATCAGCTCATGCTTGAAAAAAGTAATTGGAATGCGGTGTTACTTGATAAAGCACGAAAGAAAATATTGAATCAATTTGGTCCAATTGAACCATCACAGGAAGATTCATTTATCGTTCGCTGTGAGGTACCAGAAAATGCTCAACTGAATGCAAGCGATTCAATTCAGATTAAAATTATTTCCCAAAATCGACCTGAGTTTTCACAGACTGCGGAATTTTTTCTGCATTCTGCGGGCCTGGCGGCAAATCTTCCCTGGAATGATAATTTTGCCGCCAACAGGATTGATGACCAAAAATGGGTAGAAAAACAGGGGACAGTTACACTTGTTCCGAATCAAACATCGGAAAATTCAGACCCCTATGTGCTTAAAATAGCCAATGAGGGGACACGCGAAAGTACAATCACGTCTCAAGCGATAGATTTATCACCTTATACGGCCACCTGTTTAAAATATGATTATTTAGTTGGACCGGCAGCACCGCGGATTAATCTGGATAATTCGCTTATTTTTGAATATCGAAGTCTTTCGGGACAATGGCTTCAGTTGGCGCATCATTCAAAGGTGAACAGTGACAATTTTGTTTTCCAATCAGCAGAAATTTTGTTACCCAAGGATGCTTTACATGCTGGATTTCAACTCAGAATTCGTTGCCAGGGACATCCCCGCGCTGGTCAATTCTGGCTTATCGATCAAGTATCAATAACATCAACTGATTATAATTGGCTTGCTATTCATTCAGTTGCACGCATTGATACCCAGACGCTCCACCTGAAAGCTGGCTGGAATTGCATTTCCTGGAATCAGGGAGCACCCGGTGATTCAATCCAGTTATTTTTAAATGAAATTAAATCGAATATCATTCAATTGCTGGATAATTCGGCGGGAAACTTATATTTTGTACCTGGAATGTCTGAAGAACCGTCGACTGCAAGTGAGAATCCATCAAAATCCTGTTGGATCTTGATGAAAAATCCATGCGTTTTGAAATATATTGCTTTGCGGAGAAATTATTTGAGCGGGATTAATAATGAATCAGACAAGGTAAAACGTCAATTACCGGCTGCATTTAAATTAAATCAAAATTATCCCAATCCGTTTAATCCAGAAACCACAATTCAGTTTGAGTTGCCGCAATCCAGTCCGGTGAAACTGGAGATTTTCAATATATTGGGACAAAAAATTTGTATGCTCATAAATGAAATGATGCCGGCCGGTTATCATCAAATTGCCTGGAAAGGTGAAAATTGGCGGGGTGAACGGGTCAGTCACGGTGTATATTTCTATCAGATTGAGGCAGGAAAATATTTCGCTATCCGAAAAATGATTTATTTACCATAGTTTTAACGGGAAATGCACTACCTCCCCTTCTCATAACGTACACTGGTATGCCCAACGCCCAAAGCAACTCGCATCGCTAACTTGCCGGATTTCCGGCCGAAATCGGGGCTATAATATTCATCGCTGGAATCACGATCATCCTGTTCCAAACCGCGTACGGTAAATGGTGCCAGAAACGAGGATTCTTTTTTCAATTTGACATCAAAATTATCGGCAATACGAATCACATTTTTTCCCACCCCGCAATTAATATCCACTTCGGCTTCTCCTTCTTGCTCGCCATAAAAGTCGAGCTCCGAGGCGCCGACGCCACCATTAAATTCAAACGAACTAAAATTGGCATTACATAAATTATTGCCAGTAAATTTCGCCGCGCCACATTCCAGCTTAATCTTGGTTTTCGCTTCATTGAGTTTATCAAAATTTATTTCAACCGAACCAGCCCCGGTTTCAATTTCAAGATAGGTCACCTTTAAAGCTGAAAAATCCAGTTCACCGTCAACCACTCCCGATTTAATATAGAAATTTATGGCGATTTGGGGCGGGACTTTCAATTCCCAATAATTATCGCGGTAATCATCTATTCGGATGTTTCGATCTCCATCCGCTCGTTCTTTTGTTTTAATTAATAAATCACCAATTCCCCTGTTAATCTCGTAAATTATTTCGGGTCGCGTTTCTTCGGTGTCATATTCACCACGGAATTCGATTTCGGATGAATTTAAAGCAGGTTCCAGTTTAAGCACCCCGGCAGGAAATTCGATATTTATTTCAAGGCTTTCTTCATCCTTTAAGTTGATCTTTCGCTCGACCGCTCCTAATTTAGATGACTTTTCCCGCTTTTGTTTTCGGTCAATCGCCCGCTCACAACTTATTTCAGTAATAAGTAATAAAGTAATTATCATCAAAAAAATTTGTCTCATGTTTTTCTCCTTTATCAATTTTTGTGCAAAACTTTTAATACTGACTCAGATCGATCAGACCTGTAAATTTTGTCAGATAAATCGAAAATTGATATTCCATTTGATATAAAATTTTATATCAATCATCGAAATTCGATAAATGACATTATGATTCAACTGCTATTGAATACGCAAAATCCATCTTATTGTTTAAAAAACGATGTTCATTTCATGCTTAAAACTCCAGCGCCTCAAATTTAATTTAAAAAAGAAACTGAATTTGAATAAACTACTTGATTTCTACTAGGTTTTTGTTTATAAAGATAGCAAGAAACAGATCAGACAGGGAATCAATAGATTTGCCAGAATTGAAAAATCATTATGCATTGTTATATTTTTGAACACGAAAATTCGCTGGAATTGGCCGGAATAACCAGATTTGAGGTCCAGGAGTTGCTTGAAAAGATAGCGAAGGGAACGGATACGAACGATCTGGTGGTCAGTATCTACTTTTTAAAATCCGGCAAATGGTCTGGTGGCTGTGCGTATGTGCGTCAATGGCTTTCACCAAAACAGTTTCGCACTGGTAGAGGTCACTGGAAATTTACGCAGGATTTTCCAGTGCCCAATGATCTTCCGGAGAAATTCAAATTAATTCGTCTCTTGCCGACCAGGCTGAATGTGCATGAATATCCAGGGCAACTTGTCGATGGGTATGGCTGGCAATTTCACTTTGAACGTCAGGTAGATCGATTGGCGTTACTTTTCGCACATGAGTTACACCACTTTCGGCGTTTTCATCTCAATTTACATCCGGGTGAAGGGGAACAGTCCGCCAATCGCTGGGCGTTGGAACGGGTCCAAAATTTAGGTTATCAGGTTTCAGGGAAGGTTGTCGTTAAAAAACATCTTTATCGAAAAAAACGGAGTTTCTTGCTGAAACAAATTTATGACCCATATACTGATTTTCGAAAATTAAAACCTGACGATGAAGTTTATATTCGCTATGATCCACATGGTCGTTATCACGATTCAGTCGCGATTGTGGAACGTCCGATTCGTACGAATTCAAAAAGGATTGCCATTCGAACGGTTGATCAAAAAAAATGGCTCTGGCCGATGGAATGGCTGCAACCGATTACCAAGGCTGGTTAATTTGAGGGATTTTTGTGATTTTTTCAATAGCAGAAAAATTTTTTGCATTGAAAAGATGATTTTTTGATGCGTGATGCGTGATATGTAATTTAGATAAAGGCACTCTTTAGCTTGACAAAAAGAACTATTCAAAAATGAAAACAGACGATTATATTAAAAAACAAAAAATAGCGCTACAAATCCTGTTTGAAGATGATTCATTAATTGTTGTTGATAAACCAGCGCACTTATTGGCGATACCGGATCATTGGGACAAAGAATTACCCAACGTCTGGCATATTTTGCAGGAAAAATCGTCACAGCATAAAATATTTGTTGTTCATCGATTGGACGCTGAAACCAGTGGTCTTATGATTTATGCAAAAAATCCTGAAGCACACCGGTTGCTCTGTCAGGATTTTGAAAAACATGAGGTCCAAAAAATTTATTTTGCCCTGGTGGATGGAAATTTTAAAGAATTGGCGGGGAAAATCGAGCTGCCACTCATGGAGAAGCCAAATAGTCCCAGCAAAATGATCATTTCATCAAGAGGTAAAACAGCAGTGACCAATTGGAAAGTATTGGAACAATTCCGGGGATACTCATTATTAGAAGTCAGCCCGAAAACAGGCCGGATGCATCAAATTCGCGTCCATTTAAAAGGGATTGGACATCCCCTGGCAATTGATGCGAAGTATGGCGAAAGTCAGGCGATTTTTCTTTCGCAACTTAAGCCCAAATATGTGGCCAAATCTGATGATATTGAAAAGCCGTTGATGGATCGGCTAACACTTCACGCTGGCAAACTTACAATTTTACATCCAACAACACGAAAAGAGATTCAATTCGAAAGTGAGTTACCTAAAGATTTTCGGAGTCTCATACGAAATTTAAGAAAATTTCGACCGTTTCTGCTCTATTAGAATCAATACATTAAATTCGACGACCTGATTATCGACTGAATGCATTTGAACATGAAATTTTGTCTCAGAATGTATTCCTGGCGGAATTTTGATACTAACAGGTTGATGAAAACTTCTCCTGCCCAGACCTTTACACCAGGGACACTCAAAGAAAAAAAGAATACCACTTCCACCACAATATGGACATTCAAATTTAACCGGAATTTCCACTGGAATCTGACATCCCTTCATTGCCTCCTCGATGGTAAGTCCGATTTCCAGTAAATAATTTTCGTGGGAGTTCCTAAAATTCGCGCTTCTCGGAGATTCCTCTTTTATCGAATAATTCTGATCAAAAAGATCAAACATTGGCCGTGCGCGATATCTATTTTCAACCGTGTTAATTGTCTTTTGGGTTCGATTGTACTGTTGATCATAGTCGCTTCGCTTTTCCGAATCACATAAATTATCATACGCTTCCTGAACCTGGAGAAAACGTTCCACATCACAACTTCCACCAGTATCAGGATGATATTTCAAGGCCAATTTCCGATAAGCCGCTTTAATTTCATCAACCGAGGCATTGGAACTGATGCCCAGGATTTCATAATAATTTTTCATTTTCACCGAAAAGAATATTCATTATCGACTTCTATATCTTTATTTTTACTATTTTTTTGATCTGAATGTTTCCATAAAAATTTCGATTCAGCGATATACTTTTTTGATCGGGCTTTCAGATTTTTATGCGTTGTATTATTACCGATCTCCCACTGTCCTAGCGCCGACAAAGGTTAAAATGTTCGTTTCTTTTCAAAAACTTGGGGTAAGACTTTCGAGGTTTTTCTCGTGAGATTCCTGATATTCAGCTAAATCACCGAATATCAATATGAAAACCTCGAAGGTCTGAATCTTACCCGTTATTATTGCACAGATACTTTTTTTTGCAGCCGTACGCTTCCTGATTTACAAAATCTTACACCAAACTCTATCCCTTCCCAAAGGAAGAAGGAAATAGCAGAAGTGAAGATTTATTGAATGATTTTTTACGGAATTGAGTAAATTGTTTATGATAGTGAAGTAATAATTTTAAAACACACGGTACGCAATCGCTCCAAAATTTATCAAAAGCTGATTATCAAATTATAATTATAATTTCCGCACTCTTTTAGCAATCAAACTTTTTATCTTCTCATAGGAAAGTGGCGGTCCATGTTGAATGAGCTTCCCATCAATAAACAGGCCATCTGTAATTCCCCATTCTGATAAAACGGCTCGTTGAAGCGTAGAGTAAGTCTGAAAAACCACTTTTTCCCCGAATTCGGCCGCAGCTCTTTTAGCTCGTTCATAGACAATATTTTGCGCCGGGCACCAACCGTTGACAAACGCTGAAACAACCACTTTGCCGGGAATTTGATCAGGCGTTTTTTGCTGACGAATCCATTTCGGAGGTGTCAGATCAGGTTCAAAAGGTTTCCAGAGCAACATCTGGAATCCAAGTCGGTCCGCTTTTACAAAACCATGTTTTTTAAACCAAGATGCTTTCATCCAGAAAGGAAGCAACAATCCCCAGGCCGCCAACCCTTTTGCACCCAATTGACGGACATCTTCTTCTGCGGCAGCCAGTAGCGCCTTCCCCATCCCTCTTTTTTGCACATTTCCAACCCCTGCTTTATGGCCATGAACCCAGATACAGGGGATAAAATAAAGCCCTTCCCCTTCAATAAAACTCTGTTCAGCGGGAAGATAGTGAATCATCCCGCCTAATTTGCCATCATCCATAACGGCTAATTTAACCCGTAATCCTTTATCCTTCATTTCATTATACCAGCGTTCCTTGTGATCTCCGGCATCCTTCATCTCTTCAGAATATTCTTCAAGACAAACGAAGTAGCTTTTTAAATTATCTGGTATCAGATCAATAATTTGCATATAAAAGCCTTTTTTATTAATTTTCAACAGGTGGCTCGATGGTCTCAGCGCCGTCTTTCCCTTCATAACGCCGGCCAAATCCAGTCAAGGCTGCTATATACATGACCATCACCAATAACCAGCCGTGAAATACATAGGGCCAGACTTCGGTATGGGCTATCGAAAGAACATTTCCAAAATTTTCCTGCAATGTTTTAATCCCAATCAAAACGCCCCCACTCCAGGGAAAAATATAACCGAAAGCGGAGGTGATCGCGTCTAAAAAATTTGCCCGACGATAAGGATGAAGTTTAAAAGATTTGCCAACTTCCTTAATAAAGGGCGCGGCCGCGATTTCCGCTGCTGTATTCACGGTAATAAATACGTTCAAAATCGCAACCAGACTGCACATCGAAACCTCAGCCCGGGCCACTGATTTTTTCACTCGCGCCAGAATCCAATTTTTAATAGCATCCAATGCCCCACCCGCCTGCATGATATATCCAGCCGCCACAATGAGGAGGATTAATACAGCCATATCGAGATATCCAACAATACCACGCATTAAAGCGCCGCCAGCAAGTTGGGTATTGGTAACATCCAGCGTAAAAATATCAGCGAAGGTTCCCAATTTAAATATAACAATCATTGCTGACGCCAGAATAATCCCCCAGGTGATAGAGACGATGATATGAAAGCCTTGCAACGCGAGAATAATGACCAATGCGAAAGGAATTAACAACACCAGGCCTGCCGGGCCAGGTGCTTGAAGTGGAACCTCAATCCCCGGTGATTTCATAAATTGGCCAAAGATGAAAAACAACAAGGCCGCTGGAATGCCGGCAGCTAGTGCATATTTAAATCGACTTTTCACAACACCGGGCACATCCGTCTCCTGGGTGACGGCGGAGACAATCGTCGTATCGGAAACAGGTGCCAGGTTATCACCAAACGCAGCACCACTCAGAATTGCCCCCAACATTAAAATTGGATCAGCTCCTAATACCAATCCGGCGGGGAACATAATTGTGCAAAAAGCGATAACAGTTCCATAACCAGTTCCCACCGCAGAAGCGAACGTCGCAGCGGCGATGAAAGTCACCATTACAAATAAGGAACTACTGACACCCACGAACTCACCTAACCATACAAGGCCCTCCACCAGGTGGCCTGCTTTCAAAACTTCTGCAAACATTCCCGCCCAGAGCCAGCAGACAATGGCCACAACGCCAACTGATTGCGACATTCCCACGAAAATTGAATCGCAATAGCCTGTCCAGGAACTTTTTGTTAAAAACAAGCCCAGAACCAGGCCAATAATTGATCCAAGTATTAAATAACGCGTTGTTTCCGATGCACCATTTAAACCAAGGCTCATAAAAATCGCCCATATTACAAAAAAAAGCATCGGAACGATAGCACCCCATTTTCCGATGTAAAACTCAAGTGATACCGTATTAAATGAAGCTAATTTCTGTTGATTGTCAGCCATCTTTTTTCCCTTTCCAGGTCAATTTGAAACGCAACCAAAAGTCAATTCATCATTCTTCAAGAAACTGCGAATAGCTAATTTTTCTATTAATATTAAATTTATGTCATAATGTCAAGCGATAATTTAAAAGAAGGGTTGAAAAAATCAAATAGATTTGTTATATTTTCTCATTCATCGATTGATAACTAATTTAACACGAATAAATGGGAGGAAAAAATGCGTTTCAAGTACTTGGTAATATTTTGTTTGATTATTTTAGTGCTTTTCTTTCAAATCGCCGAAGCCAAGCGAGCCATGACCGTTGACGACTTATTTGGAATGGGACGGGTGAGTGATCCCCAGGTTTCACCGGACGGAAAATGGATTGCCTATACCGTAACGAATTATTCAATGGAAACCAATAAAAGCAATAGTGATATCTGGCTGGTTTCCATCGATGGACAAACCGTAAAACAGCTCACGACCAGTGAAAAAGGTGACTCACAGCCTCGCTGGAAACCCGATGGTTCCCAACTGGCGTTTATCTCATCCCGAAATGGAACGCCGCAAATTTATTTGATCAATAT
This sequence comes from Caldithrix sp., assembly GCA_020722815.1. Classification (GTDB taxonomy): domain Bacteria; phylum Zhuqueibacterota; class Zhuqueibacteria; order Thermofontimicrobiales; family Sulfurfontimicrobiaceae; genus DYKB01. The sequence continues at coordinate 71,968 of DYKB01000022.1, read as the reverse complement.
CAAAGGTGGTGAAGCCAATCCATTAACCAGTATTTCCACGGGGGCCAGTGCGCCAATCTGGTCACCCGATGGCAAATATCTGGCATTTGTCTCGGAAGTTTATCCAGACCTCAAAACTGATGCTGAAAATGCTGCCCGCGACAAAGAGTTAGAAAAATCACCGGTAAAAGCCCGGCTTATCGATAATTTGCTCTATCGCCACTGGAATTCCTGGCGGGAAGGCAAACGCCAACATATTTTCATTGTTGATGCTGCAAGTGGCATATTTCGGGATTTAACACCGGGTGATTTTGACTCGCCAACCATCGCATTAGGCGGTACGAATGATTTTAATTTTTCCCCGGATAGCAAAGAATTGGCATTCACCCGGAATGCCGATCCCATGGTCGCTATTTCGACCAATAATGACATTTTTATTGTTCCGGTCACCGGTGGTGAAGCAAAAAAAATCACCGAAAATCCAGCAAATGATAATAATCCGATTTATTCACCGGATGGAAAATATATGGCCTATCGGGCTATGGCGCGACCCGGTTTTGAAGCCGATGAGGATGATATCATTTTGTATGAACGCACAACCGGTAAAAAAGTCAATTTAACCGAAAAATACGATCGCTCGGTTGGTGAAATCATCTTTTCGCCGGCTTCCAAAACCATCTATTTTAACGCCGAAGATTATGGCCGGTTAAAAATATACTCGATTTCGATAAAAACCGGAGAAATTAAGACTATCGTTGATAAAAATTTCAGTAATCAACTTCAAATTACGCCGGATGGGAAAACGCTCGTTTTCCGGCTGCAAAGCGCCGTATTACCTTTTGAAGTTTTCAAAATCGATGTAAACGGTCAAAATCTGGTTCAACTAACCTATACCAACAAGTTGCGATTAGCCGAACTGGCGCTTCAGCCGGTTGAAGATTTTAAATTCAAGAGTTTTGACGGTATCGAAGTGCATGGATTGCTGGTCAAACCACCTCTTTTTGATGCTGGCAAAAAATATCCGCTGGTTTATTTGATTCACGGTGGTCCTCAGGGAGGCTGGAGCGATGATTTTCACTATCGCTGGAATTCCCAAATGTTTGCGGCACCGGGATATGTGGTTGCCCTTGTCAATTTCCGCGGTTCCAAAGGTTATGGACAAAAATTTTGTGATATGGTGAGCCAAAACTGGGGCGGCGGCCCGTATCAGGATTTGATGAGCGGATTGGACTATTTAACCGCGACCTATAATTTTATTGAAAAAGATAAAATCGTCGCAGCGGGTGCTTCGTATGGCGGCTATATGATCAACTGGATCGCCACGCAAACCGGTCGTTTTAAAGCCCTCATCTCTCATGCGGGTGCCTTCGATGCGACATCAAAATATGGATCCACCGAAGAACTCTGGTTCCCGGAATGGGAATTCAATGGTACACCGTATGAAAATCCCGAATTATATGAAAAATGGTCCCCTTCAACGTACGCAAAAAATTTGAAAAAATTTAAAACACCGACGCTGGTAATTCATGGTGCCAATGATTTTCGCGTACCCGAAACTCAAGGCTTTCAAATGTTTACGGCTCTTCAACGAAACGGCGTCCCATCGCAATTTCTCTACTTTCCGGATGAGGACCACTTCATCCAAAAACCGCAAAATGCTAAACTGTGGTGGAAAACGGTTTATGGGTGGATTCAAAAGTGGGTGAATCAATAGAGTGGCTGCTGGCTTTTGGCTTTTAGCTTTTAGCTTTTGGCTTAATGAAGAACAGACTGTAGGACAAATTGTTAATTTGTCCAAAAAAAATGATTAACAAAGAATTCTAATAGACAAATTGGCATTTTGTCCTACAAAATTACACGTTTTGGGCTGGTTTTAAAAATTGTGCAAAATTTTACATATCAATTTACAAAAATTTACCACTCAAGGACAGTAAAATGACACGCGCTGAAGCTGAAAACAGATTGAAAAATCTTTTTAAAATTCCCGCGTTCTACGATGATCAATGGGCGACAATTTCACGACTATTTAATGGTGAACGCCTGCTTTTGGTTGAAAAAACCGGCTATGGCAAATCACTTTGTTATCAATTTCCGGCAACCCAGTTTAAAGGATTAACCGTCATTTTTTCGCCCTTAATTGCGCTCATGCGCGATCAGGTTCGTTATCTAAATTCTATTGGTGTGGCTGCCGCCTGTGTCAATAGTGAGCAGGAAACGGATGAAAACAATCAAATACTGGCGAAGGCAAAAAATGGTCAAATAAAAATATTGTATATTGCCCCGGAGCGGCAGGAAAATCAGGAGTGGTTGAATGCCGTTCGTTTTATGAATCTCTCCATGGTCGTTATCGATGAAGCTCATTGTATTTCGGTCTGGGGACATGATTTCCGACCCGCTTTTCGCCGAATTATTAACCTGGTTAATCTTCTTCCGCCCAATTTTCCTGTTTTGGCAACAACGGCAACAGCAACTGAACGGGTCGCCGCCGATATTCAGCAACAAATGGGGGCGCGTGTTACCTTAATTCGGGGCAACCTTTTGCGGGATAATTTTTCGCTGAACGTGGTCCAGGTTCAAAATGAAGATGAAAAAATGGTTTGGCTGGCAGAATTTTTATCAAAGACACCGGGAAGTGGTTTAATTTACACCGGAACAAGGGTGACAACCGAAACTTTTTCCGTATGGCTACAATTTAATGGAATAAAAGCGATAAATTATAATGCCGGTCTTGATGCAAATGCCAGAAAAGAAATTGAGGATGGCTTGCAGTCAAATCGTTGGAAGTGTGTCGTATCAACAAATGCCTTGGGAATGGGAATCGATAAGCCCGATATCCGATTTATCATTCACACCCAGATTCCCCAATCGCCAATTCATTATTATCAGGAGATCGGACGAGCTGGCCGGGATGGAAAGCCAACGCAAATTTTCCTGCTTTTTAACAAAACCGATATCGATCTCCCCACCCATTTTATAAAAAACAGCCGGCCATCTTTAAAAAAATATGAAGCCGTCATAAAGGCATTAAAAGAAGAACCCCTGGGTGAGCAGGATATCATGCGCCGAACCAATCTGATGCAAACACAAGTCCGGGTGATAAAAACCGATCTGATTGATCAGGGGATTATCAAAGAAGTGATGTATGGGAGCAGCAAAAAGTACGAATATCAATTTAATGCGCCACCATTAAATCAAAAAACTTTCGAAATACTACGCCAGTTTAAGTTTCAGGAACTTGAACAAATGATTGAATATATTCAGATCGCCTCCTGTCGAATGGAGTTCCTCTGCCAATATTTGGGAGATAAAAACATTGGCCAGTGTGGTAAATGTGACAATGACCTGAAAATCAAAAATGAAGTAAAGATAACTGAATTCTGGCAGTCAAAAATCAATGAATTCAGAAATTCCTACTTTCCGGAACTAACTGTCGAACTAAAAAACTCAAAAATGATAAATGGTGTGGGCGCATCCTATTATGGTGTTTCCAATGTTGGGACAACGATTCATCGCTGTAAATATGAAAATGGTGGCGATTTTCCCGATTATTTATTAAAATTGACCCTTCGCGCCTTTCGACATAAATTTGGCAATGAAAAATTTGATCTGATACTTTATATCCCGCCGACCGAGTCCGGCAATTTGGTGAAAAATTTTGTGGAAAAGATTTCAAAGGTATTGGGGATTCCGGTATCTCATGGATTAAAAAAAATCAGAACCACCTTGCCTCAGAAAATTTTTCAAAATTCAGTTTTGAAAAAAGATAATGTCAAAGATGCTTTTATTTATGAACCAATCAGCGAAATACATGGTAAAAAAATATTACTCATCGATGATATTCTGGACAGCAGCGCGACTATTAAAGAGGTTGGCAAATATTTAACGAAAGCCGGCGCTTTGGTGATTGCACCACTGGTCATCGCCAAAACCGTCGGTGGAGATATTGCATGAATCAAGGAAATGAGTTACCATTCTGGATGGCCTTAAGTCATCTGCCACGCTGGGGCAATGAAAAGATTAATCGGCTCATTCTAGAAATTTTGCATCAAAGAAAAATTTCATTAAGTACATTTTTTTCATTACCAATCAAAGATTTAAAACAGGAATTCAATTTAACCGCTGATCAAGTAACGGATATTGAAAATGTAAAAAATGAATTACCCAATTACGCTTTTTTAGCAGAAAATCTAGCCGCCCAGGGTTTTCAGTTAATTCCGATAAATTCAAACGAATATTCCGAAACCTTGAAACAAAATTTAAAATTGAAAGATGCCCCAGCTTTATTATATGTGAAGGGAAATGTCAAATTATTGAACGAGGAAACAGTTGCCATTGTTGGTTCACGAAATGCGGCTGAAATATCACTGGAATTCACCAGGAATATTGCCCAAAAATGTGCGAAAAATGATGAAGTGGTCGTCAGTGGTTTTGCAAAGGGTGTCGATAAAATGGCGCTGGATGCCACGCTGGAATACAATGGCCATAGTATCATTGTGTTGCCGCAGGGAATTCTCACTTTCGGAAGTGGTATTAAGACGTATTATAAAAAAATAATTGCCGGCGATATTTTAATTTTGAGCACTTTTCACCCACAAGCTCCCTGGTCAGTTGGATTAGCCATGAACCGCAATATTTATATCTATGGCCTCACCAAAACGATTTACGTTGCCGAAGCTGATAGCAAAGGCGGTACCTGGAGTGGTGCCCTGGATGGACTGAATAAAGGCCGAAAAGTTTTCATCCGCTATCCCCAACCTGCTGAAAAAAATGCAAATAATTTATTAATCATGCGCGGTGCAATTCCCGTCGATATATTTGGCAATCCAATTGAAGTCCGGGAAAATAAAGTCGAAGAGAAATTGAAAAGTATCCTTTCCAAAGGACAATTAACCGCGCTCGCGATTCAGGCTGCCCTGGAAATGGAAATTGATCTCCGTGAACTTCAAAAATTATTGTCAAAACTTGATTTTATTGATTCGAAGCGAGTTAAAAATCAGAAATATTATTTTCTCAGGAGTTCATTGCCGGTGCAGCCGGATTTGTTTGGGTAAAAAATTAATTTAACGAGTTGAATATGATTCGGTTAAAAGATGAACTAGCAAACCCAGATCGTACTTTAAAAATACAGGAAATAAATCACACCATAGAAATTATTGAAGAAAATCGTGATTTTTTAATGGAGGCATGGTATGGATACAGTAACAAAAAAAACCGATGAAAAATAAAAGTTAAGCGTTATAAGATTCAATATCCTGTTTCAGCTTATACCTTTCCGAAGGAAACAAATATTTATACAGGACGTTTTGATGATAATTATATTCATATCGAATTAACTGATGAACGTATTCTCTCAATCCCTCTCTGGTGGATACCAACATTATATAACGCAATTCCAACTGAAAGAGAAAAATATGAAATTAATCAGGCCCGGAATATGATTTTCTGGGATCCCGAAAAATGTTCAATAAAAGAGGAACTTAGAATAACGGATTTTTTGTTACCATCAAAGCCTGAGCAGTTATCCAATAATTAGATTTCGTATTACGAGGTGGTACCAACACATAACTAAAATGGGCGGTTGGCTTTTAGCTATTGAATTTTAATAGTTACGTTTAAATCGTCTCTCACCAATTGGGTGACGAGGAAAATTTAATTTTTTAAATTTAATGATAATCTCATGCTAATTATTTTTTTGATGTAAGGTAAATTGTCAATTTGCCCAATTTTAAGGACTTGTGAGTATCACAAACGGACAAATAAACAATTTGTCCTACACTTTTGGATAAATTTACTTTAGCCAATCGCACCGTTTAGGATATCATAAAAAAAGCCTCGATCTCATCGAAACCGAAGCTTTATTTGTATTGGGAGGACTTTAAAAAAATCAAATTATGTTTTTTTATCCCATCCGCTGAAATACGAACGGGATAACGAAATTGGCACTACCCTCGGGGATAGCCGGAAATTTTAACCGCTTGATGGTCTGGAGAATCTCCTGATCAAAGGCGGGATTCCCGGTGGAAGAAGCCCGTATTCTGGCACTGCTAATCGTTCCATTCGCAGCGATCGTCAGCTCGATGGTTACCTTTCCGCGAAATTCAACATCACGCTTCAGATACTTTTCATAAATATATTGCAATCGACCCTGAATCTTGTTGATAATGGCCATGACCGACTGCTCCGTCCGGAAACCCTGGGCTTCCTGGCTGATATTCGATTCGGTGGGCTTTTCCACCTGTATCTGGGACTTCTTTTCCAATTTGACCGAAGTTTTCACTTCATCTTCCACATATTCGTCAATCAGATCATCGATGCCGCCTAAACCACCATCACCACCGGTGCCAATAAGGCCAGAGAGGAGATCCTCAGAATTACTGGCCGAGCCACCTTTTCCCACTCGCAAATTGCTTCCGCTCCCCATGGCGCTGGTCAATTCGGAAGTCAATCCTTTATCCACGAGAAAATCGAGTACCGAACTTCCCTGGGCTGAACTCCCCTTGCCGGCGATAACCCCCAAAATCCCGCCGCCGGAATTTTGATTGCCACCACTTTTCTTTTCCGAGCTGCGCTTTTGAGGTCGGGAACGGTTTTCTTCGGAACTTTTATCCTCTTTTTTATCGCCGGACTCTTCATTTGTCGTCGTCTCTGGTTGAGTAAGTTTACTAATCTGCGCATCCAGTTCCTTCTTGGGAAAAATACGCATGGAGACTTTCATCAAGCGTTCCGTCTGCTTTTGAATATCTTCCTGTTTGCGAACAATTTTTACGTCTTTATAGGCATACAAAATTATCGAATTTAATAAAAGGAAAAACAGAAAGATTAATTTAAAATAAATATCATTGAAAAATTCTTTTGCCAGCACCCGCATCCAGTTATAACCCTGGAAAGGTTGTAAATGGACATTCAGTTGTGGCTGATTCAGTGTTATTTGCGTGAAGGAAAATTCAACCCGGACATTATTCCCCAGGCTAATCGATCCTGCTTTTCCTTCTGACAGGGGCAAAATAAAGATACCATTTTGTGAGGGAAGTAATCCATGATCACGAAGATCACGAATTAATAATTTTGACTCATTTGTCCAGATCTCCCCCTCGGCAAAATTGGGTATCCGCAGAATCGTTTTACTATGATTTCTGGCAAATAGGACATGTTTGGGTGGATAAACCTCCCCAAGCAATTCCAGATCATTTTCTGTGCTCTTCCCTACTGTAAATTGTTGATTGGCCAGCAGGAATTTTTGTGATACCTGCCCACCTCTATATACCCGAAGCCTGAGTGCATTTTCTACGCGTGCCATTACCGTCTTAAATTTTGTTATTATAATAATTAATAAAGTTTTCTATTGACGCTCGTTAAACCGAATTTCATTTAGAAAATTATTCAGTTTCTGAAACCGCCAGCATAATTTCATTATAGCCATTACTTCCACAGGTCTCGATGACCTTTTTCACAATGAGATAGGGAATATTCTTATCTGCCTGAATGTTAATCCGGCCTGAAAAGTCCATTTCTTCAGCAACCTGCCCCAGCCCCTCGGCGATTGTACGTCGAGTTACCAGCGCATCTGCCAAAATTGTGATAACCTGACCAGGTGGTACCCCCATTACATCAGAAGTCGGAAGAACCTGTTCACCATCTAAAATAATCCAATTGTGATTAATCGCGATAATTGACGCTGCTGTTGGTTTATCTTTAGAGGTTGATTCTGGTAGCATTAAATCTTCCGCCATGGCGATAATTTCACCTTCGGTTGAAAAATTTTTTAAAAGGAAAACCAGAATGATTGTAAACATATCAATTAGTGAAGTAAGTTTCAATTGAAACGAACTTGGTGGCTTTCGCCGCCAATTCATCTGTTGAACTTCTTCACCATCATCATAAGATTGAAACATATATTTTCACCTGAAACTAATTTCGACATTCCTATGAGTTAAGAGTAAAAAGAGTACAATTCAACCAGCTTAGTTTCTGAAAATTTTAAAAATCATTTTATTCCTTTAAAGCGCTAACATCTGCTAAATTTAAAAAGCGCATTCATTTGTATTATTATTTATCAAATGGTTACATTTCTGTATCTAAAAAAATGATACATAATCCATCATTCGTGAGGATTTAAAAAAAGCTTTTCCTCAGTATAGTTGTTTTTTTATTAATGTTATAGAATGAATAACAAAAATTGAACCATATTCATGAACTGGTGTTGAATTAATAATAATCCGAGATAGATTTAAATATTTAACCCCTACCCGTTTTAAATCTTATGCGAATGAAATATTTGGAAATCCCTCTTCGCGACAACGATCCATCACTTTTACGACGACTTCGTATTTCACAGTTTCTTCTGGCCTTAAAATAATATCCTCCAGCCAGGGAAGTTCTGTTTTAAGGCGTTTAAGTTGATTGACCAGCCCGTCAAAATCATATTTATTTTCTCCCAGACTATAAAGCGCATCAAATTGAATTTGGGAAGTAGTCGTTTGTAACTGAAATTTTCCATCCTCAGTAATCACCAAAATAACAAGGACCGCATTTTGCGGTGGAGGGGTTCCGCCGCCACCGCCACCACTTCCGGTGGGTAAGGAAACCTGTAAAACGGCAATTCGCACGAAAACGGCTGTTAATAGTAAGAATGGAATTAACACCAGAAAAATATTCATAACCGCCGTCATTTCGACTTCTGCCGCTTCGTTTTTACGACGTTCTCCTTTTCCGTAAAGATTCATAGACTAGCCTTTCAACGCCATTAAACGATTATTAATTCGGACAACATTGACGTTAATATCATTAATGATCTCATTCGTTTTCTCCTGAAGATAAGAATGTATAATCATACAGGGGATGGCGATAATCAGACCCAATGCTGTCGTATTCAAAGCAGTAGAAATACCAGCCGTTAAGAGAATAGCCTTCTGAGCCGCCGGTGCATTCGCAACCGCCTGGAATGACATAATCAGACCAAAAATCGTTCCGAGCAGACCTAAAAGTGTCGCCACGTTGGCAATCATTCCCAGAAAATGTGTACGCTTTTCAAGTTTGGGAATTTCCACCATGGAAGCTAATTCAAATGCCTGTTGAATATCTTTGGGCCGTTTGCCCGCCTCTTCCAGCCCCGCCCGGACGATTCGCGGTAAACTGGCCTGCGACATCCGGCAAAATTCAACGGCATTTGTAATGTTTCCACGCTGTAATAATTCCAAAACTCGATTGACAAAAGCGACTGTATCAATTCTATTTTTAATTGAAATATATAATACGCGTTCAACCATAACAGAAATTCCTGCGATACCGACCAGAAGAATAATATACATCCAGCTACCGCCTTCACGAAAGAATGTGATTATTGCTCCCAAATTAGTGCCTCCTTAATTTAACAAGTATAAATTTATTATGTGTTCATAAATGGTTTTTGTTGATTTTTTATAATTTATTTTCACTTTTAAGCTTACTCAAACCAAAATCTGTTGTCGTTCCGATCAAATTAATCATTTTCCTCATTTATTGATGTATTTTTTTCTACACGACAATTAATCGGCTTCGGACGATAAACTTTTTAATAAGGAATGTAGACCGGCTGATTCGATTTACTCTCTTTTGAAGTGACCGTTGGTTTTTCGACTGGGCGAAAAATTTCCTTAAAAAATTCGCGTTTGATTATAATATCATCCACGCTGGGATCCTGACCAGGGATAATAAATACTGTCTGAGGCTTCTCTACACGACCAAAAATTTCAAATCCCTGAAGAAATTTGGCTTCGTCCTCATTTCGGATTTCCAGACTCCCTTTTTCTAAGTCTTTGCTGTCCTGAGGAGTTGCCTGCACCTGATTTAAATTCAGCGTGGAAACAAAGAGCACAATCGTCATGACTCCAAGAAAAAGAGTGCCAATTTTTCTAATAAATGCCCTTGAATTACTTTTCACGTTTTTACTCCTGCTATTTTACGATTATATTTTTACTTTTTTTCTGATTTCCGTGTCGGCGATTGGTCGACCTTCTCCGCAATCGGTTTAGAAACCATGTTTTTTGTATCTTTAACCGTGGTTGAATTTTCAGCTGGCTTCGCTTCCGTTTTTGCACTTCCGGCCGGCGGTGATGACGAATTTGTACTTGAATTGCCAGCCGGATTCACTTTTGAAGAATGATTCTGGCCTGTTGCATTTTCAGCAGGCGGTTTTTGTCCAGCAGAAGTCTTCTGGACGGTTGAATTACCAGTCGAGTCCGTCCGGCTTTTTCCGGTACGATCATCCAAATTTGATGCCACAGGTGTTCCGAGTCGCAATTCTAAAATTAATTCCTGGACACGTTTTCGACTTTTCTCCGTCCACTCGTTTTCGAGCTGCGCTTTTTCCGCCATCTTCACATTTGATTTATAATACTTTAATGCTTCCTGTTGTATCTGCTGACGAGTTGTTTGGCGTTGTTCTGCTATTTCTTCAGGTGACATACCGTCCAAAGGAATCTGGGTTAATGCGGCACCTAATTCTTCGTATAATTCACCAATTTTGTGCAAAGACACCGTCGCCCAATCGGCAATATTGAATTTAACCGCATTGGTATAATTTTTAAGCGCCAAATTAAAAAGCGATCTTTTTTGCAATATTGTTTTATCATAAGGCGCTTGTAAATAAACAGCGCGAAACTGCATGTCGGCAATTTCCCCGAGCATATATTGCGCTTTGGCTGCCAGATAATCATCCACTGGTTGTGAAGCTTGCCGATATTCTAGAAATTTCCGAACGACATTCTGAAAAGCAATATCGGCTTCCGGGTAGCGCTTTTGTTTATATTTCATATCGGCAATTTTATACATTGCTGCCAGAATATCGTCGTAATCAGGATCTGGATAATTTGCGTCCAGAAATCGGTTAAAAGTCACTTCAGCCAATGCCCACTTTTCCATATATTCATAACATTGTGCCGCATTAAAATGGGCTTTGGGCACTAATTTCGAATCTTTATGCCTATCGACCAGTTTCATATAGTCGATAATCGCCCAACTCCAGTCTTTCTCCCGTTCCCGAATGGTCGCGGCTTTAAATAAAATTTCTGGTGAAAATTTGAAATCGGGCTTGGTTTCAGCCAGATTTTCCAGCACCTGCACCGCCTTTTTATAATCACCCAGACTATCGTATTGTGCCGATGCCCGTAAAATCGAAATTTTAGCAATCTCGGGATCGGTGGTCGTTTTCGCAACTTCCACAAATGACGCGGCCGCTTTTAAAGGCTCATTATTCTTTCCAAAACTTTCAGCGCGTTTAAAGCCAGAAGTGGAAATCCACTTTTTGGCAACTTCAACTAACTTGCTGGAATCTGGAAAAAGTTGGGCAATTTTTTCACTGGTTTTCGACGCCTGTTCATATTCACCTGACAATAAATAAGACTGTGCCAATCCTCTATACGCCATCACATAAAATTTGCTATTTTTAAACTCCTGGATAATTTTTTCATAAACCTGTGCTGCCAGCCGATATTGATGTAAATTGTAGAGTGTTTCTGAAAACTTGACTAGAACCTCTTCAAGTCGCTCGCTTTTCGGCAACATTACAATAAAATCATTACAGGTCTGGAGAATATCTTTCTGGGTTTTGGATGCCACTTTAATTGGCTCTGGCTGTCCATTTTGTTTCCCCAAAAAATCTTCCAGATAAAATGTTAAAGAATCCGTTGGCGGATTTTTATCCAGCAGATTATAATAGCACAATATTCGGTTATAGGCAGCATCTTCCTGATGCGGATTCGGGCCATACGCTGTTAAAACTTTTCCATATTCATCAGCAGCGGCTTCAAATTCGGCAACTTCAAACAGGCATTCCGCCAACATGAAATTAATTTGTACTGCTTTATCCGATCGCGGAAATTTCTTCAAATACTCGCGATATTTTTCAACCGCAATTAAATATTCGCGTTTTCGTTTTTTCTCCTGCGCCAGATTTTGATAGTACGTCGCATACTCATAGAGCGCTTTTTCAGATTGCTTCACGGCATCGTTTCGAACTTCGCCTTCAGGATATTGATTTAGCCAGCGGCTGCCCGGTCCATAGCGTCGTACCAGTTCGGCACGTTCTTCCATGGCTTTTTCAGGCTGCATATCCAGCTCATACGCTTCCACAATTTTTTGTTGAATCACTGGCGCATATTGATAAAAAGGCCAGATTTCCAATATCGCTTTATAGGTCGCAATGGATTCCTGATAAAAATTTCGTTTCTGATAGATTTCTCCCATTTTGAGAAAAACCTGCAGATTATAATCCTCTGATCCTTTTTGTTTGTCGATTAAAAAGCGTTTGGCTTCCGGCGCCCCCCCAAATTCAGTAAAACTAATGGCGATATAATCAATACCTTCCTGTCGCAAATCCGAGTTAGTCTTCCCCAAAACTCTGGTATTGGCCTGTTCCAATAATCGAATATCACCCAACAGGTAAATGAAAGTACTGATGGCATTTACATAATCTTCAATATTATAATAAGACCACCCCAGTTTGTACAGGGACATATTAAAATAAAGGTTATCCCAACTATTTAAAAGGTGGTTATAATGCTCAATGGATCGATCAAACTGACGCTTATTGAAATAATATTCACCTATTCGGAAATGTGCTTCCGCTACATATTCGCTTTTCGGAAACTCGGTAATTAATCGGGTAAAATATTTATTGGATTTTTCAAAATTCCCTTCATCCATGTGACAAACGGCCAGACGATAGTAAAGCCGGTCTTTAAAAGCAACCTTCGGGAAGCGTTCCAGGATTTCATAACACATCTCAATAGCCTTGCCGAGCTTGATAGCCGGTAAAACCGGCTCATGTTTAATCTTGCCAACTTCGAATAACCGGAGATTTTTTTCAAAATCGATATTATCCCGACGATAAACATGTCGTGCTTTCCGAACATAAAGTTCAGACAATTGAAACATCGCGGTGGCAATAAACGGATCATCTGGATAATTTTTAATGAGATTTTCATTGCGCAAGATAGCGGCATCAAGCACAGATTCATCATCTTCCAAATCAATCTCATCTAAACCCATAAATGGTGTTGCCGGCGGAATCGAATCGGGATTAACTTTTACTTTTACAGAGTCAGGATGTATCATCTGACTCTGAACCGAACTCTTCGATTGAATTGGAACCGTCGATTTTTGAGTAGATTTTTTTGCGCCCTGTGGCAGGCCAGAACTGATAAAAAAGAATAACAGCCCGGCAATCAGCCACCCATCGCAGAAACAGGATTTTTTTATTTTAAAAAAAATATTCAGCATGCACCTACTCGTTAAAGTTCAATTCTTTTCATTCGATGGCAGTATACCCTGACAAAGGACGGCTGTATAATGCCACTATACTAACGTATACTGTAATTTATTTCATCTCTTTCAGATATAAAGCCCTTGCCCGACCATATTCTGCATATCCACGCCAATCTTTTCGTAGAAATTGGCGAAAAGTTTTCTCTTTCAAGTTTTCGATAACCTGGCTCATCCCGATCAACATCGCCCTTTCGCTGATTATCTTTTTAACCAGCGCATCCTGATATTTCAGCACCTTTTTTCTTTCTTCTTCCAGATAGGCTGGTTGCCGGCCACCACCATCCAGGGGAATAGCGTCTAATAATTGGGATTCCTGCAACAAAAGCCCGGTTTCCAATTCTTCGATGGTGAGTTCTTTTCGGGCCAGTTCTTCATTTATCTGCTGCATATATTTTGCAAAATCGATGCCTTTGGGAAAAAGCTCAATTATTTTTTCATAAGCTTTAATCGCATCATCATAGCGATTTAATTTCATGTGGCACTGTCCCAGCAGAAAATAAGCCTCTTCGGCAGCCCCTGTATTCGGAAAGAGTTTGATAATTCGCTGGAGCGGTTCCAAAGCTTCTTCGTAGACTTCAAGCTTCACCTTTGACCACCCCAGACCCAATAATGCTTCTTTATAATTCGGGTGTGATTCAGAAATATTTTTAAAATAGACGACCGCTTCTTTCGTATATCCTAATTCATAATACAAAAAACCAATCGTCAGCCGCGCGTCATCTACGATTTTGCGCCGATCGCCAGAAATAATCGGTAGATTGATCACCTGTAATAAATAATCCCGGGACTGTTTTATCCGTTTTTTCTTCAACATGCAAAGCGCGGTCGTATAAATTGAATAATCATAAAATTCACTATTGGGCTCGATTCGTTGAAAAAGCAAAATGGCCTGATCCCAGTTTTTCGTTTGATAGAAACTTTGTCCGGCATAGTATCTGGCAACATCCAGAACATCGCTTTCGCTGTATTTTTTAAGAATCGTATTGTAATAATTCAACGTATTCGTATAATCTTTTTGTCGATAATAAATTTTCAGCAATCCCAACATCGCTTTGGGGGCATATTCGCTATTGGGATATTTGTTAATCAGCCACTTGTAAGCCTTAATCGCCGGTTTATTTATCTCAATCTGATTGAGTGCCTCAGCGACATAAAAATAAACACCATCAATACCTTTAAAATCAGGATAATAATCAATAATCACAATCAATTCCTGGGTGGCTTCCCAGTACTTACCAGCCTGATAAAGTTTTACGCCTTTGCGAAATACACCTTCAGAAAGCTTTTGTAATTCGCGGAGGTCAGCTTTTGTCTGTCCGGGCGTTTGCACGGGTGTCTTTTGAAACCCGGCCACAACTCCAACCATGATTAAAATTGTAATCAATGAGTGAATGAACAGATTCGCGTATTGTTGTTTTATAAAATATTTCATTCTTCTGGTTGAACTCTAATTTTGGTTATCTTTTTTTGGGGGCGGATTCTGTGGGGACGTCTTCAGCTTTCCTTCCAGCGCCCGTTTCATACTATCCAGGTCACTTTTGGCTTTTTCCCGTTTATTTTTGATTCGTTCCAGTTTTCGTTGCTCTTCCAGTTCTTTCTTTTTCGCCTCATCAATATCTTTCTCAAAAAATCGCTTCAGCGAAAAATGATAAGTCGCACCAAAAGTGACTTTCCAATCGGCATAATCTTTCCAGAGTGGATGCTTAATAATATTTGCCTCACTGATATTGCGCAAGGAATCTTCGTTGGTCAACCCAAAGTCAAAAATCAGATCAAAAATAACATTCTTCGGGCCGAGGAATTTAAATCCCTGCGTAACACGCATTGAATTTTGCGCAAATTGTACATCGGGTTCATTGATAAAAATTTCGCCGGTAAATTCAGTAAAAAGCTGAAAAGAACGTACCGGAAAAACAACGGCCGCCCCAATAAGTGCCTGATCAATTTTGCTGGTAAAAAAATCATCATTAAATGCATGGTCCAGATAGCCGGCATTTAAATGAATTTTCATCGGTAATAATGGCATGACATTGGCAAAACTGATGGTGGAAAGTACCTGAACACCCCATCCAAATTCACCGGAGCTATAGGGTTCATACATCAAATTATGATATTTACTCGTGGGAAAAACCGCAAACGTATTTAATCCCACATGAAAAGCCGGTCCCAGCGATGGCAAATGATACTTGATTCCAAGCCGGCTATCACCTGGTGGCGCCCAGATACTTCGCTGGTCATCCTGATAAAGAACGCCCATGAGATAGGTTTCAAAATTTTTCGAAAACCCAAAAGTAGCCGCCGTACTAAAAGTATAGTCTTTGGTCATGTAATTTTCAGTTTGTTTTTTCAAATAGCCTGAAAAATAACCATTTACAAAAAGATTTCCAGCTCCAACCGGTTCTGCTGAAAGTGTTCGAAATAGTCCCTTTCCACCATAACGTGCCGTTTGACTCCAGGAAAACGATGCTACCATCAACATCATTAGGACTGTAAGTTTAATTTCCAGCTTGTTTTTCACATTAACACCTTTAACTAATTGTTTTAATAAGCTATTAAATCAATTTCACCAAAATATTCATATTAAATCGTTCGATTATTTTCAAATTTTATGCCAATCAACGGCTTTTTTACATAAAGGTATAAAAATACAGCAACTATTTATTTTTAAAAATATTAGAACGCTAATTCAACTGATAAAACACAAAATTGCCCCGCTTTAATTACAATTTCATGCCATCATTGCATAAAATTGCTTCATTTTGAAACATTCTCAAAAATGAACGCCATGCTCAATGAAGGTGTGAATCATGCAGATGTTCTTTTCAATGAAGCAAATAAGCCTTAACAAATTATTTTAGTATAATTTTCGTTTTGTAACCGCACACGATAAAATCTAACCAATCGCCATGGCTCATCGCTGACAGTTTAAAATTTTAAATCATTAAAAAACAAATAGATAGCCACGATCTTTAGAGCGTGTCCGAGAACTAACCTTGCGAAGGTTGTTGTATAAAACAAATTACATATATTGATAATTATTTGATTTTTAATCTATATATTGTGTTGAATTAAACCTTCGCAAGGTTAATATTGGTCAATTTTATAGTTCTCGGACACCATCTTTAGCTCGTGGTTTTGAACACTTCCCTCCACTTTTGGGGGGCTTTTAAGTCCTCTTTTTTATTCACCAGCGGTTTCAACCCCACCGATGGATTGGAGAGACTTTGTACTCCACGCGCGAAAGCTCATGGTAATTCAATTTCAACTTCTTTAAATTCAAATGGTTACATTCTTACCCTGATGGCTAAGCCCCATAGCCCCTTCGCAAGGCAAAACAGACCAGGCAAAGCCTTTTCGTTACGGGAGCGGGTATCGCGGTTCCCTCGCTTTCCGGAAAAGAGCTTACATGCGGGTATTTTATTCCTCAATAAAAAGTGTACAGTCGTAAAAATCATTATGATACACAGAAACAAAAATTGCGCCAATCTTCTTTCGACCATTGAATCAAATGATGATTTTTGAAGTTATACGATTTAATCCGGTTAGAAATTTCTCAGTGAGGCGGTTATGATGGCAATCAAATTTCCCCGCAAGTAATCCAGATTATTACCGTCAATTTACCATGGATGTGCTGAAAATGGAAACAGAGAACAGCGGCGGGTTAATAAAATTTTTTCAAAATCATCTTTATTGATTTAAATAAATATTTATAATTGACAATCCGGCATTATTTTAGTATATTATTTTTAAACACTCACAACTAAATCCGGAGAAAAATTTCATGCCTGAACTGCTGTCTATTAATTGCTGGGAAAATTTTTATCGATCGCCGGCATCGGTTGTTTTTTTACACCAGATTTATGGAACCGATGCGGCTGTCACAGCCATCCAAAAGGACTATTTGGCAGTTTTGGCGACGTTTAAGCAGTATTTTGGCGCTCAAGCGAAAATTTTTTTCATTCGGGTGCCAGCAAGAATTAATCTGTTAGGAGTCCATATTGAACATCGCGGTGGATTTATCAATACACTAACAATTAATCGTGAACTGATTCTGGCCATCGCTCCCCGAACTGATAATAAAATTTTCTTTGTCAATACAGATTCACAATATCCCCCGTTTGAATTTTCGATGTCCGATGTTGCGCAGCCAGGTAAGCGATATGATTGGCTGGAGTCTATCAATTCAATCCAGTTAGTAAAGGGGCGCTGGGAAAATTATATTAAAAGTGCCTGTTTTTATTTACAAAATCAGTTTGACTTTCCACTTACAGGCTTTAATGCAGCAATTAATGGAAAAATTCCACCGGCTGCTGGATTAAGTTCTTCTTCGGCGCTGGTGGTTGGAACAATGGAAGCGCTGGATTATATCAATCACTTAAATTTGACCCAAGAACAAAAAACGCTGTTTTGTGGCGAAGCGGAGTGGTATGTTGGTACGCGTGGCGGAGCAGGCGATCATGGATCGATTATTTACGGGAAAAAAAATCATTTAACACACCTTCAATTTTTCCCATTGCGTGTTGAAAAGATTCCTTTTCCGGATGAATTGGCAATTATCGCGTGTCATTCACTGGTTGAAGCTAAAAAATCGGCTGGCGCACGCGATATTTTCAACAGCCGGGTGGCTACCTATGAAATCGCCTGTTCCCTATTACGCAAATATTTTCCTGAATATGCAAATGTGCAATTCTTGCGTGATTACAATCCGCATCATTTGAAGATTTCTTTACAAGAACTTTATAAAATGTTAATGGCACTACCGCTACGAATGAAACGAACTGACGTCTATCAGCAATTACCAGCGGAGCAATCTCGATTTGAGCGCATTTTTTCAGCGCATAGCGAACCAAAGGACGGCTATTCCGTGCGCGGGGTTTGTTTATATGGCTTAAGTGAGTGTGCCCGGAGTGAGTTAACCAGTTTCCTTATAAAGACAAAGAATTATCGGGAACTGGGCGAGATAATGCTCATCTCGCATGATGGCGATCGCGTGGTAAAAAATAACGGTAAATTATTACCAGCACCTTACAACAAAAACTTTGGCGATAATTATTTCCATAAACTCATTGAAGATTTGAGTTCAAACAATCCTGAAATCCAAAAAAGGGCTTCATTGGCATATCAAGCCGGGGGATACGATTGTAGTACACCCGAATTGGACCTATTGGTGGACATTGCCAGCGAAGCAGATGGTGTTTATGGTGCAGGTTTGACCGGCGCAGGATTGGGCGGGATAGTGCTTGTTTTGCTGGAAAAAAAGGCAGTTTCTCATTTCATGAATCACATTCGAAAAACGTATTATGAACCGCGGCAATTACCTTTCGCTGCGGAAGAATGTAAATCGGTTGATGGAATTTCCATAATAGATGGAAATATCAAGGAACTCATCTAGTTACATAACTATTACCAGGTTGAACGCACTCAGAATTCGCTGATAAAGACGAAGAATGATAGCCAATAGCGACGGTGAATGATGAGCCTTTTAACCGGGACTGATACGAAATTTAATTTCATATAAAATCAGGAGTTAAATTTGTCAAATAATATAGCTGATATGACGGCGAACCATTTTAAGGCCTTATTCGAGATTAGTGAAGAAATTAATTCAGTATTAAATTTAGATACGCTGCTCTCGAAAATAATGGATATCGCCATGCGGGCCCTGGATGCAGAACGTGGGTTCATTATTCTGAGCCGTGAAGGAACTCAGCATTTTCAAACCATCACTGCGCGGAATATTGATGAACGGGAGGTTTTGAACAGCGAACAGTTTTCGACCAGCATTATTCGAAAAACATTTGAAACACAAGAAGGCATTTTATCCCATGACGCGCTTGAGGATGAACGTTTTTGTGATTTTGAAAGCGTGATGGCTTTAAAAATACGTTCGATGGCCGCTGTCCCGTTGCGATTGCGCGATAAATTCATTGGAGTGATTTACGTGGATAGTATTAAAAACCGCCGCAACTTTAATGAAAAAAGTCTGCATTTTTTAGAAGCCTTCGCCAACCAGGCTGCACTGGCTATCGAAAACGCCCGTCTTTACGAATCACTGCAACTGGAAAATCGAATACTCAAACGCGATATGGAGAAAATTTTTCCATTTAATGAGATCATTGGACAAAGTACAGCGATGAAGCAGGTCTTCAGTTTGATGGAAAAGGTGGCCCGAACAAACGTGACCGTACTTATCTATGGGGAAAGTGGCACCGGTAAAGAACTGGTAGCACGGGCGATTCATGCCCATGGTCCCCGGCGTAACAATCCTTTTGTGGGTCAATATTGTGGGGCTCTTCAGGAAACCTTGTTAGAAAGTGAACTTTTTGGACATAAACGCGGCGCTTTTACCGGGGCGGTTTCTGATAAAAAAGGTTTATTGGAAATTGCCGATGGGGGCACTTTCTTTCTCGATGAAATTGCGGATATCAGCTTTTCGCTCCAAACTGAATTATTACGCGTGATCCAGGAAGGGGAAATTAAACGCGTTGGGGATACGCATATTCGAAAAGTGGATGTTCGCTTCCTTTCGGCAACCAATAAAAATTTACAGGAACAGGTCAAAAAAGGTCTGTTTCGGGAAGATTTATACTACCGCTTAAATGTGATTTCCATCGAACTCCCCCCCCTGCGGGAGCGTAAAGATGATATTCCGCTATTAGCTGAATATTTTCTCAAAAAATATCGCGCAAAAACCAACCCTCAGGTAACCAGTTTCTCTTCCAGTGCATTAAAAGTGATTCAGGACTATTATTGGCCTGGCAACGTGCGGGAATTAGAAAATGTGATTCAGGCGGCGCTCGTCATGAGTGATCGTTCCAAAATTTATCCCGAACATCTCCCCATCTATCAAAAAGCCCGACCGGATGAAATCGAAAATCTCAATCTAAGTGATATCACCAATCGCTATGTCCGAAAAGCACTCCAGATGCATGGCGGAAATCGTTCAAAAGCGGCCCAGGAATTAGGGGTTTCAGTTCGCTGGCTACAATATCGCTTAAAAGAATTGGAAGATTAATAAAAAATTTGCTTTCTTTTGAAGATTGCGATACCCCATCGCCGTCAGGTGAAGGTGATAACAATATGAATTTCAATAAGTTATAATTGAATTGCCACGAGCTTTAGCTCGTGGTTCCATGAACGCCTCCCGATAATCACCGGGCTTTTAAGCCCGAGTCCTTCAACTCCAGTGGGTTAAAACCCACTTTAATATGGGGGGAATATTATGATCCACCTGCTAAAGATCGTGGCTATTCATTTATTTATTAATGATCTACAGCCTTAACCTGACGGCTAAGCGCTATACTCCATCTAATAAAAAATTTAAATAATGTTCGACACAGATGAGAAATTTGCTTCAATTTCAACATAATACTACAAAACGTCATGCCCGAATGCTTTTATCGGACATCCATTGTTTCCTGGAAGATGGATTCCCGTCAAAAACATACGGGAATGACGGTATTCTTTTATTTAAATTGATAAGTAAACCGAACGCTATTGAAAAAATTCTATTTTCAAGAAATTTACTCCCAAATTTAAATTCTTGTTAACATAAATGTATCTTTTCATTAACATTTCTCGTATTTAATTGGATATGATGGCGCGATCCTGAATGCGACATATCCGTAATTTAATTCCCCGGCTGTTCAAGCATCTAAATAAACAAAAACTTTCACCAACAAAAGGAGACTCCAGTAATGAAAACCATTTCCAACCATTGTTCGAAACATTTTATTTCCATTTTTACAATTTTATTATTTTTTGTTAGCATCACCGGCCTGATTTCCAATCCTAATCGGCCACTAATGCGATTTCCAGATATACATGATAATTTAATTGTCTTCACGTATAGTGAAGATATCTGGACGGTTTCGGCCCAGGGAGGCATTGCGATTCGGCTAACTATCCATGACGGTGTCGAAACCTTTCCAAAATTCTCACCCGATGGGAAATTAATCGCTTTTACGGGTGAATATGATGGGAACTCGGATGTTTATGTCATGAATGTTTATGGTGGCGAAATTACCCGCGTCACTTTTCACCCGGGTGTTGATCAGGTGGTAGGCTGGCATCCCCTGAAGAATAAGATTCTATTTTCTTCAACACGGAATAGCTTCAACCGTTTCACACGTCTGTTTCTGATTTCACCGGATGGTTCCAGTCTGGAAGAATTGATTATGACCGAAGCCGCTCAGGGAAGTTTTTCACCGGATGGAAAAAAGATAGCATTTAATAAAGTTTCCACTGAAAATGCCACCTGGAAACGCTATCGTGGCGGACTGGCGCAGGAAATTTATCTTTACGATTTTGAAACCTATGTCGAAAGGAATCTCACAAACTTTGCCGGAACGGATCGTCTCCCGATGTGGATTGGTAATAAAATCTATTTTTCATCAGATCGCAATCGCGTTTTAAATCTTTATGAATTAGATCCCGCGACCAATCAAATCAAACAATTGACATCTCATCAGGATTATGATGTCCGCCGGCCGAGTGATGGCGGAAATGTGATTGTTTATGAAGTCGGTGGCACGCTGTGGACACTCGATGTTACAACCGGTATCAATAAAGCCGTTCCGGTAGAAATTAAAACCGATTCACCCGATTTAAGGCCATATTTAAAGGATGTGGCGGAGAATGTAACTGATTTTGATTGTTCTCCGTCTGGTGCACGGGCACTGGTTGTCGCGCGTGGCGAAATTTTTTCAGTCCCAAAAGAAAACGGTCCCACTCAAAATTTAACAAAAAATTGCGGGGCAAGAGATAAAGACGCCGCCTGGTCACCCGACGGCAAATCGATTGCTTATATCTCCGATAAATCTGGTGAATATGAGTTGTACATAATGGATGCTTCCGGTAAAAAGGAGGCGATTGCATTGACGCAAAACAAAGATGGCTATCGACACACTTTGCGCTGGTCACCCGACAGTAAAAAAATCGCTTTTGCTGACCAGACCCTTCGCTGCTACTATGTGGATATTGCCACCCAAAAAGTGGTTGAAATCGATCATGCAGAATATGAAGATGTGGATGTATCGCTGGATTTAAAACCAATTAATGACTATAACTGGTCACCCGATAGTCGTTTTATTACTTATTCAAAAATGAATAGTGATCTGGTGTATCAGGTTTATATTTATTCGGTGGAAACAGGACAAAAATATTGTGTGAGCAATGGCATTTTCAGTGATTTTGGCCCTGTTTTTTCCCGCGATGGCAAACATCTCTTCTTTATTTCTAACCGACGTTTTGATCCAACATTTTGTGATTTTGAATGGGAAATGGTCTATAAAAAAGCGGCCGCTATCTGTTGTTTAACCCTCCAGAAAGACGGTGCACCCCTTTTACCATTTAAAAATGATATTGAAGAAGCCAAATCTGAAGAAAAATCAGATATGAAAGATGAAAAGGCTAAAAAAGATAAGAAAGACGACAAAAAATCGGAAGAAACAGCAAAAACCGCCAATATCATAATTGATTTTGATGGATTGGTCAATCGAATTGAAATTTTGCCATTAGAACGGGGAAATTATCGCAATCTGGCCATCACCGATGCTGATTTGTTTTACCTGAATAAAGATGAAGGTGATTTTAATCGTTTTGAATTCCGCGCTGTCGGAGCCAAAAATCTGTATGCGTTTTCGTTCAAAGAGCGCAAAGAGCGTCTGGTAATTGAAGGAATCGACGCTTATAAAATCGCCGCGCAGGGAAAGCATCTCGCTTATAAAAAAGGAAATTCAATTGGAATCATCGAAACCAGTGAAAAAGAATCCAGTGGAAAGGATTTAAAACTGGGGGATTTAAAAATGTGGTTGAATCCCCTCAAAGAATGGACACAAATTTTCAACGAAGCCTGGCGCATGGAACGTGATTTTTATTATGAACCTGCCATGCATGGAATCGATTGGCGGGCGATGAAAGAAAAATATGGCAAATTGCTGAAAGATGCTTGTTGTCGGGAAGATGTCCGCTACATTATCGGCGAATTGATTGGTGAATTGAACACATCCCATACATACGTTTTCGGGGGTGACAAGGCGCGCCAACCTCAAAGAGTGAATACCGGCATGCTGGGTGCCGACTGGCAGGTTGATCCCGTTTCAAAGCGATATCAATTCAAAAAAATTTATCGCGTTCCGGATTGGACAAATGACATTGTTCCCCCATTAACAATGCCCGGACTTAATGTAAAAGAAGGTGATTATTTATTGCAGGTAAACGGGATGGAAGTGACCAGTGACCGAAATATCTATAGCTATTTTCAGAATCTGGCACAAAAGCAGGTTACCTTATTAATTAATAACAAACCGACAGCGACTGGTGCCCGAGAGATAACCGTAAAGCCATTATCGAATGAATTCACTTTGCGTTATCTGGACTGGGTGGAACATAATCGCCTGGTTGCGGACAAAGAATCGAATGGTCAAATTGGTTATATCCATCTCCCCGATACCTATACTGGTTCGGCGGCTGAATTTCCAAAATATTTTTATTCACAAACGCGTAAAAAAGGTCTGATTATCGATGGCCGGTTTAATGGTGGGGGTCTGGATCCGGATATTTTCCTGCAAAGATTGGGAAAACGTCCCCTGGCCTATTGGACCCGACGCTATTCGCACCATCAAACCACCCCCGCGGTTACAACACAGGCCCACATGGTTTGCCTCACCAATCGACAGGCTGGTTCCGGCGGCGATATGCTTCCTATGGAATTTCAGATGCGCCAGATGGGGCCGGTGATTGGCACCCGATCCTGGGGTGGACTGGTTGGCGTCTCGATGTTTATCCAGTTAATTGATGGTGGTGGACTTTCGGCACCGGATTATCGTATCTATGATCCCGCCGGAAAATGGATTGTCGAAAATACCGGCGTTCAGCCGGATATTGAAGTAGAATTAAATTCCCTGGAAATGCAGCGCGGTCATGATGCCCAATTGATGAAGGGAATCGAACATTTGATGCAAAAAATTAAAGAAGCGCCACGCCCCTGGCCAAATCACGAAGCTTTTCCGGTGGATCGATAATTTTTAGAACTGCAATTATGAATTAATTGTTTGAATTTCTGTCTGTCATTGTTTGCCATTGCGTTTGTAATGCCTTAACACGAACTCACCATGACCGACAGAAATTTTAATAAAATACAGATCAAATTTCCAATAACCTTTTTAATCCCGCTGTGAAATATGCTTTTTGAGATGATAATTTAATCAATTTTTTAAATCGCTGAACATTTTCTTCGCCTTTTCGGTTGTTTATCAATTAAAAAATTACTATATTCTTTCTAATTTCAATTTCATAAAATCAACTCGCAAATAGGAAATATTCCGATGAAACTCCTGTTAAAAATTTTGCTCTCATTTATCCTGATTTTGTTTATTATTATTATCATATCAATCAGATCGGTTGATTATACACCTTATTTTTTAACATCATACTACAAAACGACAATCGATAGTTTAAAAGAATGCGAAGATCGCCTGGCTGTTCTCCCCAAACGGGCTGAAAAAGGTGGATTTCAAGCTGGATTCTCCAAAATTTCGATTACCCCCGGTTGGGGTGTGCCATTGGCTGGCTATGCGGATCGAAACGGCCTCCCCAATCATGGTGTGCATGATTCGCTATTTGCCAGTACACTGGCGATAAAGTCTGGAAGTCAGGAAGTATTATTGGTGGGAATCGATGCCTTGATTGTCCCGCGGAAACTGGCTGAAGCGGTCATGGCAGTCGTCGGTCCCAAAACCGGATTGAAGCGTCATCAAATTTTATTTGGTGCAACACATACCCATTCCGGTCCGGGCGCCTGGCAAAAAGGGTGGTTAGCTCAAAAATTCGCTGGAAACTATGATGACACGACCTTTCAATTTTTAACCCGCCAAATTTCTCAATCCATTATTGAAGCGTACGAAAATCTATCATCAGCGAAAATTGGTTTTTTCTCGATTAATTTGCCGGAATACACCCAAAATCGACTTGTCAAAGCAAAAGGTACGATCGATCCCGAGTTCAGCTTTGGACTTGTTCAGTTTGCCGCTCTAAACCAGGTTGTTTGGGGAAGTTATTCTGCTCATGCGACCACGCTTTCCGGTGAAAATATGCGCTATGCAGGAGATTATCCCGGTTATTGGGTGCGACGCATCGAGATGCAGCCGACACGAAAAGCATTTTTTATGGCGGGTGGCGTTGGGAGTCACAGCCCTAAAGGAATTGGTCAAAATTTCGAGCGAAGTCGCTATATTGGTGAGGCCACGGCTGATAGCGTTTTAAAATATGTAGATGCAGTTCAATTTGACGATTTATGGCCTGTTTTTTCCATTGGAATAAAAGTCAATCTGCCGGAACCTCACATTCGAATTTCAAATCACTGGCGGCTTGCTCCCTGGTTGGCCAGAAAAATCGTGTTTGAGAACGATACCTGGTTGCAACTCGTGCGCATTGGGAAAACGTTGATTATTGGTGCACCCGCCGACTTCAGTGGCGAAATAGCCGCCCAACTAAAAGATTATGCCCATCGACTTGGCTATCGTTTGGTCGTTACCAGTTTTAATGGAAGTTACATCGGGTATATTGTGCCTTCAAAATATTATCATTTAAATGAATATGAATCACGGCTGATGTCATTTTTCGGCCCGACGATTGGCGATTATTTTCCCGATTTGATGCGAAGAATGATAGATCTGGCTATTTTATATGGGTGACACCATCAAAAATATAAAACAATTCCATAATTATAACCAATAAACTCTTTTTTTTTTTTTTCAATATGATACCATCACCCTGGCTAAAAATTTCAACGATTGAAAAACCAATTCGAGATCAGATAGAAATACGCGATTTGGTCGCCAAGTATCTAAAAATTTCCCCGACAGAAATTGGCGAAGTGAAAATTTTACGGGAGTCGTTAGATGCCCGGAAAAAATCGAATTTAAAATTTATCTATACACTTGCCATTCGGCTGGTTGAGGCTTCGGCGGTACTAAAAAACGCCGGACTTTCATTATATGAACCACCCCAACCGCCGAAAATCGATTTCATTCACCATTTTGACGCCAGACCGGTCATCATCGGCTCCGGACCGGCGGGACTTTTTGCGGCGTTGGGACTGGTTGAAAAGGGATATCAACCAGTTATTTTTGAACGCGGTAAACCGGTAGCGGAACGCTCCCGTGATGTGAATGCCCTCTGGAATCAGCGGATTTTTAATGAAAATTCCAATGTTTTATTTGGCGAAGGCGGGGCCGGTACATTTTCAGATGGGAAATTAACCGCCCGGAATCAGGATTTTTTTACCGCGAAGGTGCTGAATTTGCTCATCCAGTTTGGCGCGCCGGTGGAAATTGGATATAAACAAAAGCCCCATATTGGCACCGACAAACTGCGGCAGATAATTCCCAAAATCCGTCAATTTCTCCTCGAAAATGGCGTGGAATTCTATTTCAATTCACGTCTGGATGATCTCGACATTGTAAAGGAAGAAATTCATCGAATTTCAATAAATGGGCAGTTGATACCCGTGCGACATCTCATTCTGGCAATTGGACATTCCGCGCGTGATATTTATCGATTACTTTTTCGAAAAGGTGTCAATTTAGGCAGCAAACCCTATGCAATGGGTGTCCGGGCGGAACATCCTCGCGAATTCATCGATTTTTCACAATATGGGAAGTCCTGCGATTTTCAAATAACCGGCGCCGCCGATTATAAATTGACTTACAACTGGTTGAAAGGCAATCGCGGCATTTATTCATTCTGTATGTGCCCTGGCGGGGAAGTTATTTTGTCAAATAGTGCGCCCGAAGAGGTGGTCACCAATGGAATGAGCAATTTTGTGCGAAACAAAGCCCACTCAAATGCGGGCATTGTTGTCACCATCCATCCAGCAGATTTTGAAAGTGAACCGTTGAAAGGGATTCAGTTTCAGGAAGAAATCGAGAAAAAAGCATTTCAATTAAGCGGTACCAATTATAATGCACCAGCGCAGGCGATTTCAGATTTCGTGAAAAATAATTTTCAGGAGCGATTGAAAAAATCAAGTTATCGCCCTGGCCTGACGGCTGTTGACCTGAAACGCATATTCCCGAATTTTATTATCGAAGCATTGCGCGAAGGATTAAAAAATTTTAATCAAAAAATACCCGGTTTTATTGATGAAGGCATCCTGATCGCCCCGGAGACCCGGACCTCATCACCAATTCGAATTTTACGTGATGAAAATTCGTATGAATCCATTAATATCAAGGGATTGTTCCCAATCGGCGAAGGGGCGGGCTATGCCGGCGGAATCGTCAGCAGCGCGGCTGATGGATTAAAACTGGCATTTCGCGTCAAAAACCGATAAAATGCTTTAAAATTTACAATATTGAACGATTAATCAGTTTTTTGAATCGAAATCGAACCATTTGTTGTATGCAGATCAATCTCACCACCGCCGCCACCAATTTTGCCGCTGATTTTATTTCCACTAATGCCGCGAGAAGTTTCAATTGGAAAATCAGTACGAATATTGCCATTTGTCGTCTGCGCAAATACGTCCGCATGGATTGCTTCAGGAAGGGTAATGGCTATTTTTCCATTCGTTGTTTTTAATTCCAGGCGATTGGTTTCTGTAAAGGCATCGACTTCTGCCCGAATCGAACCATTCGTGGTTTTAGCAAAAATATTTCCAGAGACCTCCGACAGAGAGAGCGACCCATTGGTCGACCGGAGTTCCATTTCGCCATCAACCTTTTCTACTTCAACTTTGCCATTCGTTGTTGACAGATCGAGTGCAGTTTGAAGTGGTACCATGATTTCATAATTAACCGAGTAACTGGCATGACTCCCTGAGAAAATGAGATTCCAGAGATTTCCGCCCGACAGCCCGGGTGGATAATCAGCTTCTATTTCAATATTTTTTGCATCGTGTTGAATATCAATTTTAAAATCCTTCATATAATGCGCTGCCCTTCGTTGCGTGCGCGCCCGGACAATTTTATGAGCAATAATTTTAATCTTTTCTTCTGACCAGCCAGTAACGGCCACTGTTCCATTTGTATTCCTCAATGTTATCTGCCCATCACTGGAAAAAGCGAACTCTTGTTCAAAATTTTCCTCGTATTTTTCATTTAATTGATCACAAGCAAGAAAAGAAACTGATATCATAAGAATCAGTATGAAAGTCATTTGAAAAAATTGGCGTATAGTATCCTCCTCCTTATTTTCATCCAAAATTGCTTTGATATTCACCGATTTGCATAACGATAATCATTTAATACGATTGTGGCAGGAAATCGTTGCATTTTAAAAAGATTTGAATATAAGCTTGTTAACCATTCTCTCGGCTGATTAAATTTGTTTGAAAAGTGAATTGAGTATTTTTTCCAACTCATGATATAAATTTTCTTTCGTATTATCGTTAAAAATTTTAAAATCAGCCTGAGCAATACAAGCTGGAATATTTTGAGCGTTTGGATCCTGGCTGGACTCGAGAAGTTCAATCTGTCGAAAAGAATCCAGATCCGTTGCAGACTCATCACGCTGTCGAAGTCGTGCTCTTTCGAAACGAATTTCGATGGGCGCATCGATGGCCAATAAGAAAAAGTTGCTTAATCCTCTGAGTACTTTAATTTCCGAAGGATTCCGAATACTATCAATTACAGCTTTTTGAGCATTAAGATGCTTAAGAATTCGTTCAGCCAGTACGCCAGCCCCGAATTGATAACGCAATTCATTACCGATTTGTATTAAGTTGGCACGCGTAATTGTTTGCTGTCGCTTTTGCAATTCTTCCCGCAAAATATCTGAAAGGGAGTAGTTCGAAAAGCCCTTTTGAATTAAAAATTCTAACAATGAGGTTTTTCCGGCGGCATTCGTGCCGGTTAATCCGAGATAGAGCATGTTTTTCCAAAGAGTTAATTCAATTAATATGAGAGAGCGTAGATTACATCAATTATTACTAACAAATTGTTTTAAAGCGAATTCAATAGCTTGATCGATTCGCTCTGGATTAAATTCCAGGTAAACTCGATATCTTCCCAGGTGGTTTTCAAATTCCC
Organism: Caldithrix sp.; assembly: GCA_020722815.1. GTDB lineage: Bacteria > Zhuqueibacterota > Zhuqueibacteria > Thermofontimicrobiales > Sulfurfontimicrobiaceae > DYKB01. The sequence goes on along the minus strand of DYKB01000022.1, from coordinate 42,656 downwards.
AATCGCCAGTCGGATCGCAAAATGCCCTCTTAATTTTGTGTGCGAAAGAAAAACCTGTCCTGTTCCGTTAAGTTGATTTAGCAATGTTTCATTAAGATGATCGATTTCTGCGGCCGATAATGGCATCTGAATTCTCGGGACAAATCGAAAAACTAATGTACTGAATGGAACCGGTGCTAACAATTCAAAATTCGGATCATCATCAATTCTGTGTTTTAATTTTTCGGCAAATTGAATATGTTCACGGATTGCCGCTGTCATTTTCTTTTGACCAAATGCCCGAATGACCATCCATAATTTCAAAGCCCGAAAACGCCGGCCAAGCGCCACCCCGTAATCCATCAAATTCGTGACCTGATCCGCTTCTGCTGTTCGAAGATATTCCGGCACCAGGCTGAATGCCTGCCGCAGAATATCCGGTTGCCGACAATAAAGAACACTGCAATCGATGGGCGTAAAAAGCCATTTATGCGGATTAACAACAATCGAATTTGCCCGCTCCCAGCCATAAAATAGCGCCCGTTTTTCCGGTAATAACGCGGCTGAACCACCATACGCGGCATCGATATGAAGCCAGAGTTTGTACTGCTCACAGATATCTGCAATTTCTGCCGGTGGATCAATACTGGTCGTGGAAGTTGTTCCAAGCGTCGCAATCACTCCAATCGGTTTTATTCCGTGCTGCAAATCATCCAAAATCGCTTTTTCAAGCATGGCGATATCCATTTGAAATTTGGAGTCGACTGGAATTTTTTTGAGCCCATCCTGCCCAATTCCCAACGTAATTGCGGCTTTTTCGATGGAAGAATGGGCTTCGGTTGAACTATAAAAGCGTAGCGGCGGCAAATCAGTGCGACCAGCCATCCCCTGTTCACGAATATTCAATCCGGCAGACTCCCGCGCCGCTGCCATCGCACAAAGACTGCTGACAGAAGCCGTATCATTAATAACGCCCTTAAAATCCGGAGGCAAATCCACCATCTGACGCAGCCAATCCAGCACCACTTCCTCAAGCTCGGTAGCCGAAGGCGAAGATTTCCAGAGCATGGCATTGACATTCAGTGCCGCAGTCAGCATTTCACCAATTATGCCAGGAGCGGATCCGGTGATTGAAAAATAAGCAAAAAACCGCGGATGATTCCAATGCGTGATGCCCGGAACAATCTTTTCTTCAAAATCGCTTAAAATTGATAAAAAGTCTTCAGGATTTTCCGGCGGATGGGGTGGTAATTTCTTTTTCACGTCGCCGGGTTGTATTTGTGCGAGAACTGGATACTCCCGCATCGTTTCCAAAAAGTGTGCGATCCAATCCACCGTTTGATGGGCATATTTTTGAAAATCCGCTGATGGTAAATCATGATGCATCGCCTCTTTGATGTTTTGATCATTGTCAGCCATTATTTTACCTGTAATTTTAAATTAAAAAGATTATCGTTTTAATACTTCTATTTCTGCAATCCAGCATAATTTAGGACGTTCGACAGGCCCTTTTTCTGGTGATTGAACAATTTTAATTTTTTCCATAGGAATAGGGGAATCAATTTTAAACACATCAAATTCCCGATTTGTCTGATTATTTTGATAATAAAGCAGTTCGTTCCACTGATTGGAAAACCAGCCATAAATGGTATAAAACTGCGATGCGGCATAAGTTGGGTCCATAAACGCCCAATATATTCGAATAGAATCCAGAGGAGCCGTTTCCGCCAATTCAACTTCTACCCAATGTTCCGCATCGGTCTCTTCCGAAGCCCAGGCAGCCAGCGCCCAATACAAATCTTTGCTTTGCCGAATTCCATCATTTAATGGCTCCACTGTATAACCGGGAAAAGTGGAAGAAACATGAATCGCCGCTCCATTTTGTGCGAAGGCAATGTTTTTCGAATTAATCCGCTTTTTTAATTTTTGATAGATGGGATCAAATTCCTGATAACACTGCGCCAGATTCCCGCGACGCGTTTTAGGCTTGATTTTATGAATGAATACCTGATTGAGTTCAATAGTCGAAACATAAGGCAGAAAATTATAACTCCAGGCGCGATCATAATATTCCTGAATTTTGTTCAAATCGGTTGGTTTGGCATAATCGAGGGCAAAAACCTGAAAATCATATTTTTCCCGAATACGGTTAATGAGCTTTACAGCTTTATAGGCAGTTTCAGTCCGTTGAAATGGCGTTTGTGCGATATATTCCTTTTTTTGCCAGTCATAATCCGCCATGGAAAAAGCCTCGTACATCAGCCCGGAAATATAAGGTGCAACCGATTCTAAAATCACCAATCCCCGATTAGCGACCAGAAAAGCGGACGGGTAAGCGCGTTGCATGCGTCGCACCAATTGAATCATCCCCTCTCGAATCGAAGGAAAAATTTCGGCTGAATCCATTGTATCCATAAAAATTCCCTGGCAGCCTTTTTCCGCCAGTACTTCCCGCATCTGGTTTTTAATGATCCAATCCTGCCAGGTCGGGTCACCAGGATTTATATAATAGGACTTCCAGATCGGATTTTGATCGGGAGCATTGTCCCCGTTCATATCGATATAGTAAGATGCATTGCCCCCGGGCCCTCTCCCATTTCCTTTGCGCAGCTCAAGATCCTCACCAATGGAGATATAGCCGACAACAATCGTCCCCTTCGCTTTAATTCGTGCAATTTCCGCCGCGGTATAATTACGCGATTCAATAATGGCAACATCAAATTTACGTAAACTGTCCACTTTTTGTTTACCATAATAACAAACATAAGTTTTGGCTTGTTGCCATTGCTTCACCAGGGAAGTTTCGGTCGTTGCGAGCAAATTGGTTTTTATTGCCATCAAAAATAAAAGCCCCGTTATAAAAGAAACAAATCGTCCAGTCATTTTAAGCCTATAAAAGTTAATTTTGATCCAATTCACTTCTGAAGACAGATAGAAGTCAAAAATTTTCCCCAATTAATCTATCATACGATTATTTACTTTCATAATTTGAATATTTTATTAACTGAAGATTATATAATTTTTGAAAAAAGAGAATCACCCGATCAAAAACAGGGTCAACTTTTTCGCCAAAATTTTGCTGGAGACTTTCGGCGATCTGTTTAACTGTTTTTTGCCCATCACAATTTTGCCAGATGTGGCTCCCGATTTCATCCAGATGAAGCAGGATATTGGGTTTTTTTAATCTTGGCACCAGGTATTTTACCAGCCAGCGATTTTGAAATTTTGGCTGGATAACAGCAATTAATCCATTTTCCAATTTTTCAAAATTTCGATTTCGTTCAGGGATTAAGTCAAAAAAATTTTGTTCAGGCATCAAAATATATCCAATTTTAGGAGTGCAAATTTATCCGCATTTTTCTGTGCAACATTATGAATTTGATATTCCTCAAATTTAAACACTTGATTCTTAAATGTTATCTTAATAGAAAATGACATAAAAGTCAAGTAAATTTTATTCAGTCTGTAAGTATGGTTTTAATAGCAGCATTATAATTTTCTTGCTTTTATAGCCATAAACCCGTATATTCTTTTTTCTATTTTAATTTTAACACCAGTTGATCATTAAATTCAATCATAGATGAAATTTTTACAAGATATCACATTAGGACAATATTATCCGGTTCAATCGTTCCTTCATCAACTCGATCCGCGGACAAAATTTATCTGCAGCCTCTGGTTTATTTCCTGGCTCTTAATTTTTGATGACTGGCTTAATATGGGCTTTATCGCCTTCATATTAATTTTTGCGGTTTTTTTATCAAATATTCCTTTTCGAATATTTGTAAAAAATTTGCGGCCATTTCGCTGGCTATTTTTATTGACCCTTATTTTGCACCTGTTTTTCACTGAAGGTGGAACGTACCAGGAAATACCTTTTTTGCATTTGATGATTAATTTAAATGGTTTAAAACTGGGATTTGTCTATTGTTTTCGCCTCATTATATTAATATCGTTGGCTGCAGTTTTAACTTTAACGACTTCACCGATTGAATTAACCGATGGGTTGAATAAATTATTTGCACCTTTAAAAAAAGTGGGCATTCCGACGTTTGAAATCGTGCTGATGATGACACTGGCAATTCGATTTATTCCAACTTTGATCCAGGAAGCCGAACGAATCCAAAAGGCACAAATGTCCCGCGGGGTAAATTTCGAAGGAAAGGTACTGGAACGCATCAAAAATCTGCTGCCATTGTTGTTACCTTTGCTAATTTCAGCGTTTCACCGGGCAGATGAGCTGGCTCTGGCCATGGATTCACGCTGTTTTCATAGCCAGGCAAATCGAACAAATTTTAAAGAATTAAAATTTCAGAATAGTGATTATAAAGTTTTTTCGGGGGCACTTTTTCTCTCAATTTTAATCGTAATTTTAGGACCGATTTAATTCTCGACGAACCCAAAAGACTCCGAGGATTCGTTTACTTTGCGAAGTTAAATTTTTTAAAAAGTTATGCGCAATATCAAATTAATTATCGAATATGATGGCACCAATTATCACGGTTGGCAATTTCAGCCGGAACGAAGAACAGTTCAAAGTGAATTAGAAAAGGCGCTACTGCAATTAACCCAGGAACAAGTCAAATTATATTGTGCCGGTCGAACCGATACCGGCGTCCATGCACTGGGAAATGTGGTAAACTTCAATACCGAAAGTAAATTAGCGCTAACGATCTTCGAAAAAGGCTTAAATCGATTTTTACCCCTGGATATCCGAATTATAAAGGCTGAAGAAGTCGCGGCTGATTTTCACGCCCGATTTTCTGCAAAATATCGGAAATATCGGTATGTGATTTCCCCAATCCGTCATGCGATTGGACGGCGTTATCAGTGGTATTGTCGCTATCAATTGAATTTTGAGCTTATTCAGCAAGCTTCGCAGTATTTAATTGGTGAACATGACTTTCAGGCGTTTTCAAAAGCTGATCCCCAACAACCACATTATCTATCCGATGTGGTCGCCTTGACCTGGGAGCAAAAGGATGATTGTTTCGTGATGGAAATTACTGCAAATCGGTTTCTGCACAACATGGTTCGAATCATCGTTGGGACAATGGTAGAAGTTGGTCGGGGAAATTTGAACCCGGAGCAAATTCCTGAGATTTTGGCGTCGCGCAACCGAAAATTGGCGGGTAAGACGGTTCCACCGAATGGCTTGATTCTGGTTGAAGTGGGATATTGAAAATTATTTCCTGAACTCAATCAAACTATCACGGATATTTGATGATATCCACCTGGACGTATTAACATATTTTGGATTAGTAAACTAAAAAAAGAATTTGGAGGGTTTAAATGAAAATTTTTATCGATTCAGCAAATTTGGCTGAAATTAAAGAAGCGGTTGAATTAGGTGTCATTGATGGCGTTACCACGAATCCCACGTTAATTTCCAAGGAAAAGGGGAAATTTGAAGACATCATTCGTCAAATTTGTGAAACAGTTGATGGGCCGGTAAGTGCAGAAACGGTAAGTCTCGATACCGCTGGTATTGTCAAAGAAGGCAGAGAATTACATAAAATTCATAAAAATGTAGTGGTGAAAGTTCCCATTACGAAAGACGGACTAAAAGCCGTACGTATTCTGGAAGATGAAGGTATTCGCTGTAATGTGACACTCGTTTTTAGCTCAATGCAGGCACTAATGGCCGCAAAGGCTGGTGCTTCATTTATTAGCATTTTTGTTGGTCGTTTGGATGACGCCAGCCATGATGGATTAAATTCCGTCCGTGAGATTGCCCAAATTTTTGATATCTACGAAATCGAAACAGAAATGATTGTCGCCAGTATTCGAAATCCGCTACACGTCGTGGAGTCTGCCCTTGTGGGTGCCGATATTGCAACAATTCCGTTTAAAGTGATCGAGCAATTGGCAAAACACCCATTAACCGACCTGGGAATTGAAAAATTCCTCGAAGATTGGAAAAAAGTACAGGCACGTTAAAATAAAAAAGGAGCAAGGTCGGAAGACTTTGCTCCTTGATATTTACTTTTCAGTAAATAATAACAATTGCTGATTCAATTACGAGTTATTCAACAGGCAACGTGGCTGGTCGGGGATCCTATCCACTAAATAGCTAGCTCCACAGTTCGTTTTATTCAAAAACGGACCGATTACCAGAAATTTAGACCTCCAACGCATAATACGTACTCCGTCCCATCTTAAATATTCGGACCACACCTTTATCGATGAGATCACAAAGATCACGATGAGCCGTACGATACCCCACATTACACAAATTGACATACTCCCAATTGGTAATCCGCCCACGTTCACGTAGATATTGAAGCGCAATCTCCTGGCGCTGCCCCATATCATAATGAGGTTCAGAAAATGACGGACTGTAATAAGAATCAACAGCGTACTTCGAAACTCTCAAAATTTCCTCCCTCTTAATTTTGATCAAAAGTACATTGTTAAGCCAATGAGAATTTTCGAAGAATTCGAATTCATGGAAAAGAACAGCATAAAAATTAAAAGAAATCCACCCCAAAAGAAAAAATTTATAAAATTACTATCCGAAAAGACTGCGAAATATATCGAGCACCCGCTCAAAAAATGATGGATTTTCGCCTGACGGAATTGTTACCTCCCGTTCTTCTGGATATCGCAGAACGACATCATTGTCAGGCGGTTGCGTTGTTGGATAAGGTTCCGGCACAATAATTTGGGTTTTGGAAGAAATTTCATAGCGAAAATATTTCCAGTCAAAGTAAATACCAGGATCCACTTTTCGGCCCGGACTGATATGCTCATGTCCCTGTACCAGTTCAGGGGGGATCCTGAATTCTTCCATTTTGCGTCGGGTGAGCCAGATCAATGCTTCATATTGAAAAGAAGAATATTCAATAAGATTCCCGTCACCTTGAAGCTCAATACCAATTGAACGATCATTCAAATTATAACGCTTGACGCCTTTAATAATCCAGCTACTTTCACCAGCGTGATAGGAGGTGTGTTCATCGCGAACCATCTGGACAATGTAATTCTCATAACGTGGAATGACATACTGAGCCGATGCTTTACTATGTTCACGCCACGGATCAGGTTTAAACCAGGCGAGTGTCCCTTCAAGGCTATTAATTTTGCCATTTTTACTTCCTGTATGATGAATAATAATCATTTCATTGGCAATTTTATAGGGATCAAAAAAATGGCTTTCTACCCATCTTATTTCCATATCCAAACCCTCCTTTATTAAATATCCTTCCATATAGTCATATTCAATAATATATCAATTTAATTATTAATTGTCAAGTGATTTTTTATCAACTCAAAAATGAATATTTTTAAATTTATTAAATTTAATTAATCGCATAACTATTTTAAGTTTAATTTATCATGAAAATGATAAATATTCAATAGATGTAGTTGCATAAATATGAATATTACAAAATTTTCATAATTTCATCATGGTCAAAAACAGGCATTTCCATATCCTTCCCTTCCAATTTCATTTTTACACCAATACCTTTTGAAATAGCTTTCCCAATTACCGCGGCCGGAATCCCCGATTTATCCAGTTTTTCGACAACTTCCTGAGAATAGGGTGAAGAAACAGCGATTAACAGCGCACCCGAAGCTATTGTCCCCAGAATATCCAGTCCGTAAACCTCGCACAGAAACTTGGACTCGGGAATAATCGGAATTTTATCAAACTCAATCCATAATTTCATATTTGACGCGCGGGATAATTCATACAGCCCGGTTGAAAGGCCGCCTTCGGTGGGATCATGCAACGCATGAATTGGCGCAGCCTGTCGGGCAATTTGCGCATCGCGAACGACACTAATTCCAGGCTCATAAATCAGTTGTTTACATTGCGCCACCAGTTCAACTGAAAAATTTTCGCCAATCTCCTGTCTTTTTTCCCGGGCAATTATGGATGCGCCTTCAATCGCAATTCCTTTCGTCAAAATAATATCATCACCCGGCTGAATGCCGGCTGGATAAATAAGATCCTCACGCGAAACAGTCCCCAGCATCTGTCCCACCACTATAGGGCGATCAATACCAGCCGTTATCTCGGAATGTCCCCCACAAAGGGCGATTCCCATCTTTTTACAGGCGTCACTTATCTGCCGGAAAATTACCTCGATGTTTTCAACCGTCGTCTTCTGAGCCGGCAAAAGTAATGTCACCAAAAACCATCGCGGTTGTCCGCCAAGACAGGCGATATCATTGGCATTTATCTGCACGGCATAATGACCAATATCTTCAGCAACGCAAGTAATTGGGTCCGATTTCGCGATCAACAGATTTTCATCAGGCGCTAAAACGGCGGCATCAACGCCAATTCCGGAACCAATAACCACCGACGGATCTTGATGTGTATAGCGGGCAATTAAATCACCAAGCAAATCCATCGGTAATTTACCTGGTGCTAAAAGTTTTTGATCGGACATCATCTTCATTCCACCGATTGTATCATGAAATTTAACAAAAATATGAACAAAAAGTTTAAAAGTCAAGGAAGTTGTTTGTTGAATTACAATTTATGGTAAGTATTTATATTGAGTATTTTAAGGAAAAAACCGCCGTCAGCAAAAATCTGTAAAATTCAATCAACGCGTACGACTTTTCAAGCTTGCCTATCATACTTCACGATTCAGGATAACGATTTTTGATTTTTGAAGAAAAGGGTCGCATAGCATTGAAAACTATAAATTGTGGTTTTTTGTTCTGAAGTGAAATTGGAAATCAGAGTAATTCAGGTAATTTTTTTTAATCCATTCCAAATTTGTATGGAATTTTAATTGTTTTGACCCCCCAATCGGGTGTACATGGTCCAAAATCGCGCCAGTTTCGAATCCGGTTTAGAATGCATTGTTCAATTTTTGGATGATTAAAGGTCGATTCGACAATTTCAGCAAATATGACCATCCCCTGAATATCAATTGATAGGCGGACGACAATTTTACCGTTTAGACCCGGTTGATGTTTCAATACTTGCTTATAACAATCCTGTATCGCGCGATTGTGGGAGGCTACGACCCGGGCGATATGTTCATCGCTTCTTGAGTTCTTTTCAGCAGCTTTCATGCGATTCAGCCCGGCTAAAGGTAAATCATCAAAGTTGGTCCCAACATTGTGCGCAATTGGTGTCTCTTCAACTTTTGCCAATTCGGGAATCGTTTCATAAAAATTTTTCTGAACCCGGGAATCAATTCGACCCGTTTTTAAACCTGAGGCAATACTATCCGGATTCATCCAACCAAATTGTCGTTTCAGCCGCGGCACCTGAAGTGCTGTTATTTGATCCAAAATCCCGTTTAAATTCTGATTTGGGGAGCTTGTTTTTTTAACGATATCAGCGACATATTCGGTATTATCATAGCCACTCCCCTGCGTAATAATTCCCAACAAACCGACATCGGAAACTTTTTCAGCGACTTTTTGTTTATTGAGTTCATTCTGTGCCGTTCCACCCGCTTTTGGGGTACTGATGGCATCAAATGAATCCAGCATCTCCTGCAACTGTTCCGGCGTCATGACATGATCTGATAATTTAGAAAAATCGGGAAGATCATCGCCGCTGGTGACAATACCTGTCACAATATCAGCTATCATTTTGCTTAAATCTTTACGCGATTCAGGAGTCACTTTTCCCCAGTTCTTGCCGCTGCGCGCAATCCCTGATGTTCCTGTTTCAATTTCAGTATCACGCAGAATAATATCGACAAATCGCCGCTGCATTCGCCGAATCATATTTTTTTCATATTCTGAAGGAAGAAAAGCCGGGAGGTATATGACGAGGCTGACATTAAAAATGATAGAAAGAAGAAGAATAAGCAGAAATCTGGAGTCGAAACGTTCACGAAAAGTTTTACGAAATTGTTTCGGTAAAATTGGAATTTCAAGCGGTTCGAGATCAAATCGCTTGCGGGGAGTTGATCTTTTCTCTTTTGACGAACTAATCACTTGAGGACTGATGACACTGGTTGGCTCCTCTTCATTTTTATTCGATATAAAATTATTTTCGTTTTGAACTTCCACGATTAACTCCAACGATAGGATAGCAATCTAACGTAAGAAAATTTCATCAGTTACAAGGGTAGCCATTTTTTCGCGATGCTTTCGATTCGATACCTGCCCAGGAATTGATTGCAAAAATAAAGCCACAACATTTTAAAAAACAAAGAATAAATCGTCATTTTAGTAAAAGTCAGTGCCATCAAATAATCGGGCGAAATTAAATGACAACTTCGATATACTTTTAAAATGTAATCCAAAAAATTGATTTCTAAGTTATTAAGAATGGCGCAGATTTTGTTTTCCCCGAAATCAAAATTTTGATTTATTTAAATAATAATAAATTTTTGATTTTAAATGAGTTAAAAAGGCTCAACATTCAACATGGATCAATTAGAATTGTCTCGAAGATGAACATTCTTTTATAAATTGTATACCGTTGTGGCAATCTAATAGCTCAGTTTTCAGAATTTTTTTTGCCGAATCAATCTTGAACGAGGTATCCTTTGGTCGAGCCGCTTTAAATTGATAATTCTTCATTTGTATCGGAATGAACAAATTTGAGGAAATTGAAAAATATTTCGCAAATAATATACCAAATTCATAGCGACTGATTCGTTCCGGAGCGCCAAGATGCAGGGTGCCGCAAAAGTCTGAATCGGCCAATTCCAGCAATGCCTGCGCTAAATTATTCACCAATATGGGTGAACGAAACTGATCGGTAAATAATTGTACACTTTCGCCTTTTTTCGTTCGCTTAAGCATTATTTGAGAAAACGTCTGGCTTTCGGTCCAAGAAAATCCATATATTAAAGCACTTCGGGCGATTACATAATTACTGGAAAATTGGCGAATATAATTTTCCGCGGTTTTTTTGGAAACACCATAAGAATTTAATGGATTAACCGGATCATCTTCTGTATAATTGCCTTTTTCCCCATCGAAGACCATATCCGTTGAAATAAAAATGAGTCGAGTTTTTGATGATTCACAAAAGTCAACAATTTTTTGAGTTGCAAGAACATTAATTCGATTCGTGAGTTCGCTGTCGCCTTCAGCCGTATCCAGATCGGCAATCGCCGCAGCATGAATTACAACATCGATTTTTCGGGTGTTCAAAATTTGTTCAATTTGTGATAAATCATTTAAATCAAGCTTCACCCAGTTGACGTTTTGTAAATTTTGAATTTTTTGACGATACGTGGCGTGTATATTCCAGTTCTCACCGGCTTGTGAGATTAAATGTCCCCCTAAAAAGCCAGTGGCACCGGTAATAAGTAAAGATTTTTTCATCACAAAGTCCTTTTTTTCTTAATCCATGAGCGATAAAAATGAAAAAGCTCAGTGCCAGGCAACTGAGCTTTTAATAAAAATTTTATTTTCCAAATCAGTTCCGCTAAAAAGTCGTTAATAATCCAATTCGATATTCCTGTTTTGCGGAAAATGTGGTCAACTGAACCTTGACCGGGATCGATTGGTGACCCAACTCGGTTTTCTTCGTTCGTATAATCCAGACCGCATCAATTGCGCTTACGATATGATTCACCAGTACGGCTCCCAGGGTAAATAAAGCCCGGTAATTGGCATTATCGGAACGAATCCGCATCATTTTAAAATCATGCCGATTGATATCGTTATCCCATTGCCAATAATATGAAGCATCTTCCGGATAAACTTCATCAAGCGAGCGATAATTTAATTTGGCGGCATTATATTCATAAATGTTTGAATAATTACCAATATTCACAAAATACTTGTGAACTTTATCAGTTGGATCAGCCTGCGCATGTGTTTTAGCAAAAACCTTGTATTCATTTTCAAGCCAATTTTCATAAATTTTAAATCCAGTATATGAAGTCCAAAGCATCACTTCGGTAATAAAAAAATATTTGGCGCGTTTATTCCGACCCGCATAATTTTGACCCCAGCCGGGAATAATCAACGAGCGAAACATGGCCTGACCCTTCGATTTCGAAAAGGATTTTGGTGCCGCGGGCTGATCTGTCAGCATCATTGGGCTATTCGGGCCTGTTTGAAGGCTCAATAAAGTGAATTGTGCCGTCGCACTCCTTAAAGGAGAAGGCGTCAACCAATCTTCGTTCTCAGCAATCACCTGGGAATGAACACAGGAAAAGAAGACGAAAATTAAAATTAAATGTAAGCGCATTTTCCTGAAGAATAAACTCATTTACCACCTCACATTGAGTGAAAGTGCGGGATAAAGTATTCGGTCACGTTTAATTGTATCAATCTGAAGTGCAGCCCCCTTATTCTTTTTTGCATAATTTTTATTATAGCGATAGGTGCACCAGGCCGCATCCACAGCACTGACAATATGATTTAGAATGACCACACTGGCCATCGTGGTCGCATTTTTTAACTCAATATTGCTATCTTCACGCATATCCATATATTTCAGACGTTGCGGAGAACGTTCACCACCATAGCTATAAGCATCAGAATCATCCCACCCTCTAAAAAATTGATCATATTTCCCAATCATTTCATAATATTGTTGGGTATTGGTTTCCGGTAATTCATGAGTTTTCGAAACGCTGCTCCCCGGGCCGGTAATCCATTGTTCATATTGCTCACGACTCCAATGTGCATCAGCAAAATTTTGAAACTCTTTTTCTAATTTTTCACCCTGATCAATATATTTAAAATACATGCCCCAAAGTGTCGCTTCCAATCCCACGAAAACGGCACTCATAATGTATGATTTGGCATATAATTCCCCAAGTCCTGGAAGAACAGCAGAGGAAAGTAATGCAATTTTAGGCGATTTAATAATTTCAAACGGAACTTGTTGTTTTGCGACAGAATCAGTTGCCGGACCTGAAAACGATAAATTTTCAACAATCAGTGCCGAAGGCATAAATTGACTGAAGGCCATCTGTTTTTCAGTGTAAATTCCTGAATCCTCAGGAGGTGCTGCCAGAACGAAATTTGCAGTGGCAAAAATAGAAAGCAGTGTAAAGAGAAAAATTTTGTGTACCATTAGAATAAAACCTCCAATTTAAAAAAAACCTGACGCGCCCAATAGATATAAAACCCTTCCCGAATAAGCTGAAGTATTTTACAACATAACGATGTTTAATGTTCGAAAATATTAATCCCAATAGCCAAAAGAGAGGCCTAAATAATAGCGCCACTCCTTCCCGTACCATTGATTTTCATGGCGGAATTTATCCAGCCCATACGCCGCAGAAAAGAAGAAATAAGCCGGATAAGCATAGGATGAAATTGAATTTAGCCGGACTTCAAATCCAACATCTTTTTTAAAATTTACCTGTTTTAAATTATTCTGATCAAAAGCATTTCCATAGTCAAAGAAGACATCCGCGAAAATTTTGTCAAAATAGATGTGAAATATTCGAAAATCCATATTTTTCCAGATTGGAAATCGATATTTCAACTCGCCAATTATCAACTTTCGGCCTTCGATACTATAGTAGGGATAACCCCGCATCCCCAATAGTCCGCCAGCAAAAAAGTTAAAAAAACTATGAATTGGTTTATCGATAAAACCACCCTGAAAATTTAAGCCTAAAACATGATTTTTAGAAAAAAGGCTGATATACTCTTTCCAGTCGATTGAAAAAGTACTGAAATTATAATTATCATAATCCGGTACAACCCCAAAATCGGCAATTTTGAATCCTTTAATAAATTTATTAAGGCCATAATTATACTTCAGGTCAATTTTTCGACCCAGGGGGCTGATTTCAGAATGAAGATACGGCAACATCCCGTCAATAGAATATAACAACGAAAAATCTTTGCCTATATAATAATTATAAGTCGGGAATTTGTTCATACTCAATAATAATTCATTCCACTCGACACTCAGCTTGTTATTTGTCTCATATTCCTGGTGCGCCCGATAGCGGCTATAGACGAAAGTTGTCGTCAATTCCTGGGAATCATTGAGCTTGAAACGAGCACCAATATCGCCTTCCAGCAAGGAATATGAAAAATTGACGTTCGTTCCCTTCGTTTCAATTATCTCTTCATAACTCGAGGTTTGACGTCGCAACGCATAAAATTCCAGAAATAATGTTGGTTTGAAGCGACGATATTCAAAAATACCAAAAAAATCATAATCTAAATCCTTATTGACCGCGGCGCCACCTAAAATTGAATAACGATTGAGAATATCGCTCGAAAGGAGATAAGTACCAACTTTAACTGTTCCGTAGTCATACATGAGGCGTGGCAGGAAAGTCATTTTTGAATAGGTATTTTTGTAAGGATTGACCTCATAGTGTGGTAGTTGACGGTCATCATACTTGCCATAGACCAGACTATCAATCTGTAAACGGCTTAAAAGCGTATCATAACGAACATAATGAAAGTTGTTTGGTGTATTCTGATATTGAGTAAATTGTACATCAAGCGCGACTGGCTCTTTCAGATAAGAAATTTTATACTGTCCTTTATCAAAAATACTAAAAACAAGCTGCCCACGTTCATTCACCGAGGGCATAAAGGCACCCCCGATGACATTGGTTAATTGTTTTAGCCGATTTGTCTTGAGATGCAGTGAGTAAATATTATGAATTCCGGTTTTGTCATAACTAAAATAGATACTTTGATCATCCGGACTGAATACAGGATTTCGCGAATCAAATTCATCGTTTAGTATTGTTTTCTGCGTCTTTCCATCAGCGCTAATCAAAACCAGGTCGCGCCCGTGAAATTGAGAAGCAGCGTAAACAACGACTTTGCCATTATGGGACCATCTGGCATGATAAATTTGTTCACCCTGGGTGTTGTTTGTTAAAGGCGTGAGCTCTTTTTTCGTTAAATCATAAATATATAAATTATTTGTTCCATCAGTATTTTTAATACATAAAATTTTGTCCTCGACTGGCGACCAATCTGGATTGTAAAGTCGTTGAAATTTGGTTAATTGTGTTTCTTTTTTCTTATCCAGATCATAGACATATAAATCAAAATAGTGCGAGCCATATTGATTAATTTTATTCCTTTTGGCATAAACCAGTTTTTTGCCATCCGGAGACCAGGAACACGAGGAAGTAACAGCGCCTTTGATTGCTTTTGCCTGCTTTTTTTCAAAATCATAAATTAACAACGAGGTTTGACTGAGATACGTCATCCCTTTATTTGAAATAAAAGCCACGCGCTTCCCATCAGGAGACCAGACAGGATAAAAGTTGGCTTCCCCTTTATCAAAAACAATCTCACCCTGAACCGGATTGGTCTGGATTAAATAAAGTCGTTCCGAATACACTTTTTGGATCGTCGCTTTCCAATTTTCATAAAGTGTTGATTCACTGATACCCAGTACTTTCTCCACTGCCCCATTAAAAGTCAAACGTAATGGGGCTTTCATGGCGCTTATCAATTCCGGCAATACTTGTGGTCCATATTGAGCCGCAATAAAATGAATCAGTGAGTAGCCCTGGTTATAAACCATTTCGCTGCCAACACTACTTTTCCCGAAGACACCCATCTGATTGAGCGTCAATAAGTAATCCTGAACCGTTGCCATCCGCAATAGCATGTCCCGATGGGTGTCCCAAATATCATAGTTCAACCCAGGTAATTGAAATTGAGCCGTACCTTCGGCAAACCACATAGGGATAACCGTCTGCGCCAGGGGATAGGTGATAATTTTATTAGGAAAGCCATAGAGAACATCCTGCCGTTTTTCATCTTCATAACCAATCGCCTGGAGATAGACAGCCGGGATCTGTCGGATCATTTTTCGGGCAGCACCCAGATTAATCATGTGGGTATATTCATGGGTGATGACATTCCGGAGCCAGTTATGCGTTCCCCGCAACTCAAAATCCATTGAAGTTGCCCAGATCTCAATCTTATTATCATAATAAAATGTAGCTCCATTGGAATAATCTTCATGGTCCCGGATAATCCAATGAATCTTTGTATCGGGTACATATCCATAAAAGTTTGAAATTGGCTTATGGATTTCCTCCGCAATTTTCGCGATGACTTTAGCTGTCCACTCCGCTTCAGGATGATAATGGACGAAAAAATTGTCAGTCTCGATGGTGAGCCATTTCAATTCCGGATGATTGTATTCAACTATCTGCGACAGTGATGGCGTAAAGTTGAATAGCAAAATAAGGATAAAAAGACCCGTGAGATATTTATTTTGAGTAGTCGTTATTCGAAATCCTGTCATAGAATTATTTCACCACAGCAATTTTAATAAATTTGATGCTTTCAGTTCCATTTTTAGCAGCAGTAACCTGAATTTTTGCAAAATAAATCCCGCTTTGAATATTTTTTAAATTCCAAATAACTTCATTTGAAATTTCTGCCAGCCCGGTACCCGTTAAGGTCTCGATCAAAGCGCCGGCAAGATCATAAATCTGAATTGACACCTGCCCGGCCTGGCCAAGATAATATCGAATTGTTGTGAAATCACCTTCAGTTGGATTGGGGTAGTTATACGCCAGATAAATCAGTTCTTTTTCCTCAGGCGCCGTTTGATTGGTTGTGGTGGCATAAGCCCAATGAGAAGCACCCGCCAGATAACTCGCCCAAAATTGGGTTGGCTCGGTAGCGGATTGACCAGTCAAGTTCCAGACATAAAGCGAATTATCATGACTGATTGAAATTAATTCAACATCAGCATCATTATCCAATTGAGCCAATATGGGTGATCCCGCCAGTGGTGCTCCCATCGAAAGCGGAAAACCTGAGATTATTTGTCCCTCTAGCTGATATGCATTCAGCAAGCCTTCTGGTACGCCTGATATAATTTCAACTGATTTATCCTGGTTAATGTCACCCGCGATTGGTGTTGTATATTGAAAACCAGAATTTTCAGTTTTCCAGACAACTTTAATCGGGAAATTCTCAAAGAGAACGCCAGTTGCGGAATAGGCAAATAATTGATCTTTCAAAGCCGTTAAAATTTCAAATCGCCCATCGCAATTTAAATCTGCCAGGATAATTTCAGGTAAAATACCATCAGCCGGAATCTGAAATTCTTTCAGGACTTCCCCGGTCAATGCAAGATTTACAATTTTGCCCCCCCAAAATGGAATTACAATTTCAACACCGGCTTTATCTGATTTACCAATCACTGGCTGTCCAGCTTTTAAACCGGTGTATGAAGAATTTCGCCAAAGCAATTCACCGGTAGCCTTTAGCAATGCAAATTCACCAGAAGTACCTGTCACACAAATATTTTGTGCATTCGGTTCAAACGCAATACCCTGAATGGCTCCCGGAACAGCCTGATTTCGCCAGGTCACCCCATTCTGATCAAGGGCAACGATTTCACCACTATCCAGTCCGAGGATAATGATGCTTTTACCTGTTGGTGAAACCAAACTTAATGGCGATGTGGTGATTCGATGATTTAATTGCAATGGGAAACCGGTCATCAAATCAGCCTGACCATCCTGATCCTGATCAAAACTCGCCCAGGAATAAATTTGCCCGGTATTGGAGGCGACAAAAACTTCAAATATTCCATCACCATTTATATCTGCGACTCCCGGGGCAACCAAAATCGAATCCTGAATTTTTGCAAAGAGAGCAACTGAAATTGAATCGATTCGTCCAGCAAAATCAGGTTTTATAATTTGATAATCATTTTGAATGAATTTCGAGCCATCATTTTTCCAGACATAAATAGCACCATCCTGAGAAGACGCCAGAATTTCTTTTATTCCATCATTATTTAAATCAAAAACCAGCAAGGATTGGGGAGTTAATTGCGTGATATTTCCAATTGCCCTGGGGAAACCAGATTGGAACCACTCGCTGGTTAAATCAAAAGTCATGACGGGTTGGATTTTACTAAAATTTCGAAGGATGATATGGGAATTCCCCCGCTCATTACTCCAACTTCCCGGATTGGAAGTCGGTGTAAAAGCCACCGTAGTCGCATGATTAACCGTCAGATTCGATTGGTTATCATTCCAGAAAGCATTCTCAGACAAACCGGTTTCACTGCCGGAAGCTGGATGTAAAAAACCATAGCTCCCGCCAATATCCTGTGAGCCATGTGCTTCTTCCAGATCCACCCCACGACGATTTGGATCGGCATTGATTCGATTCGATTTATAATTTTCAGCGATGACCTTTTCATCAATATGCCAGATTAAAATTCCGGAACCAGGACAATCAAAATCATACTCATCCACGGAGACAATCACTTTAAAAGAATCGCCCCCAGCTTGCTGTGTAATAGTTCCACTCCGGCTAAATTCGACCCGGGCGCCGTTTTGATCGAAACCAACCGCCAAATCGGGAGTTTTAAGCACATGTTGTTGCCGATTTTCTATTAAAAAATATTCATGCGCATTAATCGGGACTTTATAAATTTTGTGAGGATCGTCGGCCAGGGCGGCAGCCACCGGAAGATTTCGCCCGGAATTAATCAAAATCGGTGTTTCCCACCCCATAAAAATCTTCGACCAGGCACAGGGTTGGGCGGGAATAAGTCCCTTATAATTTCCGGAACCTTGATCCATCAGCCCCCATTTCCCGATACCAGAACGGCCTGTTTCGGTATTAAATAAATTTGGTAGGCCAATTTGTGCACCAAACATCAAAACGGTGGTGCCCAACAGACCAAATTCCAGGTCATTTTGATTTTGAGTTTCAGGGAGGATAATACCATCTCGAATAAAGTAATTCCCCTTCTGAACCGGAATCCCTTTATAAGCGGTATCATTATTGCCAATTTGCTCTTTCAAATCGGTAAAACTTAAAAAAGCTGACGGAACATCGAAAAGTGTTTCATCAAAATCAAATGCAAAATCGCCACCGACACCGGCATGAAAAATTACAAAACAGCTATATGCCGAAAAATTTATCGTGTCCGTTTGTTCGGCGGATAAAAATGCATCGCGAAATAATTCAGCTAACCGCTTATCACGTAATGATTTATCATCTGTTCCATAATAAGCCATATCCTGCGGGAGTTGATAGGCTTTATTCAACTCACGCGGAAAGATATCACCACCAATCGGGGATTCAACGCCTTTCAGGAGTAATTTGCCCTTTGAAACGCTTTTAAAATAGTTTGCCGCAGCCAATAATTGCGCTTCAAAATAATTTCGATTATGGGGTGGGGGATCAATCACTACCTTTTTAGGTTGACTGAGGTCAAATTTTCCAGTGCCAGTCGTTGTGGTTCGGTTATCCTCAACAAACTCCACCCGGATGGCCAAAACTTTCAATTCCGTTACTTCAGCATTGAGAATTCTGGTATCGGTTGAATTCATCAACGAGGTTCCATTTGTTTTTTCCCACCTGGAGGCTGCACCCGTTAAATCACGATCCGAAATTTGATTTATGCGATAATTTAAGTCGGATTTTTTAGCGCCAGCAAAGCCATTAACCCCAAAAATTAGCAAGAGAATGGATAAAAAATATTTTATTTTTCCCATGTTGACTTTCAAATTAAAAAGTGTAAGAAAAATCCAGTACAGAATTAAAATTAGAATTCTTTAAAAGCCAATTTGGAGTGCGAAACGCATGGTGTCCGTTAAGGGATGACCTTCTCCAGCAGCAATATAACCAAAATCCAATTCATATAATGAATATCGAATACCAAATCCAAAAGTCCAGGGCTTAACTTTACCTTCTTCATCATGCCAATAGCCAGCACGTAAAGCTATTAAATTACTATACCAGTATTCAAGCCCAAAGTTATAAATCATTTTTTTAAATTCATCACCAATCGGATCATCTGCCCAAGAGGTAAATAATGCCTTATAAACAGGATCAGAAGTTCCATCTTTATGACGTCGTACCAATAATTTGTTAACATCGAAGGTGACGGTTGCCCGGTTGTATTCCATATCTAATAAACGATAGGCAAAACCCAGTTTCAGGTTCGATGGCTGTGGATCGGCCTGATCAACATCGATATAGGAAATTTTGGGACCAATATTCGCGACATTAACACCCAAATTCAGTCGATTGATCAAAAAGTTCCGATAAAGCATCCCCAGATCAAAGTTAAAAGCCCAGGTTTGACCTTTCCCTTTTTCTGCACCGGCTCCAAAAGGTGCCAGATTACTTCGAATCAAACGAATCGTAACACCAAGGCCCATGTTATCGGTCATCTGGGTTCCATAAGAAACGGCAGCGGCAGCATCATAACTCATAAACCGACCAATTTCCTCCGGACCCGTTTCGCCGGTTTGGATCTGTTCACCCAAGTTTAGATAAGTCACACTTATGCCAAAGGTTCCAAGTCCGTAAACCGAATGTTTATAAGCTGCAAAGTCATAAAAAATATCATTTGTTAACTGTGGAAGCCAGTTCGAATGCATAAAGATCAATTCACGTCCATTTTGAAAACCTAAACCACCCGGATTCCAATAAACAGCAGTTACATCATCTGCGACGCCAACAAAGGCTTCGCCCATGCCACCAGCTCGTACACCTGGCGGAATTAGGAGGAAGAGAACGGCGGAGTCACTGACAGCAAATACCTGAGTAACACCCAAACTTAACAAAAGCAAGCAGACGACAAAAAAGTACTTCATGATTTTAACCTCCAATTTATTCGATAATCAGACAATAATATTGATCAAGTTAACTATATTTGACACTTAAAAAGCATAAATTAACAAAAGTTATACCACCTATTAGTATCTGAGTTCCCCCCTGAATCCACCGGATATAAACAAAAAAAGTTCAATTACAGGTAAACGCGCCATTTAAATGATCATTTTTCAGAAGCCGGATAAAATTTATTTTTAGATAAATTTTAAAGTAACAATGGTTGTATCATCATTTCATCGACGTAATGATTAAAATGCATGATACTCGTTTAATAATAACCAAAATTTCATCTCCTCAGACTAAATATTTTATTTATTTGATGCATTAACACCATCAAAATCGCTCGGTAAAAGGATATTTTTTCCTTACCTTTAGCGTTCGAAGCTATTAAAGTACCCAATTCTTCTAAAAGAACAATTTAATAATCTTCAGCAAATTAATCATTCTTTAGTCTAAAGAGGCTCCATAAAAATCATTCAAATCGTGTGTTCAAACCCGTAACGAACTTTTCGATAAAATAACTCCAATGATATTTTAAATACGTTTATTTAAATATTTCCTTAAGAACACTGATATAATAGTCCAACTCTGTCCGCGTCCGTTTTTCAGTCGTTGCTACCAGAATTGAATTGGGCAGATTAATATCAAAATCAGATAAATTTACACCCCCCATTATTTTTTTCACTCTTAATTTTTCCAAGAGTTCCTGAGAATTTAGTGGAGATTGAAAAACAAATTCTTTAAAGAAGGGGTTTTTGTACTTCAGCTCAAGACCACCAACATTCTGTATCGCTTCTGCCAGATAGTGACTTTTTTGTAAGCATAATTCAGCAACCTTCTGAAAGCCTTCTTTCCCCATTAAAGTCAAGTAAATCGTGCCAACCAGCGCATTTAATGCCTGATTGGTACAAATATTTGAAGTCGCCTTCGCCCGACGAATATGCTGCTCGCGGGTTTGCAGCGTTAAAACAAAACCGCGCTTGCCGGTAGAATCAGCGGTTGCGCCAACCAATCGGCCTGGCATCCGGCGAACAAACTGCGACTTAACCGCAAAGATACCTAAATAAGGTCCGCCATAATTTAAGCTATTTCCAAGTACCTGCCCTTCGCCAGTCATAATATCCACATCGTACGAACCAGGTGGATTAAGCACTCCCAACGATATGGGGTCATTGGATGTAACAAAAAGCCCGCCATGCTGATGAATCATCGGGGCAATTTCGTCAACTTCTTCCAGGTAGCCTAAAAAATTGGGGTGCTGAATTAAAACACCCGCCGTCTGGTCAGAAATTCGTGATTTGAGGATTTCCAAATCTGTCATTCCATTACCAAGTGGAATTTCAATAATTTCGATTCCCTGTCCATGACAATAAGTTTTAAGAATCTGACGATAATGCGGGTGGACCCCTTTGGAGACGATGACTTGTTTCCGCTGGGTTTCGCCAATAGCCATCAGAGCACCTTCAGCCAGTGCCGAACCACCATCATACATCGATGCATTTGCAACATCCATGCCGGTAATTTCACAAATTGCTGTTTGATACTCATAAATAGCCTGGAGTGTTCCCTGACTGACTTCAGGTTGATAAGGTGTATAAGAGGTATAGAATTC
The DNA here is from genome assembly GCA_020722815.1 of Caldithrix sp. GTDB lineage: Bacteria > Zhuqueibacterota > Zhuqueibacteria > Thermofontimicrobiales > Sulfurfontimicrobiaceae > DYKB01. The sequence goes on along the minus strand of DYKB01000022.1, from coordinate 20,566 downwards.
CGAGCGTAAAATTAGGTGATCAATCGCGACCGGGATAAAGTGATCATAAGCCCCCCCCCCTAAAAACGAGATCATCTGATTCGTATTAATATTTTTTTGGGAAAGCTGATTTAAATGTTGGATCACTTCAAATTCAGAGAGAGGGGCTGGTAAATTTACATCCTTTTTTAACACCAACTCGGTTGGAATGTTTTTAATCAATTCATTGAACGTCTTTACACCAATCGTGCTTAACATTTCCTGACGTTCATTCTCAGTGTGCGAAATATAAGGCATAGAGCCTCCCCAAAAATATAAACAGCATTTCAATAAAAATTTAATTCAACCTGTTAAAAAATAGGATCGCGACAGAAAGTATTATTATCGAAAAAACCTGTTTTGAGAATCAGGCACCAATTTTATTGGCATATTTTTCGGCTGTCAATAAAATATCAAGTTCACCAGGGTCGGACATTTTTACTTTAATAATCCAACCCTCACCATAAGGATCATGGTTAATCTTTTCAAAATTTTCTTCTAAAGCGTTGTTAATTTCCAAAACTTCACCTGAAACGGGTGCGTATAGTTCTTCAACGGCCTTAACAGCTTCGATTGAACCAAATGGTTCACTCTGTTTTACAACAGTGCCAATTTCGGGAAATTCAATAAAAACGATATCTCCCAGTTCACCCTGGGCATAATCCGTAATACCAATGGTTGCCATATTTTCTTCAACAGCAACCCATTCATGCTCTTCCGTGTACAGTAAATCTTTTGGAACGTCCATAACAAAACCCCTTATTCTAAGTTATTTATTTTCTGTAAGTTGAGCAAAATTTTGCTCGACGAATTTGACATTGTAATCACCAGCTCGGAATTTATCATGTTTTAAGACTTTCAAATGGAAAGGTATTGTGGTTTTTATACCTTCGATAACAAATTCATCCAAAACACGCTCCATTCGTCCCAAGGCTTCCTGTCGCGTATTCCCATGAGTAATGACTTTGGCGATAAGAGAATCATAATAAGGTGGAATCCGATATTGCGCATAGATATGGGTATCTGTTCTTGCCCCCGGACCACCTGGGACGTGTAAAACTTTAATCTCGCCAGGTGAGGGTCGGAATCCAAAATTGGGATCTTCAGCATTAATCCGGCATTCAATTGCATGGCCACGAAGTTTAAATCCATTATTGGGTATGGATATCTTTTCGCCCATGGCGATTTTTATTTGTTCCTTAACCAGATCAATTCCGAAGACACTCTCGGTTACCGGGTGTTCAACCTGAATTCGGGTATTCATTTCCATAAAATAGAAGCTGCCATCGGTGTCCAGGAGAAATTCAATAGTTCCGGCGCTTTTATAATTCACATATTGGGCACCTTTAATTGCCATTTCCATCAATTTTTCGCGCATTTCAGGCGTAACGGCTGGTGAAGGTGATTCTTCAATTAATTTCTGCAATTTCCGCTGTACAGAACAATCCCGTTCACCTAACGCAATAATATTTCCATGTTCATCACCCAGAAGCTGCACTTCAATATGGCGGGGATTTTCAATATATTTTTCCATATACAGGTCAGGATTTTTGAACGCTGCCCCCGCTTCTGCCTGAGCCGTCCGAAAAGCATTTTCCAATTCAGTGGGAGCTCTCACGATCCGAATTCCCCGTCCCCCACCACCTGCGGTTGCCTTTAATATCACCGGAAAGCCAATTTCCTGAGCAACTTTACGCGTTATCTCCAGATCAGCTAAAATGCCATTACTGCCTGGAATGGTTGGAACGCCCGCACTTTTCATCGCTTTTTTGGCATAAGCCTTATCCCCCATTTTGCTGATCATTTCGGCTGTCGGACCAATAAAATGAATGTTACAGGAATGACAAATCTCGGCAAAATGGGCATTTTCAGCCAGAAAACCATACCCCGGATGAATTGCATCTGAATTGGTAACTTCAGCCACGGCAATGAGTTGTGGAATATTCATATAACTGAGATAACTGGGGGGTGGGCCAATGCAAACCGATTCATCAGCGAAACGAACATGTAATGAATCAGCATCAGCTTCAGAATAAACCGCGACCGATTTAATGCCTAATTCTTTACAAGCCCGGATAATACGTAGAGCAATCTCACCACGATTTGCAATTAATATTTTTTTGAACAAATTAGCATCCTTTTAAATCAATAGATACCGTCGTCAGATTTTCGATCAATTTTGCTTTTAAAACCATCCATTTATGCCAGAGGTTCCACAATAAATAACACTTGATTATATTCAACGGGTTTACCATTTTCAACGAGAATCTCTTTAATACGTCCCGAGCATTCCGCTTCAATTTCATTCATGAGTTTCATCGCTTCAATAATACAGAGTACCTGTCCGGGGGAAATCGGATCGCCAACTTTGACATAGGGATCAGCATCCGGTGCCGGTGCCCGATAAAATGTTCCGACCATTGGCGCTTGAATTTTGATAAAATTCGTCGCCAATTTTTCTTCTTTTACAGGTGGTAATGCAGGTTCAACCGGTTTCGGGGCATCGGGCATAACAACAGCAGTCGGTAAATGGGCTGGAGCACTTACTTTATATTCAGGAACAGCTACAGGTGCTTGCGTGTGAGCTACTTTGGGTTCAACCTGAACCAGTCCGGCATTTTTAACGATACGGACTTTGGTTCCCCATCGAGTCACTTCTAATTCGTTGATGTTACTTTTTTCGACCAGATCGATCAGCTTTTGTATATTCTTTGGATTCATCTATCTTTTCCACCCATCATTTTCATTGTTAGTTAATCAAAAAATTAGCCTGATTTGTTTTAATATGATTTAGTCTAGCACCATTAAAAATTGGGTTCAAAATTTACGTCAATATAAACCCTACAACTATAAATACGCCAACCAATCCAACAAATAATTTTCAATGTTTATCAAAAAATTAGATGTCCGATTTTGGAGAATTGCGTATTGAAATTTCATAAAACCATTTAAAATCAGACAAAAAGAAACTGTCCAGAAAAAAAGAAAATTTATGATGACCCGGAGAGAATATTCGGGTTTAGCTAGCTATAAAACATATTTTTATCAATCTACATTTTGAAGTGCATACTTCAAATGTCTAACAAGGGGATAAAAATTTCAAATTTTTAATATTCAATTTTACCGTAATTTTATTTGATGGTTCCCGAATTATTGGGATTTGTATTGTCAATTGAAAGAAATACCACTTTATGAAAAATATAAAAATCCCTGCTTGCTCGGGACAAGCCAATAAAACAGGAGTTCAGGAACACAGAAATGCCCGGAATCAGTATTTTCAATGCAACTTAAATAATCGGTTATCTCCCCAAAAAATTGATAGCAATACCATTTTTCCGGGCATTTATCAAATCAGATTTTCATGCAAATAATTCTCGGTAATTGTTTACACGAAATTGATCACCTTTCCACCTGTGTGGAAAAAAATTTAACTTTCTATCATTAAATTTTATAATGAATCACTTTGCATCATTTTTTTCGTTTTTATCGGAATCATCTTCACCCTGGGTGGCTTTTTTAAACTCTTTGATGCCTTTTCCCAAACCCTGTGCCAATTCAGGAATTTTTTTACCGCCAAAAAGCAAGAGAATTGCTAAAATGATAACGACCATTTCCCAACCACCCGGTAGACCAAATATAGCAAATAAGCCTAAAAAATGTGACATTTTTTCCTCCGTTTAAAATAATTAAAAAGTACCGCCTAAATTCTGATAGCGGCAAAAGCGTTAACCGCGTAAATCGCGATCGATATCATCAATCTTCAAATCTTTTTTAATATCTTCGGCTGCTTTTTTTAATTCATTAATTCCCTTACCCAGGCTTCTGGCGACTTCGGGTATTCTTTTTGAACCAAATAACAAAAGAATGGCGACCATTATCACCATAATTTCCCAGGTACCCATACCAAACATACTTCACCTCCGCGTTTTATAAATAATATCGTAAGAGATAAGCCGCAAAGGCAATCCCTAATACTCCGATGACATTAATCTCAAAATGCAATCCAAACGTAAAATCAAACAGACCCAGGTCCAACATGAATGGGTCGAATCCCCATTTAAATGAAACCAAAAAAAATTTTTCAACCACACTGCCATCTGGTAAAAGCCAGGCAATCAGGCGTCCCACTGCCGTGCCGATAATTGAGCCAGAGAACAATATAAATATCGTATATCCTAACGATTTGCGATGAAGAACCGATGTCATGGCCGCTTCTTTCCTAAAAATAATGGTTCGTACTTACTATTGAATAGGCAGAACATCTTCTTCGCCATTCCCTTTCGCCATCAAAATTAACCAACGAATCACGCCAAATAAAATAAAAATCCAGACCATTGGGAAGAAAAAAAGACGAGGATAAAAAATAATCAGTACAATACTAAGCAACAGATAACATAATTTTAGAATATTCATTAAGCCTTTTTTCAGAGAAATCTTGGGTAATGTTTCATAAGGGATGGTGCTAACCATTAAAATACATAAAAATACAACTATCGGCGTTAAAAAATTTTTATATAAGGACTGGTAAGGATCAACAATAACCAGTGTTTCATTCAAACCAAAAAGTAAAAAACTAATCAAGCCAGCAGCGGCTGAAGGAATCGGTAAGCCTGAAAAGCCGGTTTTATCAAACCCGGTCAGTTGGATATTAAAACGTGCCAGGCGAATAGTACCAAATAATAGGGGCATGAAACTCAAAACAATACCAAACTCATTTAATCGATAAAAATACATTTTATATACAAGTAGAGAGGGAGCTACCCCGAATGAAACGACATCAGCCAGCGAGTCAAATTCGATCCCGAATTCACTGTACGTTTTTGTTATTCTGGCAATTTTGCCATCCAGTGCGTCAAAAATCGCCGCCAGAATAATTAACCAGGCGGCTGTTTCAAAATTATTATCAATTGGAACTTTCCCAAAGTCTGCTTTCAACACATAGATAATTGCTAAAAATCCGCAAAAAACATTTATCGCCGTGAAAACATTCGGAATGAGTTGTCGATTTTTAGGATTTATTTTAGCGGTCATGCTGAATTACCCCGATTATGGTTTCCCCACCAACGACTTGCTGGTTATTTACAACGTGCACCTTTATTTTTAATGGAAGAAACATTTCAACCCGAGATCCAAATTTGATCAATCCGAACCTTCGACCTTTTTGGGCTGAATCACCAATTTTTAAGTAACAAATAATTCGGCGGGCTAATACCCCGGAAATCTGTTTAAAAAGTACTTTTACCTTCGGATGCGTAATTCCGATGATAGTTTGTTCATTTTGAGCCGAAGATTCTGGCTTATAAGCAGCGAAAAATTTCCCTTTCATATAACGAAAATAATCGACCTTACCGCTTAACGGTATTCGATTAATATGAACATTCAGGGGAGACATAAAAATCGAAATTTTTTGTACGCGTTCGTTTAAAAATTCGTTTTCAACTGTTTCTTCAATAGAAAGCACTTTACCATCAGCCGGCGAAACAATCGCCAGTTCATCATCAGGAATTGTTCGTTCCGGATCTCGAAAAAAGTAAATGAGAAAAAATGTTCCAGCCCAAAAAATTACTGATATCACCAACAGAATTAAGAAGGGATAAAAGTAAGCGATCCCGGAAAAAATAATCGCCAAAAATAAAAAAGGTAAAACAAGAATTAATCCCTCTCGAGCCAAATTCGCCTCCACACCTAATCACCAAGAATTCGTTGCTGAAGTTCACCAAGAAGTACAGCTATATCAGAATGATTTTCAGCAAAAAATTCTGATTGAAAATGAATATCGGTTCTCAAATCCCAGATATGAATTGCATCCACTGACAAATCATCCTGAATAATTATATGGTTTTTATACTTACCAAAAGTTAGCGTAAATTCAACCAGTTTAAAGTCACGTCGAGCAAAAAAGGACTTTAAAAGAACATTCGCCTTTAAAATAAGATGTTTAATAAAACGCACTTCATCAATCTTTACAATCTCAAGTGCCGCGACGTGTGTTTCATTTATTAGAACACGATTTCCAAATTTATCATCAGTAAAATATTCAATAATCGGATTTTCCAACTCTTTTTCTTTGGGAATTCCGAATTTTTCGTTCAATTGCTTTGTTGCAACATTCAAAATATGGCAATCAAGCGGTATTTTATCAGCACCTTTCACCAACACTTCATTGTCGGAAATGATTTTAATAAAATCTGTCGGGATTTGAAAGCTTCCCAGATAATTCATAAGTTGTGCTGACAGTTTATTGTTCAGGCGCCCTTTGCCGCTGACTGAATTTCCAGCTCTCACATCCAAAAACTCAACGATTCGAAGCTCAGCATCATCCGTCGCATAAATTTTTCGTGTTGCAAAATCAAATAATAGTTTATTTTTCCTTACCTGATAATCCATCATCATTTTCCAAACTTTTCAACTATTTCCGATTAGATCAATAAAAATAACTTTTAAATACAGTATAATATCAAATATACATCAAGGCGACTGCTTTAAAAAAGACCATTCCTGTCATTCCAAACGGAGCCAATAGAAACGAAGATTCTATATTTTAAATAACAAAAGAGATTATTGTTTCACGCTTAAGGAGTGCCCAGTACCTTGTTATCGTCGCTTTGTCTATAATAAACAACCAGGTAACTCCTTTATGTAAAATTTAAACCGATAAATATACAAAACATTTTTCTTTAAATCAAATAAAAAATGCGATTTTGTTAGATTCGCGATAAACTCAAATCAAATAGAAATTCGGATATGGATAGTTAAGGAATTCGTTCAAGCCTTAATTTTGTATCATATTTCTGATTTTTGCGGAGGATGGTCAATCGGAGTTCATCCCCACCTTTTACATCATTTTCATCAATTACGGCCCAGATATCTTCCACGGTTGTTATTTTTTTACCATTCACCATCAAAATAATGTCCCACTCCTGTAATCCGGCCCGCTCGGCTGGACTATCTTTTTCAACATCAGAAATGATGACGCCACCATCGGAACGTAAACCCAATGACCAGGCCATCAACCGGCTGATGCTTTCTACCCTGAGTCCAGTCCGGAATCGGCGATTGACTGAGCCGGATTCCTTCAAGTCACGCAAAACTTGTTTTACTCGATTGATGGGAATTGCAAAGCCCAATCCGATTGAAGTACCCACATGCTCACTCCCAGAGTAGATGAACGCATTGACCCCAATAACGTCCCCATTACTATTCACCAATGGACCGCCACTATTGCCACTATTGATCGCCGCATCGGTTTGAATCATATCCTGGTAAACCCGTTCATTTTGTCGCCCAAAATCACGATTGGTGGCACTTACGACCCCGACACTGACCGAGGGTTCCGCACCGACCTCAAATAGGCCAAAGGGATTACCAAAAGCAATCGCCCACTCACCAATGATAATATCATTGGAATTTCCCATTCGCGAAAAAGGAAAATTATTACCTTCAACCTTTAACAGGGCAATATCGGTGGTAAAATCAGAACCGATGAGTTGTGCATCATATTTTTTTCCACCGGTGAGGGTCACAACTATTTGCGTTGCATTATGAACGACGTGCTCGTTGGTCACAATATAACCATCGGCTGAAACAAAAAAGCCCGAACCAAGGCTTTGTACCGGCTGTTGCTGATAGGGTGAATTACGAAAAAAATATTCATAAAAAGGATCGCGATACCGCGGCTGTTCCCGGATTTGGACAACGTTGATACCAACAACGCTGGGGCTCACTTTCTCCACTGCACGCGTAATGGCATTTTGTCGGGAGTTCGATATTTCATCTTCCGGAATCATCACCACTGTCGAACTACTCGCCACCAATTTAGGTGGGTTGATTTCATTTTCAGCTAATTGGTCACTTAAACTGTCAGACTTTGCTTTATCCCGTGATTTTGTATCAGATTGGCAGCCAAACAGGAATAGTATACTAAATAAGAAACTCAGCATTAAAAAAAATGATGTCCGTCGCATATATTCACCTTTTATTCAATTTATAATCTATTAATATTTTTACTTTTCAATTATTTGCATGTTCCCACGATGCAAGTACTATTATCTCGAGGGTTAATTTAAATATCAACTTTCCTGTCAGATCTGTTTCATCATGAGTCGAAACTGTAGCATACTCCCGGAATTGCGACATTCTCACATCAAATATTCATAAAATTATCAATATTAAAAAACATTTAAAAATTTGATTTTATAGAACTTAAGTAATTTATATGCACAAATTACAAATCTGGTATTCTAATTGCAAAAGTGTTGACAGGAATTTTTATCAAAACCATAATAGATCTCAGTGCAGGGGGATGAAATGATTTCTCAAAAAAAATTTTTATGGGTACTGGTTATATTCTTACAAATTATTTTGCTTCGGAATTTCAGTTATTGTCAAAATTTAACTTCTACATCGAAAATAACCGATAATTTAAATTCATCAGTTAATGTTGTATCTTTAACACCATCAATAAAAGACACTCCAATCCTGCCAGTACTTCCAGAACAAAAAACAGAGGGGATAACACCACTTGAAATTCAGAATTTCGATTCCCCGGCCGCCCTAAAAGCGGGTCAATTACAAAATATACGAAAAATATACCAATTCGAACATGAAATTTACAATGAAATTCTTCAACATCAAAAGAATCTTAATATTACCTGAGTACAATATTAGCCCCAAATTTAAATTTGCACTATCAGCAAACTCTTTTCAGTCACGTTGCAACTCTAAATCATTTTCACAAAATTATCAAATCGATTTCAGTCCGCTTAAGCACCAAAATTAATCGTTTTTGAAAAGCCGCGAATTTTGCCTGATGAATTCCAGGGTTGCATTTTTAACTAAATCACGCTCAACATCGGCTGTAATCAGATGGAAAGAATTTTCCAGAATTATCTTTTGTTTAATTTTTGATCCAGTCCGGTTAAGTATCATGTCGATATTTTCAATGTCAATTGTATGATCCTGACATGAATGGAAAGCCAGCAGTGGCGCGTGAATTTCCGCTAAATCATTATATGTGTGATGAAGCAATTTTTGGAATTCCATAACGGCCGGCAATGGATAGACCTGATAGCTCGCCAATTGCTTTTTCATTTCCGGATCACGGATATCATTACCATATTTTTTGGGATAATTCCGATAAAACCATTTAACCAATGGATAAAAAGCTAACAAAGGGTGATGAAATTTTACTGGCGCGGCAAAGGTCATAATTCCAGCCGGCGTGGAATGAGTGCCAAGATGCAAAGCCAGCGTTCCCCCCATGGATTGTCCGCCGATGAAAACTTCCTGACATTTTTGTGCTAAATTGTGATATTCATCTCGAATCCATTCGACCCAGGTTGGCCATTTAATTTGTGCCAATTCCTGCGGCGTCGTGCCATGACCTGGCAACAATGGAATCGAAACCGTCAGACCATGTTGCGCAAGGAAAATTCCCAACTCGTGCAATTCATCCGGCGTTCCGGTAAAACCATGGATCAACAGGCAACCGACTGGTCCATTGGGAAAATAATAAGCCTTTTTGTTGAGTGATTTAAATTTCATCATCGTTATAATTTTATAAAGCAGAATTGAATGAGCCCACGCTAAAGAGACAAAACCTGTTATTCTGAGTGAAGCGAAGAATCTTTTAACTTATACCACGCCGCTTCGCTCCGTTCGGAATGACGAAAATACTCTTTTTAGCGTGAACTCCAGAATAAATGTAAAATTAGTTCTATATTTTTTTAATGCACCGGATAAACGAGTTCCCCCCCCTGTGCGCCAATAAATGAGACAATTGGCAAATACAAAAATATCAGAATTGGAATGACGAACTGAATCCCTTGTGGATGAGCTAAAATTGATGGATCAAGAAATAAAAATGGCAATACTATCAAATTCATAACCAGTAAGATAAAAGAAAACAATATTTTTCGGGATATTTTATCAATAGGTTTCCCAAGGTAATTGACTTTCCAGGATAGCCAGCCAGTCAACATGGCAAACGGCAAAGAAAGGGTTCCGAGAATGTGCAAATAAAAAATTGAATCTAACAATGATTCGGCCGGGCTGATAATATAGTACCAGGCTAAAAAAGCTGGCATGATGATATAGAACACCATCGGAAAATGAACCACCATTGGATGGGGATGACGCTTAAAAAATGGATAGGCTTCTAAAAATTTTGAAAGCCAGCCAGGTAGTGGCAATGCGACCGTTTCAGTTTCTGCTTTCAAATTACCAATCAGTGGAAAGCGTTCTAAAACTTCGGCACCATGCGGTGCGGCGGCCAATTCACTGGTCAAATCGGCACCGGCCTCATGCCGGTTCATGTGACGACCATTTTTCCACAATCGACTATTCGTCACATCATAAATTTTCCCATTTGCGGCGACATGCGCGGGTTGACCTTCCTTGCCGGTTTTATTTTTGAGTTCATTTTGATCGATTTCCAATTTTCCCTCTACACTTTCTTTTAAATTCTCTAATTTTTGTTTGAGCCCACTTTAAAAAGGTACAGTGCTGTCATTCTGAACGAAACGAAAAATATCTTATCCCATTGAAAAATATGGATTAACAACTCCGCATCACTCCATTCAGGATAAAAAAAAACAAGTTCTTTAAATTGAACGCAAATTGATATTTAATCAACTTACTTAATTCCAATACACACGGTTACCATCTGAAAAATAATTTTTTTAGAAATAACCTGTTTGCAGCCAATCTCTTTCAACGCTTCAATTATCTTCTTTTCCGAATAAAAATTTTTAATCGACGGATAAAGGTAGCGATAAGCCTCGGAATGACTTCCCAATAATTTCCCCCAGATCGGGACAATCCATTTAAAATAGAATTTGAATAAAAATTGATATAACTTCGGAGCCGGTTGAACCATATCCAAAATAACAATTTTACCTTTCGGAACGGTGATTCGATAGAGTTCTGCGAAAACAAGTGGTAGATCGGGCATGTTTCGAATAGAAAAGGCCGCAACAACACCATCGAATAATTGTTCGCGAAATGGTAAAAACCGACCATCCCCTATCAGCCAATGAACCAGATTCGAATATTTCTGAAATTCTTTTCTTTTTTGACCGATTTCAAGCAGTTCCGGGCAATTATCATAGGCAAGAATGGTACAATCGGGTATTTGTTGACACAATTCCGCCGCCATATCTCCGGAGCCGGTTCCCAGATCGAGAATTCGGCATCCCGGCTGAAATTTTGCCATTCGAATCGCTATCCGGCGCCATGCAATATCCAATCCCCAGGACATCAATCGGTTCATGAAATCATAACGCGGGGCAATCTGGGCAAACATCTTTTTGACACTTCGAATTCTCTCTTCAGAATTGAGAAAGAGCTTTTCAGAAATTTTGGTTGCCAAGTTATTCCAGTTCCATTCTGAATTATTGAATTTAAAATTCATCCATAATCATAACAAGGATGAAAGGATTCCGACGGGATAAATCATTTTAATCCGATTTAGTCCGTAATTATTTCTCGCCTTAAGAATTTTCAAGAAATTGGCAATTTCTGTTCCGCTGGTTTTATTGACAAAATATTAAAAAATACGGTCAATAGAACCGGAAGATATAAAAATAGTGAAAAAGCCAGAGAAATCCAAATAATATTATCATTTTTTCCGGCCAATGTTCCGTGAATAATATAAGCCAGAATTAAAAGAAATCCAGTTAAATTATGAATCCGGATGGTGAGAATATTCGCCGGAGCCATTTGAGCCGGATTCTGATAATTTTGGTGCAGGATTCTAAATGCCTTTATAAACCAGGGAAAGGTGATAAGACTTAGATAGACCCAGTAAGTTGCATTCACTAAAAATGGTGCGGTAATAATGATTAAAAAGGCGATCAACATTCCTGTCCCATAAAACCAGACACCCCGTCGGGCACCGAAACGAACAACCAGCGTTTTCTTTTTACCCGCCCGATCCATTGCTTCGTCAGGTATTTCATTGATCGTAATCATTGAAAACATCATAAAACCCAACGGGAGCAGAATAACAGCCGCCTCCCAAACAAAGATCTGTGCCTGGATAAAAAAAGCACCAAGACCTATGGTTAGGCTAAAATTAATAAGTTGTGATAATTCACCAAGGGTATGATATCCGTATCGAATCGGTGGGGCCGTATAAAAATAGCTGCAAATAACCCCAAAAGCACCAATTGCGAAGACGGGCCAACCGTGGGTGGTCGTCAAAAATATACCAATAATAGCAGTAATTAAATAACCGAGCATAAAGGCACGAAACATTGTCTGAGGATGGATCAAACCACTGGTCAAAGTTCCGCTGCCGCCGGAATAGGGATTTTTTTCCCGAAATCTGGCCTGGTCAACTGATTGAAGATAATCATAATAATCGTCTGTCATATTTAAGGCGATATGATTAATGGTAACGCCGATGACTGTTAAAAAAAAATAAATAAAATTAAATTTTCCAACAATCTCCCAGGCCAAAATACTTCCAAGGATCGCGGGTAAAAAACTGGGGGGAACAAAATGGTACCGAAATGCCTGCCACCAGGTTAAAATAGCATTGGCCTTATGTTTCATTAATTATCCCTCATGAAATGTTCTTCGTACTCCGTCTCCAGCAGGCTTTTATGTCCCTGTTCTTCAACGGCCAATTTTGCGAAGAGTTGCCCCAATTCAGTCGTACCAAAATAGTTTTTGAAATCAGTATAGAAATTATAGGCTTTTTCCTCAGCTTTAATCGCGAAAATCATTACTTCCTGGGGCGAAGCGTTATCTTTTAAATCTGAAACCACCAAAAAGTCAACAATACCCTTCTGGGTATCAGAAATATTTTTCCCCAGAATTTCATACTTTTGCCCTGCGACAACATTTTCCAGTAATTTTCGATGGCCCAATTCCTGTGCAGCCAATTCCTGTAACATTGTTCGAGTCGCGGCATTTTTAACTTTTGCACTCAGATTGCTATAAAGCGTATAGGCTTTTATTTCTTCAGTGATCGCAATCGCCAGTGCATCCTTTAAGGTAATATTTAATTCACTCATGGAAATTATCCTCTTAATTAAAAACACTCCAATTTTTAATGCAAAGCAAAATTACGCTTTCAATCATTATAACGCGAAGTATTGTGATGCAATTCTTCACATTGTTTCAATATCCGTCGGATAGAGCGAGTCATCCTAAATCGTCAAATTAATCGCCCCAGGACCAGACAGCACCTTTATTCATAATGTGGTAGAATTCATCACTGAGTATTCGTCGGTGTGCCAGTTCCTCTTCAGCCAGCCGTTCGAACATCGCCTTGCCTTTGGGATCGGTGGTTACTGCTGTCATTTTTCGATAATTTTTCATAGCCTTTTCTTCAGCAGCAATGGCCAGGTTTAATATATTCATCACTTCATCTTTGTTCGATTCGATTTGACCTGAAACCTCAGCCGGAATTCGCCCTTTTGGAGCAGCAAAATTGGTCCCGGAATATTCAATAAATTCACCCTTTTTCTCTAATGAACTTTTCAACTCCTGTAATTTATTAAAATGATGCATTTCAAATTCAGCCAGTTGAAGTAATAAATCTTTTCCCTGTTCACTGGACACTTTTTTTACCGCCTCCAGATAAAACTGATTTGCTTCACGTTCAGCAGCCATCGCAAAATTAATTGCTTCGAGAAGTCCAAAATCCTGGTTTGACATAATGGAATCTCCTTTTAAAGTAAAAAGTAAAAATTAAAATTTACCATCCATTTGAAATTCAGGTATACCTAACCAAAAACCTGTATTATTGATTGAATCTAATTCGGCCTGAATAATATGATAATGCGAATCCTCCCAGGTCGCCAGTCTTAAAAACAACTCCTTCGCTTCAGGTTCACTCATTTTATCCGCTTTTCCCCGAAAAAATTCGGCTGCTTTTTTCTCCAGATTTAAAGCCGTTTTCAGGGCATCTGAGTCGTTGAGACTCGATTTGGCCACTGTCTTTAATCGACCCGGATCGATAGTCGGTGCAATCTTTTCAATCGTGGATTGAGGCAGTTTTATGAATTGAATCGCTCCTTTTTCGATTAATCCAGAATATTGTTTTTCCAATGCCCTTCGATGTTCATATTCATCAATAGCCAGTTGAATGAACATATTTTTGCCAAATTCATTCGGCGTTTCCCGGGCAAAGCGCAAATACGTGATTAATCCGTTATCCTCAATCCCAAGAGCAGTTTTCAACGCTTCAATTGATTCTGTGGACATTTTATCTCCTTATAATTATAGTATCCAAACAGGTTCATTTATTCAAATAAAGTTTTACGAAGAACCATATTTAAAATTCCACCATGTCGATAGTATTCAACCTCAACAGGGGTATCAATTCTACAGTCGGTAACAAATTCAGTCCGTTTACCATCCGATGAAGTAGCCCGGACCTGAATTTCCATCTGTGCCACCAGATTTTCATTCAAATTTAGAACTTCAAAGGTTTCATAACCAGTCAAGCCCAGTGATTCGCAACTCTCACCGGGTTTAAACTGTAAGGGGAGAACGCCCATTCCAATCAAATTTGATCGATGTATCCGTTCATAACTTTCTGCAATAACAGCTTTGACACCCAAAAGAAAAACACCTTTCGCCGCCCAATCGCGTGAGGAACCTGAACCATATTCTTTACCGGCTAAAATGATCAACGGCGTTTCAGTGTTTTTATATTTTACGGCGGCATCCCATATCGTCAGCACTTCACCACCGGGTTTCATCGCGGTAAAACCGCCTTCTACGCCGGGAATAAGCTTGTTTTTAATCCGAATATTGGCCAGTGTTCCGCGCATCATGACTTCATGATTGCCACGTCGTGCACCATAGGAGTTAAAATCCTTTGGTTCAATACCGAGGCGAATGAGATATTGTCCAGCCGGCGAATTTTTATGGATTGAACCGGCCGGCGAAATATGATCAGTAGTGGTTGAATCCGGTAACCAGGCCAACACGCGGGCATTGGAGATTGGCTTAATCGGTGGAATTTCCGCACGAATCGCTTGAAAAAAGGGTGGATTCAAAATGTAGGTACTTGCAGCATCCCACGGATAGACTTCTTCCGTGGCAGCAGGTATCTTGTTCCAGAGCTCGTTTCCATTGAAAACATTGGCGTACTGCTCGCGAAAAACCTGTGAATTGATACTTTTTTCAGCAGCCGCATTTATCTCAGCCGGTGTCGGCCAGAGGTCGCGTAAATAGACCGGTTGCTCATTTGGATCATAACCCAATGGCTCGTTGTAAAGATCGATATCGACGGTTCCAGCCAGCGCATAAGCGACCACCAGCGGCGGCGAAGCCAGATAATTTGCCTGAACATCCGGTGAAATTCGGCCTTCAAAATTGCGATTTCCAGAAAGAACCGATACCGCGACTAGTTTTTGCTCGTGAATAGCTTTCGAAATCGGTTCTGGCAATGAACCGGCATTCCCAATACAGGTGGTACAACCATATCCGACAACATGAAAACCCAAGGCTTCCAGATAGGGGAGTAATCCACTGGCCTCAAGATAACGTGTCACCACTGTCGATCCAGGTGCCAGAGAGGTTTTCACCCAGGGCTTCCGCTGCAGACCGGCTTCAACCGCTTTTTTCGCGAGCAGGGCGGCTCCCAGCATCACTCCTGGATTGGATGTATTGGTACATGAGGTTATTGCCGCAATGACAACTGATCCCATTTTAAGCTCAAAATTTTGATTGGCATACGTGACAGATGCCATTTGGGTCTTTTCCTCGGCCTTCAGTGCAAATCCACGGGATGCTACCGGCGCAACCAATACCTCATGCCAATTAGTTTTGACATCCTTCACCCTTACTCGATCATGGGGACGTTTAGGCCCGGCCATGCTCGGCTCTACGGAATTCAAATCCAGATGCACAATATCGGAAAATTCAGGATCGGGTGAATTATCTGTACGGAAAAGCCCCTGTTCCTTGCAATATCGCTCCACCCGGTTGACCAGGTCATCAGTTCGTCCGGAAAGTTTTAAATAGTTCAAAGTTTGATCGTCAACCGGGAAAAAGCCCATGGTTGCACCGTATTCAGGGGCCATATTCGCCAGAGTCGCCCGATCAGGCAGAGGAAGAGACGAAAGGCCTGATCCAAAAAATTCCACAAATTTCCCAACTACTCCTTTTTTACGAAGCATTTGTGTAATAACCAGAACCAGATCAGTGGCGGTTACAGCTTCCGGCAGATTACCAGTGAGTTTCACCCCAATGACTTCCGGCATTAACAGATAGATTGGCTGGCCTAACATGGTGGCTTCGGCTTCGATGCCGCCAACGCCCCAACCAAGCACTCCCAGGCCGTTAATCATGGTTGTATGGGAATCGGTACCGACCAGCGAATCCGGAAAGAGTACCATCTCCCCATCGCTATTTTTTTGGCGCTGAACAACAGTCGCCAGATATTCCAAATTCACTTGATGGATTATACCCGTTGCCGGCGGGACGACTCGAAAATTTTTGAAAGTTTGTGAAGCCCATTTCAGGAACTCATAGCGCTCACGATTTCGTTCAAATTCACGTGTTACATTGTAGGATAAGGCTGCCTGAACACCAAACCGGTCAACTTGTACGGAATGATCGATAATCAAATCGACCGGTATTTGTGGATTAATTCTTTGCGGATCTCCACCAAGTTTCACCATTGCATCGCGTAAAGCTGCCAGATCAACCACTGCTGGCACTCCTGTGAAATCCTGTAAAACCACCCGGGCCGGTTGAAATGGGACTTCCACCGCCTCCAGTTTCTTTCCATTCCATTTTAAGACCTGGTTGATATTTTCAGCCGTAATAACCAATCCATCTTCATGTCTTAGCAGTGACTCCAATAAAATTTTGATCGAAAACGGCAAATGACTAATTTTGCCCAACCCTTTTTTCTCAAGTTGATTTAAACGAAAAATCACGTGGTTATACCCACCTATTTTGAGATTTTCTTGGGTTCCAAAAGAATTTTGTTTTGCACGCATAATAAAATCCTTTACTTTTATAAAAGTAACTGGTTCGAGGCGAATTTTCCATTTACGTTAATGGATAGTCATAAATATAACAAATTTTTTTTAATTATCAAGAGCCAGATGCGAATAAATTGTTTTAGTGCGAATGAATTATGTATAATTTCACCACATTAAAATATTTAAATTTAATAAAATCAATAAATTATAGTGTATATTTTAAAAAAATAATTTGTGTTATTTAGCCCATGGACCAATACCAACTTCACCAGTAACTGAATCTTTATTAATTTGTTTTCGTAAATTTAAAACAGGAACGATTATCGTTGTCCATCGTCAAATAGACTGGATTATTCGGCCACTCAAAAGTCTTTTCATTTCTATCAACGAAAAGAATTTATTGCCAGCAAATATTGAGTATATCAACTATCTGTTAGTACTATCAAACGTATATGAATTTATTAAGTTTCCAGGATAATGCGAACTTCTTCATCACCGGATCCAGGAGGAATTTATTGAACATTTTCGATCTGTTACAAGGATTTAAAAAATTATTTTATTGAAATTTTGTAAAAATTTTGCTATATGTATCTATTCAGGGCCGATCAAATCTTTGCAGGAAATTCCTGATTCTTAACAAATTTATCATTACTTAACAAATTATAAAATAAGAACTTAAAAAATGGGGAGAACATGTGTAAATTAAAATTTATTCTCATGTTATTAATTTTAAACATTTTATTTTTTGGCTGTGCTCCAAACTTGATGAAAGCCAAAATGGCTGAGCGGGATAAGCGATATGACCGATCGCTGGAATACGCTTTGCGTCATTTACGAAGTAATCCGACGGATAAAAGTACGATTCGTTTTGTCGAAAAAACAGCTTATCAATATTTCGAAATCCAAAAAGCTGAGATATTACGCCTGGAAAAATTTGAATCCTGGCAAAAACTGGCAAGTTTGAGCGAGAGAACCCTGAACTTGCTGCAACAGATCGCGGATATTCCCGAAACAAATTTCCCCAGGAAAATGGATTTGGAATTTTTAAACAGCAAAATTGCCTATTCCAATCAAAAACGTGCCGACGAGTTATACAATCAGGCAAAATCTTATTTTGAGCAGAGCCGATTTCTAGACGCACTCAGTATTTTTCAACAAACTCAGGAGTTGATTCCGAATTATAAAGATACACCGGCGTATCTTGAACAGTGTAATCTCCAACTGGCGGAAAAAGATTACCAGGCGGGTTTAAATAGCTACAACAAACAGGATTACACCGCTGCAATCGATAACTTCGAAAATAGTCTGAAATATCAATCCAATTACAAGGACGCGGCTGATTATATTAATCGTTCCAAACAAAATCTGGCAAATACTGCCTATCAGCAGGGACGGCTCCTGATACAACAGAAAAATTATCGCGATGCGCTGGTTAAATTTCAGGAAAGTAAAAAATTTGTCGATAATTTTCAGGATGTCGATTTTCAGATCACGCGCGCAACGACTGAATTAGCTAATTCAGTTTATATAACCGCCGAAAAGCTTGAGGAGAACGGACAACTTCAGCAAGCACTAAAAACCTATCAGGAGGTATTGCAAATTAAGCCGGAGCATGAGGACGCGAAAAGTAAATATGATGCCTTATTGACAAAGTTATCCATCCGACTGGCCGTCATCCCGTTTGAAGCGACGAACCTCGGCACGCAATTTAGCAATGTTGCTACTGAAAAAGTAATTGCCGATATCATTCCCCGAAAAAATGAATTTCTCACCATCGTTGATCGGGAAAATTTAGAGGCGATCCTGGCGGAACAGGCACTCTCACAAACAGGATTGATAGATGAATCCAAAGCTGTTGAAGTCGGAAAATTGGTCGGGGCAAATTTTCTCCTGGCTGGCAAAATCAACCTGGTAAGTTATGAAGATACGCCGGTAACTTCTTCCCGGAAAACTGCTTATTATGAAAAAAGCTATTTAGATCCAAAGGGCGTTAAAAGGACCCGGGAGGCGCCGTTTAATTACACGCAATATGAACGCAAACGCGCTGTCAATATTAATTTAACGTATCGATTAATCAATATTGAAACTGGCCAGATTGAAGTTCAGGAATCCTTTACAGGAAATCGCCAGGATATTGCCAGTTGGGTAACCTGCGAAAGAGATCGCGTACGTGATTTGCCAGGTGACGCCAAAAATCGACTCAATGCCCCGCGTGAACCCAAAACACGGGATGTGTTAATCAAGGAAGCTATCGATGGATTAACCGGGAAAATCGCGGATAAAATCGTAATTAAAGCAAATGCGATAAATCAATAATGAATAGGGAGAGATCAATGTTGAAAAATAATATATTTGTCAAAATCTGCCTTTTTTTGTTAATTTTTATGATCACTATCTCATATAGTGTCGAATACCCAATTGCTTTTTTAAATATTGGTGCCGGCCTCGGTCACAATGAATTAGCGACGGGACTGGCTATTAAAGGCGCTTTTCGCTATTCATTTGAGGCTTATATTCCCGGATTTCAGATGGAATTCTCTTATGGGACGAATCTTTACCAGTCTCTCTGGGACTCGACTGTTCAGGTGAAACAGGATGAAAAAAATATTTATCAAACAAAAATTTCTGATCATCAATTGGGATTATCCGGATTACTACAATTAAAACCATTTGGCCAAGAAACTGTTATTTTTCTGGGTGGTGGCGGAAATTTAAATTATATACGCTGTGATTCTACCTGGAAAGAAGAATATTGGGATCCGGAAATTAGCGATTTTCAAACTCTGGAGCATAATGCCGGCAATCTGTTACAAAAAATATTACCCGGCTATCATTATTTTGGTGGAATACGCTATTTTTTCTGGGATATTGGCTCGATTGACATAGAGGTTCGAAAATCATTTTTAGGAGTCGGTGCATCTGATTGGGAATATTTATGGGCAGCCAAAAAATATGGCAAGAAAAAATGGGATAACTTGTCCATTACAGTCGGTTTGACAATCAATATATTCTGATGATAGCGTGTTTAGGTCAAAGTTGGATAGCAGCTTAAATATCCACTCCTAACCAATCGATATTCATCCTGAAAATCATAACAGATAACCTGAAATTTTCAATTGAAAGAAGTAAATCTATATTTTAACTCACTGCCGTACACTTTTTAATTAAGTTAAACCTGCGCTCATCCTAACTTTCTCCCGGTGAGAGAGGTCTATGCTATTTCCACTTCTGCCGGGCTGAACGTGTTCCATATCTTCTACTGGATACGAGGAGAAGACGAATTCCCCTTCTCTTTTATCAGGGAAGGGGTCAGGGGATGGGTATAAAAGGTGATAACAATATGAATTTCAATAAGTTATAATTGAATTTTCGGTAACCGATCACAGGGAATAGTATCAAATTTGTTGTGTCGCCGGTTTTACTGATTCCTCAGGTGAATAAGGTTTTTAATCAACCAGGCCGCAAGATCAAACCCAATAAACCTTATTGACCTTCGTAACAATTCGAGGGTCCCGGCAATTTAACCTTATGACCTTATTGCTTCATTTGATTATCATCCCCAATAAGGGAATAAGGTTGGTGGTGTTCCGGGTTTG
>DYKB01000079.1 GCA_020722815.1 Caldithrix sp. | reverse complement strand
CCGCAACTCAATTGGATAAAGCAGCAGATTCATCTCCACTTTTAAGCTATTTCAATTTTAACGACCTCACCTACCTCGCTAAAAACAAAGCCCGGCTCAAAATTCATGTCCAGAACATGGAGGCGGCACAATCGTTCTTCCTGAGGTTTAAATATTCAGCGGAGGCGATTAAGTCCATCCAGATGCAGGTGGGGGAGATGCTCGGTGATTTTATGATTCGGCAAAATTGTGAGTCTGGCATGCTGCGCATTGCGGGAGCAGGATTGAATTCAGTAAAGGGTTCTGGCGAATTTCTGGTTTTAAATATTGAATTGACGGATGCGGCGGAATCAAAACTGGAGAATTCGCTGCTGCTGACAGAAATTCAACTGGATGAAAAACAGGTTTTATTAGACCAGAATCTCGATTTGATGGGGCAGCCGGTGGAATTACCCACCACTTTTGGGCTTTCTCCCAATTATCCCAATCCTTTTAATTTGAGTACGATAATTAAGTATCAATTACCGGAAAAAAGTCAGGTTAAAATTGAGGTGTTCAATACGTTGGGTCAAACTATCAAAGTTCTGGTGGATAAGGAAATTGAAGCGGGCTATCATCAACTTACCTGGAATGCAGAGGATGAAATGGGCCGGGTGGTTCCTTCGGGGATTTATCTGTATCGGATGCAGGCCGGGTCGTTTAAAACTATCAGGAAGATGACGTTATTCAAGTAAAAATACAGGTATTCAGGCGGTAGGTTTTTAGGCTGTTAGTTTAAAGATAACTGTCAGGTGAAGAGAAGATTCGCCGGTTTTCCCGCAGCCTGAACACCCATCGCCTGTACACCTGAACCGTATAATCTGTCCTAGAAAATCCTCACCATAAATTGTCCACTATTGGTATGCATCTTGCATAGATTAAGGTATTTTAAAATTTTTGTTATCAATTCAAATTAAAGAATGTTATTTAATGCAACCAACGCGATTCTCTTTGAGTTTAATCCCTCATTGAATGACAATTTTGTAAATGTGAATTAACAGCTTATATGAAAGTTTATAAATTAGTTATTTTTATCTGGTTTTTAGCTAAATGCCAATTACTTTGGGGCGGCATTTATTTTGTAGCGCCCGCTGGTAATGATGCCAGCAGCCGGACGGACGCCAAATCTTTTCACACTCCCTGGAAAACGATTCTGAAAGCAACCCATTCGGTGCAGGCGGGGGATACGATTATGGTAGCGGATGGGATTTATGCGGAGTCGAATATTACCTTTTCGCAATCGGGGACGGCTGAAAAATGGATTATGCTGACGAATATGCCCGGTACAGCGCCGGTTATCTCGCTTAAAGGAGCAGCACGGGGGATATATGTCTATAAAAGTTCTTATATCCATATTAATGGTTTCACGATACAGGGTTTTAATAGCGATGGAATCAGTATTTTTTACGGGGATTACATTATTTGTACCAATATCAAGGCTTTTGATAATGGCAATGCCGGTATAAATGTGGTGGATTCGGACCATATTGTTATTCAGGATTGCGAATTGCATCATAACGGGTGGAAGCCGGATGGGGATAGTGGCTGGGGCGATGGGGCTTCAATTAATAATCACAATGCGCCGGGGAAGATGTCGGTTTTCCGGAGGAATTTATGTTATGCCAATTGGCAGAAGCGGCAAAATGCGTACTGGGATGGGAATGGCTATACGCTGGATTGTGTGGGAACAGATGGGTTGCATATTGTTGGCAATAACGTTTTTTTTAATAATGGGGGAGCCGGGCTGCTGGTTGGTGCGACTGAAAATATAAAATTGTTTAACAATGTGTTTTTTCGCAATAAATCCGATGTGAGCTGTCGGAATAAAGCGGATTTGTATTTGATTAAAGAACAGACGCATAACACCATCATGAAAAACAATATTATCTTCTCCCGTCCCGGTATCTGGACGATTGATCGCTATGGTGGGGAAGACCATGATTTTATTGGCAATAATTTGATTTGGGGGGAAGATGGCGTCAATACACAAATCTGGTGGCTGACCCTACAAAGGACGAACATCGATTTCTGGATTGCCAATCGTGCCCCGCAAACACTTTATGGCGATCCACAATTTAAAGCGGCACCGTTTGACAAGGTGATTACCAGTTTCCATAATTCAAGCTGGATCGCAATGGATATAAATCAGTACAATTTTCAATTGAAATCCGGTTCAAAATGCATCAATGCGGGAACTGTTTTAACCAAAGCAATGACTTCAGGTTCAGGAAATCAGGTTCAGGTGGAAAATGCGTGCTTCTTTTTTGATGGTTTTAATCAAATTGAAGGCGATTATATCCAGATTGGAAATAATAAAGTCGTTCAAATCACGAAGATTGATTATGTCCAAAATCTCCTTACATTTACAGCGCCGTATTCGATTAGCTGGCAAAAAGGGGATGGCGTTAGTCTACCATTTTATGGAAATGCGCCGGACCTGGGGGCTTATGAATTTAATCCGGAAGCGATTCCTTCGGCTGCTATAACAACGAGCCGCAATTCTTTAAATGTAATACCGGTAATAGAAATCCGTCTGACAACTTCCAGAGCCGTCATCAAAAATCCCTCGCCTTTGTATTATATTGAAGCTGATTCATCTTTTAGCAGCATTCGATTGACGGGAAAGGTTCCGGGTAACACCTTTACCGGAAAATTAGCGCTTGGTTCAGATATTGCCGATGGTACCGGCTATTTTCTTTTAAAATCAGATGCTTTGATCACCTCTTCCGGGCAAAAAGGCAGCCAGATTAAACAGGGGCGAATTTTACGATGTGATGTTTCTGCGCCGGAATCGCCTGCGGGGATTAAGCTCGTGGAACAGCCGTTTTAAAAATTTTGGTGAGCGTTTTGATTCACGAGGCTATTTTTTTTTAAAATAAGTTATTATTGAATTGCCACGAGCTTTAGCTCGTGGTTCCAGGATCGCCCCCTGATCCCCGGGCTTTTAAGCCCGAGTCTTTATACACCTGTGGATTAAAATCCACTTTAAAAATTTGGGAGGCGATTTGATCCACGAGCTGAAGCTCGTGGCTATTAATTTATTTTTTAATGAGTTAGAATTTTAACCTGACGGCTATGGAGCGCCAGAGGGGAGCGATATCACTTTGAAAGTGACTTCAGCAGAAAAAAACGTTTCGTTTTAGAATTTCAATATAAAAGCTTCTTAAAAGCTTTAATCCCATCAATAATCGATGGCAGCTCATTGTCCGGCGTAAAAACGACCCTGTCATTGGCAATTTCATGCAGTACCGCCAGATCAGTTGCCAAAACATATTTATTCAGGTAAATTGCTTCTGTATATTTAATCGGCATTACGGTTTCGGTAATGATATTTTTCTCGCGCGGGACCACTACCACGTCGATATCGCGGCCTAAAATTTGAATCAATTCGGAATGTCCAACGAGTGGATGAAAAAAGATGTTGGGGGTGTTTTGCCGCTGTGGTCCATAGCAATGTAAAACAAAATTTGCATCATCTTCAAGTGCCTGAAAAGCCTTAAATAAGTTTGTCAATCCCTGCCAGGGTCTGTTTGAACCGACGTATAAAAAATGAATTTTTGAATCCATTCGTTTTCGTGCTGGTACCGATGGCAATTCAATTGGTATGTGAAAAACAGTAATTCGGGCATCTCGAATTTGATGTGTTTTCATGAGATAATTTTTCATGGCCTGACTGATCACCCGAATCTGGGCGACTTTGGTGGCCAATTTAAAGCTATACCAGGAAAATTTGATTCGCAGCCAGGGGCGTTTACTGGCTTCCAGTTCTAACCAGCCAAAAGATGAGACATCATAGACGATGTGCATTCCCAGAAGAACGCACGGAATAGCCAATTTTAAAAAGCTTTTTTCAGATCGAAACCAGATAATGTCAAATTGTCGGAGTTCCTTCAAAGTTGCATATTGTTGGAGTGAAACTGTGTTTTGTTTTGAAAAAAATTTCACCAGATAATCGAGATGTACTGTTTGTCCACAAATTCGCGTGGGATCATAATCGGCGATGATCAATATTTTTTTATTGATAAACATTCTTTTCCTCTCATTCATTTTCGAAAGACAAGTAGCAATCGATTAACGCCTGTTTTGAATTGGGCAATTTCATTTTCATCGAAGGATTTCAAACCCAGAAGTGATATAAAATAAATCAATCCGGCGATGACGACAATCAGATAAAAATTCATTGAAGAAACGAGAAAGATGGTGAGCATCATCAACAACGCCGCCAGGATAGGTTTAAAGCCAATTGCAGATAGCTTAAAATCTTTAATATTTTGTTTGATAAGAAAAATGGAAATGACAAACACAACAAATTGTGTACTGATCGTTGCAATAGCCAATCCATTATGTCCAATCAAAGGAATCAGGATGAAACAGGTGGCGATATAGAGTATTGTCCCGATCACCTGAATTTGTACAAATCTTTTTTCGCGATTGATCGATAAAAACGCCACATTGAAAATAGTATTTGAAAATGATAAAACGATTACCCAGATGAGGATGCGGAGCGTCAAGATGGAATGAGTATAATTGGCATCGTAAAGTAAAAAGATAATTTTTTCGGCCAGTATGGTAACGCCTGCTGCGATGGGTAACACAAATATTAATAAATATTTGATGGCTTTACTGAATGTTGTTGTCAAGGTTTCCATCTGGTTTTCTTTGGCCAGCTTTGTCATTGCTGGCAGAATAGCACCCGCGACGCTGGCAGGAATAAATTGAAAGATACCACAGAGTTTAAAGGCGGCCAGATACCATCCTGTCTCGAGAGTTCCACTGAGGTGGCTTAGCAGGACGACTCCTAATTGGGCATTCATGATCACTAAAATGGCCAGAATTGTAAATGGTACTGAGGTTTTTAAGAGTTCAATGCAACGATCTCTACTGATTGTGAAGGGAGGGACGAGAATTTTCTTTTTGAGAATAATATATCCACCGGCGATCACAATTGATGTAACGAACAATCGAATGATCAGCATATTTAATATGCCATAGCCGGACCAAATCACCAGGATTCCAGAGCCGGCCACCAGTAAACCTTCGATTGTTAAAACAAGTGCCTCGTATTCGGCTTTCTGGGCGCCACGAAAGAAAGCCGTATAAAATTGAATAAATGATTCACCCAGCATGATGCCTGCTGCAACTATATAGAGCAGCAGATTCGTCGCTTGCAGTGGAATAAATAATGAAATTAAAGTGATCAGGCCCAAGGTGAAAAGGGAAAGTATCAATTTGATGGACACAATATTGGAAAAAAATTGTCCTGACATTTCCGGACGTTTAGCCACTTCGCGATTAATAAAATTTTTAAAGCCAAAGTTTGGAATAAAACTAAAAAGTTCCGCAAAGGCCAGGGCTGCCCCCAAAAGACCTAATTCGGCTGCCCCTAATTTTCGCGCAATGATTATGGTCAAACCAATTTTCATCACCTTGGAGATAATATCGGTTATGAGCAAAATTGTGGCATTTTTGATGATGAGTAATTTTTTTAACTGCATTTTGAACTCTTTTGTGAATTTAATGAGAAAGCGGCAATCAAGCCGACGAATATCCAGAATAGCTCAAATGGTTCCGAATCAATATTACCATTGTTCATACTCTGATGGACCAAAAGTGCGGTTATGCCACAAATTATGCCAATTAAATGTTCCCGATGAAATTCATCTGCCTGGCGTAAAGTTTGGATTCCAGTACGATAAAGCATCACCAGAAAAATTAGAAAAAATAATAAACCACCAATACCAATTTCAGCCGCAAGTTGCAGGTATGCATTATGAACTGGCTGAAAATATTCATAAGTGATACCGGTTGTATCATAAGACGACATCACAATCGTATAATTATTAAGTCCAATACCGAGAATTGGATTTGCTTTAATTATCTCAAATGCGATTTGCATCATGGGAATACGTGAGTAAGCAGACCCATAATCTTCGCCTGTAATGCGTAAAAATATCTCTTCTTTAAAATAAAAAATAATAAAAACCACAATAATAAGTAATAAAAAGAGCTGCAAATATCGAGGGATTCGATCCACTGGTTTATAAAGTTTTAAAAAAAATAAAATACTGATGCCAACGGCAAATCCGACCCAGCCGCCCCGGCTGAATGTATAAATGAGTATCACCAATCCATTGACAAATATCAGGCCATAGATTGCTTTCCACTCAAATTTAATTCTCGATAAAATAACGCTTAGTAAAATGGGAAGTATCATGATTAAGTAACTGGCAAAGCGATGGCTGCCGGAGGTTGTCCCATAGACGGCCATGATTTCGCGTTCCCCGATTTGTCGCGCCCGATGAGGTTTTGCATCCGAGAATATGCCGAGATCGACATAATCATTCATGATATGCTGATAATACGCCAGAATTAATTCCCCAACAAATCCGACAATTAAAAAAATAAAGATGATTTGATAATCACGGGACGTTTTAATATTATTGGCAATATAAAAAAAGAGTAAGAAAACTTTAATCATTTGAATGAGTTGAAAAATGCTGAGAGGCACATTAACGGCTTTGACCATTGAAAACAGGGATAAAATAATGACCATTAAAAAAGGAATTGTCAATTGCGGAAAAAATTTTACCGGATCGGCTGTCCCTTGATAAAGTTCAATACCCCAGATAACATATAATCCAATGAGTATGATAAGCCAAGCGGCAACGACAACACCTGATACCCCGCCGGTATGTGCTGGAATAAAATATAATGTTTTATCAATATTGATGGTAATTGTTAGAATTAATATTGCCACCAGAAAAGGCTTCACTTTTTTAAAAAACAAGAGAACAAAACTCATCAGCATCAGGAACTCTAACATGAATAGATAAAAAGGGGGTAATTTAGAAAAATAAATGATAATTCCACCGCCTGTTATGCCAAATAAAAAAGCGATAATAGTCAATAGAATTCGCTTGTTTGATATTAAATCAACAGTTAACGCACTCATACATCTTCCTTTATGCTGGATTGATATTCGCAAAATGCTTCACTTTCAGCCTTTAATTTTAAAAATTGACAAATAGGTGGTGCATCAAAAAGTGGATAAAATTCCTATCCTTTTTTAGAATTTTTAAATGTGGTAAATTTTTTAACGAGCTATAATTGTGCCAGTTGTACGTTTTAGTTTTAAATGGGTAATTTTCTGTGAAAAAATTTATCACGGAGAATAAGTGTACCAGTTTCATACATCAGATGCATACTTAAAAAACTGGATGAATTCCTAAGCTGGACAGTTGTTTATCTGTTTTTAAAAATTGCATGTATCCAGGAATGCAGGATAAATTATTAATTTGTCCGATGTATGACAAATTAATAATTTGACTGACAGCTTTTTGAATCAGCTCATCGATAAAAATAAGGAATGTTGTAAGTCGGTTTACTTCCTGTTCTGGACTCAAAAAAATGATGAATGATTTCTGATATGCCATAATCCGGCTGGACTAGGTTTATTTGCATACTGGCAAATTTCAAACCGATTTATTCGCCTATTAAGGTGAATTGAAACTTTGGCCCCCTTTAAAACTGTTCAGGTTCCCGAGTAACTTTTCCAAACGTTTGCTGAACTTAAATACAAGGGGTAACCATTGAAAAATCAGCCGCTTAAAATAAAAATAAAAATTTATAAATTTTTCATTGACTTAGACCAAAAAATTTCTTATATTGTTTCACTCAAAAAATGAGGGCGTAGCTCAGCTTGGTAGAGCAACGGCCTTTTAAGCCGTGGGTCGAGAGTTCGATTCTCTCCGCCCTCACAATTTCTCTGCTTACATTTGACCAGGCGCCCATGGCTCAATTGGCAGAGCAACGGACTCTTAATCCGTAGGTTCAAGGTTCGATTCCTTGTGGGCGCACTATTTTTATGAAGGCTGGAAATTTTTCATATTCTAGCCTTTTTTTGTTTTTGCTGCCTTCCCGGGTGAGTGGTTTTGATATTCGCAATGGTCCTATTTTTCTGATTTTCTTTCAGTGGTGCGGCATCTTAGATAAAGATGTTTTCAAAAATGATACGTTTTTTTCACGGCCGGAAGATAACAGGATACGAATCGTTGCGGATTTTTTTAAATATACATTTCACTGATAGGGGTCGTTAATATGGATCGGAGGGATTTTTTTGCGACAATCCTGCGTGGTTCCGCAATCGGGGCACTGTTCCTGTATCAATGTGATTGGAGAACCCGAAAAGAAGCCAGTTATGCTTCTCAATTTCTTGAAAAATATGGTAATATTCTACGTAACATTCAGAATCAGGAATTACCTAAGTTAATACATGCAACGATTCGTGCTGCTGAGATTTATAAAAAGGGGGGACAGATTCTGGCACAGTTTAGTTCCCGCGCTCCGCACCTTAATTCTAATCTGTTTTTTTCCACTGAAACACCCAATTATTTCTCATTAAATCAATCATTGGATACCTCGGCTGTTAATCAACTTCAAAAAGGGGATTATTTAATTACTTCCGATGTAACCGACCTGACGCGTCAGGCTAAACGACGGGGTGTTTTTGTTCTGGGATTGGCGGTTCCTTATTTGCCAAATAAATTTACGCCGGCAAATCGAATTGTGATGCAACCTGATTGGCTATCGATTGAAGAAACAGCGAATGTCGTGCTTTATACGCAGGTTCCCTACACCGATGGGCTGCTGCATTATCCAAGTTATCCGATGATTCCGCTATGTCCTGCATCGACTATTTCGCTGCTTTGTTATTACTGGATGATAACTGCCGAATTGAGTTACCATATTCAGCAAAAGAAAACCTATCCCTTTATTTCCAAAGCGCGGGAATATCTGGAAACGATTATCAATCGGGTTTACGAATTAAATAAGCAGGTTTCAAATATTACGAAAATTGCCTCCCGGATGGCCCGAAATATTCAAAAAGGGGGAGCACTTTATGTCTATGACCAGAAATTTATGCTGGTAAATGAAATATATCAACGCGCTTCCAGTATTTTAATGGTTCGGCAACTGGTGGTTGAGGATTTGAAGCCAAATGATGTTGTTATTTTGGGAGTAGAGAAATTAAATAACCCGGAAGATATTGGGTTAGCGCGAACAATCAGGGCTAAAGGCGCCTTTCTGGTTGCGATTACGCCTGAAAATATTCAGACAAAAAATGATGAAAGTTCATTGCGAAAAATTGCCAACGCAGTCATTAATAATTTATCAAGTGAAGAAACCGGCGTTATTCAGATTGATGAGGACACCCCGGCCATCTGTCCTGCCGGTGGATTGATGAATATTGTCATTTTATGGACTCTCATCGCTGAATTTATTGACCAAATGATAAAGATTGGTCTGGTGCCATATATAAAAATGGGCGATTATTTAATCGGGGGAGAGCCGTATAATGCGGCGATTATGCCATTTTTTAATGAACGAGGTTTTTAATTGACAGGCTGGATAATTAACAAGATATAAATGAATTCAATTTACTCAATTTTGAGCAATTGAAAATCCCCAAATCCAGTTCGATCCACGAAAATGATCCGCTGATGAATTGAATCATAAACCCAGATTTCATAAGCCGGACGATTAATTTCACTGGCTTGCTGTTCGATGTTAGAAGGCTCACCAAATTTGATGAAAATTTGTCCCCGATCGGTTTTCCAACCCGGTTTATCCAGGAAATGAATCGTGAAATGCTGATTGACAAATTCCAGTCGTCGATAAAATTCAGCTTTAATTTCATTTTCCTCGGTTTCTGGAGACGGATCCCGCTTTTTCCAGAAAGCTTCCAATGCATCTATTTTTTCCGGTTCAGGCGCATTTTTATAATTTTTAAACTCTTCGGGATTACCCAGGGCCGTGAGCAACTCCATCGTATCATCGATTTTATTGAATATCATTTCATGGCTGTTCCAATTAATATAAAAGCGGCTATCCTGGTTTGCCAATTTTTTATCCTGGGAGAGTTGAACCCGGACTGCATAACGTCCGGGTTTTGAAACAATCGATTTTAAATCGAATGTTTTGGGAATAATTTTTTGACTGGTTTCGATGTTTTCGACTTGTTCAGCTATAAGACGCGCATTCGAATCCACTATTTTTACCGTTAAATTGAGGTTTTGTGTTAAGGGCAGCGGATATATTTCGAAATAAAGCGTCGGTTTTAAAAGGGAATCCGAAAAACTACTGGTAATATTGGGGAAAAGAGCATCATCTGGCACCTTTTGAACAACATTATCAAAAAAAATCAAATCGCTGCAGGCTAAATTTTTTCGGCTATAATCATTTAGCTTTATCTCCTGGATTTGGGTCATTCGTTTTTGTGTATCCAGATCGGTCAATTCAATCCGCAACGTATAATCACCTGATCGAATGGAAAATTTTGTTGATCCGGTGTTTTTGAGTTTATTGGAATTGGTTTCTTCAAAACTGGAGACCTTAATTGAGTTTCGAATGGTTTTACCTTCAATATAATTATCTTGCGTATCTAATATTTCAACACTCATTTCATACTGAGCTGTATAATTATGCTCACTTTGTTTAATAAATTGCAGGATATCGTTTACAAATTCCCAATAGACCTGGAGTTGGCTTTTTGTGCGTGTAGAATCGCTAAAATTATATGTTGTGAAGATGAACCGTGAATGGCTAAAATGCATCGCGTTCGTCTGCCCATTGCGGTGTTCCCGGGGTTGAATCCACCCCTGGTTTAAAAGAATGAATAAGCATAAAAATTGCCAGACTATCGAAAGTTTATTCATGGATTCTATCCCGTCAAATCAATAGTAAGAATCATCTTTCCAGCCGATGATACGCCACTTTTGATCATAATGACTTTTAATAAAAGTAAAGGTTGCTTTTCCCCACAGGCTGAAATCCATCCCGCCTTTGGAGTCCATCAGTTTTAAAGAAAAATTTTTTATCAACTCAATTTTGTCAGGAGCATTATTTAAATCCCGGCTCAAAGTATCTTCATAGGTTGTGCTTCCCCAGACGAGATTAATGACGTCAAAGGCACGAAAGAGCGACCCCGTGGTTTTTAAATCAGCGCCCCGGTCCCAATTTACATACCTGCCGGAAGATTCCAAATTTGGATCAAAATAGTAAAAGACAAATTCGCTGTCCAGGACATCGCTATAGAGAAGGGAATCGCGAAAAAAATAGGCCAGTTTAAAATTTTGTAAAACCTCGACCGGATTTTGTTGTTCAGTGACAAGAAATTGAACATCAGCTGTTTTTTCAAGCTCTGGGGCGAAGGGATTTAGACAGGCAAGTGAAAAAATCACAATTATTAAAAAAAAATTGCCTAATTTGAACAGAAAGGAGAATTTCAATCGTTTTAACTTTAAAAATTTCATCTGGATGAAACGTTAATCCATAATTTTTAACTATTTCCTGATGAAGCAAAAAAAAGCGGTGACATTATCACCGCTTTGATACCAAACTTATTTTAATTTAAATCGTACGGGAATACTAATCCAGACTTTAACCGGACGATCACGCTGCATCGCAGGTTTCCATTTTACTTTTTTAATTGCGTCAATGGCAGCCTCATCACAACCATTATTTCCAAGAGACTTCACCACGCGTGTATCGACAACCTGCCCTTTAACATCAACCAGCACCTGCACGAAAACAGTACCTTCAACACCAGCTTTTCGGGCAATTTCTGGATATTTTAAATTTCGCTGAATCGCCTCGAATCCCCCCATCGGCTCTGGTGGTTCGTCGTACGCGACGAAAATCTGGGCTGATTCATCTTCCTCTTCCGGTGGTGGAGGAGGAGGTGGTGGTAATTCTTCCCAGTCAATATCCGTATCGGCGATTGTTTCATCTTCGTCAATTTCTTCGCTCTCACTGGCAATTGGAATCGACGGTCGCGAAGGTGGTGGTGGACGTTTCACCTGTTCAGTTTTGGGAATATCCTGAACTTCCATTTTAATCTGTACGGATTGTTGCTCAAATTTTTCAGTCTCAAATCTCTTAAAGGCCATGGCCAATACAATCATCAGTGCCAGCGTGATGATTAGACCAACCTCAAAAACTTTTTTATATTTAAGTTTGAGATTAACCTTTGGATCTTTTCTTATTACCATGAGATCACCTCTTTTTGTTAGTTATTTATCCAAAGGGAATTAGTTTTTTGTTTTTGTTGCATAACTAATATTTAAACAATCAGCTTTTTTAAGTTCTTCCTGGACATCGGTTACGATTCCCATTTTGACTTCTTCGTCAATTTTCAAGGAAACAACTCGCAAGGGGCTGATAGGATCAGCACGTTTGACGTACATGATGTCACTTATTTCATTTAAATTAATAATGCGATCATCAACCATTATACGATCAAACCGATCAACCCACATATAACCGACATCACGTTTACCCCTGAGTTTTTCAATTTTTTTGGCCGCGGGTAGAACAATCGGCATTCCTCGAAATTCTTTAAAAACGCTGGATATCATGAAGAAAATGATCAATAAAAACACGATATCCGGTAAAGAGGCAGTCGAGATAGCCGGCATCCCTCTTTTATTTTTTTTGATATTCACAACAAATCTCCTTCTGAACAATTAATCAGATTTGATTAATTGAGAAAAATTGCTATGTCGCTAATTTTTTAACGCTGCGCTATTTATCGGGTTCCGCAAGTGAAATTTTTCGTGCATTGGCCTGTTTTAATTGATCAAGAACAGCAACATATATATTGTATGGGGTATTCCGATCGGTTTTGACGGATACGATTAACTTGGGATTTTCTCTGATCTTTTCAGCAATAACATCTTTAATCTGTTGAACCGGTACCTCTTTTAAATCTAAAAGTACCTGACCGGCTTCATTGACCAGCAGATTGGTGATGTTCTTTTCACGAATTTCTTTCTTTTCACCGCGAGGGTCCGGTAGCGTCAGGCCGATACCCTTATCCACATCTATCGTAGTGGTTACCAGGAAGAAAATTAACAATAGAAAGGCAATATCAGCCATTGAGGCACTGGTAATTTCTACTGTCTTTGGCTTCCTTTTAAGTTTTAACATAGTTACCTCACCTGTTAATGACTATCGTTCCCTGAAAAATTGCTCAATTTAAATGACTTATCTTTTCTTAATAGCCACGAGACTATCAATTAATTCAACTGAACTTTCTTCCATGTCGATGGTCAGATGATCGATCTGATCGGTGAAATAGTTATATGCCAATGAAATAATAATAGCGACAACCAGACCAAAAAGAGTGGTCAACAAGGCTACCGAAATACCATGCGCCACGATAGCAGGAGAAATATCATTGGCGGCTTCGATTGATTGGAAAGCCACCACCATACCCTGTACTGTTCCAAGGAAGCCAAGCATCGGTGCCAGACTGACGATGGTGGTTAACCAGACTAAACCGCGTTCCAAAAATGCCATTTCAACGGTACCAGCATTTGAAATTGCTTTTTCAACGTTTTCAATACCTTCATCAACTCTTAGAAGTCCAGCAATTAATATAGAAGCAACAGGACCGCGAGTTTCAGCGCAGATTCGTTTGGCTTCTTCAATACCTTCAGTTCCTTTATCCAGGTTTTTACGGACGCGTGCCAATAATTTTGTCGTACTTACTGACGAACGACTTAAAGTGTATAACCGCTCTAAAGAAATTGCCAAACCAATAATTAATAAGGCCAGGATTGGATACATAAAAAATCCACCATCATGAAACAGTTCTAACATGAGTTCTACCCTCCATTTTATTGTTTAATATTCAAAAAGATAATTATAACGCAAGTTTGGTTTCCGGTTCGGATTTTCCTAACGTATTTGAAATTGAACCCGCAACTATCCATAGCAAGTGGAATACCAGACCAACAATGACTGCCACCCCCAGGAGAATTACTAAGGTTAGCAGCCAGTATCCTACAGTTAAACCGATATTTACAAAAATGTTATTCCCAGCAATTGCCAGATCAAGCACTCGGAAGCCTTCGACAAAACTCCATAAAAAGGAATATCTTAGCTGATAATAGGTAATGAAAAGAAAAACGGGTGTAAACAGAAGATAAAAGACAGAATAGATTATTGCCGGGGTTGCCCCAATACCACCAATACCACCGGCCGAAGCGAGTTCGCGGCCATCTTTTCGGAATAGTTCAAATTTACCACTGCGCATACCAAAGGTCTGTCCATCCTCACTCAGCAGATAGTAAAAATTATAATAAAATACCCATAAGCTGAGCAATAATGCAATAATGGTATTAATTGTTAAAACCCATACAAATTGATCCGCCGAAATAAAATCCGGATATTCATCGCTGGATACACCAAAATAGCTCCGGAGTAAACTTTCCGTATCAGTTTGAACTGGTTCGGTGGGAGTAGCCACCGCCAGGGAATCGGTCGTTCCCTCTTCAGTTTCGGTCACCACCGGGGTTTGTTCTGCTAATTTTTCCAATGGTGCAACGATTTTAATACCAGTAATGTCCGTAAATAATAATTCGAGCCCTAGTAAGATAACTTGCATGAAAAGAAAAACAGTCAGAAACATTAAAGCAAACTTAAAGAAATCAAACCAATGACCGAGTGCGGCACGTAGAATGTTTACAGCTTTTTTCTTGCTTAACTCCTGAGGCGTGAACTGATTTACCTGGTTTTTCCACCAACCTTTTGGTGTTTGACCTTCCGGACTCATAGGATACCCTCCTCTCCGTTATCAATAACACAATTAATCATGAAATCACCATTTATCATTTTTAAGTAATTAGTTGTTCCAGAATATTTCATGACCGTAAGGTTAAGAGTTGATTTTAGTTAATTAAAGTGCTGAAAAATATAACTACACAAAATCATTATAATTAATTTTTACAAAAAAGTCAATACTTTTTTTTCGCCTTTTATTTAAAAAAGCTATTTGGTGATTTTATTTTCCGCTAATCCTGCCAATTGAATCGACTTTGGGAATATTCTTAAGGCTTCCAATACTTGATTATCACCCTGCAAAAACACACGATAGTATTTTTCAGAATCCCATCGGTTGCGTGCAATTTCACTTCGAATCAGTAGACTGATATATTCCTGATCTTTTTTGAACTCATTTTCGCGAAATTCCATCCCTGATTCTATAATAAATGTCTTGAATTCATCGATTATCCTGGCGGTAATTTTAAATTCGCGTAAAAACAAGTCAAAATCTTTCGAGATTTCAGGGTGCGCGTTCATATATTTTGAACTGAATTCAAAAAATAAGCGCCTGGAAAGCAATTGACTGGTAAAGGGCGTTATTAAACCTGATTTGATGGTGACATCCGGCCGAATACCGCCGCCGCCATACACCTTCCGACCACCTTTTGTCCAAAAAATTTCGGATGTTTCATTATCGGAATTTGCCATTTTGGCAAATTCTTCTTCGGATTGACTGGCCAGATAATATTCAGCAATCCCGTTTTTATAGGGACGCTGGATCAAACGACCTGAAGGGGTATAATAGCGCGCAATTGTAATGCGAATTGCTGATTGATCATACAATTTTAACTGGCTTTGAACCAAACCCTTTCCAAATGACCGTTCGCCAACGACTAGTCCACGATCCCAGTCCTGAATGGCTCCTGCCACAATTTCGGAGGCACTGGCTGAACCATTATTGATAAGGACAATTATCGGAAGTCGGGTATAGGCCGTATTTTCGGTGGATTGAAAAGTCTCCTGCGCCCCTGGAATGCGGCCCCGGGTCGTAACAATTGTTTTACCACCATCTAAAAATTTATCAACAACGGCTACCGCCTGTTCCAGGTATCCACCTGAATTGCTTCGCAGATCCAGTATCAGTTTTTTCATCCCGTTTCGATTTAATTTCTCCAATGCGGTATCCATCTCTTCGGAAGTCGTTCGGGAAAATCGTCCCAATGAAATGTATCCGGTTACTTCATCCAGCATAAAGCTGGATACGATACTATAAATGGGAATTTTATCACGCACAATGATTAAATCAAAAGGTTCTGTGACATTCATTCGTTTAATACGGACAATTACTTCTGATCCCCGTGGGCCCCGTAACTGCTTCTTAACATCTTCTTCAGAAATACCATAGGTATATTTTCCGTTAATCTTGATGATTTTATCACCAGGTCGAATTCCTAATTTTTCCGACGGGGTACCGGCAATCGGTGCCACCACGGTTAAGACTTTATTCTGGATAATAAATTCAATGCCAATACCATAAAAATAACCGTCAAATTCCTCGGTAACTTCCTCCAGTTTTTGAGGTTCAATATAAACCGAATGGGGATCCAGTTCTTCGAGCATCCCATTGATGGCACCGGTGATCAATCTTTCCGGCTCAATATCTTCCACATAATAGTGCCGAACAATTTTAAATATTTCAATGAATCGATTTATCTGATCATAGACCTCATTCCCGGCAACGGCTTTCGCCAGCCAATCAAAATGAAAGTAACTAATCAGAAAGATAGCCCATAGCACTATGATAAAAATTTTTCGTGGTAGTCGGTACATGTAATTTAATCCAGAAATAGAGCCATGTATAATATTGTTCGATCAAACTGTCTTATGAAGAAGCCATGATGATATTTCGATCAACATTTTTATCTTCGATCTGTGAGTCTACTCGAAAAAGGTCATTTTTGACATTCTAAATCCTTTGACTGCGCTCAGAGTCAATTCAGCGAAGCGGATTGACGAATCCAAATTTTTTAATAACTCAGGAGATTCTTCGCTTTGCTCAGAATAACAGGTTTTTACCTTTTTAGTAAGAACTCATTCATTTCCAATTCAAATCAAATTGTTGAATTTTCCATTTAAAAAATTAATAATAGCACCTGAAATTCTAAAATTAAACGTTTTTTCTTCGGAGAACTCGCTTTCAGTGGGAAATTGACCCCCGCTGTTTCTCCCCCATTTTCAAAAAGCGAAAATGGGGGAGAGAACCCGGCTTTCTCTCCCCCAAATTTCGTTTTTTGGAATTTGGGGGAGGCAGGAGGGGGTCTTTCATTGATTCATACCCTTACAAATTTCCATTTTAGAATTTTTGGTAGCATTTAATATAGCATTTTTTCAGGGTTTAGTCAAGTTTAAATTTAGCTGAACACCCAATTTTTAAAAATAGGGCGGGGATTTTTTTGAACCACCCGGATAACTTTCTTTTTTGAATTTTATTACATTTTTGAATTTGCGCTAAAAATGTTTCACCGGATATTCTGGATGAACCACGAATCCTGTAACCTGTTGAAAACATTAGATTTTTCACTTCATGTTTTTTAAAAAGACTAAAATAACCCTTTCGCGTGGGCTT
This sequence comes from Caldithrix sp., assembly GCA_020722815.1. Classification (GTDB taxonomy): domain Bacteria; phylum Zhuqueibacterota; class Zhuqueibacteria; order Thermofontimicrobiales; family Sulfurfontimicrobiaceae; genus DYKB01. Next base: position 11,687 of record DYKB01000079.1, on the reverse strand, counting down.
ATGTTTAGCAAAAAGTGTGCACTTTTTATTGCTTTTTTAGGTTAGTATTTTGATAGCCTTAATGTTCGATACTGCTTTTGGTTCGTCGTAATTCCCGTGGCCTGAATATGACACCTTAATAACCCCATGGTGTATCGCCCGGTCGCCACTAATGATGAGCGGTAATCAACTGACATCTTCAGAACAAAGTTGCGCTTTCTTAAAAAACGAGTAAGTAATCTTTGTAAATCAGCACCGTGAAGGTAATCAGCAGGTTTTCAGGTATTTTTTGCATGCCCGGACTATCCGGATGGCCGATGTTTCTGAGGCGTAAACAGTAATTTGTTAATTTTTTGATTGACACATACCTGTTCATTGATTATATTTTAAAATTATAAAATCATGGGCAATTTCATTGATGAAAATACATTGCCAATTTATAAAAACGCTAACTACATCTGCTTCCGCATTGAACGTGCCGTTACGGTCTAATCAACGCGCCGGACAATTAATTTGGAGTTAAGAGCCGATGAATCCTTGGTTGAAGATACAGCCGGTTTTAATAAGATTTATTGAAAGCGAATCCGGTTTTAAAAAAATCTATCAAAAATTTTAATGAAATTGAAATTTTTAAGGAGTGATAATGAAAAAAAATGAGAATTTTCTTATCGGTATCGATTTCGGTACTGATTCGGTACGAGTTCTAATCGCCGATGCGGCTGATGGCAGTGAACTCTCGTCGGATGTACAATATTATAAGCGGTGGAAAGCGGGAAAATATTGTGACGCAGCAAAAAATCAGTTTCGTCAACATCCGCTGGATTACATTGAAAGTCTGGAAACATCCTTAAAAAATGCTATCAACAAAGCGCCAGCGGGGACGGCTGAAAAAATTCGAGGCATTTCAGTCGATACGACCGGCTCAACGCCGTGTGCTGTTGATAAGCATGGCACTCCTTTGTCTTTGCTTCCGGGGTTTGAGGATAATCCCAATGCGATGTTTGTGCTGTGGAAGGATCATACTGCCGTCAAAGAAGCTGAAGAGATCAATAAGCTGGCAAAATCGTGGGGAGGCGAAGATTACACCCGCTATGAAGGTGGAATATATTCTTCTGAATGGTTCTGGTCCAAAATTTTGCATATTGTGCGCGCGGATAAAAAAGTTCGCGAAGCGGCTTTTTCGTGGGTTGAACATTGCGATTGGATACCCGCGCTCCTGACCGGGAATACCGATCCCTTGACAATGAAGCGCAGCCGTACTGCTGCCGGACATAAAGCCATGTGGCATGCTTCATGGAATGGCCTGCCTGCTGAAGAATTTTTGATTAAACTGGACCCTGTTTTGAAAGGATTACGGGAACGTCTTTTTAAAGATACCCATACCGGAGATGTGCCTGTTGGCAAATTGACGAATGAGTGGGCGAAACGGCTGGGTCTCAGTCCAGATGTAGTCGTTGGGGTTGGAGCTTTTGATGCCCATTTTGGCGGTGTAGGTGCGGAAATTGAACCGAATATGCTGGTAAAAGTAATGGGGACTTCGACCTGCGACATGCTGATCACCGAAATGCCAAAAGGTGGTGAACAACTGGTGAAGGGAATTTGCGGCCAGGTGGATGGTTCCATTATTCCGGGCATGTTGGGGATGGAGGCCGGCCAGTCTGCCTTTGGCGATATTTACGCCTGGTTCAAGCAATTACTTATGTGGCCACTGGAGCAAATTTTGGCAAAATTGCCTGGTTATCATGAACAGATGAAAAATGAAATGATTCAGCAGGCGGCCGATATGATAATCCCGGAACTTTCCAAAGAAGCGGAGAAGATACCGATTGAAGAGAGCAGTATCATCGCGCTGGACTGGATGAATGGCCGGCGGACACCCGATGCAAATCAGGCATTAAAAGGCGCAATTACTGGATTGAATCTCGGTTCGGATGCGCCCAGAATTTTCCGGGCATTGGTTGAAGCCACGGCTTTTGGCGCTAAAAAAATCGTCGATCGGTTTATCGAAGAAGGTATTGAAATTAAAGGAGTTATCGCTATTGGTGGCATTCCCAAAAAGTCGGCATTTATTATGCAGGTTTCAGCCGATGTGCTCAATATGCCCATTAAAGTTGCTGCGTCAGAACAGGCGTGTGCACTGGGATCGGCCATGGCGGCGGCGACTGTTAGTGGTCTTTATCCGACAATGGCGCATGCGCAAAAAGCCATGGGCAGCGGATTTGAAAAAGTATATGAACCAGATAAAGAAAATGCCCAAAAATATCAAACGCTTTATCAACGTTATTCGAAATTGTGTGACTTTGTGGAACATGAATTTACGTTTTAAAAAACGGTTCAGCGTTGACAGGTTCACGGTTTTCCATTAGAAGGTTCATTGTTGATAATACAAAGTTGTCGGACAGGCTGTTCATTATTTAAAAATGCCCGAATCAATTAGATTCAGGTATTTTCATGAATTTAGCGCATAATTTGTACGACTAACCGTGAACCCTGGACTTTTTTACATATAATAGGAAAGCGATTCATGAGCAAATATAAGGAATTAAAACAGCAGGCATTTGCGGCCAATATCGATCTGCCCCGGCATGGACTTATCATTTTCACTTTTGGGAATGCCAGTGCGATTGATCGGGAGGCTGGTGTTATTGCGATAAAACCCAGCGGTGTTGATTATAATCGACTCCAGCCCAAAGACATGGTTATCGTTGATCTGGCGGGAAAAGTGGTTGAGGGTAACTTAAAACCATCTTCAGACACCCAAACCCATGTCGTTCTTTATCATAATTTTCCAAACATCGGCGGCATTGTTCATACCCATTCCACTTATGCTGTTGCCTGGGCGCAGGCTGCCAGAGCCATTCCGGTTTTGGGTACTACCCACGCCGATCATTTACATCTGGATGTACCGGTGACCGATTTCATGACCGAAGAAATGATAAAAGGTGATTATGAAGTCGAAACTGGAAACCAGATTTTAAAAGCATTCGAAAAAATCTCTTATGAAGAGATTGAAATGGTACTGGTTGCCGGACATGGGCCATTTACCTGGGGAAAAACGGTGGAAAAGGCAGTTTATAACAGTGTCGTATTGGAAAACCTGGCTAAAATGGCGCTGTTGACCTGTCAGATTAATCCGGCGGTTCCCCGATTGAAAGAATCGCTGATACAAAAACATTTCCAACGGAAACATGGGCCGAATGCGTATTACGGGCAAAAATAATTATTTATTGTTGGGACCGGTGTCCGCCGTTTGAAATCAAGACTTAAATTAAGTTTTTATTTAATCAGAAGTGCAAGAGACAGGAATAATCCGATTAAATTTTAATAAAAGAAAGGCAGAATTATGATAAACCTGGAAAAGTATGAAGTCTGGTTCGCGACCGGTAGCCAGCATCTTTATGGCGAGGAAACACTTAAACAGGTTGCTGAAGACGCTAAAATAATTGCCAAAGCGCTGGGGGAATCGATAAATTTACCCGTAAAAATTATCTTCAAACCCGTGCTGAAAACTCCTGATGAAATTTATAATCTTTGTCTGGAGGCGAATTCCGCCAAAAATTGCATTGGTATCATTACCTGGATGCACACATTTTCGCCGGCCAAAATGTGGATTGCTGGTTTAAAAGCCCTGAATAAACCTTTTGTCCATTTGCACACGCAATTTAATCGCGATATCCCCTGGCAGGATATTGATATGGATTTTATGAACTTAAATCAATCCGCGCATGGGGATCGGGAATTTGGATTTATCGGAACCCGAATGCGGCTGAACCGGAAAGTGATTGTCGGTTACTGGCAGGATGAAACGGTCACGAAGCAATTGGACGTCTGGATTCGGGCGGCGTGTGCCTGGTATGACTCACAAAATATGAAAATCGCCCGCTTTGGTGACAATATGCGGGAAGTTGCTGTGACCGAGGGTGACAAAGTCGAAGCGCAATTGCGTTTGGGCTATTCGGTTAATGGCTATGGTCTTGGGGATTTAGTCAATTTTGTCGACAGGGTTTCTGATCTGGAAATTGAAAAATTAGTCGCTGAGTATAAAGAGACGTATACGATTAAACCGGAAGCTTTGAAAAATCAGGCGCAATTCAAAATGATCCGAGATGCTGCTAAAATTGAGCTTGGGATGCGCGCCTTCCTGAAAGAAGGAGATTTCAAAGCCTTTACGACCACCTTTGAAAATCTTTACGGACTGGATCAACTGCCTGGCCTGGCAGTACAACGATTAATGGCCGATGGCTATGGTTTTGGTGCAGAAGGCGACTGGAAGACCGCCGCGCTCGTGCGTTCCATGAAAGTGATGGCGACCGGAATAAAAGGTGGAACGACCTTCATGGAAGATTACACCTATCATCTCGATCCTAATAATACGCTGGTTCTGGGGGCGCACATGCTGGAAGTCTGTTCCTCGATTGCCGATGGAAAGCCATCACTGGAAGTTCATCCGCTATCAATTGGCGGGAAAGCCGATCCGGCGCGTCTGGTTTTTAATGTGGGCGGCGGGCCGGCGTTAAATGCGACCGTCATCGATATGGGAACCCGATTTCGGATGATTGTAAATTTAGTGGATGCGGTGCCGCCAAAAGAAGCCCTGCCCAAATTGCCAGTTGCCCGGGTCGTCTGGGCACCGAAACCGAATCTGAAAATCGCCGCCGCAGCCTGGATTTTGGCTGGTGGAGCACATCATACCGGTTTCAGTCAGGCGCTTACGGCAGAATATCTGGAAGATTTTGCCGAAATGGCTGGAATTGAATTTTTGCTGATTGACGAAAATACAAAGATTTCTGAGTTTAAGAAAGAACTGCGGTGGAATGAAGTTTATTATCATTTCATGAAAGGTTTATGATTTTAAAATTTGACCGTAGAATGAAGGAACCCCAAAAAAGGAAAAATAGAGAATTAGGATGTTTTTAGTGTTTGTATTTAATAATTCGAAGGAAGGTGAAATCATAATTGACTGTTAATTTTCTTCACCTTTAAAGTTGATTATCTTTTTAAAAACATCATCCCAATTTTCCGCCTGTGAAACAAACGACATTATCAGTTTAATAAAATCCTTCCTTTTCTGGCTGGTCCGTAATTTATCAATCGGAATATTCTGAAGATGTTTGTTTAATTCTCCAAATGGATCGGTGATTAAATCCGGAAAAGAAGCATATTCTAAAATCCGTTTTAATCGGTAGGTTTCGGAAATATTTTGCTCACCGTCCCAGAAATATTTATTCAGGTTTTTAGGCATAATTTAACATCCTCTGAATACGATTTTTAACAAACATAAAGTTTTCCCTTAATTTTCTAATCCAAATGATGCTCTCATTTTTAAAAATTCTTCGGCGGTACAAATTGTGATCTCTGCTGCTCTATCGTCGTTTTTATTTCGGGTAATGAGAAATTTAATCGCATTTAATTTTGCTGTCGGATACGGTATTGAATCTTCGAAATCTTTAAAATCTGAATGTGTGCTAATTCTATCACTTTTTCATCAACCGGTAAAATTTTTACCAAAGTTTTCAGTTTATATAAAGCCTGAGTTGCCTTATTTCTTGATATTAGCCTTGACAGAATATGATGAAGATTCGCTATAATTATAGGGGGAGTATAGGCAATTATTTTTTGATGATCAATTAAAGTAAACAATTATGCTGCATGGTTATAGTATGGTTCACGTTTGGCGAATAAATCCAGTATGATATCAGCGTCGATGAAAACTTTTAACATGATGAATATTTCTCCATAATAGGTTCATGATATTCATCCTTTTCATTAAAATTTGTATCCAGCTCGATAATTCCAGACAATTCCCGAACGAGTGGAGAAATATCACTTCCCTCAATGCCATAATCGATAGTGATGAAATTAAAATAATTTTGAACTAGAACGGAAAGACTTTGATTTGTTGTTTGTACCTAAATTTATGCGCGCTCTATTACAGCTTTATCCAGTTTTAATGTTAATTTGGTGTTCATCATCACCTCCTAAGTGTATACGTAATAATATATTAAAAAAGTATGTACCTATCAAGTAAAAAGTTTTAGAATTTAATTTCGATTAATGAAAAAATTCTTTTTAAATTGGGGGATTGTTTCAGCAAAAAACGCCGTGCAATGATGGTTTTTCTTCCCATAGAATATTGAATGGATACGATTAGAGGCTCTTCGCTCGTCAACTTTATTATTATAGAATTTTCAGCCCAAAATTTATTAATTTTTGCTAACAACCTATTTTTCAAGGAACTATCTCCTCAATAACTTGTTATTTGCTGAGGCATACAGCGACAAACCGGATTCCTTCTTACTGCGTGATGTCAAAATGGAAATAAGTTTATACTCCTCATTCAATAGTTCATTAAATCTTTCATATAAAGTAAGTTGTTGGTGATTGTTATCACGAAATTTTTTGATAAAAATTCCTACTTTAAACTGGGGCAAAAATAGGAATTTTCGACAGTACCTTACGACGGCATCTTATTTTGTGCAATAATTGCAGCATTCGTCAAGGTGCTGACGAGTTGTACCATCTTCAAAATCCAAGAGGGAGGTCCAAATGCGTAACTTATTAGTTTTTGTTATGTTGTTCACGCTATTAGTTGTATTCTCTCAATTTAATCTGCACGCCCAGCGGATTATTGATCTGGGTAAAGGAAAAGGTGATCTGAAAGTTTTAGGCGGTGCCACGAAAGATTATCTCGGTCGTTCCATTGCTGCCGGCGATGTTAATGGGGATGGGATAACGGATCTATTGATGGGCGCCTACGGAGCCGATGCCGGTAATACCCAGGCAGTTGGGAAAGTATATGTTGTTTTGGGAGTAAAAAAATTGACAAAACAGCTTGATTTAAAGTCGCAAACCGCAGATTTTACAGTGACGGGTCATAACGCCGATGATTTCTTTGGATTTAATCTGGCTGCAGGCGATTTAAATGGCGATAAAATAGATGATATCATTGTTGGGGCGTTTGGTGCGGATCCGTTTAATCGAAAGACTGCCGGACAGGTTTACATCATCTTTGGGCAGCCTTTTTTGCCCAAAGAGCAGATTTTATCAAAGGATAGTGCCGATGTCACCATTTCAGGTTATTTGGAAAGCGCCATGTTTAGCGTTCCAATTGCGACCGGGGATCTCAATGGTGACGGGATTCAGGATCTGATAATCAGCTCGTATGACGCCACTGTCAATTCGCGTCAGGAAGGAGGAGCGGTTTTTGTTTTTTATGGACGAACAAAATGGCCTAAAAGTTTTACCAATGCGTCGGCTGCTGCCGATTTGATTTACATGGGGTCTAATCCAGGTGATAAATTGGGCCGTGGCCTGGCGACTGGCGATTTTAATGGTGATAAAATTGATGATTTAATGGTAGGAGCCTATAAAACAGATCCAAATGGTAATGTTGATGCAGGGACGGTTTATGTGCTGGCAGGAGGAACCTCCCTGATGAGAGTTACGGATTTGCATTTTAGACACGCCATGCTGACGATTGATGCCAAAGCTGCCAGCGGTGTTTTTGGGGTAGCACTCGCGGCTGGTGATATTAACAATGATGATATTTCGGATATGATAGTCGGCGCAATATGGGAAAATTCCGGGACAAAGACCGCGGCTGGAAAAGCGTACGTTTTTTATGGAAGTCAACAGTATCAATCAAGCAACCCGATTCAAAAAGAATCGTCAAATGCAAACCTGATTTTTGCCGGCGCGAATGCCGCTGATAATTTCGGCATTGGACTGGCGCTTGGTGATATAAATGGGGATAATTATGACGATGTAATCCTGGGAGCGTCATACGCTTTATCTGATAATAATAAACGAACAGGTGCCGGCTATGTATTTAATGGGCGTGCGGACTGGCAGGGCACCTTTGACCTGGCGACGGCAACGCCCAATGTGCTCATCCTGGGAACAGCGGACAAAGATAATTTTGGTTGGGTGACTTTGGCTGCCGATTTAAATGCGGATTTGACAGACGATATACTCGTTGGTGCCGATCTGGCTGATCCTTCAAACCGGGCAGATGCGGGAGAAGTGCATGGTTTTATTGGCAATGCAGCGCCGACAGCGCCCACACTTCTTTCTCCAATCGGTGGAAATTATATCGCAACAGCGAATCCAACATTGACCTGGAAAGTTTCAACTGACAAAAATAGCGACAGTGTTTATTATAAAATTACGATATTTCGAACGGATATTAGCGATTCCATCTTTTTTGACAGTTTTCTAAGTGATTTGGAATTAAAACGCGTTTCGACGGCGGAGGGTCCAACAATAGAATTTAAGCCGGTTCTTACTCCTGCATTAAATAATGGAACAACCTGTCGCTGGACCGTGCAGGCGTATGATACCAAAGATTATAGTCCGCGCCCGCACTTGCAGACTTTCTCAATTGATCTGAATTCACCCAAAATTGAGCATGATCAAATACAAACGACATCTGCCGGCCAGAATTTACAAATTTTAGCCGGAATTTCTGATGAACAATCGGGTGTTCAGACTGCTGAATTATGGTATCGTCTGGGTGGGGACACGCTTTATAAAAAAGCATCCATGCTATTTCTGGGTGGCAATTCTTACCAGTCCATTATTCCAGCCGCTGATGTTACCTTACGCGGTCTGGAATATGGCATTTTGGCAACTGATTTTGCGGGCAATCCCGCCAGTCGAATCCCGTTGAAAAATTATATATCAGTACAGGTGCAGATTGGAGGTAATGGTATTGAATACAGCTTTCCTCATATCAGTCAAACAGGCATTCAGGCTGCATATCGCCTGGTTTCTGTTCCGACAAAATTGACCAATCCGGCTTTGGGAACAGTATTAAATGATGATCTGGGGGCTTACGATCAGTATAAATGGCGGCTCTTTGAATATCAGGACGAAAAATATACCGAAAATCCCGAAAACGGGGCTTTTAATCCGGGTAAAAGCTACTTTATGATTTTGAAAGAAAATGGAAAAAAGTTCGATACCGGCCCAACGATTTCATTTTCCCTGTCTGAATCCTATCCGGTAGTTGTAAATCCAGGCTGGAATTTGATAGGGAGTCCCTTTAATTTTGATTTACCGTTAAGTAATATTACATTGTCTGACGGGACGGCGCCTGTACTATTTCATTACCAGGGGGAATGGAAAACACCGACCGCCTTTCAGCCCTGGCAAGGATATGCCCTTTTTAATTCAAAATCGATTGCGGATACGCTCCGGGTAAATCCTTCGGTTCCGGCTGCCAATAGCTTATTTAAGCAACTCCTGCTGGTAGAAAGTTTGAATAAATCAGTGCAAGTAATTGCCACCTGTGGTGATGCTCGCGATAGCTATAATTTTTTTGGACTGAATGAAAAAACACAAAATGGGCAGGATGAACTGGATTTTCCCGAACCACCGCCATTTGGAGAGTTTGTTAGCCTTTATTTTCCGCATCCGGAATGGGAACAACGTGCTACTCGTTTTACCACTGATATTATCGCTGACACAGTTCAGACTTATACCTGGCAAATGGCAATTCAATCTAACAGCAGTCATGAGCTTGTTGTACTTAATTTTCAGGGAGTTGAAAAATTATCTGATAATTATGAACTAAAATTGACGGATCAATCCAGCCGTTTTATCTGGGAGCTGGAAAGCCAAAATTCGATTCATTTGCGAAATCATTCAGGTTTGGAACCACGACTTTTTACGATTCAGCTTCATCGCAAGGAGATGACCGCCGAGGTTGCTGAAACGGTTCCTTTAAATTTTCAATTAGGTCAAAACTATCCAAATCCATTCTATCTCGATGGTGCTGCTGGAAAAACGGTCATTAATTATTCTCTGCCCGGACCGGCATCTGTTTCTTTGACTATCTATAATTTATTGGGGAAAAAAGTTGCCGAACTGGTTTCCCCCCAAAATTTCGATCCCGGCCGCTATGTTGTGGAATGGAATGGTCAGGATTTGCATGGGCAGCAAGTTTCAGCGGGAATTTATTTCTATCATTTGCGAATGGGGAGTCAAATTTTTACACGAAAAATGGTTGTGATGCAATAGCAAGTTCTAATTGTGAATTTTCAATTGAATCATTTATCGACGTGCCCTGAGCCTGTCAAAGGGCTCTTTTTTCTCCACATGACGCGCTTTCTGCAACTAAGACTTCCGTAAAATTATAAAATTCAATAAATTTTAAATTGCATCTTTCATGATTTTTTCTTATAATTAAATTTTACCCCAAATTATTGAATCACTTATAGTTGATGAATTGAAGGATCTCTTTTATGAATCAGAATGTTTTCGACGTTCTCAAAGAACGTGGTTTTATTTATCAGTGTACCGATGAAGAAAAAGTCCGGGAATTGCTTGAGCAGCAAAAAATTACCTTTTACAACGGTTTTGATCCCACTGCCACCTCATTACAAATCGGGAATCTCGTTCCGATCATGGCGATGATGCACCTGCAACGGCATGGTCATCGGCCGATTGTGATTGTCGGCGGTGGAACGGCTTTAATTGGTGATCCCAGCGGAAAGACTGAAATGCGCCAGTTGCTATCACGGGAACAGATTGAACAAAATGCTAATTCACAAAAGCTACAATTTGCCAAATATCTCGATTTGAATGATGAAAAAGGCCTCATGCTGAATAATGTGGATTGGTTGGCGAAATTAAATTATATTGAATTATTACGCGATATTGGTCGTCATTTTAGCGTAAATCGAATGCTCAGCGCTGAATCTTATAAAGTGCGTCTTGAAACCGGTCTTTCTTTCATCGAATTTAACTATATGATTCTTCAGGCGTATGATTTTTACGTGCTGGCCAGGGATTATGACTGCATTCTGCAAATGGGTGGGCAGGATCAATGGGGGAACATCGTTGCGGGTGTGGATTTGACCCGACGGCTGCTTCAGAAAGATGTTTACGGATTGACTTTCCCCCTCATTTTAAATGCGCAGGGACAAAAATTTGGCAAATCGGTGGCTGGAGCCGTGTGGGTTGATGAAACCCGAACAACTCCTTTTGAATATTATCAATTCTGGCGCAATGTTGAGGACTCAGAGGTGGAAAAATTACTGGGACTTTTTACCTTTCTCCCAATGGAAGAAGTCCGGCAATTAGGTAAATTATCGCCGCCGCAAATTAACCGGGCTAAAGAAATATTGGCTTTTGAAGCAACGAAAATTACGCATGGCCTTGATGCTGCGGTTGAGGCTTATAAAGCTTCGGTAAATCAATTTGGTCTGGCTGATCCGGAAGGAAAAATCGCAACTGTTTCCGAAATCGCTCATGTTGAAATTCGACCTTCCGAAAACCTGCCGACAATTGCCTTGAGGCGTCATGAGCTGGAAGCCGGCATTGGTGTCATCACGCTATTCGTTAAAAGTGGCCTCTGTAGTTCAAACAGCGATGCGCGCCGATTGGTTCAGCAAAATGGTGCCTATATTAATGAGAAGGCGATTACGGACATAAATGCTATTATCACACCGGAACATATCGAAAATAGCGCCCTGATTCTTCGGGCAGGGAAGAAGCGATATAAACGAGTTCTATTTGAATAATTTTATTAAAAAAAACGCTCTTACAGAATTTGTCATTCATACAATTATTGAAATCCGGTCCGTGAAATGGACTTCAGTTGATCAGATTTTTCACCTTTCATCCAAATTTGCCCATTGTAAAAAATTGGAACCGATCACCGGGTGAAAGCAAACAATTTTCATTTTTTGTGTCCAGAGCAGCGG
>DYKB01000151.1 GCA_020722815.1 Caldithrix sp. | reverse complement strand
ACCCCGGGAAGCCGGCTTACAAATCATTCGCTGGAACGGCCAGAACGACTTTGGTGTACCAACCGCCGCCGGAACTTATTTTTGTCAATTGCAGTTTAAAAATCAGGTGTTGAATCAAAAAATTATTTTGTTGAAGTAATTTTAATATTTTTAAAATATTATACATGCTCCCATCTGAAAGCATCAGGTAAAATAATTAAAAAAATTTAAAAATTCCCCTTGACAAAAAAAAAAAAAACAGTATATTATAAATGTAAGGTTGTTCTATTTAGTAATCGTCAACCATTCGTTTTCATTTCATTTTTATTGGTTTTATTTTAAGTATTAAAAGTTTGACAGTAAAGATATAAAAATATCGGCTAAAATTATTAAATTCAAGTAATTAGGGATTCACTGGTTCTGATTCGACATCCATGTACTACATCCCTTTCCAGGACAGGACTTTGAGTGATAATTCGTATCCACTCAATAATTAATGGCAATTTGAGAATAAAGCTTGCTGTGATATGCTCCCTTTAATATTCGCAGAATAATTTATAGCAGAATTATGCTGCTATAAATCATTCTGCTATAAAATTTTTTTTCTTGTAAACTCAAATTGATGTCGTTACCATCTATTATTGAGCGGATACAAAAATTCAGTATTAACCAGATGTTTTTATGGTCTTACCAATTCATTTGTTTTTCGTAAATTTAGAATTACTCAATCGGTTCAATAATTTAAGAAAAATTTTCCAGTCCAAATGCTTCCCAATATGTGGCACGAGATGATGGTGGGACATTTACAGCCAGTGTTGCAGCTACAAAATTGAACCAGAGCAAAGGAATTTATCAGGGCGAAACCAGTCAGAAGCAATTAAATCTGAATTCAAAAACAGAAAAGGTGGATTATTTGCTGTTTTTTGTTGGTGGCGAAGAATATCTATCCGCCGAGAATGAGGAAAAGATTAATCAGGAGATGCATGCAAATCAACAAAAGCTGGCTAAAGCGACATCAACTTCAACCAGTTTCTACTGGTGGTTGATTCGCCTAAGATTAAATACAAGAAAAGATGCTTCAAATGAAGAATTTGAATTGTACTGGGTCAATGGACTTGGTTCAGGCTATACCTTCGGGGCCAGAACACCGCATCAATTTAATGGCGGTTCACATACAGATGCCTCAGGTTATCTTCGTTCATATCCTGATGTTAACAGTACGAATTATTGGTATGTCCCATCGCATCCGATTGCAATTTGGTATTGTGCGTCATTTCAGGCCATTGCCATCGAAGATGATTATTCCACAGGTTCCCATAAAAATGATCATGATGGCGGCGGGAAACATCAACATTATATAGGGGGATGGGAATTTACAAAACACAAGGCACGTACAGGCCAACATTGGTTTTATATTGATGACGATGTTGTCAATGATGATGATATATATGATTATAGTTTTACTGGCTGGAATAGTGGCTATAATAACTATCAAGAAGTAACTGTTTCTACGAGCGATGTCGATTATGTATTTCGAGCGGGAACGGTATATCAAGCCGATAACAATTGGCCATAATTCACATCGAAAAAAAGATATAAATTTATTTTATTAGTTGTTCAGATAAAAAGGTTAGCCAGATCAAATTATTTAATAAATTCTTATTTCCAGCAGTGGTACATACTGGCGGTGTACCACTGCTTGTTCATAACACTTTATAAAGCAGGAGTTGCCAAAGGTGAATTTAAGGAGAAGGGCCATTAAACGAATACTGTCACTTTTACTCATATATAATTGTTTCCAATGCGATCACACCAAAGAACAACTTTTAGCGCCGGAAAACACCCCGCAGGCCATCGGCGCTTTTCTGGATACGGCAGCCGACAGTCAAATTGTCGCTATTAACAATATGGAATGGCCTTTAGAGACACCGGCACAGCTTTATGAGCGTGAGCTGCAGCTTTTGAGTCAGGCGCAAATTTCACTTCAGGGAAAAGATCAATCTTATACCTTTCCCATTCGACGTAAATCCATCCCGGATGAACGCTACCCCGCGCTGGTTCAATATATCTGGATCAGCCCCCAACCTGTTCGGCCTGGAGAAACCTATCATCTTGAAGTCACCATTCCTGAAAAAGGCACCTACCGGGCGGAAACGACTTTACCGGGGGATTTCGAGGTGCTGAGTCCAGATCCTGCTGATACGATCAGCATCGATGAGCCGTTAACTGTCACCTGGACCTCTGCTGCTGGTGCGGCCGGTTATCGCGTAATTCTCTGGAACCATGTTTTGGATTCATCCCTTTTTTTAATGGGAACTGGTCCGGTAAAAGTCTATTGGAGTCATCAAACTTATTTATTCAATGTCAGCGATTCACTGACAATAAAAATTAAGCATTACTATCGGTCAAATTATTTTGAGGAGCCTCCTTTTGGGTCTGCTGTCCTGTTAGGTGCAAAACTCTCCATTGAAGCCCTGGATGCCGCTTATTGGAAGTCCAGCGAAATAAATTTATGGACTTACCGGTATCGTACCGATTATCGAATTGAACCCGTGTTCTATAGTAATTTTGATCAGGGCTATGGTATCTTTTGTGGCGTCACGAAAAAGGTGTTACATTTGAAAATTCCAGGAGGTCAAAAATGAGCTATTTTATGCCGCATTTTTATCAGATTTTGCTATTATCAATCATCTGGCAAGGACTGTTCCCGGATCATCTTGCGGCTCAAAAAAATCTGGCTGGAATCAGCGGGATCGTGGTAGCCGTCAATTCCGGCGAACCATTGCCCGGTGCCAATATCAGTTTGCTTCCCGGTAGACGCGGTACGGCCACCGATGAACATGGCCGGTTCCAGCTTTTTTCGCTTCAGCCCGGGCATTACCAGATTCGGATTTCATTCATCGGCTATCAAACGTTTATCGACTCATTAATTTTAACACCGGAAAAAAGACCATATCTGCGGATTAGACTGATTGAGAAAGCAATCGCGGGACGGGAAGTCGTCGTCACGGCGGATAGAGATGATTCAGCCGACCGTGGCCTGCTCAATCCCCAACTGATCACCACGACCAAAATCCGCCAGATGTCCACAGTTGGCGAACCCGACGTCATGCGGGCGCTGGCCCTGCAGCCGGGCATTGCCTCGGTGAATGATTATAACACCCGATTTTTTGTGCGCGGCGGCCGGGGCAACGAAAATCAGCTTTTAATCGAGGACGTCACGGTTCACAATCCCTATCATGCCCTGGGCTTTTTCAGTACCTTTGAAGTTGATGCCATTAAAATGGTGGAAAATTATCGGGGCGTGGCTCCTTCACGTTACTGTGAACGGCTCTCTTCGGTTACCAATGTGCTTTTGCGTGACGGACATGCCAGGGAAATTCATGGCTCAGGTATGGTGAGCCTGGTGAGTTCCAAATTTTTACTGGAAGGACCACTGCTGCGCTATCGGCCACAATCCGGTCAAAAATGGACCTGGATGCTTTCTGGCCGGCGCACCTACTTTGATCTCATCATCAATTTTCCCTTTTATTTCTACGATCTCTCATTCAAATCGGTTTATGATAGCGGAAAGCATACCCGCTTGATTTTTCATGGTTATTATGGTGTCGACCGGGTAGATACACACCTGAAATCAGATATGCCCAAATTGCATTGGAAAAATCGTATTGCTGGTATTCGCTGGTTTCAATTTTTTTCTCCCCGCTTCACCTGGATGAATGCCGTGAGCTTTAGTGATTTTACCACTGCCTCCACTTCCATGGACCCAACTCCCGCCACCATCATTGAAGTACCGAATCAGTTAAATGGTATTCAGGAAGTGAGTCTGGTTTCAGAAGGCAATTGGACGCTATTTCATGACTGGCAATTAACCTTGGGCTATCAGCTTTCCCGGTACGATATGGAACAATATCTCGATACTTTTTTTAAAACCTATTTTAAAGAGCACTGGCAAAATTTCCAGCAACACAAAACTTACCTTTCATTGAAAGGGAACTGGGGGCCGCGCTGGCAAAGCGAATTGGGAATGACCTGGTTGAATATCCCATTTAATGCCACCAATCGTCTGGCACCACGGCTGGGAATTCAATACCGGATTTCCGACACCTGGCGTTTAGTGGCAGGATACGGACACCATTTTCAGGCGCTGACGACGATTAATGATGATTTTGATCCGCTGGTTTTTTTTGATGCCTGGATCCCCTCGCCAAAGAATCAACCCATTGCCGCCGCCAAACATATCGGATTCGGTTTGAATGGCTTTTTTAACCACTCGATTAAATTAAATTGGGAAGTCTATTACCGACGCTATTCCGACTTGCTGCGCTTTAATCGTGTTCGTTATTGGCCGGAAGAAAGATTTTATCTGCCGGGATGGGCTGAATCCTTCGGCACCGAACTCGAACTGACTGTCAATCGTAAAAGGTATGATGGAACCCTGAATTTAAGCTGGATGCAGGCAACTTCGCATTTTTGGCTGCGAAATCAGCCAATGCACCATCTGAATGACTTCAGATGGTACAGTTTCCCGTCATCAGGCGATATCCGATTAGCCATTAATTGTTATCTTTCATTTCACTTTCGTGAAAAATGGAACATCGCTATTACCGGTATTTATCAATCAGGTCGGCCAGCAACCGTTATGCTTGGTGCCTTTTGGCCTTTTTATATTCCAATCGAAAATACCAATTCTTATGGAGCACTCTTTGAAGGACCAGTTATTTATAGCTCTCCAAACGCGTACCGTTTTCCATTTTATCAACGGCTCGATTTAAAAATTTCCCGAAAATTTACCTTTTTTAAGCTGAATGGTGAATATTTCTTTCAAATTTACAATCTCCTGTTCCGCCAAAATACCGCCTTTTATTTTCCCGTAAACGGTATTTGGGACGATCCAAAAGCGATTGGCCTGCCAATTTTACCAACATTTGGCATTTCATTTAAATTTTGAAAGTACCACCTTCC
>DYKB01000078.1:4067-29659 GCA_020722815.1 Caldithrix sp. | reverse complement strand
TCTCGACGCAATCCGGGATGTGTTTGGGGATAATTTGAAATAGGTTGAAATGAATGCTTCCTATCAGGCTTTTTTTCAAACAAGAAATTGATATTTAATACGACATATTTAAGGAGACTAATGTGAAAGACAAGAGGAAATCAATTCTGGCAATCGTTCTCATTCTTATCGGAATATTTGCACTCAACTGCTCTAAGACAGGAGAAATAACAGTAAATGAGGATGGCCTGGCAATCGGCAAGCTTCCTGAAGGATGGTTACCCAGGACTGATCTTAGCTGGTTTAATAATCTCTGGACCACAGGCACGGCGATTTCTGACCCGGATAACCCTGCAAATATCATCGCCAAACCAGGCGGCGATCATTTCATAAACACCGGCGACGGCGGCGTTGATATTTATACGAAGGAAAAATATGGTGACGTTCACGTTGACCTCGAAGTGATGATTCCGGTCAATGGTAATACGGGAATCCTGTTGATGGGACAGTATGAAGTCCAGGTTTGGGATAGCTATGACAAACCGGTCCTCTGGGCGAACCAATGGATGGGAACGATTGTCGCGACCAAAGAACCGACGGCGCATCCCGAAAAACCAGGCGGTGAGTGGCAGCATTTTGTCATCGATTTCCGTGCCCCGCGTTTTGATGAAAAAGGCCATAAAATTAAAAATGCTTTATTTGAAAAAGTGGTTTTGAACGGCGTGGTCATCCATGAAAATGTGGAAGCGCCGGCTTCGACACCCGTGAATATGCCCGGTGGCGAATGTAAAGTCGGCCCGCTGGCATTATCCGGTTTTACCGGCCAGTGCGCTTATCGAAATATTAAAATTGAACCGCTGGAAGAGAAAAATTAGATAAACCAGTAGCAAAATGGTTTTCGGATTTATACAAATCTGATCCACTCTTAAATCCCCTCCAGGGAGGGGACTTGGAATGGTGATCTCAACTGAAATTCAATGGAAAAAGCCGTATTCCCCTCCAGGGAGGGGCCAGGAGCATAGCCGTCAGCCTAAGCATCTAATTTATTTGAAAACAAGATGTTGGATATATAATTAAAATTCAAAGAGAACCAGGTATCTGACCCTCACCCCAACCCTCTCCCAGGGGGAGAGGGCGTAGCTCTTTGGCGCTGACGTAGCTATCCCCTCTCCCTCAGGGAGAGGGTTAGGGTGAGGGCAGTTTTTAATTCGACTTAATCCTTAATTTTCAATTAGTTATCACCTTAACCTGACGGCTATGGGGCCAGGGGTGGGTTTATTGCTTACTTCTTTATCTTGATGACAAAATCCGAAAACCACTTCAGCTTTAGTATACAACAATCTATAATTGATGCATTACAATATATTAAAAAAGGATTAGTTATGAAAGATTGGTGGAAAGAAAGTGCAATTGATATCCCTAAAATAATTAAAGCACCACCTGGCCCCGAATCCAACCGGATGCACACCAGTACCCAACGTTATATGCGCGGCCTCAGCTCACAGGTGCAGCTTTTTCCCGTGTGTTTTAAAGAAGGGCACGGCATCACCTTAACCGATGTGGATGGCAATCGCTATTTGGATTTTTCTTCCGGCATCTATGTGACTTCATTGGGGCATAGCCATCCGAAAGTATCAGAAGCGGTGGCGCATTGGGCCAAAACATTGATGAATTGCCATGATTTTACCCATCCGGTCAAAGAAAAATTACTGGTGAAAATGGCAGAAATTCTGCCGGGTAAATTAAATAGCGTGCAATTTTATAGCGATGGTACGTCCGCCGTCGAGGCCGGGTTAAGAGCGGCGCGGGCCATCAACGGCAAACACGAGTTCATCTCATGCTACCGTGATTTTCATGGCAAGTCCATGGGTGCGGTAAGCTGTGCCCAGATGGCGCGCGGGGATGTTTTTATTTACGGTCCAACCCGTGCGCCGGGTTTTTATATGGTGCCGCGACCGGATCCATATCGCCCGCATTTCAAAAAAGCGGATGGTACAATTGATACCGACCGGTACATGGATTTTTATGCCGAATTTATTAAGGAAGGCACGGCCGGCAATGTCACCGCCTTTGTTCTCGAACCGGCTCAGGGTTGGGCTGGTTCCATTTTTCCACCGGATGATTTTTTCCCGAAACTGAAAAAATTTTGTGAAAAGAATAACATTTTGTTGTTTGCCGATGAGGTACTGGCCGGCATGGGGCGCACCGGCGAATGGTTGTGTATGAACCACTGGAACGTTATTCCGGATATCGTAACCTTTGGTAAATCCTTTGGCAACGGCTTTCCGGTGACCGCTTTGGTAGTGAAAGAGGAGTATGCGGCGGCGTTGGATAAAATTTCGGCTTCTTCCAGTTATGGCGGTAATCCCATGGCTTGCGCGGCGGCACTGGCTTCCATCGAAGTGATTGAAGAAGAAAATCTGCTGGAAAATGTGCGGGTGGTTGGAAAAGCCATGATGCAGCGGATGCAAAAGATGCAGGCAGAACATCCGATTATTGGGCATGTGAAAGGCAAAGGATTTTTACTGGGAATTGAACTGGTAAAAGATAAGACCACCAAAGAGCCTTTCCCGGAAGCCGGCAAGCTGGTTTATCAGAAAGCTTTCCGCAAGGGATTGGCCTGGATTCCCGCCGGGCATATTTTACGCATGTCACCGCCATTGATTATGGATGAGCATTTCGCCATGATGGGTTTGGATTTAATTGAAGAAGCCATTACCGAAGTTGAAAAGCAGTTTGATTATTGATGAATTTTTTCACTACCGGACACTTTTTCATAATTCCTCTTTAAGCCACACTTGTGACCCTCACCCCAACCCTCTCCTATTGGGAGAGGGCGTAGCTATTCCCTCTCCCCTTGGGGGAGAGGGTTAGGGTGAGGGGTCAGAACTGGCAAAATCAAAAAGTGTACGGTAGCAAAATGAATTTTTTGAAAAAATGCCCTTACGAAGGTCTCTTTTAGGTTTGATTGTTATGCATCGATAATAATGATGATGAATTATCCGTTTATGGTATTGAAACTGACCCTCGTAAGGGTCACTTATTATTACTCTTCACTACCGGACACTTTTTTATAAATTTTCTTTAGACCATACTTGTGACCCTCACCCCAACCCTTTCCCAGAGGGCTGATCGTGTCCCACATCTTTTGCTGGACACGGGGAGATGGCGAAAAATTATCAATTCCCCTTCCCTGTTTTTTCAGGGAAGGGACCAGGGGATGGGTAAAAAAGGATGCTGACCGAACAAAGAAATATTTTTTTTAATAAAGTTTCATGGTGATAAAAAGAAAAGTTTAATTTTATTCATATCAACACCATTTTCTAACCCATCCCCCGACCCCTTCCCGCATTTGAGGGAAGGGGAGTAGCCACTTCCCCGTGTCCAGTACCCATATATGGGACACGCTCAGCCCAGAGGGAGAGGGCGCAGCTATTTCCTCTCCCCTTTGGGAGAGGTTAGGGTGCGGGGTCAGATTTCGTGTAATCAAAAAGTGTACGGTAGCAAATTATTACTCAATCGTCTTATTGAATGGACACTGATAATTAATGAGGAAAATGAATGCGCCGTGATAAAATACGCTTTGGGATAATCGGACTTGGACTCATGGGCAGAGAAATCGCCAGCAGCATTGCGCGCTGGTGTCATCTTTTGGACGATGGCCCGGTCCCCATTTTAACCGGAATTTGTGATGTGGATGAAAAGAAATGGGAATGGTATCTGGAGCATTTTCCCACCGTTGTGATTCAAACAAATGATTATCGGGAGCTTATCGCATCGCCAGATATTGATGCCGTCTATTGCGCCATTCCACATCATCTGCATGAAAAAGTCTATATCGATATCATTCAGGCGAAAAAACATCTGCTGGGAGAAAAGCCTTTTGGTATCGATAAACCCGCGAATCTGAAGATTTGGAAAGCGATTGAATCGAATCCCGACCAGATTGTCCGATGCAGCTCTGAATTTCCATATTTTCCTGGCGCCCTGAAATTGATCCGCTGGATCAACGAAAAGCGATATGGGGTGCTAATCGAAGTCAGAGCCGGATTTCATCATTCAAGTGACATGGATCTTTCAAAACCAATTAACTGGAAACGCCAGATCGAATTTAATGGCGAATATGGCTGCATGGGTGACCTCGGCATGCACACGCAGCACATCCCGTTTCGCATGGGCTGGCGGCCGAAAACCGTATTTGCGGATTTGCAAAAGATTGTCGACCGGCGGCCGGATGGCAAGGGCGGAACAGCCGCGTGCAAAACCTGGGATAATGCGGTGCTCACCTGCAGGGCCGTTGATCCATTTAACAGCCGGGAATTTAGTCTGGTGTTTGAAACCAAACGCATGGCGCCGGGGGCCACCAATACCTGGTTCATTGAAGTTTATGGCACCGAAGGTTCGGCCAAATTTTCGACGCATGATCCAAAAGCTTTTTATTCCCTCAAATCGACCGGCAAAGAACAGGGTTGGACCCGGGTTGATATCGGTTCACAGTCAGCGATTCCTTCCATTACCGGCGGCATTTTTGAATTTGGCTTTTCGGACGCGGTGCAACAGATGTTAGGGGCATTTGTGGCAGAACTGAAGCAAAAGAAATCGGACCATCCGTTTCTTACGGTAACGCCGGCGGAAACATATAGCAGTCATTGCGTGATGTCGGCGGCGTTATTAGCACATGCTACCGGTAAACGGGTTGAAGTTTGTTATAATAAGAAATAAACTTTTCTTTAAATTTTTCCTGGTTCCTCTTTTTTTAATATAGAAATGTACGTGATTGGTGTCAAATTCGGCGTGATTGACCTTACACTTTAATATTTTTTAATAATGCTGATAAAATAAAGAACTAAAATAACTTAGCACGGAGTCATCAGAGTGAAACAGTATCGCTTAAACCGGCTATTTAATGCCAAATCCAATCGTTGTTTTAACGTGGCCATCGATCATGGATTTTTCAACGAATATGGATTTCTCAATGGAATTGAAAATATCGACAAGGCCATAAAAACGGTGGTCAAAGCTGCCCCCGACGCCGTTCAACTTACGGTGGGGCATGCGCATTATCTCCAAACTATCCCCGGGAAAGAAAAACCCGCCCTGGCGTTACGCACCGACGTCGCCAATGTCTATGGGAAAAAACTGCCCGATCATCTGTTTAGCCGGATGATCGAGGTCCCCGTCGAGCAGGCCATTCGTTTGGATGCGGCCTGTGTGGTGGTGAATCTCTTTCGCATTCCGGATGCGCCGGAAGTAACCGATCAATGTATCCAGAATATTCTAAAAATAAAACCCGAATGCGATTGCTATGCGATTCCATTAATGGTAGAACCACTTGTGTTCCAGGCGAATGAAAAAGCCGGCGGGTATATGGTCGATGGTGATCCGAAAAAAATTATTCCGCTGGTGCGGCAAGCGGTGGAATTGGGTGCAGATATCATCAAAGCTGATCCAACCGAAGCGGTCGCGGATTATCATCGGGTAATTGAGACCGCCGGAAAAGTTCCGGTGTTGGTGCGCGGGGGAGGAAAAGTATCGGATTCGGAAATCCTGGTGCGAACGTATGCGCTCATTCAGCAGGGAGCGGCAGGCATTGTTTATGGTCGAAACGTCATTCAGCATGAGAATCCCAGGGGAATGGTGCAGGCGTTGATGGCTGTTGTCCACGAGGAGATGAAGCCGGAAAATGCACTTCAACTGCTGAAACATTTGAATGCGTAGCTTTTTTATTTAAAATGAATTGTTTTGTGATAAAGAACAGTTGCATGGAACATAATGATGAGGAAAAAATTGAATGATATATTTTTCCCGGAATGAATACCCAAACAAGTGTTTTATAAAACATCTATTTTTAATTTTCGTTGTTTTTTTAATTTCAGGATATAAAACGATTATTGCCTCGCCAATTGAAATTGTTCAATCATCCATCGGGCAATTTATCATCGTGGTGGATCATCAACTGCATCAGGACTATGGTTTAAAATATCCGATCACTTACCAGTTTAGGCTTGATTCGGGGTATAATTCGTTGACCGTATGGAAAAAGGCGCGGCAGGAAGATCCATACGAAATAATACCCAATCGTGCCGATACGTCATTTTATAATGCGGTCGAAGCGGTGCGGCTCGATGAGAATGACCAAATTGTTTATATATCGGTCGCTTTTTCAGAATTGACAGATTCGCTTTTCCTGCGCATGCTGGATCCACAAAGCCAGCCGGTTCAGGCCCAGTATATCGGCATAACGGCGTATTACGATAATCGAAAAGCCGCCGTCACCGCCACCATCGATGATGTGGCTGAATGGTTTAATCCCCATTTTGTAACGGGTGTGCGGAAATTTCAGCACTACAAAATCTGGATAACGCTCGCGCTGATAACAGGAGGCTGCGATTTGAAAAATACCTGGAGCGCGGTTCAGAATTTGTTGGATCGTGGTTACACCGAAGCCAGTGCCCACTCGCAAACCCATCCGCCTGTTCCCTACGGTGATCAGCTTGAGTCCGAAGTCTCCGGCTGTATTGCATCGATAAAAGAGCATCTGATTCTGCCGCCGCTGTTTCGCTCGGGTGAGCATGAGTATGTGTACACCTGGATCTGTCCTTATGGCCAGCATGATGATGTGATCGATTCACTTTTGGGCGAAGAAAAGATTTTGGTAAATCGCCTTTACGAACCACCGGGCTATTATCGCGTGGCTGATTGGGACGGGACGTTTGGGTTGTTCCAGCCAATATTGCCATCACGTGAAATGGGCACGACGGAATGGGAAAGCTACGCTACCACTAACCTGGATACTTTAAATGCGCATTTTGATAAAGCTTGCGCACTGAATGGCGTTTATCATCTGATGCTGCATCCCCAGACGGTAGATTGGAAGGCTGGATACGCCGATCAGCATCTGGCATACATTAGCCAGCGGAAAGATGTCTGGTATACAGCTTTAGGGCATCTTTATTTATATCGTCTAATGTATATCAATCAGCCGAAAGTCATTACCACCGTTGACGAATTGGTTACAGCCCCGGCTACGCCCGTGGATTTACAGCTTTATCAAAACTATCCCAATCCATTTAACTCCTGCACAACCATAAAATTCTCTTTACAGCGAGAATCGCAACTCTCTGTCAGCATTTTGGATATACTGGGAAGGGAAGTCCGGACGATAACGGATCAGATCTATACGGTGGGGACGCATTCTGTCCTCTGGGATGGATGCGATCAAGCTGGCAAGGCTGTGTCCGGCGGCCTGTATTTTTATCAATTGAGATCAGGAACTTTTATTGAAACACGGAAATGTTTGCTGATGCAGTAAAAAGTAAACCATGGTCTTTCCGCCACTTGTAAATGAAGGAATTTAAAATGAAGGTTGATATTAAATCAATACTGCTAAAAAGGCATTTTCAAAAAAGCAGGGTATTATTGCCAGTATTGGGTCTGCTGTCACTGATTTGGTTTTTAATCCGGGTAATTCCTAAACCATCGCGTGCGACTTATCCCTGCATGCGGGTTGCTGCGCCAATGGCTTCGGGTTTTGTCCTTTGGCTGATTGGGCTGTCGGCTACAATATTTTCGTTCAGAAAAATGAAAGTTTTATTTCTAAGCTCATCCTATGGATATGCGACCTGTGTTCTCCTGTTCATGATGGCATCGCTGGTTTATACCCTGAATCAAGGAAGTATTTATTCTTTCGCTTTTGGATATGATTCAAATAATATAAAAAATCTGCCGGATAGTCTGAGAGAAACAGTTACTCCCAATCTTCCAATCGGTGAAGCCCGCGGCATAAATCCAGGAGCGGTTGTCTGGGTCTGGAATCCTGATGCAACCAATGAAAATTGTACCAACAAATATTATGGAAAGGAAGGCGCCCCGGCCGATGAAAATGATGATGCCTGGTTCTTAAGTAAAAATAATAACCAAAATGTGATCGATTCAATGTTATCCGCCGGATTAAAAGCGCTCACGAAGCAATCCACCGACCACAAGGCATGGGATGCTATTTTTTCTTATTTCAATTTAAAAAAGCATAGTCGGGAAGAAGGCTATGCCGATAGTGAAAAAATATTTATTAAAATTAACGCAACATCAGCCTGGTTGGGTAATATCAATGCCAGGGGAGAGCATATCCAAAACAAGTTTTATGGACTGGTTGAAACATCGCCGCAGGTAATTCTTTCTTTGTTGCGACAATTAGTAAATAATTACGGTATTCCGCAAAAAAACATTTCTATAGGTGACCCTTTAAAAAACATTTATAATAATAGCTATACCCTTTGGCACCATGAATTTCCTGACGTTCATTATATTGGTTATGATGGTGATGCCGCTGGTAAAGGACGCGAAAAGGCGATTCCAACTACAAAGGACATTATTTTCTATTCTGATAAGGGAAAAGTAATGGGTAGTGCCGTTGCGGATAAAATTTATACCGTTATGAATGAAGCTGATTATTTAATTAATGTCCCGTCGCTGAAAGCCCATGCCCTGGCGGGAATTTCCACTTTTGCCAAGAATCATTTTGGCTCTCACGCAAGAGAACATGCGGTGCATTTGCATGCTGGTTTGGTCACGCATCAGGATGGAAATCCAATTCGTCATGACTCGTGTATGTACCGGGTCCAGGTAGATCTGATGGGACATGAAAAACTCGGTGGGAATCAAGTACTCTTTTTATTAGATGCATTGTGGGCGGGTGGTGAAGCGGTTGATCCGCCGACAAAATGGGATCTGGAACCATTTAATTATGATTGGACATCATCGATATTTCTTTCGCAGGATATGGTCGCGATTGAATCGGTGGCCTTCGATTTTCTTAATGCAGAATATAACGGGGGATATGATTCGCATGATCAGCCCAAAGCTTACTTCCCGCAGATGAAAGGCACCACCGATTATCTCAGACAGGCAGCATCTTCAGACTATTGGCCAGCAGGCCTGATATATAACCCTGAAAATGATGGAACTCCAATTCGCAGTCTCGGCGTAAATGAACATTGGAATAATCCAATTAATAAGCAGTATACCAGAAATTTAGGTACTGGTGACGGAATTAATCTTATTTTTATTGATCAGCGGACAACTGGGATTAAAAAGGATGAAAAAGATATTCGTCCCCAAATTTTCACGCTTTATCAGAACTACCCAAACCCGTTTAATCAATCTACGAACATTCGTTTTCATTTGACGCAACGCGCGCTGGTTGAACTTGCGATATATGATTTAACGGGACGTATCATTGTTAATTTAGGTTATGAAGCGAAAAATGTTGGAATTCATAATATTACCTGGGATGGAACTAATCATAAAAGTGAAAAGGTGGCCAGCGGAAATTATATCTATACCGTTAAAGTCTATCGTGGCGCGCATAAATTTGTTCAATCCGGAAAGATGACACTTCTAAAATAGGCAGGATAAGAATGAAGCTTTGTATCCGCGTACTTTTATTTTAAGAATTACCTGTACCATGAGCGCTCGATCATTTGAAAACGACAATGATGATAATAAAAAGATTGTTTTATTGAAATAATATGGAAATTAAACACATCACGTTTACTATCCGGCAGTTTTATGATAAAGAATTAACAGGAGATATGGCATGAAAAGATATGCTTCATTTGTTATGTTTTTTTGGATAGTTGTAATAACTTCTTCCCTTCAGGCCCAGGGAAAAAAATACCCGCAACGGTTACGGCGTGCCGAAAGTTTTTTAGGCATCCATTTTGATTTTCACGCCAGTGATGAGTGTACTGAAATCGGAAAAAATGTAACTCCGGAAATGTTAGCCGCCATTCTTGACCAGGTTCGGCCGGACTACATTCAGGTGGATTGCAAGGGACATCGGGGACTGTCAAGCTATCCAACCCGGGTGGGCAATCCGGCGCCGGGATTTGTGAAGGATGCATTAAAAATATTCCGGGAGGTCACGGCTGAAAAGGGAGTCGCGCTCTATTGTCACTACTCCGGTGTGCTGGATGAAGAAGCGGTGCGCCGGCATCCGGAGTGGGCGCTTCAAGGGGTAGATGGAAAAATCGGCGGCATCGACGGCCGGGTCACGTCGGTTTTTGGGCCGTATAGCGATCAATTATTGATTCCTCAGATGAAAGAACTTTGCGACAGTTACCAGATCGATGGCATCTGGATCGATGGCGAGTGCTGGGGCACGGAGCGGGATTTTCAGCCCAAAGTGATCGAAAAGTTCATCAATGAAACCGGCATTCAAACTATCCCCCGAAAACCCACGGATCCCGATTGGTACGAATATTCACAATTTTGCCGTCAGGGATTTCGGCAATATGTGGCGCATTATGTGAACGAACTGCACCGGCACAATCCGAATTTTCAGATTGCCAGTAATTGGGCGTACAGCTCATTTATGCCCGAGCCGGTGACCACTGGCGTCGATTTTCTATCTGGCGATGTAGTGCCAAATGATCCGGTGAATGCCGCCCGACTCGAAAGCCGGATCCTGAAGCAGCAGGGCAAGCCCTGGGATTTGATGTCCTGGAGCTTTACGTTTAACTGGGATGATCCCGGTGGATTTCAAAGTCCCAAATCTGTCCTTCAATTACAGCAGGAAGCGGCGGTGGTGCTGTCTCAGGGCGGCGGTTTTCAGGTCTATTTTAACCAGAACCGCGATGCATCGATGAATTTGTCAGATATGCAGGTGATGATACCGATTGCAAAATTTTGCCGGGATCGACAACTTTATTGTCACCAGGCGGTTTCCATCCCCCAGATCGGATTAATTCTCTCAACCGATGCGTATTATCAAAAACTTGACAAGCTATTTCATGCCAACCATGGTGAACTCAACGGCTTGAAGGGTATCCTGCAAATGCTGCTGGAGTCGCAGCAGGTGGTCGATGTGGTAATGGAGCACCATCTGGCCGAAAATATCAACCGGTATCCGCTGCTCATCTATCCGGAATGGGAAACAATTACCCCCGCATTCAAAAAACAGCTCGTCCAGTATGTCGAAAATGGCGGCAATTTAATCGTGATGGGCCCGGCTGCGTGCCAGTTATTTCAGTCCGAGTTGGCGATTCAGTATTTGGATTCGCTCCGGGAAAATGTAAATTATCTGGCATTCAACGAAAAGATTGCCAGTGTCAAATCAATGTCGCAGCGCGTTCAGTTTACTACCGAGGTCACTCCCTTTGGCAAGATTTATTCAAATCGGCGTCAGGCCGGGGATGCCCGACCGGCCGCTTCCATTCGCCAACTTGGCAAAGGTCACCTGGCCGGGGTGTATCTGAATCTTGGCGCCCGCTATTTGAATGGCAAGGTAACAGTCGCACGGGATTTTCTGGCCGGATTGGTAAAGACTTTATTTCCGAATACTGTCGTAACGGTTGAGGGTTCCCATTCGGTGGATGTCAGCTTAAATCGGATAGGCAATAAATTATCGCTGCACCTGCTTAATACGGCGGGACCGTATGCTAATCCCAATGTATATGTGTATGATGAAATTCCGCCACTGGGCCCCTTGCAAATTACCGTTCGTCTGGATCAAAAGCCGGGCAAGGTTTCGCTGGCACCTTCCCGACAAAAATTAGCGTTTACATACCGGAATGGAAGTTTTGTGACCGTTATTCCATCACTCAAATTGTATGAAATTCTGATAATTGAGGAATAAGCAGGCGCATTTCCTTTTTATTACCTGAATAATTCATAGCCACGAAGGCACAAAGGCACGAAGAAAAATAAATGGTTTTTACTAAGGAGTTAATATTTTAATTTTAAATATGTTACCTCCTTAATATTGCATAGAATTTTATATTGTTTTTTTTAAGTTAAAAAAAAGCAAAATCAAGTTTAAACAAAAGATAATCCGTAACGTAATGTTTTTTTGTGTCTTCGCACCTTATGGTCCAATATATATGAATAGTCCAGGCGAATGACTTTTTGTCAGGCAGACTGATTAACCGGCAGAATAATTTTTAGAATAACTGGTATTCTAAATGGTTTAAAAATAAAAAATTACCGAATACTAAAATAAATATATTGAGTACGAATTATTCTGCCTTATATAGTTTTTTTTAAATAGAACCTGAAATTTTAAAATGAATCGTTTTCTCTGAAGTCTTGACCCCCTCTGTATCTCCCCCATTTTCAAAAAGCGAAAATGGGGGAGAGAATCCCGCTTTATCTCCCCCAAATTCCGCTTTTGGGAATTTTGGGGAGGCAGCAGGGGGTACTCCATTGATTCTGAACATCAAAAATTTCCATTTTAGAATTTTAGGTAGAAATTGAACTTGCAAATAGTTCAAGATTAATAAATTTTTTTGACAAAAGTTCGAGGTAGGCTTATGCTATTAATGATTAAAAAATTATGGTGGGTGATTGTCCTTTTCATTTTCCAGTTCTTTTCTCCAAAATTAGATGGTAGCAGAACAGCCGAAATTAACATCATCCCGCGGCCG
Organism: Caldithrix sp.; assembly: GCA_020722815.1. Taxonomy (GTDB): domain Bacteria; phylum Zhuqueibacterota; class Zhuqueibacteria; order Thermofontimicrobiales; family Sulfurfontimicrobiaceae; genus DYKB01. Next base: position 17,258 of record DYKB01000078.1, on the reverse strand, counting down.
GTGTCGGTCAGGACGTCGGCGGGGCATTTTGTGCTGGACTCAATGACACAGGTCGTGGTTGCTTCGGATGCTGAATTAAATCTGATCGCTAATAAATTGACTCAAAAAATTAATGCCGCGTCCTGTTTTGAATTAAATTGCGTTGACATGTTAGTTCCTGATAAAAAAGCAATTATCCTGAAACTGAATTCATCGCTGGATGAGCTGGGTGTGGAAGGCTATCAATTGCGTGTTTCACCCCGACAGATCGAAATTCAGGCAGTCCGTCCGGCGGGTGTGTTTTATGGGGTGCAATCTTTATTGCAACTGCTGCCAGTTGAATTGGAAGATACGACGTTGCGCCGGGATGCCTGGCAAATCCCGGGTGTTGAAATCATCGATTATCCGCGCTTCCAGTGGCGGGGGCAACTGCTGGATGTAAGTCGTCATTTTCATACGCTGGATCATCTGCAAAGAAATATCGACAATCTGGCGCGTTTGAAAATGAACAAATTTCACTTGCATTTGACGGATGATCAGGGCTGGCGTCTGGAAATCAAAAGTCTGCCCAAATTAACCGAAATCGGCGCCTGGCGGGTGGATCACAATGACCAGCTCTGGTGGGAACGGCCATTCCCGAAACCGGGCGAGAAAGCGACGTATGGCGGATTCTATACTCAGGAAGAGATGCAAGCCCTCATTCAATACGCCAGAGAACGCTATGTGGAAATTATTCCGGAAATCGATTTGCCCGGTCATGCGCGCGCTTTTATGGCCGCCTATCCGGAAGTTTCCTGCGATGGCGCGCATTATGACGTGGCATCCGGCGGCGACGAGCGGAATAAGGATGTCTGTCCCGCGAAAGAAGTTACCTATCAGTATGCCGAAAAAATATTCGCCGAGGTGGCCGCACTCTTTCCCTCAAAATATATTCACATTGGCGGTGACGAAGCCCGGATGCATGGCTGGAAAAAGTGTCCCGATTGTAAACAGAAAATGCAAGCGGAAGGACTTAAAAATTTTCATGAGCTGCAAAGCTACTTTATGCAACGCCTGGAAAAGATCATCAATCGAAATGGCAAAACCATGATTGGCTGGGATGAAATTCTGGAAGGCGGTCTGGCGCCCAATGCCACGGTAATGTCCTGGCGGGGAGAAATCGGGGGTATCGAATCGGTTAAAATGGGGCACGATGTGATTATGACGCCGAATACTTACTGCTACCTTGATTTAAAACAAGGGGATCCCGAAATTGAACCACCGGAATTGGGTTACAGCCAGTTGCTGCTGCCAACGGTCTATTCCTATAATCCGATTCCCACCGGTTTTACGGATGAACAGGCGAAAAGAATATTGGGCGTCCAGGGGAATCTTTGGAGTGAATCACTGGTTTTGGAGGAACAGGCGAATTACATGCTTTACCCGCGCGTGTTCGCCGTGGCAGAAGTCGGCTGGTCACCGCAGGAGCTCAGAAATTGGCCTGATTTTGTGCGCCGCCTGGAAGTCCTGTTGCAACGATTTGATTTGCTGGGTATAAATTACGCTTTGAGCGCTTATAATGTCTGGATAAATCCTGATTATGATCAAAATCAAAAGAAAATCGCTTTCAAGCTGGAGACGGAAGCCGGCACCGTGGCTATCCGTTATACCCTCGATGGAACTGAGCCCGGTATTTCATCAAAATTATATGAACAACCGATTGGGCTGGATGCCACGGCGACGATAAAGGCGCGGTCGTTTAAAGATGGCAAACCCTATGGCACTGGCACTACGACGAAAAAAATTGTGGTTCATCAAGCGGCTGGAAAACCGGTAACGCTGACCTTTCCACCGCATGAAAGATACGATCAGGGTGAGCTGGCACTCACTGATTGTTTTCGGGGAAGACCCGATCAGGTGGGTAAAAACTGGCTGGGTTTTGAAAATAACTTCGAAGCGATTCTGGACCTTGAAAAAATGACTGAAATTGACTCAGTTACTTTTTCATTCCTGGAATCAACTTTTGACCGGGCTTTCCCCCCGAATAAAATGGAAATTTCATATTCTGCTAATGGAGAAGAATACGTTCTGTTAAAAACAATTGAAACTAAGCCGGCCGAAAGAGATGTGAAAGCCACCCGAACGTTTTCCGTTATGGTAGCGAAAAAAGTCAGATATATCAAAATAGCTGCCGAAAATATTGGGCTGGTTCCAACGTGGCAATATTTTGAACCGGGCAAAAAAGCCTGGATTTTTATTGATGAAATTATCGTAGCTGCCCGATAAATTATGGTGAAAATCAATACATTAGCACCAGAAATTCTCACCCAAAGCCACAAGTCATGCTCGAACGCTTTTATCGGGCATCCATTTTAATAAAAATGCATTGATTTCCGCTAAGCCTGTACTTGAATGTTTTTATTGAGTAAACTTGCGAAAATGACTGCTTGCCATCCGACTGACAATTTAAATTTTTGAAAATAAAATAGTTATAATCATTAAATAGTATCCACTCAATAATTAATGGCAATTTGAGAATAAAGCTTGCTGTGATATGCTCGCATTAATATTCGCAGAATAATTGATAGCAGAATTATTCTGCTATAAATCATTCTGTTATAAATTTTTTTTCTTGTAAACTCAAATTGATGTCGTTACCATCTATTATTGAGTGGATATATTAAATAGTAACCGATCACCGCAGTATCCGAAAAAAAATCACGCAAAGACGCAGCGGCGCAAAGAATCCGCAAAGGAGAACAAAAAATTGATTTGATTTTATGAGAGTTTAATCCTGTAAATCCTGGGTATCCTGCTATCCTGTCTTCTTTTCGCTTTGTTATCGGTTACATTTAATGTTTTTAAACCTAATTTTATTATTTGTGACCTTAGTAACCCTGGCACCCAAATAAACTCAACCTTATTATGCCTGAAAATAAGATAATATGGTTCAGGAATTGTGGAAACGATTACAATGATTCAAAAAATTAAAATATGAAATTTTTGTACCTGAAATTTTTGCTATCGTACACTTTTTAAAATCGCCAAATTTGACCCCTCACCCTAACCCTCTTCCCAAAGGAGAGAGGGAATAGCTACGCCCTCTCCCTTTGGGCTGATCGTGACCCACATCTCGTTACTGGACACGGGGAGAGGACGAATTTCCCTTCCCTATTTTGTTAGGGAAGGGGCCAGGGGATGGGTAAAAAAGGATGCTGACATAACAAAGAAATATTTTTTTGAATTAAGTTTCATCGTGACCAGGAGAAAAGTTTAAATTTGTTCTTATTAACACCATTTTCTAACCCATCCCCCAACCCCTTCCCTCAAATCAGGGAAGGGGAGTGTCCACTTACCCGTGTCCAGTATACGATATGGGACACGATCAATCCTTTGGAGAGGGTTGGGGTGAGGGTCACAAGTGTAGTTTAACGAAAATTTATAAAGAGTGTTCGGTAGTGAACCTGAAATTTAAATTATTTAGGACGAAGAGGAGAAATTTTATATTTACGCCAGGAAAAATTTTTCTCTAATTTACGCCCATTCTCATTCTCGCACTCCTTTAAATGTTATAATCCATAATTAATCACTCCAATATGCGCCTAGAATTATCATCCGTTAAAAAAATGAAAAGACACAAATGGCTTACTCCAAAAAGGTAGAGACTTGTCATTCTGCGCATAGCGTAGCATCTCGTCGTTATGAAAAAATATAAATTTTACACGCCGCTTCGCTCTGTTTAGAATAATAAAACCAACCTATTTAGAGTCTGTCCGAAATTGTAGGACAAATTGTTAATTTGTCTGAATCTAATGCTTGATACAGGCTCTAAGCCTGGCAAATTGGCAATTTGCCCTACATAATAGAGTTTGCGGACAAACACTATTTAGCGTGGACTAATAAATCATGGTCGAGTGATCCGGAACGTAACAAAAAACCAGTGTTACAGAACAGTTACACAACCGTTCATGATTTGACTTTTAAACTTATAATGAATAAGTTGAAAGTGACATTGTAATAAATTGCTGACGTTCAAAATTGGAGGATAAAACCATGCGCAATCTGTTAAAGCTGATAATTGCGGTATTTCTTATGTTGGGACTTTCTTTTCCGGTGGCACTTTATGCTGCTAAAGGAATAATTACAGGAACGGTAATTGATTCTCAGACCAAAACGCCCTTGCCCGGCGCCAATGTTTATATTGCTGGCACCGCAATCGGTGCCGCATCCAACCAGGATGGTCGATTCTATATTGCCAATGTTCCCACCGGCAAATTCACCCTTGTGGTTGATTATATCGGTTATAAACAGGAACGGGTACCTGTAGAAATTAGGCCCCTGACGCTGCGGATAGATTTCACTTTTAAAATGAAATATGCCGCGATTCAATTGGACTCGACCATCGTGGTAACCGCACAGGCTGAAGGTCAGATGGAAGCGATTAACAGACAGCTTTCTGCCAGAGCCATTGTGAATGTTGTATCGTCGGATAAAATTCGGGAGATGCCGGACGCGAATGCTGCCGAATCCGTTGGCCGTTTGCCGGGAGTTTCTGTTTTGCGGGATGGCGGCGAAGGGAAAAAATTAGTTATCCGCGGTTTATCGCCCAAATATAACACGATTTCCATCGAAGGCGTTCGCGTGCCCCCAACCGACTCGGACGAGCGGAGCGCCGATTTGAGTATGATCGGAACCTATACCATCGATGGTATTGAAGTCATGAAGGCCATTACGGCGGATCATGATGCAGACGCCGTCGGCGGGAATGTTGATTTTAAAATAAAAGAAGCCCGGGGAGAAAATAGCAAAATCGCTTTTGATATCGTCGCCAAAGGGACATATAACAACCTGAAAAATATTTACAATGATTATAATCTGCTGGCCGAAGTGAGTACCCGGAGATTCAATAATCGGCTGGGTATTCTGGCGATGGTTTATGCTGAAAACAGAAATCATCCCTCGCAAAGTATGGGGGCAGGATATGGGCTGCTCGATCCTTCTTTAGATAAAAAAAATCAAGTACTTACCACTGGTTTATCGCTCAGTGAAAACCTTCGCGAAACGCAACGTCGGGGAGGCACTTTTGTTGTCGATTATCGCATCCCTGAGGGGAAAATTGCCTTTAAAAATGTTTTAAGTCGCATTCATAATCATGGGATTAGTTATTCTGATAATTTTGATTATCAGGGAAATGTCCGTTCTTATGGATTTAGCGATAATAAAGCCTCAATTGATTTATTAACCAATGTATTAAGTTATGAGCAAAAATATTCGAGGTTCAAAATTGAAGGGAAATTGTCGCATTCACTCAGCGAAACCGGGTATCCCCAAAATATCGGTTTTAACTTTGTGGAATATTCCGGATTTGGTGAATATGATGAACCTTTTATTTATCCGGCCGATATACCTTCGCATGCTAAAAATGAGTTGAATAGCACCGTTTTAAATCATTGTACCGATGATCGCGGCGAATCATCCGATCGCCAAATTACCGCGCAACTGGATCTGGGAATCGATTATTCGATAACCAGACAGATTAGCGGGGTGTTAAAAGTTGGCGGGAAATTTCGTCATTCAAAACGTGAGAAAGATTGGGAAGCGTGGGGTGGATTTTTGTGGGTCGGCGGTGCGAAGGAAATAAGGCAGGCTTTGTTAGCTGCATTCCCGGACCGACTTCCATATCCCAGCGGCGACAGTCAGTTTCATCTCCCGTATTTTCTTGATGACGCGTATGATACAGATAACTTTTTAGAAGGAAGATATCAGCTAGCCCACGTCGTTGATGCAGATTTTATGAATGATGTGATGGGAGTCGTCAGACAGCATCCTTACACCGTAACGGCGGATGCGTATTATCATGGTGATATTGGCAGTACCACGGGCGATTATGATGGTCAGGAAAAGTTGTCGGCTGGTTATCTGATGACTGACATGAATATCGGCTCAATCCTGAAGTTTATCCCCGGTATCCGTTATGAAGAACTGGTGAAAACCTATACCGCGTCTCAGGGTGATTCACGCGGCAGAACCGCCGATATAAATTATCCGCATGAAATGGTAACCAAAACCACCATTGACAGGCACTGGCTGCCAATGATTCATGTTCGTTTAAAACCGGTCGCCTGGTTTGATGTCCGGTTTGCCTACACCCAAACTTTGGCTCGTCCGAATTTTAATTTATTGACCCCATTTTATAATATCTCTCAAAGTAATGTCGCTTTCAATAATTACCGAATAAAACCAGAACGAGCAGAGAGTTTTGACCTTTATTTTTCAATCCATCATAATTATGTCGGATTATTCACCATTGGCTTTTTTAAGAAGAATATTTCGGATTTGATTTACGGGACAAAAGAAATTCTCTATGACCCATCAAAATATGAATTGCCGAAGGATGTGAAAAATTATCACATGGGAATCACCAAAAATAACCAGTATGCGACTGATGTAAATGGGATCGAAATTGATTGGCAAACCAATTTATGGTTCCTGCCCGGCGTATTAAAAGGATTGGTTGTAAGCGCGAATTTCACTTATAACCAGGCCGAAACCAAATATCCCATCACCAAGCTGAATCAATGGATGGATCCACAAACCTGGCAATGGCTGTACGAATATGTTGAAACATTCTATACCGCCAGGCTGATTAATGCGCCCACCTATCTGATGAATTATACGCTGGGTTATGATTACAAGGGTTTTTCAATTCGGGGTAATATGCAATACCGATCAGACATCTACACCTATCATGATTTTTGGCCGGAGCTTCGAGGTGTTTCCGATGACTTTTTACAGTTTGGGGTAACCGCAACCCAAAATTTGCCCTGGTATGGAACGCAACTGGTGTTTGACATGCGAAATATTACCTCGGCTAGCGAAGTTTCTTTGAACAAAGGAAATCATTTTCCAACCAATGAATCTTTCTATGGAATGACGGCTGATTTTGGCATCAGAATCAGGCTATAATCATGATTCTGCCGAGCTAAATTATTGTTAAAAATAGCAAATGAGTGGTGAGCAAGAGCGGTATTTTAATGACAAATTTTGCTCCTGTACACTTTTTGATGATGCAAAAGCTGACCTCTCACCCTAACCCTCTCCTAAAGAGGAGAGGGAATAGCTATGCCCTCTCCTTTTGGGCTGAGCGTGTCTCACATATTTTACTGGACACCGGGAGAGGCCGAATTCCCCTTCCCTATTTTTTTAGGGAAGGGGCCAGGGGATGGGTAAAAAAGGATGCTGACATAAAAAAGAAATATTTTTTTTAATTAAGTTTCATCGTGACCAGGAGAAAAGTTTAAATTTGTTCTTAACGCCATTTTATAACCCATCCCCCGACCCCTTCCCTTAAATAAGGGAAGGGGAGTGGCCACTTCCCCTTTATAACCCATCCCCCGACCCCTTCCCTTAAATAAGGGAAGGGGAGTGGCCACTTCCCCTTTATAACCCATCCCCCGACCCCTTCCCTTAAATAAGGGAAGGGGAGTGGCCACTTTCCCGTGTCCAGTAACGAGATATGGGACAAGATCAGCCCTTTGGGAGAGGGTTGGAGTGAGGGTGATATGTGTAGTTCAAAGAAGATTGCTAAAAAGTTTACGGTAGTGAATTGACAAATTTAATTCGTTCAACACAGAAAAATAGAATATTGCTATTACAAACGCCTTTTATAAATCAGAAAAAGGAGGTGATAACGAATTTAGAAAATTTAGAAAATACAGAATCTAAGTTAATTAATCATTTACTCACAAATTTAAGGAGCGACAAATGTTACACAAGACTTTCAATTATCTCGTGGCAATGATCGGCTTGTTATTGCTGAGCTTTACGATGGTATTTTCTCAGGCGCCTGACACGGTTAACGTTATCTGGAGCAATTTGAATCAAGGTTATATTAATTCAGCCATTCAGGGTGATACGACGGCAACCGGCGAAAGAGTCAATCCCAATCGCGTCTATCGTTTGGAGCGTAATAAAATTTATTTTTTAAACGCTCCATTGGTTGCTACCGACTGGCATTTTTGCATGATTGCAGCAACGCCAACAGGTCCAGATGATCAGAGCGCGCCACCCGTGCTGATGCCAGGCAAGGATGACCAAGGGAACCGACCCGGTTTGTATGTCTATGCGGCCGGTGATGTCACTATCAAAGGTATCTGGTTCTATGCTTATCTCACCGATCCGGGTGTGGATCAAAGAACGAGCGACGATGGATTTATTTTTGCCGTTGGCGATTCAACCAGAATTGTGATTCAGGATAACATTTTTGATGGCGCCCATGTTGCTCTTTCTTCAAAAGGTAAATGGCAGGATTGGCTGATCGAAAACAATCATGCCCGGAATCTTTTAGGTAGTTATTCCTGGTATATCGGGCATTTCATGCACCATGAAAAAGTCCCTGGTGATACCTTCATCGTCAGAAACAACACTATGTTTAATTGTGGTGGTTTCACCTGGGCCGTACCGTTGGAAGGTTATTTACTGTTTGAACATAATACTGTCATTGGAAACCATGTCAATCCGTTTATCGCTTCAGGCGACTGGCCAGGCGGTGTAAACCGGGTAATCAAGAATAATATCTTTTATGCGACCTTTGCCAAAGGCTGCAAAGAAGTGGTTAAAGACGGTGCGGTTACCTACACCGAAAATTGGACCTGTACCGATGGCTACCACTGGGCGCTTACTGATGTGGATACGTTAGAATTTATTTATAACATCGATAGTTTATATGGCATACCAGAAAAGCAAAGACGCATTCAATGGGAAAATAATGCTTATTTCTGGCCAAAACCATTGACCGATATGTATGCCAAACATGCCGACAGCTTAATCGCGCCCAAATGGGCGAATGAACATTCGGCAGCCTTTTATGGTAATCCGGAATATCCGAACATGATTATGTCCGGTAATCTCGAAGCTGATCCAGGCTTTAATGCGGACATCATGGCTAATATGCAGGATCTGGCCGACTATATCGAAGGTTTCCAGATGAATTGGATCGGAAGTCCGCAACCTGCGGATTTTGTGCCTTACTTTCCTGTCGAGGGTGCTCATAATCCAACTTTTGCATGGTATCCCCCGTTCGCGCTCTGGCCGCTTAAAGAAGATTTAAGATATTCCAATGCCGTTTTAATGACGGCTGGAACCGACGGCTTACCCTTGGGCGATTTAAATTGGTTCCCGGAATATTATTCGGCGGTCGAAGACATCGCTGCCGCTCATGTTCCGAGTGATTTTGTGCTCCATCAAAATCACCCCAATCCATTTAATCCTGTAACAACAATTTCATTTAGCCTGAAAAAAGATGCTCAGGTGGGGCTGGTTATTTTTAATATGCTGGGACAGAAAGTTAAAACCCTGCTGGATAAAAAGATGATTGCCGGTAGCTATCAAGAAACCTGGGATGGCAAAGATGAGGCCGGGAAATACATGGCCAGTGGTATTTATTATTGCAGTCTGGCGACTGAATCCCAAAAATCAATTAGAAAGATGGTACTCATGAAGTAATATTGCATTATTCAATAATGCATAAGTCCTCTGCCTGCTGTCTCCAGGTCGTTTACGCCTCGAGGCAGCAGGTATTATTTTATCGAATTGAAACTGCATAAAAGGATGAAAAATGGAAAATATTGAATCCATAAAGCAAAGGCATCTCTCCGTCGATGTTTTGCGTGGTTTCACCATGTTCTGGATTATGGGCGGCGATAATTTTTTTCGCGCGCTGTTTCGATTATTTGGCGGACCATTTGAAAAATATTTGGAACCGCAACTGGATCATGTTGCCTGGGAAGGATTTCATTTCTATGATCTGATTTTTCCATTATTTGAATTTATTATCGGCATGTCCATCGTGTTTTCATTACAAAAATTAATCGGTTCTCCGGATAAGCGGGCACTCTATCTCCGGATTATCAAGCGATTTTTGCTCCTCTATTTTTTAGGGATCATTTATTACGGCGGCATCAGCCAGGGTGTGGACGGGATAAGATTGATGGGCGTGTTACAGCGACTGGCGCTGACGTATCTTTTTACCTCGATATTGTTCATTCATCTTCGGCTGCGTGGTTTAATAACCGCATTTGCATTGCTGCTAATCGGTTATTGGGCCTGGCTGACGTTTGTGCCAGTGCCAGGTTTAGGCGAGCCATCCTTTGCGATGGGCCAAAACTGGGCGAACTGGATTGATAAGATGTATCTGCCGTTGTTTAAATGGAATGGTGATTGGGATCCCGAAGGATTGTTGGGTACCTTGCCGGCAATTGGCAGTTGTCTTCTCGGCGTATTTGCTTCTTTCTTGCTATTAAATAAAAATATTGAAAGCATGAAAAAAGCCGGCTATTTCATTGGCGGTGGAATCGCGATGGTAATCGTTGGGTACGTGTGGGGCATACAATTCCCGGTCATCAAAAGTATCTGGACGTCGACGTATGTTCTGGTTGGCGGTGGTTATAGCTTTGTTTTGCTGGGTGTGTTTTATCTGGTGCTGGATATCTGGAAGGTTCAAAAATGGGCGCTGCCTTTTATCTGGCTGGGAGTGAATCCCATTGCCATCTACATGATCTGGAATGTTTTGAATTTTAATCACCTGGCACATCGATTTGCCGGTCTGAAAGAGTACTATTTTAATGAAAATATTGGTTTTGTGTGCGGGACGACGGTGGCGTTGACTTTGGTCCTGGCATTCGTGCGCTTTTTATACAATCGACGTATTTTTATAAAGATTTAATGGCTTCTGGCTGTTGGCTCCTGGCATTTGGCATTTGGCTGAGGCAGGCGATTATTTCTGTGAGGTTAATTGAGTAAATTCCCTCCTTGGAGTATAGCTGTCAGGTAAAGATTCGAACTCATTAAAAAATATAGGAATAGCCATGAGCTTTAGAGCCTGTCCGAGAACTCACCTTGCAAAGGTTTTTGAATAGGCAGGATTATATATATTGATTGATATTTTATTTTTATTCTATATCTTGTGTTACATTAAACCTTCGTAAGGTTATTTTGGGCCAATTTTCTAGTTCTCGGACACTCTTTTTAGCTCGTCGATCAAATTGTCCCCTAAAATTTTATTGTAAATTTTAATCCGCAGGTATGTAAGCGCTCGGGCTTAAAAGCCCGGTGAGGAAGGAGGGCACATATAGCGCCACGAGCTGAAGCGCGTGGCAATTCGTAACCGTTCGCAAGGTGGCGCGAATATGTCATTCCCGCATGTTTTTGGCGGGAATCCATTCTTTTTCAGATCAATGGATGCCCCATAAAAGCATTCGGGCATGACAGAAACTACTATTTAGCATACCTGTGAACGGTTACAGCAATTCAATAGTAACTTATTGAAATTCAAATAGTTATATTCTTAGCCTGAGCGCTTGAATTGTTGCTTTATAAATAAAGGAATCCAACGTATGTTCCATCGATATGTATTAACTATTTGCATCCTGTTGCTAACTTTATTTTTTAATTCCAAAATTTGCCCGGCGGGTGATTTACCCTGGATAACCATGTACCTGCCATCCTATTATCAGGATGACCGCGGTGCTTTGATTGTTCACCTGGGTGATGATGATTTTAAAAAAATTACCCATCTGTCGCATCATGGTCCGTACGTTAACAAAGATGGCAGCTTTAATTATAAACCGACTCGCTACGCTGAACGAAAGGGTGAAAAGGCGGTTGAAATCGCTCATGCTCACAATATTCCAATTCTGCTCTGCATTGTTTCGTGGAAAGAATATCTGATAACGATAAAAAACGAAACAAGTCGGACTAACCTGGTAAAAAATACCGTTCATTTAATGGATCGACTGGGCTATGATGGTATCGATGTGGATTTAGAGCCGGTCATCCATCCGGGCATGCCGGAAATAGCGGACAAAAATCCGGACTATATTTTATTTATCAAACAATTATCAGATTCGCTTCAAGTGCGAAAAAGTGCTTTGCTCGGGCGAACGCCTTTGCTGACAACCGCGGTCAATGGTGTGGCCGGAGCGGCTTTGGTTGAAATTTATATGCTTTACGATCAGATAAATTTAATGACCTATGACATGTCGCAACCTTGGTCCGGCTGGCCGGTCTGGCATGATGCCGCGATCTCCAATGCCGGATTTCCTTTTCCAAATGTCGGTGATCTGCACAGTCCATCGGTGATTGAAGATGTGGAGAAATGTCGTCACCTTGGAATTCCCGCTGGGAAACTCGGCATTGGTGTCAGCGCCGATGCGTTCCAGTGGAAAGGCGGAGCAGGCACTTCTACCGGAGGGGCGACCGAGCCCCTTCAGCAATGGTCAATTCCGCCAAAATGGACCCGGTTTGCTTACAAAGAGATGCTGGAACATCATTTCAAATCCGATTTTTACCGTTGGGATGATATGGCGAAAATGTCGTATCTTAGCATCGATCGGGAGGGTTCGGCAGATGATGAATTCTGGAGTTATAACGATGTCCGATCCTGCTTTGAAAAAATGCGCTTCGTCCAGAACCAGCAACTGGGCGGCGTCATTATCTGGGAGTTGGGCAGCAGTTATCTTGCCAATACGTCGAACGGCGAGCATCTTCCGCAACTGGATGCGCTTTATCGGACAAAAATGGGCTGGCAGGGACCGCAGGTTTATACGTTAATTATTGAAAATGGCAGTGGTGCCGGGACTTATGAAAGTGGCACCATTGTGAAAATAAAAGCCAATGCGCCATCCGATGGTCAAATATTTCAAACCTGGAGCGGCGATACCAAAATGATCACTGATATTCATTCAGCCATAACGACGATAACCATGCCTGATTCGATGGTGACAGTCACTGCCATTTTTCAGGATAATTAGTGTTTGTCTTGGAGGACAAATTGTTAATTTGTCCGAATCAAGTGGCTGATACAAGTGTTATGCAGGGCAAATTGGCAATTTGCCCGACAAAAAAGTGTTTTCAGACAGACACTCATTAGTGTTTGTCTTGTAGGACAAATTGTTAATTTGTCCGAATCGAGTGGCTGATACAAGCGCTATGCAGGGCAAATTGGCAATTTGCCCGACAAAAATGTGTTTTCAGACAGACACTAATTAGTGTTTGTCTTGGAGGACAAATTGTTAATTTCTCCGAATCGAGTGGCTGATACAAGCGCTATGCAGGGCAAATTGGCAATTTGCCCGACAAAAATGTGTTTTCAGACAGACACTCATTAGTGTTTGTCTTGGAGGACAAATTGTTAATTTGTCCGAATCGAGTGGCTGATACAAGCGCTATGCAGGG
>DYKB01000078.1:0-3967 GCA_020722815.1 Caldithrix sp. | reverse complement strand
GTGTTTTCAGACAGACACTAATTAGTGTTTGTCTTGGAGGACAAATTGTTAATTTGTCCGAATTGAGTGGCTGATACAAGCGCTATGCAGGGCAAATTGGCAATTCGCCCGACAAAAATGTGTTTTCAGACAGACACTAATTAGTGTTTGTCTTGGAGGACAAATTGTTAATTTGTCCGAATCAAGTGGCTGATACAAGTGTTATGCAGGGCAAATTGGCAATTTGCCCGACAAAAAAGTGTTTTCAGACAGACACTCATTAGTGTTTGTCTTGTAGGACAAATTGTTAATTTGTCCGAATCGAGTGGCTGATACAAGCGCTATGCAGGGCAAATTGGCAATTTGCCCGACAACAATGTGTTTTCGGACAGACGCTCATTAAAAGATTCGATTGAAGAATTAAAATGATGGAGGAAAGATGAAATCCATTTCACTTTTTGTTACACTTTTACTTGGGATAACGATGGCATCAATTATGACCGTGAAGGCCCAGGATGCCTCGGAGATACCGCCACTCGCTTATCGCCCGGTTCCAGATTTTTTTCAGCTTCCGCCCAATTATAATTTTGGTGAAGTCGCCGGGGTTGCGCTGGATAAAAATGGGCATATTTTCGTCCTTCACCGGGGGCCTTTTCCCCTGATGGAATTTTCCGAACAGGGGGCTTTTATTCGAACCATCGGGGATGGACTTTTTGAAGGCGCCCATGGCCTGCGTATCGATCCCGATGGTAACTTATGGACCACTGATGTCACGACTCATTTAGTCCTCCGATTTAATCCAGTTGGACAGGTGACAATGGTTCTGGGCCGCAAAGGCCGGGCGGGTGAAACAGAAATGCTTTTTAATCAGCCGACGGATATCGGTTTTGGACCTAACGGGGAGATTTTTGTCACGGATGGCTATGGAAATTCACGTGTCGTGAAATTTGATCGGGATGGTAATTTTATCAAAGCCTGGGGTAAAAAGGGCAAAGAACCCGGCGAATTTAACCTGCCACATACTATGGTTGTGGATCAGCAGGGCAGGGTCTATGTTGGCGACCGGGATAATCTGCGCCTCCAGATTTTCGATCTCGATGGTAACTTTATCACCCAGTGGACGCACGCGGGAGCACCCTGGGGACTGGAGTTGGTGGACGGTGGGACACTATTCATGGCGGATGGTTATGCCAATCGGGTCATGAAACTGGATACGAACGGTAAGATACTGGGTTCCTTTGGAAGTCCCGGAAAGACAGCCGGCAAATTTGCGTTTGCTCACTCAATTGCGGTTAACAAACAGGGTGAAATTTTTGTCGCAGAAATTCTGAATTGGCGGGTGCAAAAGTTTGTACCGGTTAAAAAATAATACACCATTGGAAATTGCATCAAGGAAAAATACAGGAGGAAAGGTGCGGTACGGCTATTTTGACGATGAAAACCGGGAATATGTGATTGAACGACCGGATGTCCCGGTTTCCTGGACCAATTATTTGGGAGTGCAGGATTTGGTGGCGGTGATTTCACACAATGCCGGCGGTTATGCTTGGTATAAATCCACCGAGCATGGCCGGGTCACCCGCTTTCGCCCGAACGGCGTGCCATTAGACCGGCCAGGCTATTATATCTATCTGCGGGACGATGAAACGGGTGAATACTGGTCGGTTTCATGGCAACCGGTTGGGAAAGATTTTACAAAAGCAAAGTACGAAACCCGGCATGGACTGACGTATACCAAATTCAAATGTGACTATCAGGAAATTACCGCTGAACAACTTGTATTTATTCCCTTGAATGAAAATGTCCTGATCTGGGATGTGCGGATTAAAAATAATAGCAGCCGTAAACGTTACCTGAGCATTTTCAATTACCTGGAATGGTCGAACCAGCATGTGAAAATCGATAATCAGGATTTCCAGATGAGCCTGTATGCCGCAGGCACGAATTATAAAGATGAAATAATTGAATTCGATTTTTTCTACGAGCCCTGGACCTATCACTTTCTGGCCTCAAATTTCAAACCGGATGGTTTCGACTGTGTCCGTGATAAATTTATTGGCGTGTACCATTCAGAAACCGATCCAATAGCCGTACAAAATGGTACTTGTTCAAATTCATCCGAGCTTGGGGGGAATCACTGCGGGGCATTGCATAAAAAATTGGAATTGAAACCGAATGAAGAACAAAGGCTGATTTTTATCATGGGAGTTGGTTCCAGAGAAGACGCTGGTCGCCCAATGAAAAAGAAATACTCGGTACCCGAAAATGTCGATCACGCTTTTGTGGCATTAAAAAGTCTGTGGAACGAAAGACTGTCCACCTGTCAGGTTAAAACCCCATCTCCGGGAATGAATAGTATGGTGAATATCTGGAACCTGTATCAGGCAGAAGTCTGTTCCCGCCTCTCCCGATTCGGTTCATTCATCGAGGTTGGGGGACGTTTTGGAATTGGTTATCGGGATACGGCGCAGGATATAATGGGTGCTTTTCACACGAATCCTCAGATTTGCCAGCAGCGACTTGAAGAACTGCTCAATGCAGAGACGCAGGCAGGATACGGCCTGCATTTGTTCGATCCAGCGGTATTTAAACCAAAGGACAAGAAAATTCCCACTGCCAAATTGCCAACAGTCGTGCCGACACCGAGCCCTGCGGAGATTGTGCATGGTCTGGAAGATACTTGTGCCGATGACGCGCTCTGGGTGGTACCAGCCGTGTGTGAATGGGTTATGGAATCGGGCGATATCGCTTTCTTCGATAAGGTCATCCCGTATGCTGATGGTGGTAAAGGGACCATATATGAACATTTATGTAAAATTCTTGATTTTTCGGCTAAATATGTCGGGCAAACCGGTATCTGCCTGGGATTGCGGGCTGATTGGAATGATTGTCTGAATCTCGGCGGCGGCGAAAGCGCAATGGTGTCTTTTATGCATTTCTGGGCGCTGCAATATTTGATTGATGCCGCGAGGTATTTGGGAAAAAACAGCGATGTTGACAGGTACACCGCAATGGCTGAGAAAGTGAAAAAAGCCTGTCATAAAGTACTCTGGGATGGCGCCTGGTATCTGCGTGGTTTTACAAAATCCGGTCAAAAAATTGGTTCCAGTGAAAGTGAGGAAGGGAAACTCTTTTTAAATTCACAAAGTTGGGCGGTTCTTTCCGGCACGGCTGAAGGTGATCGGGCAAACCAGGCTATGGATGCGGTTTATCAGTATCTCTTTTCCCAATACGGAATTCATTTATTGTGGCCTGCCTATTCCAAACCGGATGATGAGGTGGGATTTATCACCCGTGTTTACAAAGGCATCAAAGAGAATGCGGCCATTTTTACGCATCCAAATACATGGGCGGTCATTGCTGAATGCCGATTAGGTCATGGTGAACGGGCGATGGAATATTATAATGCAATTCTTCCCTTCAATCAAAACGCTATGATTGAAATCCGGGAATCGGAGCCTTATTCTTATTGCCAATTTATTGTCGGAAAAGATCACACCGCCCACGGCAGGGCGCATCATCCCTGGCTGACCGGCTCGGCTTCCTGGTTTTATACGGCGGCAACAAAGTTTATGCTGGGCATCCGACCGGGCTATGATGGACTGGTAATCGATCCCTGTATTCCAGCGGGTTGGCGTGAATTTGACGTCACCCGAAAATGGCGTGGGGCGACTTACAATATCAGCGTTAAAAATCCCGACAGCGTGATGAAAGGTGTTCGCTCTGCCTTGCTGAATGGAAAGCCCACTAGGCTGCCGATCCCAATTCAGCGGTTCGGTAGTGTGAATGAAATTATTATCACCTTGGGGTAAATTTGCGGTAACCCGAATTTAGGCAGATAATGCTTCGGGGATAAGATATTTTTATACTAGCAGGATATACTAAAGCCATAGTGGTTTTCGGTTTTTCTTGCCCTCACCCCAACCATCTCCCTGGGGGAGCTAATCGTTACGCATAAATTTTTTGGGGTGGAGTAATTTTTTTCTTG
>DYKB01000150.1 GCA_020722815.1 Caldithrix sp. | reverse complement strand
TTCCTGGCAGATGAAAATGTTGAAAAACCAATCGTCAATATGCTGCGGGACAACAATCATGATGTCCTTTGTATTGCTGAACTTACAAAACGCTCAATTGACGAAAAACTTCTGAAGCAGGCAAATGCTGAATCTCGTATTTTATTGACCAATGATAAAGACTTCGATGAGCTTGTTCATATGCAGGGAAAGAATAGTATTGGCATAATCTTGATGCGATTTGTTTCAGAAAAATCTGCTCTTAAAACAAAATTCATATCGTATCTGATTAACAATTTTTCTGATCGGTTATTGGGACACTTCACCGTTATAAGCGAAGCTAAAATTCGCTTTCGCAAGCTGAGACAATTTTGAAAACCCTGGAATAGCCAGTTTCCATAATTTAAATGTGAAAATACTAAAATAGAAAAAATTTGCTTGTTTACTTTAATCACCACTTGCCCGATCCCCGCCAGGCTCGCCTCCATTAACCGATACTTCATCTGATTATCAAAGCCCATCTCCATGGCGTATTTTTCCATTGCTGAAGTCAAGACATTTTCAATCATGTAATCACCATTGATTTCGATCATGGTCCAACTGCCATTGTGGTTTTGCATTAAGAAATCTGGATAGTATTTGCGAACCGTTCGACAGGTGGGATTGATTTAACACACGAAAAAATCGGATTCGCCGTAGGTGATATTTAATTTCACAGTGTAATCATTCTGTCCAAACACCGCACCCAGACCACCATTGCTTCCCACGCTGCATCAGGATCATCAATCTTGGATTCAACGTGGGCAACGTGGGTATTTCGAAATGTGTTCACTTCACTTAAATCACGATAGAGTTCAGACATTTCCGATCCTGAAAAAGCTTGAACAACATCTTGCCAAACACCGGGAGCATTCCACCCACCTTCATTTGCATAATTCAGACAAAATAATAGCGTCCCCAATTTTTGAATTGATCGTCCAAAAATCAAATTTTGCTCAAGATAGTGCTGATTTTTTTCCAATAAATTCTTTTGTCTTGAAGCAAGATTATCCAGATATGGTTTGAAATAGGCAATTCGACGCTGTTGATGTTCAGGAATAAATGGCTTAAGTCGCTTTTCAAGAATTATGATGGCATATGCATCGAAAGGTCGTAATAATGGTTGAAACGCATGTCCAAAGTCGGGCATTTTCGTTTTAATGGCATGATCCAGCAATTGAACCGATTGCTTAACAATTGGTTCTATGGTTTCAGCGATTTTTTCGAGTCCAACTTGCCTCAGTATTTCTATATATTTATCTTCGGTTTCTTTACGAGCTGTTTCTTCAAATAATGGAAGTTCTGCCTGTCTGGTTTTTGCTTCACGTAACAGGCCTTGCAAGGTCGGTTCACAGGAACGAGCCAGTTCAGCCATACTTGCAACGGCACTTTGCTGGAATAGATGATAGGGCAGATATAGATAATGCCAGGTTTCCTTTCCCTTTGATGCAGTTTTGCACCACTCAATTGCTGCACTCGCTTTAGTTGGAACTAATAAATCAACCTTACCTTTGAGTTCGACCAGATAATAATCACCACCTTTAACGCGAACAAAAAAATCAGGAATATAAAGCGCACGATGGCCGTCAGGTCTTAAATAATCGAGCATCAGTTTTTGTGGCCCTGCATTTTTAGCAAAGGAAACGACATCCTCGGCGAAATCACAAAAATCGGCAAACGCCTGTTCAAATTCGTTTTCACAAGGGACTAAATTGAACATGGTGCGTTGACCTTGAACCGCTGGTCGTTTTTCATTACTCGTGGCCTGAAATGGCTGCCAGGCCGATAACCGTTGGCCGTTACTGATGCGTTTTCGTTGCTTCTTCTGAACTGTTTTTTCCAGAATGAGCGGTGTAAAAGTGGCGCGTATATGCTCCATCACGTCGGCGTCACGCATACGGTGATCTACTTCCCCTGAAAAAAGATCCACTTCATGTTCAAAAAGCACTTTTGCTAAAAACTCTTCTATTAGCGGTGCAAGTACATTGTGTGGATTACTTAATTTACAGACGCGGCCGATCATCTGGGCGAAATAACCAGTTGCTGACCAGGCGTTCGTTAACAATCCTGCATCCAGTTTCATGCTGGAGACCAGCTCATTGGTGAATAAATGGCGTTCCTTATATTCTACTGGTCCTTCTTTTTTCTTGCCAATTGGTAGCCGCTGAAAATGTTGTTCAAAATATGTCTTAATGTCGTTAAACGCAAGCCCTTGTAATTCTGGAATCATTTCGACACTGTCGGAAATCAAGGGAATCTCAATCTCCAGATTTTCAACAGGCTTATGGTCGTGATCCACAAAAATCGTGACTGTTTGTTTAAAAGCATCACGAATTGGTAGTACGGCAATGTCAAGCCCTTCCTGGGCTAACTCATCCTCGTACAATTTTCGAAAAGCAGGATGATGTACCACCGTTACCATTTCTGGAATCTCTGCTGTTGGGAACATACGGCGTAAACCTCGACCCAGCGTTTGTTCGGGAAGAATACCCGATTGGGCAGAATAAGGCCGCAACGGCACAATCGTCGTTACATTACGAACATCCCAGCCTTCACGCAGCATCATGACAGAAACAACACAGCGAAATTTACTATGCTTTTTATCCAGTTCGCGGGACATTTCACGTAATTCACGCAAGTCATCGGCTTTCATCGCAGTTTCATTTTCAACAAATTCTTTTACTTCAAGACCGTATTTCTTGACGGTTTTGATATGGCCCTTTAATCGGGTGTGAATATTGAGTATACGTCCTTTTAGCAGCGGAAAGGCATCACTATTTAAATAATCGGTGATTTCATTGGCAGCAGCAGCATCTTCGGTCATGACGAACAGAATCGGCTTGCGTACTTTGCTGTATTCCTGATATGTTTTTTCATAGCGTTGATAGCCCAGTTTAAGATGCATGCCAAACCGCTCATGTGCCGGGGTGTTTTTGTCGCCCCGCTCTACCAATTCATCTGCCTCGCCTAAAACCGGTACCTTTACAATGCCTGCATCCACAGCTTCACCCAGGGGAAAATCGCAGATAATGTGGCGAAACAAATCGCCATTATTATGCTTGGGCGTTGCCGTAAAATCAACTTGAATCACAATCCCCTTCTGATTTTTGCTCAGACTTTGCTGATGCAGCGAATCGATAGCACGATTCCAGGCAAGGTCCGGGTCATGCAAATGATGCGCTTCATCATTTAATACAATAATACGGGGATGGTTGGTAATTCGATCCCGCAGCGCAGCGCTCGTATCCAGTGCCTGTGCCTTTTTGACGGGTGGTCCCCAGATGGGACTTGAATCCTTCTCTTTTTTGTTATTATTGTCCCTGGATTCATACAGACGATGGATGTTGGATAAATAGATGGCGCCTGTTGTACTTGAACCACCAGGTTCATCCTGTAAAACCACTTGCATTTGAAAATCGGATTTCCATTCCGCTGGTAGCAGGGGATCTTTGAAGAAGACATTGCAATTTTCAAAATCATCCTTCAGTCGTTCATAAACGGTTAGATTGGGGGCAATGATAACAAAGTGCCGCGCCAGCTCAGAATTTGCTTCATACAGGCTGTGATAGAAACTCCAGACAATGAGCAGACTCATAATTTTGGTTTTGCCACCGCCCGTCGCAACTTTACAGCAGTATTTGCCCCACTGATCCTCTTCAGGATGAATGCCCAGCGCTAAATCGGCAATGGTTTCATCGCCAAACTCCGACAGTAAGCCCGCCACACTGCGAATTCCCCGCATTTCGTACAAATAGATGATCGTCTCTATTGCCTCCCGTTGTGCCCAGTGATAGCGAAAAGGAATTAATCCACCATTGTCATCCTTAATCTGATGTTCATCCTGAAACCAGTAATTGAGTAAATAGCGTGAGGTTGGGCAAATACCGGCATAGCCGCCACGACGCCAGCCATCCACCTGGCCGCGAATGGAACGAACCAGTGGTACCTTGCTCGGCCGCCGGCCAGGTTTAATAATAGCGGCTGCTCCTTTTTTCGGATTGGGCAGTCGATGACGGATAGGCTCTTCCCACGGTTTGAATAAAGGCTCCAGCGCGGAGAGATTTTGTTCATTGATTTCGAAAGCCATTGCAAATTCCTGTTTTCTTGTTAATCCTGATGTTTTTATTCGTACATTTTGTGCTTATTTAGGCATTATCAATAAGGCGTCATTAATATTGCCCATTACTTCCGCTTTCGAGAATTTTATATTTCTCTCTCAAGAGGATTTTATCTTTTAAGCTTCCACAACTACCACCGTCGTCGTATCCACACCAAAAACATCGATCACCTTTACACAAATTTGCTTGGTGCCGCTGGATTCGTACTTCCAGCCGATATCGGTCACCGTTTTTAAGGATCTATCCTTGCGGGTGCGAAAATCCTGCCAGTGATGCTCAAACGGTTTGCCATTCCGATGCTCGAAATCCACCGCCCAAAAATCGATGAAATCCAATGGCGATTTGACCGCCCGCTCGCGCAACGCTTGCATCTCCTTTTCAGGCGCTTCAGCCAGTGCAGGGGCAAACTTGACCAACTTGATATCTATTTTGCCCTTTGTGTTGATGGCCTCAGCTTCCAGATAGCCGGCTTCAAAGAATTGGCATTCGGTGCGGTTGGGCTCCATGATCTCGCGCGGGATATATTTTAGCCGTATGATCAAGCCTGTTTCCGCCTCAATTGCCTGTTTTTTAAGTGCCAGTTCCATTTCAAATTCCCAGGCCAGACAATGCAATTCCCGTGCCCCTGCCGATTGTGCCGCCAGCGCGGCGGATTTTAATTCATCATAAGTAAAAATGCTATCGATTTTATCCACATGCACAAACGCGCCTGCCTTTTTGCCGTGAAGCAAAGGATTGGGCGGCTGGTCCAGCGGCGCGGCTTTGTAGAATTGCAGCACGATGCGGCGATGCTCCATATCTGCACCCTTTAACCGCTCCATTTGCCACCACTGCCGCTCGTAACGGCCTAAATTGAACACATCGAACGAGCGGTAGGGCTGACCTTTTTCATGCAATTCCCGCTGTACCTGAATGAGCCGTTTACGCGTGGTGTGAATGGCGTAACGGCCCAGATCTACGCCAATCCAGCGGCGGCC
>DYKB01000077.1 GCA_020722815.1 Caldithrix sp. | reverse complement strand
TTCCGCAAAGTCAAGAAAAACTTGTGCGTAATGATTAGCTCCCGGAGGGAGAGGGAATAGCTACGCCCTCTCACCCGGGAGAAGGTTAGTGTGAGGGCAAGAAAAAACGAAAACCACTTTGGCTCAAGTATATTTGTGAGCCAAAAGTAACCAATGAATTTTCCATAAATCGAAATTACTATTAAATCCATTATTTCAAATGAACAAAATGTTAAACGCGATGCGTCATCTATCAGGTGGAATACTCAATCAATATTACGTATTACGCATCACGCATTACGAATCATTTAACAAAATCAAAAGGAGGTACATCATGAGCAGACCCATGTACACCGATGAAACCATTCTCTCGATTGCCAAAACGACTTCGGCCAATGCCTGAAAACATCTGGACAGTTTCGTTGAGTTTGGAATTACCGAGGTTGCCCTCAATGAATTTGATCAAAAAATAACGGTTGCGGAAAAAACACCGAGTAATCTGGCCCTGCAAATTGAACAAAAAGAGCTCACCAGTGCGAAAAACAATGTGCTGGTTGAGTGTGGTGAGTAGATTAATAAAGAAAGAACGCAGATGGAATTTGCCTTTGGGAAAAATTCAACTAAATTAGCCGCCTTCCCTATCAAAGAATTGAAAAAAGTTATGCGGAGTGAAGACAAAATGATGCGCGTGATGGAAATTTGCCTGAATATCGGCGAGAAGCACCAAACGGCACTGGCAGCACATGGCCAGACGCCCGAAGTACTCACTCGCGGCCGGCAACTCCACCCGGAATTATCCCGGTCCGACCGGGTTCAGGAGATCCAGAAGAGCAGCAAACGCTCGGTAACGCAGGAACGGAATGAACTGTTCCTGGAAATCTACGATACCGTGAACAAAATAAACAAAGCCGGGCAGATTATCTTTATAAATGACCCGGTGAATCGGGTGCTTTTTGAAAGTAAATAGCCGAAACAGACGAGGGTGAAAGTGGCGCCGGAGGCGCCGGATATGGAAGAAAAAGCCGAACAATGTCAACCCTGCGGGAGGTTTTTGTTTTGAACATATCTCACCGCAGGGAAATTTTATAAATCCGGGAAAGTTATCAATTTCAGGCTAACCTCCCGCAGGGTAATTCGACTGAATTCAACATTTTGGAATGTACAACCTTATTCCTCTCCCCCAAATTCCGCTTTTTGGAATTTGGGGGAGGCAGGAGGGGGTCAGTATTTTAACAATCCTGCGGGACAAATAAAAAATTAACAATTCTCAATTGACCATTCACAATTGACAATTTGTTTTTAATTATGAATTGATAATTATGAATTATGAATGATTTCGCGGACTGGACGCAGAGCGTCCCCGCTGCATTGCACCGCCGCGCGGTGCAACGAGGGGAATTGTCCCATAACCCTGCGGGAGGTTTTTTTATTGGACACACCTGCCTGCTGGAAAATCTTATAAATTCGGGTATGCCATCAATTTCAGGCCAACCTCCCGCAGGGTGACGCCCCCAAAATCCGCAATCCGAAATCCGCAATTGAAAAAGACTGAGAGTAGCCCATAGATTTATCTATGGGAAAAAGAACAAATTATATCACCGTCAATTATAATAATAAAATTGCCAAAGCAGACCCCCTCTGGGTCTCCCCCAAATTCCAAAAAGCGGAATTTGGGGGAGAGCGTTAGTGGATAAACAATACAAACACGAGAACCTCCCGCAGGGTGAGCTCCCCCCCCAAAAAAAAAATCCGCAATCCGCAATCCGAAATCCGCAATTAAAAAACCGCCTCATTGTTTTCACTCCATTCGCTCCGCATTCGTCCCTCATGCTACGCTCATTCCGTTCAAACAACTCGGCTTTGCTCCGCATGGCGCTCCGCGTTCTCACAGGTAAGTCAAACGAGCTACCAACTGACTACGGGACGAACACGAGGCGGAAGCCAATAAGGCCATAACGATACTCAGGATAACCGCTATTACGATCCGCGGAACGACAATACTGCGCACTGCGATTCCAGCTACCGCCGCGATAAACGCGGAACGAACTATTCCCTGTTTTCCACGCACTTCCATCGGTCGGGGCACCCTGATAATTATCATGCCATTTATCCTGACACCATTCCCAGACATTGCCGCTCATATCGTAAATTCCCAACTCATTCGGTTGTTTGGTTCCCACCGGATGTGTTTTACTACCTGATTTTTCAGTATACCAGGCTACTGCCTCGATACTATTGCTGCCACTATACGTATAGCCGTTGCTCTTATTCCCGCCGCGGGCCGCGTACTCCCATTGCGCTTCGGTAGGTAGTTGCCCGCCGGCCCATTGCGAATAGGCTAGCGCGCCATACCAACTGACCTCTACTACAGGGTGGTTTTCAAATTCATGAGTCGGGATATAGCGGCCACTTTCTTTCGTAATTTTACAATATTCGCTTTCAATTTCGAGCCAGGTGACACCGCCTTCAGTCTGGTTTCCTTTTTCATTTAAAAACTCGCAGAATTGGGCATTGGTGACTTCGGTTTTACTGATATAAAAACTGGATATTTTTACGGAATGCACCGGTTTTTCATCGTCAACACCATCACCGATATTGTCTCCCATAACAAAAGTACCGCCATTTATCAATACAAATTCAATTCCATTAATCACTTTTTCAGAATCCACCCTTTCAGGTTCAATAATAGCGGTTGAATCAACGGTCACGCTCTCATCCATAGACGTAATATTCGCTTCCCGATTATCACCATCACTATTCGAAAGTGCATAGATGCCAATGGCAACCAACAGCACCGCCAGCAGCGGCAAGAACAACTGTTTTAGCTGGTTCTTTTTTCTACCAGGTACATCCTGCTGAATATCAACAAAAGACTGTGGCGGCGGCTCGGTTTTTTGTACGGGTTTGGGTTGAATTTTCTCCGGTTTCGGCTTTTCTGCTGCCGATTCATTGTCTATTTTTGGCGGCGGTACGATTGGTGGTGTTGTTTTTTTAGACCGTTTGAGATTGAGGGCATACAATAACTGCGCGTATCCCTGTTCAAAATTTTTAAAATCGATATAAAGAAAGCCGCGCAGAATCGGCGGTCGTTTCGTATCATCCATGATACAGGGAATGATTTTCTTTTGCATGTCCAGCGCAGATTGCCATTCGAGTTTCACATAGTACGAACTCCCGGCATTTTTAGACCAAACCAACACCAAAGTATCACACCATTCCAGTGCCTCTCCAATGCGGTCCGGCATCCCTTCCCCGGGTTTGATTCGGGCATAGTCAATCCAGATTTCCGCGCCATCTTCTTTTAGATACTGCGCAATTTTTCGGGAAAGCTCATTATCTTCCCAGGAATGGCTGATAAAAACTTTGGGCATGGACAGGTTTCCTTATTGGGTTCAGGGTTCTCCGTTCCGGGTTTAGGGTTCTCCGTTCCGGGTTCAGGGTTCTCCGTTCCGGGTTTAGGGTTCTCCGTTCCGGGTTCAGGGTTCTCTGTTCCGGATTCAGGGTTCTCTGTTCCGGATTCAGGGTTCTCTGTTCCGGGTTCAGGGTTCTCCGTTCCGGGTTTAGGGTTCTCCGTTCCGGGTTCAGGGTTCTCCGTTCCGGGTTCAGGGTTCTCCGTTCCGGGTTTAGGGTTCTCCGTTCCGGGTTCAGGGTTCTCTGTTCCGGATTCAGGGTTCTCTGTTCCGGATTCAGGGTTCTCCGTTCCGGGTTCACGATTTAACGGCGAACCGGGAACCCGGAACCTGGAACCTGGAACGGTTATAAAATTATGGCTTCTCAATCAACTGTTTCAATTCTGCATCCAGTTTATCCCACAACCGGGGATGACGCTCTACCAGGCGGGCAATATCACCCAGGTCTTTGAATTTTTTACTCTGCCGCCGCGTTTGATCTTTCCAGGCCTGGATTTTTCCCTGTAAGGTATCCTCCAGCGAAGCCACCCGCATTAAAATACCATGAACATCGGCCGGCACAGCACGCGCGGGAAAATCTTTGTAAAAATCTTCCGTACTCACCTGAATACTGAGCATTGAAGTCCCTTGAAAATTGATGGACCTGAGAAAACGTTTACTTCTGAAACCAGCCTTTTCAAGTATTTGTACCGCCCGATCAATCGATTCAGCAGCAATGACCAAATCCACATCCTGCGTGACCATTGGTTCTTTTGCCCAGTGATTGACTGCCAAATCCTCAATCAGACACCAGGGAATTTCGGCCCCTTCCAAGCAATCCACCAGCCGCATCACATCATCGGTCCCGCCAGCGGTTTGCCAGTCATAATTGAGAATTAATTGAGAATTGTGAATTGTGAATTATTTCTTTGCCTCAAACTTCCTCCGGGGCTCCCGGTTTTCAAAAAACGAAAATGGAGAGATTGGTGGACAATTGAAAATAGCCTATAGATTTATCTATGGGGAAAAAATATGCTTGCTTTTATGGACAATATATGTTATTATATTTTGTATGAATCATTTTGAAGATACAAGCAAAATGAGGCGCATGATGAAAAAAATTCAAATGACATTGGAAGAAGAGTTGCTGAACAAAATTGACAGTACTATCCGGGAACTCAATACCACCCGTTCGGCTTTTATTCGTGAATCACTTCGTTATTATCTCGAACAATTAAAAATTCAAAAACTTGAACGGAAACACCGGGAAGGCTATCTAAAACATCCCGTAGCGGCTGATGAATTTGATATCCCGGAAGATGAACAAATCTGGGAGCCCTAAGCATGGAAAGAGGCGAAATTCGCTGGTATACATTTAACGCCCCGGATAAAAAAAGACCGGTGGTAATCCTGACACGAAATTCTATTTTAAAAGTATTGGGAGAGGTAACGATTGCACCGATAACTTCCACGATTCGGGATATTCCAACTGAAGTGATTTTAGATCAAAAGGATGGAATGAAAACTGTCAGTGCTATCAATTTAGATCACATTCAAACCGTATCCAAAGATAAAGTTGGTGCGTATATCGCAAAATTATCAGAGGCCAAACTTAAAGAGGTGAAATCCGCCTTGCTTTTTGCCCTGGGTTTTGAAATATATTAAATCAGCGAATAAAAAATTTTTCAGGGAACCCGACGCAAAGCGTCCGGAATGCATTACCACGCGAAGCGTGGTAACGAGGGAATGAGACAAATGACAGGATGGTCATAAGGGCTTCGAATGACTTCGAACAAATTGAATGATATCCTGCGCATCGGCGCGATCCGGACATTGAATATCTAATAGAACATTGCGAGTTTTGAGTTCATAAATGTGCTTTCGTACCTGTTCACTGGTGGCGTGGAGCATCAAATTCGCGTTGCCGGTCAAATCATAGATGTTACTCAATTCTTCAATCGGGTCGTTGGTTTTTGGATCAATACTTATCTCCAGTAAACTCAGATTCGGAAGTTTTGTCACTTGTGGCACAAATTGCATCTTTTCATTATGGACGTGATAGAGGACATTTTTAAAATCTTTAACAAGCGCATATTCATAGGGAAAGCCAAATTCCTGATAAATTGCTGCCGAACAGAGAAATGCCGCATCGTTTGAAATATGTCCCAGAAAACCAGGCCCAATCCAGCTATTCCCCAGATGCATCACATAGCCGCTATCAATTCTATCCGCCCAATTACATAAATGTCCATAGTACCATTTTATGGCCGGGACAAGAAAGGTCATGAGTTGGTGAACATCCTGCGGATTCAGGACGAAATCGAGAAAAAGATCATCACCACAAATTGCGTTGGCCAAATCCATGGGACACATGGTTCCGCGAATGGAAAGCAGAAACGAACCATCCTGCTGCCGACGGAGAAAATCATAACCCCGTTTCATATATTGGAACCATTTGTTCGTTGAATTTAGTTGCAGTGAATCAATATTTTCTTTCCAATCCGGTACGGGCACTGGAAGACAGGTATCCTGCTGCAATTGAACATCGAGTCCCAGCCAGGCCGAATGTTCGGCGATACCAAATGTCGGGCAAATTGCCGGAATTGTATCATCATCAAGGCCGAGTTTTGAGCGCCATTTTTCTCGTGCCACTTGTAATTTGTATTCCAACCACAGTTCCAGTTGTTCATCCAGATTAAAATCGTACAATGGCGGAATTTCAGGCGCTGCAAAAGGAACCGTTGTTTGAATGAGGAAATAACCGGGCTCTTTACGTGTAAAAAAGGAGCGACTTCGGCTAATTACCTGGTGAATGTGTTCATTAAGGTTCATATTTTATTATTAGAAAAGCCACTGATGATAAAATTTTTTATATAAATGCACTTACGATCATCTAAAAAATTGACTCAAAACATAATTAAAAATTTCGGGAAGATCAAGAATAATGTGAAATATTGTGGAGGAAATAATCAAATAGTCGTAAATCGGTGCACCGAAAAATGACAGTTGATTGAAATTGAGACAATATAAACAAAATGCAATGTGAATTTTGCGCAGGGACGGGGATAGAAAGTTAGATAAAGGCTATCCAGGAGCACCTGCGAAGTGTTATGGTGCTAAAATGGGTGGTTGGCTCTTGGCTCTTGGCTCTTGGCTTTTAGCTATTAAATTTTTAATTGTTACATTTAAATTGAATTTTATTTTTTGGAGGAAGAGGAAAATTGGTACTTTTAAATTTCAGAAGAAACTTGTTCCGATTATTTTGTTGAGGTGAGGTAAATTGTATCAGCGTAAAATTCGATAGCTAAGTTGGCTTCGACAGGCTCAGCCAACGGCATCGGCCGCACCCTGAGCCTGTCGAAGGGAGCCTGTTGAAGGGTACTTTTACCATGCTTAAAGGATACGGTAACCCTGAGCTTATGGACTCTTGAGTCTCACAAATGGATAAATTTACTTCTCCTAAAAGCCGAACGCCAATCGTTCAGTTCGGGCTAATGACGAAACAATAGCTTGATGTGCGCCATCCTGGTCCCGATGACTTTCCCGCTCATTAATAGACTATTGAATCCATGTTTAAATTTACCGGCCCGGTGAAACGAGGCGTCTTTTGTATTTAATTAGAGTCTGTCCGAAAACACCAGGACCTGTCATTGCGAGGCGTTTTTTGCCGAAGCAATCCCCTTGTATAATAACTGAGATTGCTTCGTCGCCAAAAACGCTCCTCGCAATGACAGTACCGGGTGCGTTTGCGGACAGACACTAATTAAAATATAAATTGATATCAGCACCGGTAGGAATGATTTTTAAAGCGAACCGTTCATTTTTGACCGAACTGTTTTCACGATTTTGTCGATGCAAAATTTACACGGTGTTTAAAATTCGGATTGTTCAGTTCAAATAAAATTAAAAATTTAACCAGCAGATTTCGCAGATTGAAAATGAAAGAAGAGTGAAATCTGCCTGATATTCTATTTTCAATCAATATTGACCATATTTCCAGGCGGCTTCAACCATAGCCCGATAGTTTTCAAGGGGAACATAGGCCGGCACGGTATTGCCGGAACCCAGACAATAGCCTCCACCGCGACCAATATCTTCAATTAAACCTTTAGCCTCCTGATCAATCGCTGCCGGTGTACCACGACTTAATAAATCGACATCAATATTTCCAATTAAACAAAATTTTTGGCCATACTGCCTTTTAACTTCCCGGATATCAATCGCCTGTGGTTCTAACGGCTGCAAGGCATTTATTCCGGTCTCATAAAGATCGTCCAAAACCTGCCAGATTCTCCCATCGGTGTGATAAATGAAAGGAATATTTTTTGACTGGCAAATCGCCGCAATTTTTTTCATCCAGGGAAAGAGATAAGTTCGAAAAACATTGGGCGACATGAGCAATCCGGAACCAAAAGCAATGTCATCGCTATAAAACAGCGCCCCAACATTATCAAAATCAGCCATGGTTCGAAATAATTCCAGTTCAATCGATCCAACTTTATCGAACATCAACTCAATAAGTTCAGGATTTTCAACCAAGGCAAATGAGAAGGTCTCAAAGCCCATAAAATCCCAGATCCAGGTAAAAATATCACCATATTGTCCAATAATCTTGACTTCATCGGGAAGAAAGGCCTGAATTTCCTCAAAAGCACCGAAATCGACTTCTTCAATCGTCGGCCAGCGAAACTGCTCGAAATCTGAAATTGATGTGATGATGCCCTTCCCTTCGGCATGCCAGGTACGCGCCGCATCCTGATCTGTTGCCGCCGTCGCTCTTACCCCTTCCTGAGGCTGCTTTTTTCCGGGATTCATATCAATTTTCGGTGCCAGACGCACATAATCATATCCCGCGGCCAATGCAAAATCCACCCGATCACGGGTATCGCGTATTTCCCGTCCCAAATAGGCCCCCATAACTTTAACATCAACCGCCAGTTCCATCAATGGGACACGATCGGCCTGACCACCCAAAAGTGTCGTTCGAAGACGTTCAAAATTTGACTTGATTTTCATATCACTACTCCTGAATGCAATTTTTATTGGATTTTCAGAGAAGTAAATTACACAATTTTAAGGTCGAAGTCAAATAAAATATGATAATTTGTACCGGCATTAGATTATTTTCTTATTGCAATTTAACTAAAATTATGATACATTTTTAATCTCATTTTTGAAGAACCTAATTAATATCGAAAGAACAATATATCCATGGCCCTTAAAACCAAATCAGAGATTGTAACAAATTGGCTCCCCCGCTATACGGGGACCAAACTGAGTGAATTTGGGGAATATATTCTCCTCACTAATTTTTCCAATTATGTGCAAAAATTTGCCGTTATCCATGACTGTGAAGTCCGCGGCAAAAATAGTCCAATGCAAACAGCAACCAGTCCGGATGGCCTCACGATTATCAATTTTGGAATTGGTGCAGCCAATGCGGCGACTATTATGGATTTGCTAACCGCGGTGCAACCCAAAGCCTGTCTTTTCCTTGGCAAATGTGGTGGACTTAAGAAAAAGGTAACGCTGGGTGATCTGATTCTGCCAATTGCAGCGATTCGTGGCGATGGCGTAAGTGACGATTATCTGCCGCGTGAAGTACCGGCATTGCCTTCATTTCAGTTACAAAAAGCCGTTTCATATATTATTGTGAAAAACAAAATGGATTATTTCTCCGATACTATCTATTCAACCAATCGGCGGGTCTGGGAACATGACGATGAATTTAAAAAATATCTGCAAAAAATCCGGGTGATTGGCATCGATATGGAAACGGCAACGCTCTTTCTCGTCGGATTTGCCAATCACATTCCACGTGGCGCGCTTCTTCTGGTTTCGGATATTCCACTGACACCGGAAGGCGTCAAATCAGAGGAGAGTGACAGGAGAGTTACGGAACAATTTGTTGATAAGCACCTGCAAATTGGAATCGAATCATTGCGCGAATTAAAAACTTCCGGCGAAAGTATCAAGCACCTGCGATATTAGCATGAACTTTTTCGATACACATATTCATCTCGACGCGACTGAATTTGACTCAGACCGGGATGCTGTTTGGCAACGGGCGAAAGATGCCGGGGTCGTTAAAGCCATTAATGTGGGCGTCTTTCCCGAAAGATGGGAGAAAATACTTTCCATGGCGACATTATATGTTGGAATAATTCCTGGAATTGGCATCCATCCCATGATAACAGGAACGGTTGAAACGCTCAATCTTGATAAAATGCAACAACTTTTGCAAAAACATCGATTTCGGATCATTGGCGAGATTGGACTGGATTCATTTTATGTCGACTGTCCAACCGATCGGCAGGAAAAATTTTTTCGGGCACAATTAGAAATGAGTGTGCAATTTAATCTGCCCGTCGCGCTTCATATCCGGAAACAACACCAGCGCGTATTGAAGATATTGGATGAATTTGGCCGAAAAGAATGGGGTGGCATTGCTCACGGCTTCTCAGGAAGTTTGGAAGAGGCTTATGCCTTTATCAAACGTGGATTTCTTGTTTCCTTTGCGGGGCCCTTAACAAATCCAAATTCGCGGAAGCTACAGCGAATAGCCACGGAACTCCCCTTGGATCGCCTGGTTGTTGAAACGGATAGCCCAGATCTACCGCCACGCCACCTGCCGACAACCCGAAATGAACCTGCTTTTGTCATCGAAGTTGTTAAAGCCCTGGCAGAAGTTCGGCAGGAACCCTTTAACCTGGTTGCGGAACAGATTTTCCGAAATGCCTGTAATTTATTTAAGGGGGATGAATCATGAATTTTTCAGCATTAACCTGTTTCTCCCGAACGACACAATTAATTGGCACCCGGAATATTGAAAAACTCCAGCATAGCCATGTGGGCGTCTTTGGCCTGGGCGCCGTTGGTAACTTTGCAATCGAAAGCCTGGTTCGGAGTGGCATTGGTGAAATCACGATTGTTGATTTTGACCTGATATCTGAAAGTAACATTAATCGACAAATAATTGCATTAAATTCTACTTTAGGTCAATCTAAAGCAATGGTAGTTGAAAATCGTCTTCAGGATATCAATCCGCACCTTATTGTACACGCAAAACAGACTTTTATTGATGAAAAATCGCTGCCTGAATTACTAACGCCGTCGTATCATTATATTATCGATGCAATCGATAGCTTTACGCCAAAATTTAAATTACTCCAGGCGTGTATACAAAATGAATTACCGATCATTTCCAGTATGGGAGCAGGCGGCCGAAAAAATCCAGCTTTAATTAAATTTGGTAAACTTTCAGAAACCATTGTCTGTCCCCTGGCCAGGAGACTTCGGAAAAGCTTCCATCGGGCAGGCATCGATACCGAAAAACTAATGACAGTTTATTCGGCTGAAATACCGATTAAGGCTTTACCTCCCGATCAAACAAATCCGGAATTGACCTATCTACAAGGACGGCTACGAAGCGTTAATGGTTCAATTTGCTATATCCCGGCGATATTTGGCAGTTTAATAGCCGGATATGTCCTGAATGCATTAATGGAAAATCAACGGATTCCGGAATTTTACCATGATTTGGGGAATTAAGTTATACAGAAGCGTACAAAAAAAGAACACGTGCCTGTGGGGAAAGCTCATTTCCATTGAGACTTGGGCACGTGTTTGTGGGAGAGTAATTCACATCTTCTAATATATAGACGTAAAAACACCCTATTTTACATCCCACTTTTTTAATAAATTTTTGTAATAACTTTTTCATATTCATTATTTTTTTATTTCTATCTCTTCAACCATCATTCGGGCTCTAATTTTAACTTTGCAATAGCTTCCAGATAATATTTATTCTTAAAACTTTTTCCTTCATGCAAATAAGCAATTCGCTGCCAGATCTCATCCGCCATTTTTTTATGATTAAGTCCCTCATAACAGAGCCCTTGATAATACAAGCCAATATCTGTCTCAGGGTATCGCTTCGTTACTTTCTGGAATTCAGTTAAAGCTTCATTGTAATTTCCCTGACGCAGTGAGTATTCTCCGGCTAAAAAAGTCGTTACGATAAATATATTCGTCTCAATCGAATCGCACTCACTTTTAACCTGAGACAGACTCTTCGCCTTCTCCAGTTGGCGTTGTGCCGCCAACAATTCATCATTACGAAAAAAAGCATAAGCCAGTTTGTTTAATTGACAGGCCGATTTTTTCTCAACATCACTGATAAGACGATAAATTCGAATCGCTTCCTGGTAATTACCCGTATCAATCGTCTCATAGCCGATTTTATTTAACTTTTCTCGCGCTAACAAATAAAAATGATTCCGAACCGGCGAACCAGAATATAACGAGACAATTTTTTGCCAGTAATTTTTTGCCTCCTCCTGGTTAGGAATGGCTTCATACGAGAGCGCCAAATGTTTAAAACCCACATCCCTTAAATTATATTGCCTGGTAACTGTCTGAAATTTAACTAAAGCATCTTCAATTTTATTTTGTTCGAATTTTTTTTGGGCCTCCAGGAAGGAATTGACCAGAAACAAATTGGTTTCGATATTCTTTCTTAAATTGGAACTTTTTGTATTGGCAAGTGATTTTGTTAAAATTGTTTTCGCAGTATTCAGACTATCGGATTTAAAGAGTGTCCAGCCATAGTTATTTAAAAAAAACGGATCGTGAGGCTTCCCGGCAATTATTTTTCGATAATTCTGTAACGCTTTCGCAAAATCACCCTGTTGGGCCTGCTTAATCGCCTGATTTAACGTTTGTTCAATTTGGCCGCAGGCTAATAAAAAACCAAAAAAAGCGATAAGAAATAACAAAATAATCCGTTTCATACTTTTTCCTCTGGTAAAACTAATGAACGCGCGAATGAATGCTGTTTTTTTCAGGTCAGTAAAGCCTATCGAAAAATTTATTGTGTCATATCAAATGAAGCTTTACAATTTTCTTCAATCAAAAGTGCTAATAACTAGCAATTCATAAGTGCATTAATTAATTAGATCAAAGATACAAATTAAAAAACCGATTGTCAAGCGGAAAATGATGTGAATAGACTGATGGAATCAACCTGATATTGACTTTTTATTTGATGATGGCATCCCACGAATACGTTTCAGAAAGTCCCAATCGACTTTTCCAGCGAACATTTTTTAAGCGATACCCATCGCTCTCCTGACCCAATGTAATTTCCTGCGGTAATATTTGTGCAGCAATATCCAGATCCGCACGATATTGGACACCTTCATATTCCTCCGGAATGGGAATTCTGGAATCAGATTTTTTGCGTCCCAAATTCATCAGTTGGAGTGAGATCCGATTCACAATCGCACGGTTCAATTTATTTTTCAAACCACCAATGATACAGTGAAAACAACTGGATGACACTGAAAATTCTTCAGAAAATATTATTTGATCCTTATGAACAATGCAATAGGCAATGCCGGCAATACCCCAAATTTGACTTCCTTTGGCCAGAATGGTATAATCGCGAATAGTCCAGAATAGCTTTACATCGATTTTGTCGCGTTTATTTTTTGTCAAAATTGTTTTTTTAAAAATTCCGTTTTTCGAAGCGGTCTGAATCAAGGAGGCATTTAAATTCAAACGATCCTTTTTTTCGAATTGATTAAAAAGAAAGCTTTCATCCTGAAATTCAAGCGGATCATGTTTTTCAATTTGTAAAGGATAGATACCCAATATTTTATTGATTGCTTTATTTTTTTGTAATTCAAGTACAAAATAGTCAGAATTTGTGGTTGCACAATAAAAAAAAGGGATGATAACTAACAGCATTACGAACTTTTTCACGTCTAACTCCTCTTAATAGCTCCTAAATTGGCGAAAAACAATCCCCCACGACATCATTAAAAAAATAGTAATGCAAAAATTTTCCCAAAGCTTAGCTGAAATCAAAATTAACGTGAAATTTGACGAAAATTTAATTATTTGGCGTGACAGAAGACATTGAGATGTGATTTTGGATGATAATACAGTTTAGATTACAGGCCCTTACCACAACATTTTTTATATTTTTTGCCGCTTCCACAGGGGCAGGGATCATTTCGGCCAACCTTGGGCGCTTCACGACGATAGGTACCCATTTTAATACCGGATTTTACATCAGGATTTTCTTCCATATACTGCTGTGGTGTTTTTCCACCAAAAGCGTCCCGCGGTGTTTCCATCCATTCGGCGCGGTATTCATCCATCTCTTTCGACGCACCTTTCCCCGGTTTCGCCAGATTGGCTATATCGACGCCACGTTCACTACAATAAGTCATAAAATCCATCATAAAACTTCCCTGGGGAGATGCCAGCATTTCTTTCACCTGTTCCATCGAAACGCCTGGTATTTTCATATCCGGCGGCAACTCGAGCTCACCGAGGTGCGCTAACATTTCCGGCGTAAATCCCGTTGGTGACAAGGGCGTAGGCTCTGTTGGAAAGCCATCAATTGTAAATTGGGGTGACTTCACCTCTTCAGCTTCAACAGGTTCGACCTCATTTTCAATGGCTTCGGGTTGAATGATGGTTTTAATCTTCGTTAAATTTTGTTCTAATTCCGATTTGAATGACGGTTCCTCGTTGCCAAGCAGTTGTTCCATCAACCAGTCGACCTCTTCCCCATCCTGAATGAGTTCAATTATTTCATCCGGTGCGAATTTCACCAGGTTATGCTCCGTACATAAAGCTGCCAACTGCTCTTTTAATTCATCAAGATTTAATTCATGATTTTCCTGTGGATTTGTCATATAAGCTCCAAAAAAATATTATCACCTAAAATTCTAAAATGGAAATTTTTGATGTTCAGAATCAATGCAGTACCCCCTCCTGCCTCCCCCAAATTCCAAAAAGCGGAATTTAGGGGAAATAAAGCGGGATTCTCTCCCCCATTTTCGCTTTTTGAAAATGGGGGAGAGACAGAGGGGGTCAAGACTTCAGAGATAACGATTTATTTTAGAATTTCAGGTATCAATAAAATGCTGTTTTATTTACCTGTCGGATAAAAAACTTTTATTAGTTCAACCGGCTCCTTTTCGATGGCCTGCATTTCAAAATCAGTCAGATTTGCCGGAATTAAGACCGATTGACCACACGGAATGATCGGCTTAAAAGTCGGTTCGTCGGGACACACTAATTTTAGGCGACCTTTTATCGCGGTTAAAGCCACCAAAAAATCTTCTTTATGGACAAATAACGGCTTTGGCGATTTGAGAACAATCTTTTCAATCACAAAATGGGAGGTATTTAAAAGCAGATGAATTGTATTTCCATCATCATCAAAAATTAATTGCGGTTTCCCTTTTATCTCATCAATAAACGCCTGGCCACGCGTCCTATCAAAATTGATCACCACCATTGAATCTTCAATCTGAAGCTGCCGCGGCTTGCCAGTGGTCGATAATTGACCATCCGGGCCATAAAGCCGGTTCCAGTCCCAAACGCGATAGGTGGTTTCCGAAGTTTGTTGCGGTTCCAGCAGGGTGATGCCCTTGCCGATGGCATGAATCGTACCGGCGGGAATAAAATAAATTTCACCTGGCTTGACCGGCACAAAATTTAACAGTTGCGAAATATCAGCACCCTGGTGGAGAGCTTTTTCAAATTCATTTCGGGTTACCATCGGCTGCAATCCCAGGTAAATACCGGCATCAGGTTCTGCCGCGAGAATGTACCAGGCTTCGGTTTTGCCCATTTCACCAGATTTTAACCGCGGATAATGATCATCCGGATGAACCTGGATCGATAAATTATCAGCACTATCAACGATTTTTACCAGTAGCGGTATTTGATTCTTAAATTTTTTGGCAATATTTTTTCCCAGAATGGCATCAGAAAATTGTTGTAAAAGCTGTGGCAAAGTAAAGTTTACCAGATTATCGTTAATGTTAAATTGAAACCGATTTGGAAAAGAAGGGTGGCCGGAAATTTCCCACGACTCACCGATTATCTGATTTTCTGGTAAATTAAGCCATTTTTTGTAATGCCGGGCGATTTTTGTCCCACCCCAGGGCGTTCGCTCGCGGGGGGTAAAATTGTCTGCTGCTGGAATTAAGGGACGATGAATGAGTTGATGTAATTGGGATTCCATTTAAAAAAGACTCCTCTAGCGGGCAAAATATTTTTCAGAAAAGATATACTCAAGGCGAAATGGTTTTCTGATAATATCATTGTCATCCCAAAGCCCTAACCCTAACCCGCTCCCAGCGGGAGAGGCAATAGCTACACCCTCTCCCGCCGGGAGAGAGTTGGGGTGAGGGCAAGAAAAACCGAAAACCACTTTGGCTCGAGTATAATTACAACTATTTTTAAAAACCTAATTTTCATTTTCACTGAATATCATTCAGGACGAAACTTGAACAAATTCAGATTTTTTTATAGAATTTGGTGTATCCCCTCAATAAAACATGATAGAAGCACCCTTCAACAAGCTCAGGATACAATAAATGCTGTTGGCTGAACCTGTCGAAGCCAACTTTGCCATTGAATATTGAGCGAATAAAATCTTATCGGGTAATATACGGAATTCTTGAATTTTTGTCAAGTTCAAAGTCAAGATTTCAAGCAAAGAAAATGCCGTTTGCACCGTCTGATTTTCAATCAATTAAAGCTTGCTATTATTCCAGGAATTTATTATTTTACCAGATAATTTTAAACCGTATCAATCATTCCATTGAATATTTCATCTAATTTTCGTATGCATTCAAAAATATGGGTGAAATTGTATTTTTCTAAGCGAGGCGAAAAATCTCTCTTCCCATTCAGGTATAGTTAGCCTTTGATTCTTCTGGCAGCAAAACTTGTCCTGAGCCATTGTCAAAAGGAACACTGAACCCGGAATGACGAATTGGATTTACCAAATGTAATTGAAAGGATAAGAACAATCGGTTTAACTAAAAGTAAATAAGAGGAGGGTAGCTTGTCACATTCAATCTTATCAAAGTTTATCTTATTGTCATTATTTCTACTCATCGGCTCGCTTTTTTCGCAAAATCCAGCTACTCTTGAATATACGGCTGAAGATACCGCCGAAGGCACTCTGGAGCCTGAGGAAAGTGCCCAGATTGAATTCGGCGTAAAAAACAATCTGCTCAATGGGAAAATTCATTCAACACTTTCGGTTTATCAATTGGAAAAACAAAATATTGCCATACCCAATAATAACGGCGTTATGCGGCAGGTGGGTGATCAGCGTTCCAGAGGATTGGAATTTGAAGTCCAGGCACAAATGCTGGCAAAGTGTGCTTCGATCTTCGCTGATATTTACACCGATGCTGAAATGACAGATTTTGCTGAAACCGTTACCATTGGGGTGGATCCGATGGGCATGCCAATCATGCGTATCCTGAATCGAAGCGGAAACCAGGCGGCTGTTGCGCCGCAGCCTATTGTTAATATCTGACATACACGCGATATCGGTTCCCATTTTGGTTTTGGTGCCGGCATCCGCTATGTCAGCAAGCAGTTTAGCGCGGAGGATAATGTTTATGCAATTGATGGCTATACGACCTTTGACGCAACGCTCTAGTATAAGCTGAAAACAATGCGCTGGCAATTGAACTTAAAAAATATTTCCAACACAAAGTATGAAATGCGTGGTTTTGGCGGATATGCGGTTATTCCAGCGGCGCTATTTGCCGTATTGGGAGGCGTTAAAGTTACTTTATAACGAACCAATTTTTCGAGTCGCTTCCGAAAGGATAATTTTTCACATTTCGTATGGTTTAAGGAAATTTAAAATCAGCATTTTACAGGCGACTCCAATCGTGTTCGGCACGCACACGAAATTGGTTTCTGTTTCTACAAAATAGAACGACGAGTCATGCCCGAATGCTTCCCCTGTAAAAACATTCGGGGACAAGCTTATCGGGCATCCTTTGTTTCCGAGAAGATGGATTCCCGCCAAAAACATGCGAGAATGACTGTGATCCGTGCTTAGGTTATATAGTACTTAATTCATTAATTTAATTAATCTTAAGGTAAAATCTAAAAAATGTCGAACACTATTGAGGCGACTCATAAAATTAAACAGGAAAATGTTCAAAAATGAATCTCGCCGCCGTAATTCTGGCAGCCGGCGAAGGCAAACGTTTGCAAACGCTCGGACCAAAACCATTTCTAAAGCTAAATAATGGAAAAACTTTCATTGAAAATATTTATTTAAACATTTTTCAGGCAAATTTAAAACCAATTATCATTGTCGCCAATGCGCAAAATCATAAACAAATTGTAAAACTAAATTTCGAAGCGCAAATTCTTATCAATCACCAGCCAGCAGATGGCATGTTATCATCAATTATTTTAGCTATCCAAGAGCTTGAGAATCAGCGTCAGGGATTTTTACTGCATCCGGTCGATTTTCCGCTGGTGAAGCTTGAGACAATTTTAGCGTTGAAAAATGAGTTTAATAATCAACCTGACCACCTCATTCAGCCGGCCTGGCTGGGTAAAAATGGCCATCCGGTTATTTTTCCAGCAACCATTTTTGACTCGCTTAAAAAGGCACCACTGGCTGAAGGAGCCAGGTCCGTCATTCATACCCACCCGGAAATTCGGCGGGTAATTTCAGTCAATGATCCGGGGGTATTGATGAATATCAATACGCCAGCGGTCTATTTTCAACATTGTAGAAATAAACGTTAAGAATAAATCCAAAATATCATCAACGAGGTCAATCATGAAAAAATTAGCATTGGATTTTGATGGCACCATTGCTAATACGAATATTATCAAATCAGCCCTTATTCGGGAAAAATTTGGCATTACAATTCCACCCTGGCAATGTGATCATACCCTTTGTACCCCTCAGATTGGCGAAGAGGCCTATCGGGAAATTTCCAGTATCGTTTTTGAAGAAGAATCGACACTGGCAACCCCACCGCTGAATGGTGCGGTCGAAACGATTCAAAAATTGGCTGAAAAATTTGATCTTTATCTGCTCACCGCACGCCCGGAAAGAAGATTGGTTTATGCCCGTCAATGGCTGATAAATTATCGTATCGAGCGATGCTTTCAGAAATTATTATCTTCACGATTACCGGATGGCGGTTTTATTCTGAAGCTACAAATTTGTCAGGAAAATCAACTGGACTTGCTTATCGATGATGATTCACGCCATTTAACAGTTCCGGGGTACGAAAATATTCTGCGATTACTAATGAAAGATGGATATGAAAGTGGTCTGGACCTACCCGAAGAGGTCATCATCATCAGTAACTGGTCGATGTTTTATGATTTTTGTATGGAAAATTTGAATGGCTCCGATGTTTAAAGGTGGCTGAATAAGAACTGAATTTGTTGGAGGTATAAACACTCCTGCAAAAACCCGCCAAACTGGTCAAAATCCGGTTGCTGGTCGAAAATCAGCCACTTTATTCCATAAAACCACCCTTTAAATACCACTACACTTAACATTTTTTGGCATAATATATGCAAAAGTAAAAATTATAAAGATGTTCATTCTCAAAATTAATTGACCACCCCCAAAAGCGACATACCTTAAAGGGAAAGACAAAGTGAATATGGATGTTTAAATGTTCAGGATGAACATAAAAATGGTCAAAGTTTGATGATGTGTTAGAAACAGGATGTGATGAAAAGGATTTCGCTGAATTTTTGATCTATATGGAATATTGGCGAACAATTCAGGATGAAAATCAGGATGATAATGAATGTACAGTCCCTTTAAGGTTAATTTGATGGTATGTGCCAGGATGGTAGATGAGCAGGATGCTCGTGATATTTTTTGATGGATTATGACGAAATAGATGTGAATAGGATGTTTAAAATGTGATAAGTTGAGCACCATCAAGTAATCAGTCAGGGCTGGGGTATTCGTTAGAGAGGGATTTGCAATTTTTGCAAATCCCTTTTTTATTTTTGGGGAGAAATGATGAAATAGCCGTTCATTTCTTTCGAAAAATAGTTCAGTGAGGAATAAGTCGGCTCAAAAGTATAGGTGATGGTATACTTCCCGCCTGGAATATATTTTAAATTTTTAAAGGCGGATACAATCTCTTTTCCATCTGGCAAGGATTTTTTAGTGCCATACATCTTCGCCTGCCAGCAATCCTCATGCGTTCCGGAATTCATAAAACGCTTCTGAAAAAGCCGGGTCACCCAAATTCCTTTGTCATTATAGATATCCGCTGTCACGAATGAAGGTTCAGTCAAAAAGAAATGAATCGTAATCAGACTTTTTTCCGCGTCAAAATTCGTCTTAAAATTGAAAATATCTGTCCCAATCCAGTAATATTGCGCACCCATTGCTTCTGCAACAAAAATTTGCCCAAATCGATAGTAAATTGTAAAGCCCCGCGGTTCGATAAATTCCTTATCGCCAGTTCCTTTACGACCGTAACTGGTGATATAGCCCAAATTCCGATTAAATTTATGAATACAATTGTTTGTCAAATCGGTTACATAAATATTCCCATAATAATCGATGTCGGCATATTGGAGATTTGCACGGGAGAATCCGAATTGACGAGTGTTCTTTTTTAAAAGAAATTCTCCTGTTAAACTAAACTTATGGATTCGTTGATTGAGTGAATCGATAACAATGAGAAAACTCTCTTTATAAAAATTCCACTCAGCATCTGCATGAATCAGGGCAACTCCACCTGGATTGATTAGATGAGCACCGGTGGAGGGACTTATTTCCCGAATGAACTGCTGGGCTGCATTCAGAATCTGAATTCGATTATTGCCAGCATCGGCGACATAGATATTTTTTTCCACATCCAGTTTGACATCATAGGGTTTATTAAATTCACCTGGCCCATTTCCTTTCTTACCAATTGCAGCGACAAATTGTAATTGCTTCCCCGAATTAATGAGTCGAACCACCCGGTTATTACCGGTATCGGCGATAAAAACATCACCATCCGCATTGGCCGCGATACCATGGGGATTATTTAATCGCTGTTCGGATGGTTCCTGCAGTCCATAAATGCTCAGACCAGTCATGGAAGTATTATAAATGATGTTATTCTCGCCGGAATTAACCCCATAAACCGTGACTTCATCATCGTCCTTCTCCGTTGTTGGATCGTCCCAGGACTTTAATCGCACCGCTGCCAGCCCTTGCGGATTATTAAACCGGGTTCGGTTTTGAACAAACAGGAACAAATGCATCCGGGTGGCTTTGCGAATCCCATAAGTATGGAGATAAGGGGGAAAAACCAGCGTGGTTGGGTCGTATTTATCTGTGGCAGAAATCAAATCCAACCAAACAAAGATTAAAAATAGGGAAAAAAGGATTCTTCTTTGCATTAATTAGTATCTCCTGAAGTTGCGGGATGAAAAAAATCGTAAATCTGCTGCGCCAATTTCGATGGAATGTGGGACACTTTCGATAGATCCTCAAGAGAAGCTGACTTTATATTTTTTAGCGAGCCGAAGTGAGTTAGCAAAATTTTTCGCCGTCGCTCACCAATACCCGGGATATCATCGAGCTCGGAAGTGATAGTTCGTTTCTTGCGGAGTTTTCGATGAAATGTAATCGCGAATCGATGCGATTCATCCCGGATGCGTTGCAAAAGTCTCAATCCGGAAGAAACCCGTGGAATATTTTGCGCTTCAGAAACGCCGGGAATAAAAACTTCATCCAGGCGTTTGGCCAGGGCAATAATTGGTTGATTTTCCATCCCGATTTCCTGTAAACTTCCTAACGCCGCTCCTAATTGACCTTTTCCCCCATCAATCAAAATTAAATCAGGGAAAGGTTGTTGCTCTTTCAGGAGGCGACTATATCGGCGTTTCACCACCTCCGCCATCATGGCAAAATCATCCGGCGTCGCTTTCTGGCGGATTTTAAAGTGTCGATACTGCTGTTTGGCTGCCTGACCATCGATAAAACAGACCATGGAAGCCACGGGATCAGTCCCCTGGATGTTTGAAATATCAAAAGCTTCAATGTGCCGCGGCGGTTTTTCCAGCCGCAGATCACGCTGTAAGGCTTTTACCGAATGCGGCAAATAATCTTTCGCCTTCTGTTTCTGTAGCAGCAGTTCACCAAGTTGTAATTTGGCATTTTGCGCACACATCGCCACAATTTTAGCCTTTTCACCAATTTTCGGAATGATAAATTTTGCCGATCGCTGAAATTTTTCCTGCAACCAGGCTAAAATATTTTGCTCCTCCTCAATTTTAGCTGGCAAATAAATTTCTTCCGGCAAAAAATCACTTTTAAGATAATATTGCTTGATAAAAAAGGTGAGAATATCTTCCGGTTTTTCCTCGGCCACACCATTTAGATAAAAGTGTTGTTTTCCCAAAATTTTTCCCTGACGGACTTTAAAAACCGCCGCGCAGGCATCATCCTCATTGGTTTCAATGGCAATGATGTCCCGATCCGAAGTATCGGGCATGACAACTTTTTGTTTATATTGAAATTCCTGAATAAAATTGATTTGATCGCGGAGGAGCGCGGCCTTTTCAAATTCCAGTTTTTCAGCCAGTTCCGCCATTCGATTTTTCAATTCCGCAACCACTTGCTTGTCCCGGCCATTGATAAAATTAATCATATCCTGAATGATGCGGTTATATTCTTCCTGCGAAATATGTCCTTCACAAGGCCCCAAACAGCGATGAATATGATAATTCAGGCAAACCTTAAACTTTTTGGCAGCAATCGTTTCCGAATTCAAATCCAGATTACAACTCCGGATAGGAAATATTTTTTTGATTGTTTTTAATAAATCACGCATGGAACGAACATCGGTATAAGGACCAAAATATTGCGATCCATCCCGTACGATTTTACGCGTCGGGAAAATACGTGGAAATGATTCATGCGTTACCCGAATGAACGGAAAACTTTTATCATCTTTCAAATTTACATTATAACGCGGTTTATACTCTTTTACCAAATTGGCTTCCAGAATCAGGGCTTCCAATTCCGAATCAGTGACA
This sequence comes from Caldithrix sp., assembly GCA_020722815.1. Lineage (GTDB taxonomy): Bacteria > Zhuqueibacterota > Zhuqueibacteria > Thermofontimicrobiales > Sulfurfontimicrobiaceae > DYKB01. The sequence goes on along the minus strand of DYKB01000077.1, from coordinate 7,509 downwards.
ATAATTTCAACATCGTGAATCTGTGCCACCAACCGATCGACTTTTGCCCCGTGTTCGCGACTTTCCTGAAAATAGGAACGAACCCGATTGCGCAAGTTTTTAGCTTTCCCAATATAAATGATCTTATTTTCCCGATCTTTAAACTGATAGACACCGGCTTGTGTGGTTAAATTATCCAATTTTTCTTGCAAGGATAATTTCATAAATAAATCCTTTTTTCAATTCCTTGAACTATTATCATCTTCTGGCGTTATACAAATTTTCTGGAATCGTTCATCCGCTTATTGATAAATTTCGCTAACGTCAACTTTTTTATAAATCATTGTTAAACCACCCGGATGACCCTCTCCCAAAGGGCTGATCGTGTCTCATATCTTCTACTGGACACGGGGAGAGGACGAATTCCCCTTCCCTATTTTTTAGGAAAGGGACCAGGGGATGGGTAAAAAAGGATGCGGATATAACAAAGAAATATTTTTTAATAAGTTTCATCGTGACCAGGCGAAAAGTTTAAATTCGTTCTTATCAACACCATTTTCTAACCCATCCCTCAACCCCTTCCCTCAAATCAGGGAAGGGGAGTGGCCACTTCCCCGGGTCCAGTAACGAGATGTGGGTCAAGATCAGCCCAAAGTGAAAGGGCGTAGCTATTCCCTCTCCCCATTGGGGAGATGGTGAGGGGTCAGATTTTGCATAATTAAAAAGTGTACGATAGCAAATGATAAATTCCGATATGATGTCATAAAAATACAAGAAAATTTTGGTAAAAGCAAGGAGAATGTCAATTTTGGACATGCAAATTATTTGGAGACTAAGAAAGGGGTAGAAAATGCAAAACAAAATTCTTTTAATTGTAACCGATGTCGATGGATGTTTGACTGAAGAGCGTGCAACAGCCTTTAACATGGCTAATTTCACCTGGCTGCGCGATTATAATGCAAAAGCCCAGGCCGGAGAATCTCATTTCGCCCCGCTGACACTCTGTACAGGTCGTCCCCAGCCGTATGTGGAAGCGCTAGTCAAAATGCTGAATATTACCTTGCCATCGATTAGTGAGAATGGCGGCATACTCTATGAACTTAAAACCAATCGTTACACCTATCTGGCGGGTGATTCAGGTAAAGGAGATGGTCATCTATTAAAATTGAAGAAGAAAATTAGTCAGGAACTTTTACCTAAAATTGAAACCAGCATTCAGCCCGGCAAAGAAACCCATTTGACACTCATTTCGCCTGACCATCCAACTATTGAAAAAGTTCGCCATCTGTTGCAGCGTGATTTTCGTGAGGATTTAAACGGCTATTTATTGACTATTTCAGAAAATTGTATAAATATCGTCCCCCAACACTTCGATAAGGGAACCGCACTTTTAAAATTGAGTGAATTACTGCAAATTCCACCTCAAAACATGGCCGGTATCGGAGATACCGAAGCCGATATGGCTTTTATGAAATTGGTTGGCTATCCCATGTGTCCGGCCAATGCGGTTCCGGCGGTAAAATCAATATGTCACTATGTCGCTGAAAAACAATATACGGCAGGATTAATTGAAATAATTGAAAAATGTGTGGCGATTAATCGAAAAATGGAAGAAAACGCGGTTTCAGGTTTAACGTTTCCAATTCACGGTTAAAAATGTGAAAATTCAGCGCTTTGAAGAAATTGGAACCTGGTAAGTCGCGCATAAATTGACTCGAAAAGTATACCAGTTGCGTAAGCGATCAAAATTTTCCAAGGTGTCCAACGGTGAATCATGAACCCTGAACCAGCCAACCAGAAAACCGTGATCTTAAAACTAGCCTCCCACCTGCCCCGCTTTTTTCTCAAGATGGATAATTTTTTCCTGCGCTTTTTTAATCAGGCTATCCTGTTCATCATTGCGCGCAACTTCATCGATTTGTAGCTTTTCGAATCGTTTCAGGGCTACCTTAATGCTGGCCTGTTCAAAGCCAAAATCTTCAAGTCGCTTGATAAGACCATCGAAACGTTCCAGAACTTCTTCACGAAAAGCAGGGAGATCGGTATTATTCGCCAATTCAGTGACCCGTGAATGAATTTCATCGGAAACAACAGCTAATTTTTTAATAACACGCGTGTTGGAATCCACATTATGCATCAATTCCACAAATTGATTCTGCAAAACTTTAAAATTGGGATTATCACCGGCTGAAATTTTGCGTATTTCACCAATTTTCTGTCTTAATCCCTGTATTTCTTTAATCAAATCTTTCATCCGCGAATCCACCATTTCAATCGCGCGTCGATTGTCTGCCAGATCATGATAAAGATTATCAATCGCCGCCTGATTCGCCTGAATTTGCTCGCGAATATTTTTAATCGTCACCAGATTCTCCATGACATTTGCGTCGAGGTGACTTGAAAAATCATCCGTAATCGGAAGAATTCCTGGCAAATTCATCAGCGCTTTTTCGATTCGGGAAATATCATCAATCGTTGCGAATTTCTGAAGATCGAGTTTCGTGGAAATTTTTTGAAAAAAAGTTTCGAGCATAAAATTTAATTGCTCTTGGGTAACAAAAGTCGCTTCAGTCATTTTTATTTGTTCTCATCAATTTTGTGAGAATTTTAAATTTTAAAAATTCTAAATCAGGATCGCGTGCAGTCAAAAATCGTCCAGATTAAATAGTGTCTGTCCGCAAACGCATCCGGTACTGTCATTGCGAGGAGCGTTTTTGGCGACGAAGCAATCGCCGTCATGATACAAGGGGATTGCTTCGGCAAAAAACGCCTCGCCATGACAGGGTTTTGAATTTTCGGACAGACTCTAAATATAGCAATTATCTCCAAAAAAGCAAGAGAAAAGAAAAGACATCAAAAATTCGCGAACTTTTGTAAGGCTATGGCGTATATGATGTAACATCCCGAAAAACAATGACTAACCATTCACTAAAATCTGGAGAGACCGATGCGGAATATGATTTTATTTTTATTGTGTCTCATTTTTATTTTTGGGACCGTTTTTGCCACTGATACCGAAGAACTCTACCAAAAAAGTAGCCCCCAATTTTTGAAAAGCCAGGTGGTTCAGGCTAAATTCACGGATGCTCAACTGGATCCGGATCTACTTGAAGCCGCTATTTTTCATCAGGTTAATGTGGAACGTGCCAAAATGAAATTGGCAGCATTAAAATACCACAGAAAATTAGCGACTGTGGCCCGACGTCATTCGCAAATGATGGCCAAGCTGGAACAACTTCAGGAAGAAAAAGTCGTGGAAGTGAACGAAAGGCTTGGCATTTTTTTTAAAGAAAATGGTATCATGTGGAAAGGGAAAATTGACGAGTATGTGTCCTTGGCCGGAACCAAATCCGCCGCAAAATATGAAACGGACCCAATGAAAATCAAAAACGCCCCTTACGATTCTTATCGCCAGTTTGTGGAAAGACTATTTAAATTTCTCATGTCCAGCAAACCGCATCGCGAGCGAATTCTGAATCCACAATTCAAATTTACGGGTGTCGGCGTTTTTCGCGGAAATTTTGAAGGCAAAGATTCAGTTTATATAACTCAGGAATTTGGGGAAGAAATTTTAAATTAATATCTGAATTATCTCCGGCTCAATGCAACCGCAAACAGTGAACCTGGCACTTTGAACTTTTAAAATTTTTATTTTAAATTTTAGAAATAACGCTTGATTTTTTCTCATTTTTTACTTATCTTCACGCATCTAAATTTAAGACTTAATCAAGTTGATAAAAAATAAGGTTATACTTATGAAAGTAATCGCTGAAAAAATGAAAAATGAGTATTATTCACCGCAACCAGCAGTTGTCGGTGGCAGCCGATTGCTTTCTCAACTCTTTCTAGCTTCAAACCGATTATTCCTATCTGGAGGTAAACCAGAATAAATTTCCCGACCTTCCATTAAGCTTACATTTAATTTTGATATAGAATAAACCCGCAACTTAATGAACAGGTCGCGGGTTTTTTTTTAATATGAAACAGAAAATTTTTACTGGAGGAATTTTCAGTTGATACAGGAAAAAATTGGCGTAATTGGTGCCGGCAATATGGGGGGCGCCCTCGTCGGTGGTTTAATAAAAGCCAAACTGACCGAACCTTCAAGCGTCATGGTAAGTGATACGAATTCGAATCACCTTACTGATTTTGAGAAAAAATGGGGCGTCATAACGACCAATCAAAACATTGAAGTTGTAAAATTCGCGGATATTCTCATTTTGAGTGTTAAGCCGCAGATTCTCAAATCGGTTTTACTGGATACCAATCATTCACTACGACCGGATGTATTTTTGATTTCGATTGCGGCCGGGATTCACACAAATTTGATTTCTAAATGGGTTAGTCAAAATAATCCCATCGTCCGGGCAATGCCGAATATTGCCGCCCAGGTTGATGAATCGGCGACAGCGATTTGTCTCGGTAAATTCGCGGAACAAAAGCACGCCCTACTGGCCCGTCAAATTTTTGAGGCTGTGGGGATTGTTCAGCAAATCGATGAAAACCAGATGAATGCGATTACTGGATTGAGTGGCAGCGGTCCGGCCTATATCTATATGATTATCGAAGCGTTAACGGATGGCGGTGTGAAGATGGGGTTATCACGCGAAGTTGCATTCCCACTGGCGGTACAAACGCTACTTGGTTCTGCAAAATTGGTGCAGGAAACTGGTATGCATCCGGCGGTGCTACGGGATCAGGTAACAACTCCAGGTGGGACGGCCATCGCGGCGATTCATGATCTGGAAGCGCATGGGCTTCGTTCCATGCTCATCAGTGCCGTGATGACGGCGACGAAACGTTCAGAGGAGTTGGGAACCCTATATGAATAAGAATTAAATCAGAATTTTAAACAATTGCCTGGCCTTTTCAATAACCTATATCAAGAAAGATCCAAATCAAATAGAAAAATAAGGGAATAAATATTATGCAAGATTATAATTTTAAAGAACTTGAAGCAAAGTGGCAAAAAAAATGGGAAGACGATCATTTATATCAGGTTGATATTAACAAATCACAAAATAAGTTCTATTGTCTGGTGATGTTCCCCTATCCTTCCGGGGATCGCCTGCACATGGGGCATTGGTATAATTTTGGGCCAACGGATACATTTGCCCGATTTAAACGCATGCAGGGCTACAATGTGTTGGAACCCATTGGCTACGATGCTTTTGGATTGCCAGCCGAAAATTTTGCCATTAAAATGGGAGTCCATCCGGTTGATAGTACAACCCGCAATATTAATGAATTTCGCAAACAGTTAAAGGCGATCGGCGCGATGTATGACTGGAGCAAAGAAATTAATACCAGTTTACCGGAATACTATCGCTGGACACAATGGCTGTTTCTTCAATTGTACTATAAAGGATTAGCCTATCGTAAAAAATCACCGGTAAATTGGTGTCCCAGTTGCAAAACAATTCTGGCCAATGAACAGGTGGTACAGGGTGAGTGCGAACGCTGTCATTCTGAAGTAACGAAAAAAGATATTGAAGGCTGGTTCTTTAAAATTACCGATTATGCAGAACGCTTATTAAAAGACCATGATTTACTCGATTGGCCTGAAAAGACCAAAATTATGCAAAAAAACTGGATTGGCCGGAGCGAAGGAACCCAGATTAAATTTAAAATGGATGGTTATCCTGAAGATATTGAAATTTTCACTACGCGTCCTGATACCTTATTTGGGGTGACTTACATGACTTTTGCACCGGAACATCCACTGGTGGAAAAAATCACCACACCGGCTCAGTATCAAACCGTACAGGATTATATTGAAAATGCGCGGAAGGTTAGCGATATCGACCGGACTTCAACGGAACGGGAAAAGACCGGTGTTTTCACCGGCGCTTACGCTATCAATCCTGTCAATAATGAAAAAGTACCTGTCTGGATTTCGGATTATGTGTTATTGAGTTACGGAACCGGCGCGGTGATGGCCGTTCCGGCACATGATCAGCGTGATTTTGAATTTGCGCAAAAATATCAGTTGCCAATCCGGGAAGTTATCAGCGTTGCCGGGAAACCACGTACCGAGCCGCTGACACAAGCTTATGAAGACCCGGGGATTATGATAAATTCCGGCCAATTCAATGGCTTGGCATCGGAAGAAGGTAAAAAGAAAGTCACCGAATGGCTGGTTCAAAAACAATTAGGATACGCCACGGTAAATTATCGCTTGCGGGATTGGGGTATTTCCCGACAACGCTATTGGGGCGCTCCAATACCAATTATTTATTGCCCCAAATGTGGCGAAGTTCCGGTACCCGAAAATCAGTTACCCGTATTGTTGCCGTATGAAGTTAAATTTACCGGCGCCGGGGAATCACCCCTGACGTCCAATCCGGATTTTGTGAATACAACCTGTCCGAAATGTGGGCATGCCGCCACCCGTGAAGTGGATACCATGGATACTTTCGTCTGTTCCTCGTGGTATTTCTTACGCTACGTTGATCCGCATAATGCAAATGCAGCTTTTGATAAAGAAAAAATCAACGCTTGGCTGCCAGTTGATCAGTATGTCGGCGGCGCGGAACATGCCAATATGCACCTGTTATATGCCCGATTTTTTACCAAAGTCCTGTACGATCTGGGATTGATTAATTTTCAAGAGCCTTTCAAACGACTGGTTCATCAGGGAATTATTACCCATCAGGGTGATAAAATGTCTAAAAGCCGGGGAAATGTCGTCAATCCCGACAAGTACATCGAACATTATGGGTCGGATGTCTTGCGATTATATATGATGTTCATGGGTTCTTACACCGATGGTGGAGATTGGAGTGATGAAGGAATTCATGGCGTCAATCGTTTTATCAATCGCTATTGGCGCTTAATCTGGCAATTGATTGAGTTGGAAACATCTCACAATCGTACAGAACCGGCAACCGAGTTGGAACGTATTCGACACTATTCCACCAAATGGGCGACGATTGATCTGGAGCGATTGCACTTCAATACTGTTATCAGTCGGATAATGGAGCTGGTGAATGCGACTTATTTATATCTCCAGAATGTAAATCCGGCAAATTATGATGTAAAAGAGCTCACCAATTGTAAAGATACGCTGATAAAATTATTAGCTCCCTTTGCCCCGCACACCTGTGAAGAATTATGGCATCATGCTGGTTATTCAGGCAGTGTCTTTGACAGTTCCTGGCCAACTTATGATGAATCCAAATTAAAGCAGGATGAAGTCACGGTGGTGATTCAAATCAATGGCAAATTGAGGGCACAAATCAATGTTCCCCTGGATTCGGATCAGGAATTTATATTTAACGCCGCCAAAGAAAACGAAAAAATACAAAAATATCTTGAAAATGTCAAAGTTATCAAGCAAATTTTTGTGAAAAATAAATTGTTGAATATTGTTGTACGTGAAATTCTAAAATGAATCGTTTTCTCTGAAGTCTTGACCCCCTCTGGATCTCCCCCATTTTCAAAAAGCGAAAATGGGGGAGAGAATCCCGCTTTATCCCCCCCAAATTCCGCTTTTTAGAATTTGGGGGAGGCAGGAGGGGGTACTACATT